>NZ_CP054925.1:3033928-3640714 GCF_013364075.1 Amycolatopsis sp. Hca4
CCAGCCTGGCACACCAACCCGCTTCCGGTGATCCCTGAATGAATATCGGATGAACAAAAGGGCTGACTCGCGTCCGACGCGCCGCCGCCGACCAGGCTCTTCGGCGGGCACCGGCCGGGCGCCCGGCACCCGCGTGCGGCCAGTGGTACCACCGTGCCGAAATGATCCACTACGGTGTGCTGGAGCCTGGGGGCCTCGACCACAGGGAGCCGCCATGCCGACCCTCACCACCGTGGCCGACTGGACGATCACCGCGTCCGGCGACACCGCGGCGTTCACCCACGCCACGGACGGCGACTGGGCGCCCCGGGTGTGGAGCGGCCGCGGGCTCGCCGTCGCCGAGGCCGACCTCGCCGCGCTGGACAAGGCGCTGGGCGAGGTGCTGAAGCTGCCGGTGTACTGGCTGGCCCGCACCCGCCGCGGCGACCGCGCGGCCGGTGAGGCCGCGGTCTGGTCGGAGCCGCGGTACGACCCGGACGACGAGTTCGTCTACTTCGCCGGTCCCTGCCGGACGGAGGAGCCCGCCGCCGGGTACCGGACGGCGTCGACGTTCGCCATCGACCTGGTCCACCTGCGCGGCCTGCGGATCAGGGTCGCCGCCTACCGCGCGGGCCCCGGCCGCCGCTGAGGCTTCTCTTGTTCACCTCGGGTTCACCTCCCGGTCGTCTCCTGGGGCATGTAGTTCCCACGACACCGACCGGAAGGTGAGCGATGAGCACGTTGGACACCATGGCCTCGGAGCAGCTCGACACCCACCTCGCCCAGCTCGAGGACCGCTTGGGCCGGGACTACACGAACGTCACCCGCAGCCGCCTGCACGCACTGGTCGACCGGGAACGAGCCCGGTTCGCCGGCGCCCGGATCCACGCCTTCGTGCCGATCCTGGTCGAACGGGCGGTCCGGAGCGCGCTGACGACTGTTTGACGCGGGCCACCTCGGTCAGCGATCGAGCTGGACGAAGCCGAGCAGCGCCGCCGCGGTCCGTCGATCGCCGGGCGAATGCCGACTTCGGCGGTGTAGGGGCCGATCGTGCGGGAGCGGAGCGACGGCGGCGCCGGTCCGTGCCGGCCTCGGCTCGCCGCCCCCGGAGCTGATCAAGCCCTTCGCCGCACTGGTCGACCGGGAACGGGCCCGGCTCGCCGGCGCCCGGATCCACGCCTTCGTGCCGATCCTGGTCGAACGGGCGGTCCGGAGCGCGCTGACGACCTGAGAATCGCGAAAGGCGCCGGGGACCGCGCCGGTGACTCGCTAGGCTCGGGGGAATGGACGCCCGGTCGATCATGCCCCTGGCCGATCTGGCCACCCCGATGGCCGTGCGGGTGGCCGCGACCCTCCGCCTGGCCGACCACGCCGGCCCGGACGGCGCCACGGCGGCGGAGCTCGCCACCCTGACCGGGACGTCCGCCGCGGCGCTGGCCCGGCTGCTGGACCACCTCGTCACCGCCGGGGTCTTCGCACGGGACGCGGATCGCTACCGCCCGACCGCACTCGGCGCCCAGCTGCGGGAGGACGCCCCCGAAGGGATCCGGCCGCTGCTCGACATCACCTATGCCGGGGGCCGCGCCGAGCTGGCCTTCGTCGAGCTGCTCTCCGTGGTCACCGACGGCGCTCCCGGCTACCCGCGCCGGTACGGTCGCGAGTTCTGGGCCGACCTCGACGCCGACCCGAAGCTGCGGACCTCGTTCGACGCCCAGATGAACTGGCGGTTCCGGGAGCAGGCCCCGCTGATCGCCCGCAACTTCGACTGGGGCCGCTTCCGCGACATCGTCGACGTGGGCGGCGGTGACGGGCCGCTGCTGCGCGAAATCCTGCGAGCGCACCCCGGCGTCCGCGGCCGGATCCTCGACCTGCCGCCGACGGCCGCGGCCGCCGCCGCGCGGTTGGCGGCCGACGGGTTCGGCGACCGGGCGAGCGCGGTGCCCGGCAGCTTCTTCGACCCGCTGCCCACCGGCGCCGACGCCTACCTGCTCTCCGACATCCTGCACGACTGGGACGACGAGCACGCCCGCGAAATCCTGGCCGGCTGCCGCCGGGCCGCGGCGGCGGACGCGTCCGTCGTCCTGATCGAGCCGGTGCGGGGACACGGGGCCGACACCGCGATCGACCTGTTCATGCTGATGTGCTTCGGCAGCCGGGAACGCACCGTCGAGGAATTGACCGAGCTGGCCGCCGCGTGCGAGCTCGCCCTGCGCGGCGCGGTCCCGGTGACGAACGGCCGCTACGCACTGGAGTTCACGGTCGCGTCCTGACGGGCCCGCGTGACGCCGAGCGACAGCCACACCAGTGACCCCCCGGCCACGACGTGCACGAGGCTGGTGAGCGGGGTGTCCGGCAGCCGGGCCGCGACGGCCAGCACGGGCAGCGCGACGAGGTAGGCCACCGCCGGGACGCGGGGGTGGCTCCCGGCACGCAGCATGGCCACCCCGAACAGCACCGCGCCCGCGGCGAAGACCAGCGCGCTGCCCTGCAGCGCCACCGCGGCCGGGCCGCGCAGCAGCTCCTTCGTCACCGCGTCGTCGAGGAAGAACAACGCCAGGTTCAGGGTGAAGGCCGCGCCGCCGAACAGGCCGAGGCCGACGGCGTTCACCGTGTAGGCCACCGCACCGAACGCGCCGGCCGCGGTGGCCTGCCGGAGGTGGAGCACGGTCAGCAGCGGGACGGCGAACGCCGGTGACAGCCCGAGCACGAAGCTCGTCGGCGCGGTCTCACCGGTGAACGCCTCGATCAGGCCGGGAACGGCGATGGCGAGGCCGGCGAGCACCCCGCACCCGGCACCCAGTGGGGTCAGCATGGGAATCTCCTTGGCAGGCAACAGTTTCCGCGAACGCTACGAACCGCGGCGGCCCGCCGGAAGTGCCGGCCGGGCCGGGTCCGCGTGGCCGGACGGCACGTGCCGTCCGGCCACACTTGCCTCCGGACGGCGGCGAACGGCCGTAGGCTCGGGTGATGGTGACGCGGATCGTGCCGTGGGTTTCCGGTGCCGTGTACGGGATCGTGCTGCTCGCCGGGGTGTACTCCGCGGTCGCCGGCCTCGGCCCGGCGAACGGGGTCCGGCTCGCCGGCTTCGTCGCCGGGATCGGGGCGTTGTTCGCGCTGGACGCCGTCGAGCGGCGGGTGGCCCGGTGGCCCGCCGCGTTCCTCGCCGCGCGGCTGGTGTTGTTCTTCGCCGTGGCCGCGCTCGACGGGTCCGGGTTGGCGCGGGCGCTGTTCGTGCTGGTGCCGTTCGCCGCGTACCTGACGTTCGGGCGTCCGGCCGGGCTGGTGCTCGGCGGGCTCTGCCTGGCGGTGCTCGTCGGCGGGTTCGCCGTGTGGGTGCCCGGCTGGTACCGGGACACCGAGTCCGTGTCCGACGTGCTCATGTTCGCCACCGGCCTGGTGCTGGCCCTGGCGATGGCCGACGTCGCCGTCCGGGAGCGGCGGGCGGCGTCGCGGGTCGCGGAGCTGTCCGCCGCGGCCGAACGCAACCGGCTGGCCCGCGACATCCACGACAGCCTCGGCCACCACCTGACCGCGGTCTCCATCCAGCTGGAGAAGGCGGCCGCGTTCGCCGGCCGGGACTCCGGCGTCGCCGGCCAGGCGCTGGCCGACGCCCGCCGGTCGGTGGGGTACGCGCTGGAGGACGTCCGGACGTCGGTGGGCACGCTGCGCGGCGGCGGCCGTTCCCTGGCCGCCGTGCTGGGTGAGCTGGGCGTGCCGCTCGACGTGCACGGCGAGGAACCCGACCTCGGCCCGGCGACGGTCACCACGCTCCACCGGGCCGCGCAGGAGGCGGTCACGAACGCCCGCCGGCACGGCCGGGCCGACCACGTGCGGGTGTCGGTCACGTTCGGCGCCGCCACCCGCCTGGTCGTCACCGACAACGGCCGCGGCTTCGACCCCGGCGCGGCCCGGTCCGGGTACGGCCTGCTGGGCCTGCGGGAACGCGCCGCGCTCGTCGGTGGCACGGTGTCGGTCGACAGCGAGCCGGGCGCGGGCACCCGGGTCACGGTGACCGTGCCGTGAGCGTGCGGGTGCTGGTGGTCGACGACCAGCGGCTGGTCCGCGAGGGCATCGCGTCCCTGCTGGGCATCCAGCCGGGGATCGCGGTGGTCGGCACGGCGGCCACCGGCCGCGAGGCGATCGAGCGGACCCTGGCGCTCGGCCCGGACGTGGTGCTGATGGACGTGCGGATGCCGGAGATGGACGGCGTCGACGCGGTGGCGGTGCTGCGCCGCCGCGCGCCGGACTGCCGCGTGGTGATGCTGACGACGTTCGACGACGAGGAGTACGTGGTGCAGGCCCTCCGGGCTGGGGCGGCCGGCTACCTGCTGAAGGACCTGCCGGCCGCGGAGCTGGCGGAATCGGTCCGCCTGGCCCACGCGGGCGTCACCCAGCTCGACGACACGGCGGCCCGCCACGTGGCCGCGGCGCTGTCGGCGCACCCGGCGTCCGCGGAGGTGTTGACGAGCCGGGAGACGGAGGTGCTGCGCATGGTCGCGACCGGGGCGACGAACCGTGAGATCGCGACGAGGTTGTACCTGAGCGAGGGAACCGTGAAGAACCACATTTCCCGGATCCTGGCGAGACTCGGTCTCCGCGACCGCACCCAGGCGGCGATCTACGCCCGGGACCGCGGCCTGATCTGAACACCGCCTCAGTCTCTGGTCTGAGAAACGCGGCCGGAAATCACCGTTTTTTGCCTGAGGACAATGCGTAGCAGCACCCGTAACGTCATTCCCGGCCACGGCGAAACGGGAGGCACCATGAACGACGATCGGAAATCCACGGTATCGGTGACGCGCCGGCGCAGGTTCGGCGGGCGCCCGAAGATCGACGTCGTCGGGCTCACCATCGATCTCGCGGTGGCCACGGCCTTCCTGCTCGTGCTCGCCAAGGCGACCGGCGACCCGCGGGACGAACCGGCCTGACCCCCCGCCCGGCCGGCGCCAGCGCCGGCCGGGCGCGAACGTCAGGTCAGGGCCAGCGCGACCTCGTCCGAGGCGAGGATGCCGCGGCGCAGGTTCTGCACCCGCTCGGACGGCTGCAACCCCAGCTCGCTGGTCAGCGCGTGCCGCAGGCGCTCGAAGACTTCCAGGGCCTCCACCCGGCGGTCCACGCGGTGCAGCGAGAACATCAGGTACTCGTGGAAGCGTTCGTGGTACGGGTGCTGGTGCACGAGCATCGACAGCTCGCTGACCAGTTCCCGGTGCCGGCCGAGGCGCAGCTCGCTCTCGATGCGGAGCTCCCTGGCCGCCACCCGGCGCTGCTCCAGCCGGGTGATCTCCGATTTCAGCGGCAGCCCCAGATCGATGTCCGGCAGCACCGGGCCGGTCCACAGCTTTTCCGCGCGCCGCAACAGGTCCACCGCTGGGACGTCGTCCCCGGCGGCGGCCGCGCGTTCGCCCGCGGCCGACAGGTTCAGGTACTCGTGGAGGTCGAAAACGCTGTCCTCGAGCTGGAACCGGTAGCCCTCGCTGCGCGTCACCAGCACTTCGTTCCGCACGTGCGCGGGCGGCAGGCGCAGGCCGTCGGCGAGCCGGCGGCGCAGGTTGAGGATGTAGGTCTGCAGCGCGGTCCGCGCCCGCCGGGGCGGTTCGGACGGCCACAGCTCGTCGATCAGCTGGTGCACCGGCACGACGCGGGCGTAGTTGAACAGCAGGAGCGCGAGCACTTCGCGCTCCTTGGGCGCGCTGGGCGCGGCCTCGGTGCGATGTCGCCCGCGGATGGACAAGTTGCCCAGGATCGTGATGGTGGTGCGGTCCCCCATGCTTTCTCCTTCGCAGGAAAATGTTTTTCAGAACGAATGCGGAAGCGACTTTCGGGCGCACTGCGGAAACGCCGGAACCCTTGCTCCGGTCCGCCCGCCCGTCACCGACCCCCGAGTTCGTATTGTACACCGTCCGGTACCCACCATTCGCGATTAATCGAAAATGACCAACCAGTCGAAATCCGCGAAAAATGCGCCACCGGCCGGGCCGTCCGGCGGATCTCGTGGCGGCGACCCGGTTTCGACGCGGATTCGACCGATCGGTGCCGAGGGTGACGGAGGTGGGCTTACCGGCGGGCGGGGGTTCCGCCCGCCGGCGTCACTCGGCCGCGGACGGCGTCACGCCCACCGGCTCCGGGGCCAGGCGCACGAACGCCGCGGCCCCGGCGGCGAGCAGGTCCGCGGCGGTCACCACGAGCCGGCTCATCGCGACGACGGCCACGACCGCCGGCACCGGCGGCCCGGCGAGCGCGGCGGTCAACGCCAGTCCCAGCACGGCTTCCCGGGCGCCGAGCCCGGCCGGCAGCACGACCACCAGCACGCCGGCGACCGACGCCAGCGCGAACCCGCCGGCGAGCACCGCCGCGCCCGGCAGGCCGCCCGTCGGCAGCCCGTGCGTGAGCACCACCAGGTGCAGCCCGGCGAGCAGCCACCCGGCCGCCATCAGGCCCAGCGCGCCGAAGACCGCGCGCGGCCCGGGCAGCGGCACGTCCTTGCCCGTGCGCCGCCGCACGATCGCGGCCACCAGCCGGGTCAGCGGCGGGGTGCCGATCACCAGCAGGCCGGCCACCAGCAGCGGCACGACCACCCACCACGCGGGCTGGACCGCGGCCAGCGCGGGCACCGCCACCGCACCGACCGCCAGGCCGGCAACCGTGGAGACGAGCACGCTGGCCAGGAACGCACTCGCCAGCAGGCCGGGCGGCTCGCGCAGCCGGCGCGCGAGATCGGCGTGCGCGACGGCCGGCCACAGGCCGCCGGGCAGGTAGCGGCCCAGCCCGGCGACGAAGTACACCTTCGCCGCGACCGGTGTCGCCAGCCGGCAGCCGGACGCCGTGAGCAGCGCCCGCCAGCCCAGCATGCCGAGCCACCCGCCCGCCGCCGCGATCGCGACCGCGGCGGCGAACCGGCCCCAGCCCAGCGACGTCACCACGGGGACGACGTCGCCGCGGTGGGTGACCAGCTGGTACCCCAGTAACCCCAGCACCGCGGCGTAGCAGCCGGCCCGCACCACGGCGAACAGCCCGCGCCGGGTCACCGCCCACCGGCCAGCGAGATCCGGGTCCGCTGCAGGTCGTGGTCGGACAGCCCGGCCGGGTCGTCGAACCCGTAGTCGTGCACCCGCACACCCGGCGTGGTCAGCGTCCAGTCCAGCCGCCACAGCGGGGCGGACGCCGGCCAGGACCCCGGGTAGAGCGACGAGCTCGCCCGGCCCGCGTCCACGAGCGTGCCGCGCAGGCCGTCGAGGTCGCCCATGGCCGGGCTGGTGTTGAAGTCACCCGCGACGAGCAGCGGGTTCGGGTTCGCGGCGACGTCCTCGGCGAGCCCGGCCAGCTGGGCCTTGCGCAGGCCGTCCCGCGCGTGGACGTAGCTGTAGAAGCCGTGGCTCAGCGGGTTCCGGGTGACGTCGACCTGCACCGGCAGGTGGACGTTGTAGACGCTCAGGGCCGCTCGGCCCACCTGCAGGTCGGTCCGCAGCACCTTCGCGCTCTCGAACACCTCGTCGTACGGGACCCCGTCGGGCAGGCCGCGGTCCGGGCCCACCCGTGGCTGCGCGAGCACCGGGTAGCGCGACAACGTCAGCAGCTCGCCGCGGGCCACGATGTGGTAGCCCGGGAACTCCGCGCGCAGCCGGGTCAGGTCGCCGGCGTCCCGGGCGCCGTCGGAGCCGACCTGGTCGACGTACTCCTGCAGCAGGTAGATGTCGGCCGGGTGGGCGTGCAGGTAGGCGTAGAACCGGTCCGGGTCGTCGGTCTGGTCCCAGTACTCGGTGTTCCAGGCGACGACGGCGGGTGCACCCGCCGGGGCCGCGTCCCCGCCACCGCCCAGCGCCGCCACGTTGATCCCGCTGCGCCCGGCGCCCGTCACCAGCGCGGCCGCGGCCAGCACCAGCACCAGCCGGAACGCCGTCTTCGGCACCCGCCGCCGCAGCAGGCGCGGCACCGCGAGGGCGAGCGCGACCAGCACCGGGCCGGCCAGGAAGGCCAGCGGCGGGAGGAGACCGGGCAGCAGCCACACCCACAGGTCGCCGGTGAACAGGACGTAGGCCACGGTGAACAGCAGCCAGGCCGCGGCGAGCCCGACGAGCACCCGGGTGCCGGCGCACCACCGGACCTGCCGCGGCAGCAACCGCTCCGGTTCCTCGAGCGTCTCCGCCGTCATGCCGGGACCTCGTCGTAGAGCCGCCGGAACCGCGGGGACAGCACCCACTGCGCCGCGCCGGTCAGCACCCCGGCCGCGATGGCGACGTTGGAGACCAGGTTGGTGCCGACGAAGAAGAGCCCGAACCCGAGGCCGCGGCGGCGCGCGGCGAACCGGTACATCGCGCCGTCGGCGGCGACCGAGCCGAGCAGCAGGCCGGCCGGCACCACCGTCCACAGTGGTCCGGCGAGCACGGGCAGCGGCAGGGTCAGCACCGCGCCCAGCGCGGCCAGGCTGCCGGCCGCGCGGGCCGGCGATTCCGGCCCCTTGCCGAGCTTCTGACCGCCGGCGAACAGCGGCACCCGCAGCAGCGACCGGGTGAACACCTTGCTCAGCAACACCTTCAGCTTGTCGTCGTGGTCGTGCCGGCCGCGCACCGCGGAGGTGAGCCGGAGTTCGTAGTCCCGGCCCAGCCGGGCGCCGTAGTCGGCGTCCTCGGTGTGCCGCAGCTTCGCGTTGAACGGCCCGACCGCGGCGAACACCTCGGCGCGCATGGCCATCATCGCCGGGTAGATCCCGGAGATCGGGCCCTCGCACGCGACCTGGACGTAGTGCAGCTGCAGGCTGCGGTAGCGCTCGACGGGCCCGTCGTCGATCAGCGGGTCGGCGTCGTAGATGCCGCACACCGCGCCCACGCGCTCGTCGGCGCGCAGCAGGGTGACCGCGTTGGCGACCGCGTCCGGCGCGAGGCCGACGTCGGAGTCGAGGAAGAAGAACACCTCGCCGGTCGCGGCTTCCGCGCCGACGTTCCGGGCGCCGGCGCAGCCCATGTTGACCGGCGTTCGGACGACCTCGGCGCCGAGGGACCGCGCCACCGCGACCGAGTCGTCGGTGCTGCCGTCGTCGACGACGATCACCTCCAGGCGCGGGTAGGTCTGGCCGGCCAGCGCTTCCAGGCACAGGCGCAGGGAACGGGCGTAGTTGTAGTTGGGGATGATCACCGATACCAGTGGGGTCCGCTCGATCATGGGTTCTCCGTCGATCCGTCCGTGGGGTCAGAACAGGGCCTTCACCAGGCCCAGCGCGCCCTGGTTCCACGGGTCGCGCGAGGTGCGGCCGGCGCCGGCGGCCGGCTTGCGGGACGGCCCGCGCTGCGTGCACCACCAGCGGTAGGTGTCCAGGATGGCCTGCCGGTTGGACAGCCGCGGGACGAAGCCGAGCCGCTCGCGGGCCTTGTCGATGCTGACGTAGGAATCGGCCATCAGCTTGTGCAGCAGGCGCCCGTAGACCGGCGACAGCTTGTACCGCTGCAGCGTCCGGAGCACCGTGAGCGCCGGCCTGGCCGGCAGCGACACGACCCGCTTGCCGTGGCCGGCCGCGTCGAGCACGCACTGGAAGTCCTCGCGGATGGTGCCGAAGTCGGCGGCGCCGAGGTTGTAGGTGTCGTCGGCGATCGCCCGCTCGGCGCCGAGGGTGGTGACGACGGCGTCCACGAGGTCGCCGACGCCGAACATCTGGATCCGCACGTCGCCGCGGCCGAGCACCGGGAAGTTGTGGCCTTCGGCCGCCCACTCGAACAGCATCGCGAACAGGCCCATCCGGCCCGGACCCAGGAACGTCTTGGGCCGCAGCACCGCCACGCACAGCCCGTCGCTGCGGAAGGCTTCGCAGACCTCTTCGGCCGCCGTCTTGGCGCGGCTGTAGGGATCGACCGGGCGGCGCGGGTAGGACTCGGGGGTCGGGACGACGTCCGGCAGGCCGTAGACGGCGGTCGAGGAGATGTGCACGACCCGCGGCACCGCCCGGTCGCGGCTCGCCCGCAGCACGTTGCGGGTGCCGTCGACGATGACCGAGCGGATCTCGTCGTCGGCGTAGCTGGGCAGCGCGGCTGCGCAGTGCACCACGGCGTCGACGCCGTCGGCGGCCCGGTCGAGCAGCGCGGGATCGCGGATGTCGCCGCGGACCTCGGTGACCCCGGCCACGGGTTCCCGCGGCGGGTTCAGGTCGACGCCGACGACCTCGGCGCCGTCGGCCCGCAACCGGCGGACGAGGTTGCCGCCCAGCATCCCGCTGCTGCCGGTCACCAGCACCCGGCTCACCACTGCGCCCTCACGCGGTCCTTGACGAACTTCGCCAGCAGCCGCGGCAGGCCCTTGGCGAGGGTCTTGCCGAGCGCGTCGAGGAACTGTTCGATCTCCTCGCGGCCGACCACCAGCGACGGCGCGACCACCAGTGGCGTGTCGCCGTTGGGGCTGAAGTAGGTCAGGATCCCGTGCTCGCGGTAGAGCTCGCTGATCACCGCGCTGGTCACGAGCTTGGTCCGGAACTTCGGGTCCTTGGCGAACCCCGACGGCGCGAGCCGGGCGGCCATGTTCAGGATGGCCGGTCCGCTGTCGAGGAAGACGCCGAACAGGGAGCCGGTACCGGACACCCGCGTGATCGTGTCGGGGAACTCCTTCTGCAGCCGTTCCAGGCCGGCGCCGAGCACGGCTTCGATCTCCCTGGCCCGGCGCGGGAAGTCCTCCTCCACCGCGACGTTGACGGCCTCGATCGCGGTCGCGGTCTCCTCGCCGAAGCCGTAGTAGGTGGTGGTGTGCAGGATGACGTCGCCGAGCCGGTCGTAGGCCTGGCGGAACAGCGGCTCGCGCACGGTGTAGCCGGAGATCGACGCCTTGCCGCCGCCGAAGGACTTCGAGTAGGTGAGCACGTCGGGCACCAGGCCCTCGTGGCGCATGAAGTAGAACAGGCTGCCGGTCTTGCCCCAGCCCGTGTAGATCTCGTCGAAGATCAGCACGATGTCTTCGGCGGTGCAGAGTTCCCGCAGTTCGCGCAGGGCGTCCTCGCTCCAGTGACGCATGGTGGAAGCGCTGAACGGCTCGACGAGGATCGCGTAGACGTCGGACGTCCCGTCGGCCTTGCGGTGCGCGGCCATCAGCTCGCGCACGGCTCCGACGTCGCCGTACGGGTAGGGAACGTTGGGGATGCCGGGGAACTCGAAGCTGTTCTCCCGCGATCCGGTCAGGCTGCCGGTGGCCAAGAGCTTGCCGTGGAAGCTGATGTCCGAGCGCAGGATCGTGTTCCGGTTGCCCTCGTGGTACTTGTAGGCGAGTTTGACCGCGCCTTCGTTGGCCTCGGCACCGGAATTGGGGAAGTAGGAGATGTTCAGGTCACCGGGCAGCACTTGGGCGACATTGTGGCTGAGCGCGGCGACGTACGGCGAAAAGAACGCCTTGTGCACCTCCATCCGGTGCAGATCGTGGAACCGTTTTCTCGCGGCGAGGATGCGCGGGTGGTTGTGGCCGTGGTTGAGGACACCGACCGCGCCGGTGAAGTCCAGGATGCGCTCGCCGTCGCGGGTGGTGATCCACACCCCGTCCGCGCTTTCCACCAGCCGTTTGCCGAAACCGAACGTCGACATGAGCGAGACCTGGGCCCTGCTCACGTGGTCCCGGTAAAGCGACTGCAATTGCTTGACGGTGAGGGATTCGCATTCTTCGACGGAGATCAGGCTGGCCATCTTGCTCCTCGGGACGATTTTGCGGCCGACTCCGATGAAAACTACGGCAGAGCACTCGCGCGACGCGTCCGCCGCCGGTCTGAGATGTCCCCTGTCCTGTTCTCCGCCAAACGAATGAGATGGCCGGACACGAACGTGCCCGGCCATCGAAAACGCTTTCTCACACCGACGGCAGCGGCACGTCCCCACGGTCGGCGAACCGGGGCGCGGGCACGTGCACGATGCCCGACCGGTAGGCCAGCGCGACGGCCTGCGTGCGGTCCCGCACCCGCAGCTTCTGCAGCAGGTGGTAGATGTGCGACTTGATCGTGCTGGTCTGCACGACCATTTCGGCGGCGATCTCGGCCGTCGTCAGCCCCTGCGAGATGTACTGCAGGACATCCTGCTCCCGCTGGGTGAGCTGGTCGAACACGGCCGGCCGCGGCGGGTTCCGCACGAGGGTGTCCAGCAGCTTCCCGGCCACCGCGGGCGGCAGGCTGGCGTGGCCGGCGGCCACCGCGCGCACAGCGCCGGCCAGTTCGGGCGCGCCGTCCGATCGGCACACGAACCCCCGCACGCGCGGGGAGAGCAGGCGCGCGACGCGGTCGCCGTCGTCCTGCTCGCCGATGAGCAGCACGGGCACCGCGAGTTCGGCCAGCGCGGCTTCGTCCCCACTACCGAGCAGATCGACGGCAACGACGACCGCCGACGGCGACACGGCGCGCACGACCCCTCTCAGCGACACGAGCGACTCGACCTCCGCCGACACGCGCAGCGCCGGGTCCTGCTCCAGCTTCCGTCTCGTTTCGGCCCGGTTCAGCGGCCACTGCTCGGCCAGCAGGACCTCGGTTTCCGGTCCCGCCGTGCGGTGTTCGCGCTCGAATGCCACTTCGCTCCCCAGTCGCAAAAGTATCGTGCCCACGGCACGGCCGTTCTTCGTCGGTCATGGTGGGTGGGTCCTGCTTCCGACCGCAGGCGAGCGTGTCGCGCGGTACTCAAGGAAGGTTCAAGGACCACTTCACCAACCGCCGGTCAGCGCGGAGACGCACCGACCGGGCAACCGGGTGAACCACCCCGGAAGGCGTGCTACACCCGGTGACCACCGACGTGCCCCAGCCGCGCCGCGGCCGCTCCCCTGCGCGCGATGCCGATCAACCCCACCGTGACCACCGCCAGCTCGGCGAGCACGATGCCCGCGAACGCGTACCCGGCGCCCGGTCCCGCGGCGAAGTCCCCGCGCCGCAGGACGACGGCGATCGCGATCAGGGTCAGCATGACCGTCTGCACCTCCAGCTGGAGGTGCACCCGCGCGGCCCGGGCGTCCACCGCGATCAGGACGTTGGCCAGCCCGAGCGCGTACACCGCGGCCAACGTGCGGGCTGTCAACGGCGTCACCGCCCACGGCCACAGACCGCCCACCCCGCCCGGCAGCACGAACAACCCCGCCGCCACCACCAGTTCGGCCAGCCCGGTCACGCCCAGCACGATCCGGACGGGCGACGGCAGCCGTGGTTCCGCGGCGATCACCGCCTGGCGAGCCGCCCGGCTGTTCACGACCGCGATCACGACCACGAAGACCGGCGCGGCGAAGTACAGCCCGGCCCAGGCGAAGAACGCAACGTGACCGTGGCTGAACCGGTCCCAGTGCAGCACCGTCGTGACGCCGAGCAGGGACGCGAACAACGCCACCGGCGGGAAGCCGAGCGCGACCTCCGACCAGCGCTTCGCCGTCGCCACGCGGACGAAGAAGAACGCTCCGCCGAGGTAGACCGCCGCCAGCAGCATTGCCGTCAACGGCGGCTTGATCCCCCAGGCGAACAGCTGCGCCGTCCGGGTCGGCACCAGGTAGCAGATGACGAAGGCCGCCACCAGGAACGGCACGATCACCACCGCGAGCACCCGCGTCGCAGGGCGGACGCGGTCGGCGGATGAGTCGGCAAAGGACGTTCGGGAAGTGTTCATCGGGCGTGCCAATCGCGAAAGGCGCCGAGGACGCTGTCGCGGACTTCGGGTGACAGCGTCTCGGCGGGGAGCGAGCCCAGTTCCGTGATCGTCGTGCGGAACTGGTCGAGGTAGGTTTCGCAGCCTTCGCACAGCGCCAGGTGTTCGACGAAACGGGCCTCGGTCTCCGGGCCGAGCGCTCCCTCGAGGAAAGCGGTGACGAGCTCGACGAACTCTTCGCACGTCATGCCGGTTTCCCCTCGGCGCCCAGGTATTCCGCGAGCCGTTCCCGCACCACGGCCCGCGCGCGGTGCAAGAGTACCCGCTGGTTGGCCGCGGTGATTTCGAGCAGCTCGCACACCTCGTCGGCGCTGTGGTCGGCGACGTCGCGGAGGCTGATGACAGCGCGCTGGCGGGCGGGCAGCTCGTCGAGCGCTCCGGCGATCACCCGCCGGACTTCGAGGGCGAGCGCGGTGCCTTCCGGTGAAGGCCACGCGGCGGGGAACTCCCGCCAGCCGCCCGGGTAACGGTCGCCGGGCCCGCGGAAGCGGGCCGGGTCGACGGTGGGCCCGCGGTCCTCGCCGTCGGGGGCGAGGCTGGCCCACGGGATGCTGCGGTGCTCGGCGGCACCGCGCTTTTTCGCGGTGTTGACCAGGATCCGGTACACCCAGGTCTTGAACGCCGAGCGCCCTCGAACGCGTCGAGGCTCTTGACCACGGCCAGCCAGGTGTCCTGGACGACCTCCTCGGCCGAGGCGTGGGTGGAGACGAACGAGCGGGCCAGGCGCAGCATCGACGCCGACCACGCGTCGAGGACGGCGGCGAAGGTGCCGTCGTCCCCGCCGCGCAGCGCGGCGACGAGTTCGGTGTCCGGCGGGAGCTGGCTCACCGGACGAATATAAGCGCCGGAACGGGCGAAACAGGTGACGGTCATCTTACGGCCGCCCGGTCCCGCGGCCGCAGCAGCGACAGTGCCGCGGCCGGGAACACCAGCACCGACAGCAAGCCGGCGCAGACGAGCGCGGCCGCGGTCACCGGCGTCATCAGTCCGGTGAGGACACCGATCTGGGTGGCCGTCACCAGGAACGGCAGCGACGTCGCCTGCAGCAGGCCGGCCGCGATCGCCTGCCGCAGCCCGGATTCGCGGGCGAGGAGCAGCGCCGGGACCCCGCGGGCCAGCAACAGCGCGGCCAGGAACAGCGGAACCCTGGCGAGCGCGGCCGCGTCGGCGAGCAGCCCGGACAGGTCGAGGCGCAGGCCGCTGGTGACGAAGAAGACCGGCACCAGGAAGCCGTACCCGATGGCGTCCAGCTTGACCCGGAACCGCGGGTGCGACGCCGAGTCGCGGTCGAGCAGGCCGACGACCGCGCCCGCCAGGAACGCCCCGAGAATGCTTTCGAGGCCGAAAGTTTCCGCCAGTGCCACGAACGCGACGAGCAGCGCGACGGCCGCGCGGACGCGGATCTCGGCCGTGGTGTCCTGCAGGCGCACCAGGGTCGCCCCGAGCCGGCGCGACCGGCCTGCCAGCGCGATCACGGCGGCGGTCACGACGACCAGCCCGCCGAACGCGGCGAGCAGCACCAGCCGCGCGCCCGTGCTGCCACCGGAGGCCGAAAACAGCAGCGAGACCAGCAGGACGGCGGCGAAGTCGGCTACCGAGGAGGCGGCGATGACCGCCTGCCCGAGCCCGCTTTCGGCCTGCCCGGCGTCCTTGAGCACCGGCACGACCAGGCCGAGCGACGTCGCCGAGAGCGCCACGGCGACCAGCAGGGGGCTGCGCACCCACCCGGCGGCGGCGAACCCGGCACCGGCGGCGAGCCCGAGCGCCAGCGTCAGGACGTAGCCCAGCAGTGCCACCCGCAGCGCCCGCCCGCGCAGCCGGTGCACGTCGATCTCCAAGCCGGCCAGGAAGAGCAGGAAGGCGAGCCCGAGCAGGGCGGCGATCTGCACCGGCAGGTCCGGCTCGACCCAGCCGAGCCCGGACGGCCCGAGCGCGATCCCGGCCCCGATCTCCAGCACCACGGCCGGCACCCGCAGTTTCGGCACGAGCCCGAGCAGCAGCGGCGCGGCGAGCGCGATGGCCGCGACCGCGAACAGGTTGACGAAGCCGACGCCGGGCACGGCTCAGCGGTATTCGGGGTTGGCGAAGTCGAACCGGCAGCCGGCGTCCCATTCGCTGCGCTGGTTGCCGTGCGCGGGGATGCCGCCGGCGTCTTTGAGCATCCGGGCGAGGTGCAGCAGGTTCCACGTCATGAAGGTGGTGTTGCGGTTGGTGAAGTCGTTCTCCGGGCCGCCCGAGCCCGGGTCCAGGTAGGACGGTCCGGGCCCGGCTTCGCCGATCCAGCCCGCGTCCGCCTGCGGCGGGATGGTGTAGCCGAGGTGCTGCAGGCTGTAGAGGACGTTCATCGCGCAGTGCTTGACGCCGTCTTCGTTGCCGGTGATGAGGCAGCCGCCGACGCGGCCGTAGTAGGCGTACTGGCCGGCGTCGTTGAGCAGGTGCGAGCACGCGTACAGCCGCTCGATGACCTGCTTCATCACCGAACTGTTGTCCCCCAGCCAGATCGGCCCGACGAGCACGAGGATGTCGGCCGCCAGCACCTTCTCGTAGATGGCCGGCCAGGCGTCGGCGGGCCGGCCGTGCTCGGTCATGTCCGGCCAGACCCCGGTGGCGATGTCGTGGTCGATCGCCCGCAGCACCTCGACCCGGACGCCGTTCTTCTCCATGATCCCGCGGCTGACGTCGATCAGGCCGTCGGTGTTGCTGGGCTCCGGCGAGCGCTTGAGGGTGCCGTTGAGGAACAGGGCGCGCAGGTCGTCGTAGGTCGGCATGGTCGTCCTTTCGGAGGAGTTCGGGCACACTGCTTCGACGGCAGGCTCAGTGCCCGGAACCGGCCCGGGCGTTACACGAGGAGTTCGGATGGACTGGGAACCGACCCGAAGGTCCCTGCACGGCGTGGCCGAGCTGCTGCTGGCCGGCCCCCAGCACCGCGCGACGGGCCGCATCGACCTGTCGGTCACCGACGGCGGCTTCGCCACGGCAGCCGGGCCCGCGCTGCGCGTCGAGGGTGCCGAGCTGGTGGCCGGTGACACCCGCCTGCGGCTGGCCGGGCGGACGTACGCCGAGGTCGCGGCGGAGGCGGGGATCGAAGCGGGCGCCCCGGCGGGGGTCTATTCCGGGGGTCCGGGCATCCGGCCGGACGAGCCGATCGTCTTCGCCGCCGACGTGCTGGCCGCGCTGGTGCGGGCGTTCACCGAGGGCGACCGCGCGCTGCGGGCCTTCGCGCCGGAGTCGGTCCCGATCCTGTGGCCCGAGCACTTCGACGTCGCGATCTCGGTGGCGGAGGTGAACTACGGGGTCTCCCCCGGCGATGGGTACGTCGGTGAGCCGTATGCCTACGTCGGTCCGTTCACCCCGCGGGAGGGTGGCTTCTGGAACGCGCCCTTCGGCGCGGCACGCGCGGTGTCGGAGCTCGGCGACGCGGCCGCGATCGCGGCGTTCTTCGCGGAAGGCCGCGCCGCTTTGTGATGAGGCGAGCGCCGGTCAACGGACGATCTTGGCCGAGCCGAATCCGAGCGGGTACCGGCCGACGTTGTACCCCTTGGCCGGCCCGTTGAGGTTGCATTCGATGTTGATCCGCGCAGCTCCCTGCAACGGGAAGGAGATGTGTTTCACCTCGGACGGCTTGACCGTGTCCTGCCACAGGACTTTCGTGCCGGTCAGGATTTTCACCGTGCACGGGATCTCCTGCTGGACTTCCGGTGACGGATCGGCGTCGTTCACGCCGATCGTGGCGTCGAAAGTGCGGTAACCGCCCACTGCGAACGGTGCCAGCGTCTTCCCCATGCCGAAAATGCACCCGACTTCGATGCTGTCCGGGTAGAAAGTGCCGTCCAAGGTGAGGGCGGGGTTCTGGTTCAACCCGCGGCTGTCGCCGACCTTGATGTCGGAGAGGAACTTCTCGGAGGGTTCCTCGGTCGGGGTTCGGGTCGGCGACGACGTGGTCGGCACGGACGACGCCGTCGACGAGGTCGTCGGTGTCGGATCACGATCACCACAGCCAAGACGCCCAGCACGCGGAGTGCCGACAATGCTCCGTGGGGAATCGGCGAACCGGTGCGCGGGTGGAAAACCCTTCGCAGCAGCAGTTCGCCGTGGGTTGTGGCGGCAACCAGGAGACCGATGCCGATTACGACGATGCTGAGACCCGCGACAATGATCGCAGTGGTACCCGAATTCACCGCGCTCCTCGCGACTGGACAAACGGAGTGGTCGTCGGTACACCCATCGAATTTTGCCCGAGTGCTGTTACGAAGCGTCCCTCGATCGTGTCTCGGGGCGCCGAAACGCGGCTCGCCGTGGACTGCGGATCGTCGCGCTCTTGCTCCCGATCCGATGGATCACAGCCGGCAGCCGGACCGCTCGCTGACCGGCCTGGCTCAGATCCGGTACGACCGCGCCGCGAAGGTCAGGCCGCTCGCATAGCCTCCCCACCGCACCGACCCCGGCCGTGGACTGTCCAATGCGGACAGCGGGAACTCCGCGCTCTGCGCCACCACCGACAGCCGGACCGGCCCTCGCACCGTGAGCGTCACCCCGGCCCCTTCCTGCGGTGGTGCGGAAAGCGTCAGCCCCCAGCGCCAGTCGCTCTCCGTGGACGGCCGGTTCGTTCCGCCCGGGAACGTCGCATTCCCCACCGCCGCCTGGACGACCGGGCCCGCGGCGTACAGCACCACCCGGGTCGGGCGGCCCGTCACCGAAATCCGCAGCCGGACCCGGCGAGCGTCACCGGTTGCCGTCTCGCCCACGACCTTCACCGTGGCCGCCGGTACCGGGACCACCGGGGCCGGGCCACTGCGGATCCCCTCCGAGCCGTACAACCCCGGGAACCGCTGCTCCAGCCCCGGATCGTCGTGCGGGGCGCGCTGCTCCACCCACGCGCCCGACCCGTCGCCCTCGGTCGCCCACAGCGCCTGGTTGCGGTCGGCGTCCAGCGCGTACACCAAGCTCGCCTGGGCCGGGTCGCCCGAGTCGGCCGCGGCGCCGGCCACCACCAAGCCCGTCCCGGCCAGTGCCACGACCGCCGCCACCGCCAGTGCCGGCCGGGTGGACGGCGGCGTCCGCCACGCCGGGACCACCGTCACCGCCGCCAAACCCAGCAGCAGCAACGGAACCGCCGCCAGGGCGAGCCCGACCGTGCCGAACAGCAGCCACCCGAGCGGGGCCACCAGCACCACCAACGGCACGCCGGACAACCAGGTGACCGCGGCCCGCCACGGCGACTCCGGCGGCAACCAGGCCGTCACCGCCAGCCCGGCCGCCCCGGCCAACGCCGGCCAGGTGAACACATAAGCCGCCCCCGGCAGCAGCAGCGCGGTCGCCACCGCGAGCACCGCCAGGATCGCCGTCCCACCCGCCGCGACCTCGGCCGGGCGAGCCCGGCGGGCCGGCCACAGCAGCCACAACGCCGACACCACCAGCACCAGCAGCATCAGCCCGACCCGCGCGAGCACCGGGTCGTACGGGTCGCCGCCGAGGAAGCGGCCGTCGCCCGGGTCGGCCAGGAGCAGCGCCTGCCACGCCAGCCAGCCGATCGCCGCCCCGGCCACCGGCACCAGCAGGGCCGCGCCCGCGTACCGCGCCGACGCCGCCAGGCGCAGCCGGCCGCGGCGGCGGGCGAACCACACCGCCGCGGCCGCCGCGAGCAGGGCCAGCGCCGCCGGCGGCAGGACCGCTCCGGCCGGGTAGCTCACCAGGAAACCGAACACCGTGAAGTACTCCGCCTCCCCGGTGAGTGCCGGGACGCCGTCCGCCAGCGTCCTGGTCGCCGCCAGCACCGTGTTCCCCATGTCCTGCAGGCTCGCCGGGTCCACATGGGACAGGTCGTCCAGCTCGGAGTGGTACGGCGCGCTGCCGTCGATCATCGCGAAGTTCAGCCCGGTGTGGGCCGCGCCGCGGAAGACCGTGAAGTCGGTGTCGTTCGGCAGCAGCCGGTACACCTCGCGGGACAGCGACGTCGCCAGCGGCGTACCGGCCCGCACCGCCGGCATCAGCGCGGCGCTGTGCGGCCCGGTCTCGAACATGATCGTCCGGCCCGTCGTGCCCCGGGCGTCCAGGTTCAGCACGACGTCCCGCGCCGGGTCCCCGGCCAGGCCCGCCTCGGTGAACGCCCGCGCGCCCAGCAGCCCGGCTTCCTCGCTGTCGGTGAACAGGAAGGTGACGTCAGCCCTCGGGGCCGGTCCCGAGGTCAGCGCCCGCGCGATCTCCAGCAGAGTCACCACGCCCACGCCGTCGTCGGTGGCGCCGGGGCCGATCTCCACCGAGTCGTAGTGGGCCACCAGCAGCACCCGGCCCGCCCGCGCGGTGCCGGGCAGCGTCGCGGACACGTTCTGCACCCAGCCGTAGGTGCGCCCGCCGTCCCCCGCGCCGGCCCGCTGCACGGACGGCCGCAGCCCCAGCTCGGTGAGCCGGGCCACCAGCCGGTCCCGGACCTGCTCGTTGGCGGCCGACCCGGCCGGGTGCGGCTGCTCGGCGAGCTGCGCCAGCTCGGCCTGCGCCCGGATCGCCGAGAAGCCGGCCGCCGGCGCGTTCGACGGCCGCGGCGCGGGCGCGATCGCGCTCTGCAGCACGGAAAGCACGCCGAGCAGCAGGACCAGCGCACCGGCGGCCCACGCGGGCCACGCCCGGCGCACAACCGGCCGCTCGTCGGGAGTGGCGAACCGGGGATCGGGTTCCTTCACCGTGGTCAGGGTGGGCTCCTCACAGGAGCCGGAGCCGCTGGCCCCGGCCGGCTTTCTCCGCCTGGGCGCGGACTTCGGCGAACAGCGCCACGTCCAGCACGCCCAGGCCGAACGGGTTGACGACGACGTAGCCCTCCTCGACCGGCTTGGCCGGTTCGGCCAGCAGTTCGGCGATCGTCGCGGTGACCGAGGGCCCCGCGGCGGCGGCCGGGGCGATCCGGCCCTCGCCGATCAGCCGGCCCAGCGGGCGGCGCGGGTTCTCGACGATGAGCTCGAGATCGTCGATGTACAGCGCGCGGGCGCCGATCAGCACCTCGTCGGTCAGGTCGCCGAGGGAGACGTTGACCAGCAGCGCTCCCGGGGCGATCCACTCCTCGCGGACGTAGCCCTCGGACGCGGTGGTGAGGAAGAAGACGACATCACGGCCCGCCATGGCCTCCGGGACGCCCGGGGCGAGGGTGACCCGCAGCCCGGGGTGCCGGGCGGTCAGCGACCCGGCCAGAGCTTCCGCGGCGGCGGTCCGCTCGTCGAAGAGGGTGACGTCGGTGACGGTGTCCGTGCGGGACAGCAGCAGGGCCAGGTGGAGCCGGGCCTGGGTGCCGCAGCCGACGACGCCGACCCGCTCGGCGGCGCCGTAGCCGGCCGCGTCGACGGCGAGGGCGCTGACCGCCGCGGTGCGCACGGCGCTGAGGACCCCGACCTCCATCACCGTGGTCACCCGCGCGGTTTCGGAGTCGAAGCACAGGCCGAGCCCGCCCGCGCGCTCCATGCCGAGCTCCGGGTTGGTGACGCTGGCGTTGATGATCTTCATGCCGAAGTCCCGGCCCGCCACCGCGCCGGGCATGCCGATCGAGCGCGTGTAGGCGCCCTTCCCGTTGTGCCACGCCAGGTACGCCTCGCCGGGCAGGGTCGTGTCCCCGGCGCCGTGGGCGAGGAGGGCGTCGCGGACGACGCCGACCGGGTCGCAGTCCGCCAGGCACTCGACGACCTCGTCGCGGCGGAGGAAGAGCAGGGACTCGGGCCGGGGCTCGGCCAGTGCGCCGGTCAGCCAGGAACTCATGACCTCATCACCGTTTCGCTCGGGGACAGGGGCTCGGCCGGGCTGAGCCCGTAGGTCCGCTCGACCCAGTCCGAGTCGTAGATCGTGCTCAGGTAGCGGTCGCCGAAGTCCGGCGAGATCGCGACCACCGTGCTGCCCGGCGGGATGCGCTCGGCGTAGCCGCGGATGGCCCGGACCACCGTGCCGGTGGAGCCGCCGACGAGCAGCCCGATGCGGCGCGACAGCTCGCGGCACTCGCGGATCGTGTCGATCTCGCGGATCCGGACCAGGTCGTCGGGTGCGGTCGGGTCGCAGATCTCGGGGTGCCTGCTGGTGCCGAGGCCGGGGATGTGCCGCGGGCCCGGCGCCTGCCCGAAGGTGACCGAGCCGACCGAGTCGGCGGCGATGATCCGGGTGGCCGGGGACGCCCGGCGGAAGGCTTCGACGCAGCCCATGAGCGTGCCGGCCGTGCCGACCCCGACGAACAGGTAGTGCACGTGCGGCACGGCGGCCAGGATCGAGCGCGCGGTGAGCCGCGCGTGCACGCCGGGGTTGGCCGGGTTGGCGTACTGGTTCACCCACACCAGGTCCGGGTCCTCGCGCAGCAGCCGCTCGATGAGCCGGATCCGGGTGGCCAGGAACCCGCCGTTCTCGTCGCGGTCGCGCACGGTCAGCACCTCCGCGCCCATGGCCCGCATGTGCTCGATCGCCTGCGGGTTGGTCACCGGGTCGACCACGCAGGTGAACCGGTAGCCGCGCTGGGCGCAGACCAGGCTCAGGGCCACCCCGAGGCTGCCGGACGACGACTCGACGATCCGCCCGCCCGGCCGCAGCCTGCCGTCGCGCTCGACCGAGTCCACCAGGCCGAGCGCGGTCTTGAACTTGATCGACCCGGCCGGGTTGAGGCCCTCGATCTTGAGGATGACCCGGCTGCCGGGCAGGACGTCGGGCAGTTCGAGGAACACGTCGTCGAACACGAGCTCGGTGGCGTCGCGGTGGATGCGGGTCATCGGCAGCCGATCCGCAGGGCGGGGGCGCCCGGGCCGAACGGGCTCGCGCCGGGGTCCGCGAGGCAGCCGGCCAGCACGGTCAGGTAATCCTCCGCCAGGTCGGCGGCGCGCTGCCGGGAGAAGTCGCGGCAACGGTAGGTGACGTACAGCGTCGCGTGCTCGTCGTCGTGGCCGAGGCGCACGGTGAGCGGCCGCTCGGCGTACGGCCAGCGCGGCGGCAGGGGCTCCAGGGCCGGCCCGGCCCCGTCGGTCGCCGTCTCGCGGTCGACGCCGAACTCGAGGTGGTCGAACAGCTCCCGGGGCACGTCGGCGTGGTCGAGGTCCTCGGCGAAGCGGTCCCGCACGGTGGCCAGCAGAGCTTCGAAGGACGGGTCGCCCGCCAGGTCGAGCCGGCTCACCATCGAGTGGGAGAAGTCGGCGATGAGCCCTTCCACCTCGGCGCGGTCGCGGACCGCGACCGGGACCGGGACGGCGACGTCCCGGACGCCGCCGAGCCGCGCGAGCAGCACCTGGAACGCGGCGAGCGCGGTGACGAACACCGTGACGCCGTGCGCCCGGCCGACCGTGCGCAGCCGCGCGAACAGCGCGTCCGGGACGGCCGCAGTGTGCAGGTCGCCCTGGTGCGCGGGCCCGTCGAACGGCGGGGAGTCCGACGGGATCGGGACGGCCGTCGCGCCGGCGAGCCGGGTGCGCCAGTACCCGGCCGTCGCCGCGGGCCGCTCCCGCTGCCACAGCACGTAGTCGGCGTACTGGATCGGCAGGGGCGCCAGGTCGCCGCCGAGGTAGGCCTCGGCGAGGTCGGCGAGCAGCACCTCAGTGGCTCGGGCGTCGGCGATGACGTGGTGCAGCACCACGACGACGATGTGGTCGTCGGCCGCCAGCCGGAGCACCCGGAACCGGAGCAGCGGGCCGGTGCGCAGGTCCATCGCCGGTTCGAGGGCGGCCAGGGTCTGGGCGGCGAAGTCGTCCTCGGTGGCTTCGACGACGGTCACCGGCACGTCCATCGCCGGGTGGACCACCTGGACGACGTCGTCGCCGTCCGGCTCGAACGTCGTCCGCAGCGTCTCGTGCCGCCGGACCACGGCCGCGAGCGCGCGCTCGAGCGCGGGCACGTCCAGCGCGGCGCGCAGCCGGAGTCCACTGAGGACGACCCGGTCCGGCCGCGCCGGGTCGCGCCAGGCCTTGACGCACGCCGCGGCCTGTCCCGGGGACGCCGGGAACCGGGCAGGCCCGGCGGGGCGCGGCCGGCGCGGGATGCCCTGGTCCTTGCCGCGCAGCCGGCGCAGCAAGGCGGCTTCCAGCTCGGCGCGCGAAGTCGTTTCAGCGGGTCCCACGCCTCACCCGCCCTGCGGCTGGTGGGTGCGGCCGAGGTCGGTCGCGAACGCGCGCAGCAGCGCGTCGGGACCGGGGATGAACCCGTAGTGCGGCCCGGGGAGCAGCCGGAACGAGGTCTCGCCGAGGTCCGACCAGTCGTGCAGCAGCTCGTGCGGGACTTCGACGTCGGCGTCCCAGCCGAGCACGGAAGCCGGACAGGGCAACGGGTCCGGCGGGCTGACCCCGTACGCCTTGTGCGCGTCCACATCGGACAGCAGCACCTCGAGGCTCAGGTCGACCATGTCCGGGCGCGGGACGCCGCCGAGCTCGGTGATCAGCGTGACGACCTCCGCGCGCAGCTCGTCCTCGGACATCTCCAGGAACCGCCCGTGCGGGCCCTTGTGCGGCGCGACCTGGGAAGACACGAAGAGGCGGGTGGGCACCGGCAGGCCGCGCCGCTGGAGCCGCAGCGCGGTTTCGTAGGCGACGAGGGCCGAGCTGCAGTGCCCGAAGAAGGCGAACGGCCGGTCGAGGTAGGGCGCGAGGGCGTCGCAGAGCATCTCGGCCAGGGAACCGAAGGAGGAGAACGGTTCCTCCCGCATCCGGTTCTCCCGCCCCGGCAGCTGCACCGGGCAGAGCTCGATGTCGGCGACCCTGGCCGGCCACTGCCGGTACATGCTGGCGCCGCAGCCGGAGTACGGCAGGCAGAACAGCCGGACCCCGGCGTCCGGGGCGGGTTCCCGCAGGAACCACCGGGGACGGCGGGGCGCGCGGGTGGCGGTCACGAGTCCTCCTTCACCGACGCCGCAGGGTCCTGGTCGAGCATCCGCTGCAGCACCATCGGGGCCAGGGTGGCGATGTCGACCCGGGTGGTCAGGTCGCGGACCCGGAACTCCACGCCGAACCGCTCGCGGATCCGGTTGCGCAGCTGGATCAGCGACAGCGAATCGCCGCCCAGCACGAAGAAGTCGTCGTCCAGCCCCACCCGCTCGGCGCCCAGCAGCTCGCCGAACACCTCCTGCAGCTCGAGCTCGATCGGCGTTTCCGGGGCGCGGTAGGCGGCCTCGGCGGGTTCGGGCTGCGGCTCGGCGGGCCGTGTCCGCGGTGGCTCGCGCACGGCGGTCAGGTCCACCGCGGCGTCGGGGTCGGCGACCAGGCAGGCGAGGACATCGACGAACGCTTCCGCCAGTTCCACCGCGGTGGCCTCGTCGAACAGGTCGCGGGCGTACTCCAGGAAGGCCCGGTACGCCCCGGTGCCGTCCGGTTCGAGGTCGAGGGCCAGCTCGTAGCCCGCGGTGCGGGTGTCCGCCCGCAGCGGCTCGAAGGCCAGGCCCGCGGCCCGCAGGTCGACCGGCGGCTGGTTCTGCAGCACCAGCATCGCCTGCGCCTGCGGGGTGCCGGCGGTGGCACCCCGCTCCTCCCGCAGGATCTCCAGCGCCAGCTCGAACGGGAACTCCTGGTGCTCGTACGCCCCGGCGCAGGCGGCCCGCACGCGGGCGACGAGGTCGCGGCCCGAAGGCGCGTCCCCGAGGTCGACCCGCAGCAGCAGCGGGTTGACGAAGAACCCGATGAGGTTCTCCACCTCCGGCCGGACCCGCCCGGCCATCGGGGAGACCACGGTGATGTCGCGCTGGCCGCTGTAGCGGGCCAGCAGCACGTCGAAAGCGGCGAGGAAGACCATGAACGCGGTGACGCGCTCCGCCCTGGCGAACGCCTCGACCTGGTCGACGAGGGCGGCCGGGACCGCGAAGACGTGCGTGGCGCCGTCGGCCGAGGGGACGGCCGGGTGCGGCCGGTCGGTGGCCAGCGTGAGCGCGGGAGCCCCGGCGAGGCTGTCCGCCCAGTACGCCCGGAGCGCCTCCAGCTTGGCGCCGGTCAGGTTTTCCCGTTGCCACACGGCGAAGTCGGCGTACTGGATGGGCAGTGGCGGCAGCGGGGGTTCGCGCCCCTCGCGGTAGGCGACGTAGCAGGCGGCCAGCTCGGCGACGAAGATCGCCGAGGAGAGCCCGTCGGTGACGATGTGGTGCATGGTGAGCACGGCGATGTGCTCCTCGGGCGCGGTGCGCAGCAGCGCCAGCCGCACCAGCGGGCCCCGTTCGAGGTCGAACGGCACCCGGACCTCGGCGGCGACCGCGGCCTCGGCGCCGGCCGGGTCGACGTCGGTGACGCCGATGGTCAGCACCGGCGGCGCCCCGATCACCTGCACCGGGCCGTCGTCGTCGAGCTCGAACACGGTGTGCAGCGCCTCGTGCCGGGCCACCACGGTGTTGAGGCCGCGTTCGAGCGCGTCCCGGTCGAGCTCGCCGGCCAGCCGGACGGCGGCCACCACGTGGTAGGTGGCCTGGCCGGGGTCCAGCTCGTTCTCCAGCCACATGCTCTGCTGGGCGAACGAGGTGGGCACGACGAAGACGTCCTGCTCTTCTTCCTGGAGGTCGGTCATCGGCTCCGCTCCTGTGCGCGGGAGGACGCCGGCCGCTTGCGGCGGTGTGCCGAGCGGTCCAGCGCGCGGATGGGCGCGGCCGGCGCTTCTTCGGGCACCGCCTCCGGGCCCGGGGCGCTGCGGCCGTCGAGGTACTCGGCGACCTCGGCGACGGTGGGGGTCTGGAACAGCTGGCCCAGCGGCAGGTCGACGGCGAACTCCTCGCGCAGCCGGTCGACGACGAGGGCACCCATCAGCGAATGCCCGCCCAACGCGAAGAAGTCGTCGTTGATCCCCATGTGGTCGACGCCGAGGATGTCCGACCAGATGGTCAGCACGGTCTTCTGCGTGGGGGTCCGCGGCTCTCCGGAGTCCACTTCGGACTCCGGGGCCGACCCGGCCGGCGCGGTGAAGGCGGCGGTGTCGGTGGAGCCGTCGGGCCGGTACGGCCACGCGGTCACCGGCACCACCGACGCGGGAACGGCGTTGAGCGGCAACCGGTCCCGCAGCCAGCCGCGGACGACCGCGGGCATGGTCCTGGCCCACTCGGCGAAGGCGGTGTCCCCGGCCAGCGGGCCGGGACACGCGCCGGCGGTGACGGCCGCGGCGAGCACCCGCGACAGCGGCACCGCGGCACTCCCCTGCCGGCGCAGGGCCACGGTCAGCTCGGCGAACCCGCCCCCGGACGGCCCGGCCGCCGCGTCGAAACCCAGCCCGGCCGCGGTGGCGACCACCTCGGCCGGGTCCGCCCCGGCGTCGGGGGCGTCGAGGACCGTGCGCACTTCGCCGGCGGTGTCCGCGGTGGCGAGCCGGGCGAGCGCCGCCGCCACCCCGGTCAGGCCGGCCACCGGGATGCCGTGCAGGACGACGAGGTCCGGTCCGTCGGCCAGCGCGTCGGCGAGTCCTTCGCGGGTGACGTCCGCCCAGTCCAGCTCCCGCACGGGCGGCAGCGGGTCCTCCTCGCCTGCCACGTGCAGGACGACGTCGAACCGGAACCGGGTCAGCTCGCTGGGGTGCGTCCCGATCCGGCGCAGGACGGCGACGTCCCGCACCCCGGGCAGCCGGGTCGCCACCGCGCGGAACCAGTCCGGGTGCAGGGCCAGGCCGCCGGTGGTGGCGGCCCGCCGGGCGAGCGCCTCCCGCAGCCGGGACGCGGGCGCACCGACCGGGAGCCGGGCGGCCTCGGCGGCCAGGTGCGCTGCTTCCCGTGCGGTCAGGTCCGCCACGTCGGAGACGAAGACGGTGCCGCCGGGCCGGGTCGCCCGGACCGCTTCGGCGAGGGTGCGCTCGAGGTAGGCGGGGCCGGGGCAGTAGCCGGCCAGCCCGTTGACCACGACGGTGTCGAAGTCCCCGCCGAGGCCGGTGAGGTCGTCGGGCGGCAGGTCGGCCAGCTCGACGACGCCGGCCTTGGCGGCGAGCCGGTCGCGCTGCCGCTCGATCGAGCGGCGGGCGCGGCCGGAGAGCTCGGTCGCCCGGTAGGCGTCGCAGCGCGGAGCGAGCTTGAACAGCAGGTGCCCGTTGCGGCAGCCGATCTCCAGCACCCGCCGCGGTCCGGTGTCCAGGATGTGCCGCACGCCGCCGTCGAGCCACTCGCGCAGCGCGGCCGCGGGCAGGTCCGCGCCGCTGTCCGGGCTCCGCCAGCCGGTGAGGTTGAGCAGCGGGTCGCTTTCCGGGTCCCGCGCGAGGTAGTCCTGGACGAACCGCTCGCGGCCGCCGTCGCCGGCCACCGGAGCGGTCTCGGGCACGACGTGCGCGACGAGTTCGCCCGCCTCGGTGCGGGCGAGGTGGGCACGGGACACCGCCGGGTGCGCGGTCAGCTCCGCGACGACGTCGCCGAGCTCGGCCGGTCGTCCGTCGACCCAGGTGCGGCCGGCCGGCTTGCCCAGGACCTCCAGCTCGCCCCGGACGTTCCAGCGGGCCCGGTCGCCGGTGGGCACCAGCACACCGGACGCGAACACGTGGAGATCGCCCGCCACGCCGTCGGGGACGGGTTCGCCGCGCTCGTCGCGCACCTGCGGCCGGGCGCCCAGCGGGGTGCCGGCCGGGATCCGGCCGGACGGCACCGGGGCGGCCGGGTCGACCACGTGCGCGGCCACCGGGCCCACCTCGGTGAGGGAGTACAGGTTGACCAGCTCGCTCCCGGGGAACGCGCGGGCGAACGCCGCGACGGCGTCCGGCCACAACGGCTCGCCCGTGCTCAGCACGCGGGCCGCGCTGATGTCCGAAGTGGACAAATGCGCCGGGGTGGTCAGCAGCAGGTCCGCCTGCCCGGAGCCGAAGACCACCGTGGCACCCGGCCACAGCAGGGCGGTGACGAGCAGATCGGGACTGGCACCGGGTGACACGGCGATCGTCCTGGCGGGGAACCGGTCCGCCAGCGTGCGGGCCCGGGCCATCAGGTCGGCAGCGGAGTGGGTGGTCAGCGTGCCGCCCCGCGAACGCAGGCACACCGCGGCCGTCTCCGGCGCGGGCAGCGGGTCCGTGCCGGCGGAGCCGAGCGTGGCCACGTCGACGGCCGCGTCCCCGAACCGGTCCATCAGGGCCGCGGTGGTGAGCACCCGTTCCGCGGCCGCCTCGGTGATCGCCGCGGTGAGCTCGGCGCGGCTCAGGCCCGGGTCCAGCGGCAGCGCCACCGCCCCGGCCGCGAGGACGGCGGGCAGCGCGACCGCCAGTTCCGCGTTGTGCGGCAGGCAAAGCGCGACCACGCTGCCTTCGGTCACGCCGTGGTGGTCACGCAGGTCCCGGGCGAGCGAGGTGACCTCCGCGCGGCTCGGCACCACGTCCACCGGGGGCGCCACGGGAGCCGCGGGGACTTCGCCGGCCGCGGGTTCGACGGGGGTGACACCGAGCGGCAGCCGCCACACCGGGGTGTCCGGGTCGGCGACCGCGGCGGCGAGCACCGCGTACACCGAATCCAGCAGCCGCCGCACGTAGGGCTCGTCCATGATGTCGGCCGCGAACCACAGCTGCCCGGTGATGGCGCCGTCGTCGGCCGGGGTCAGCTCGAACTCGAGGTCGAACCGGGCCTTGCCGGTGTCGAGGGTGAGGATGTCCACGGCGAGCCCGGGCACCCGCAGCTCCTGCCACGGCGTGTTGTGCAGGCCCAGCATGTGCCGGATGAGCGGGGTGTGCGCGCTGGCCTCCCGCTCGGGGTTGATCTCCTCGATGATCTTCTCGAACGGCACGTCCTGGTGGGCGTACCCGTCCACCGCTTCCTGGCGGCAGCGGCGCAGCAGCTCGCGGAAGGTCGGCTCGCCGGTCAGCTCCACCCGCATCGGCAGGGTGTTGACGAAGCTGCCGACCATCGACTCGATCTCACTGCGGTTGCGGTTGGCGACCGGCACGCCGACCACCAGGTCCTGCTGCCCGGTCCACCGCGAGAGCACGGTGGACACCGCGGTCAGCAGCACCATGAACAGGGTCGCCCGCTCGGACTCGCCCAGCGCGGTGAGCCGGCCGACCAGCTCGGCCGGGACGTGCACCTCGCACATGCCGCCGTCCCAGCTGCGGTCGGCGACCCGCAGCCGCCCGGTGGGCAGGTCGAGTGCGTGCGCGCCGGTGAGCCGGGCGCGCCAGTACTCGAGGTGCTCGTCGAGCGCGCCGGTGGCCTGCCAGTCCTGCTGCCACAGGGCGAAGTCGCCGTAGTGCAGCTCCGGTTCGGGCAGCGCGGGCGGCCGGCCCGCGGCGTAGGCGTCGTACAGGGAAGCCAGTTCCTGCAGCAGGATGCCGAGCGACCAGCCGTCGGTGGCGATGTGGTGCTGGCTGAGCAGCAGCAGGTGCTCGTCGTCGGCCACGCGCAGCAGGGCCGGCCGCAGCAGCAGGTCCTTCGTCAGGTCGAAGGGGCGGTCGACTTCTTCGGCGTACCGGGCGCGCACGGCTTCGTCACGGGCGGCCGGGTCGAGCTCGCGCAGGTCGGCGACGGGCATCGGGACCGGGCCGGGCGGGTTGACCCGCTGCACCGAGGTGCCGGCGTCGACGAGGTGGAACGTCGAGCGCAGCACCTCGTGCCGCCGCACCAGTTCGTCGACGCAGCGCTGCAGGACGGCCGGGTCGGTGTGCCCGCGCAGGGTGGCCGCGCCGACGATGTTGTACATCGTGGACGCCGGCTGCAGGCGGTGGAAGAACCACATGCGCTCCTGGGCGAACGACAGCGGCAGCGCCGACCGGTCGCCACCGCGCGCCACGATCGGGGACTCCCCGCGGTCGACGCCCTCCTCGTCGAGCATCCGGTCCAGGAGCTTGCGCTGCTCCGGACTGAGCCAGTCGTTCCCCATGGAGTCGAACCACCTTCGTTCCGAAGAGATCCCGCGCACGAACATCGGTGGGGCCCATCCTTCCCAGCCCACCGGACGGCGGTAGTCGGTGACGTCCCGGACGCCGCCGGGCCCGGGGTCGTTTCCCCGACTGGCGTCCCGGGCCGCGCCGCCGGGACGCTGGCCACCGACCCCGGACACGAGAGGCGGACATGTCACTCCGGACAGGGATCCAGCCGGTGCACCGGTGGGTCGAGCAGCGGGCCGCCGAGACCCCGGACGCGGTGGCGGTGCTCGCCGACACCGATTTGAACGCGGTGTCGCGCACCTACCGCGAGCTCGACGAGTCGGCCAACCGGATCGCCCACTGGCTGCGGGCCAAGGGCGTCGGCGCCGAAGACCGGGTGGGCGTCCACCTCGACCGCGGCCTCGACCTGATCGCCGTGCTGCTCGGCGTCTTCAAGGCCGGCGCGGTCTACGTGCCGCTCGACCCGCACCTGCCCGCCGCCCGGCTGGCCCACGTCCGGGCCGACTCGGCGCCCGCGGTGACGCTCACTTCCGGCGCTCTCCCGCTGGACGGCGCCCTTCCGGTGGAGGCGCTGCACGCGGAGTGGGCGAACTTCCCGGCCACGCGGCCGGACGTGCCGTACCTGGGTGCGGCTGCCGCCTACGTCGTCTACACGTCCGGGTCGACCGGGACGCCGAAGGGCGTGGTCGTGCCGTACGAGGCCCTCGCGACCCAGCTGGGGTGGCTCTGCACCCGGTTCGGGTTCGGCGCGGACGACGTCGTCCTGCACAAGACGCCGCTGGCGTCGGACCCGTCGCTGTGGGAGCTGCTGGTGCCGGTGATGAGCGGCGGACGGCTGGTGCTCGCCGAGCCGCTCAACCACGGCGACCCGGCCTACCTGCTGGACGTGCACGACCACTACGGCGTCACCGCGTGCGACTTCTTCCCCTCGCTGCTGCGCCACTTCCTGGCCGAACCGCGGGCCGCCGAGCGGGCGGCCGCGCTGAGCACGGTGATCTGCGGCGGCGAGGAGCTCAACGCCGAGCTGGCCGCCCGGTTCGCCGAGGTGCTGCCCGGTGCCGCGCTGTACAACCTCTACGGGCCGACCGAGGCGACGATCGCGGTCACCCTGCACGAGGTCGCGCCGGGGGCGGCCGACCCCATCCCGATCGGGCGGCCCGTCCCGGGCACGGAGATCCTGGTGCTCGACCCGGCGGGCGTGCCGTGCCCGCCCGGGGTGACCGGCGAGCTGGTCATCGGGGGTGGCCAGCTGGCGCGGGGCTACCAGGGACGGCCGGCGCAGACCGCGGAACGCTTCGTGCCGCACCCCGCCCGCGCCGGGGAACGCCTGTACCGCACCGGGGACCGGGCCCGGTGGCGGCCGGACGGCGTCCTGGACTTCCTCGGCCGGCTGGACCACCAGGTCAAGATCCGCGGCCACCGGGTGGAACCCGCCGAGGTGGAGGCCGCGCTGGCCGCGCGGCCCGAGATCGCCCAGGCGCTGGTGGTGGCCCGGCCCGCACCCGGCGGCGGGCACCGGCTGGTGGCCTACCTGACCCGCGCGGCGGGCGCGCCGGAGCTGCCGGTCGCGGCACTGCGGCGGACGCTGGCCGGGCAGCTGCCGCCGGCGATGATCCCGGCCGTGTTCGTGTGGCTGGCCGAGTTCCCGCTCACCGCCGTCGGCAAGATCGACCGGGCCGCGCTCCCGGCCCCGCCCGGGTGATGGCCACCACCGGATCCGGGACCTCCATCCCGCACCCCGACAGCCCCAGCGGTTCCGGCGGTTCCGCCACGCAACCACCGGCCTCGACCGAGCCCACCACCGAAACCACGGCGAACCGGCCGGCTCGACCCGGCCACGCTCCCCGCCCCGCCCAGGCGATGGCCACCACCGAACCCGGAACCTCCACCCCGCACCCCGACAGCCCCGGCGGTTCCGCCACACGACCAGCAGCCTCGACCGAGCCCACCGCCGGAACCACGGCGAACCGGCCGACTCGACCCGGCCACGCTCCCCGCCCCACCCAGGCGATGGCCACCACCGAATCCGGAACCTCCACCCCGCACCCCGACAGCCCCAGCGGTTCCGCCGCACGACCACCGGCCTCGACCGAGCCCGCCACCGGAACCCGATCGAAGCGGCCGGACCCGCGGTTCTGGTACCTCTGGAGCGCCACCACCATCTCCGGCCTCGGCGACGGTGTGCGGTTCGCCGCCTTCGCGCTCTTCGCCGCGGTGCTGACCCGTGACCCGCTCCCGGTGGCGCTGGTGACGGTGGCCGGGCAGCTGCCGTGGCTGCTGGTCGGCCCGTTCTCCGGGGTGGTGGTCGACCGGTTCGACCGGGTGCGGACGCTGTGGCTCTGCGAACTGGGCCGGGCCGCGACCATGGGCGCGTTCACCCTGGTCACCGTGCTCGGCGGGACCGGCATCGCGGTGCTGGTCGGCACGGCGTTCCTGCTCAGCTGCCTGGACACGCTGGCCGACAACCTGTCGCAGGCGATCACCCCGGACGTGGCCGGGTCGCGGTCGCTGGACTCGGCCAACAGCCTGCTCTTCGGCGGCCAGATGGTCACCACCGAGTTCATCGGCACGCCCATCGCGGCGCTGCTGTTCGCCTGGGCGTACGCGGTGCCGTTCGCGGTGGACACGGTCAGCTTCGTGGTGTCGGCGCTGTTGATCATGGCGCTGGGCCGCCGTCGGCCGCCCGTGCCGCGGCCCCCGGCGGCGGCACGGGGATCGGTCGCCGCCGACACGGCCGGGGCCGTCCGGTGGCTGCTGCGCCACCGCCTGCTGCGGTCGCTGTGCCTGCTCATGGGGGTGCTGAACTTCGCCGTCGTCGGCGTCCTCGGCATCGCCGTCCTGTACGCGCTGGAGGTGCTGCACGTCAGCCCGGTGCTGTACGGCGTGCTGATGGCCCTCATCGCGGTGGGCGGCCTGCTCGGCTTCGCGGTCACCCCGGCCCTCAGGGCGCGGATCGGCGCGCGGCGGACGCTGCTGCTGGCCTTCGCGCTGTGCCCGGTCCCGCTGCTGGTGGCCGCGCTGACCTCGGACGCCTGGGTGGCGGCGCCCGCGTTGCTGCTGGTCGGCGCGGCCGCGTCGCTGGGCGGGGTGGTGAGCACGACGCTGCGGCTGCGGCTGATCCCGGCGGAGAGCTACGGGCGGGTCAACGCCGCCTACCGGCTGTTCGTCAACGGCCTGGCCCCGCTCGGCGCCTTCGCCGGCGGGCTCGCCGCCCAGCAGTTCTCGCTGCGGGCGCCGTTCTTCGTCGCGGCGGCGGCGACCGCGGCGCTGGTGGTGCTGGGCGCGCGGCTGCTGCGCGGGCTGCGCGAGTAGCGGTTTCCCCGACTTCCCCGCCCCGGCCTCACCGTCCGAGGATCGACGAAACCGCCGCGACGGATGGAGCCGCATGACTGGGTCAGCTGTGTCGTCCCGGCCGGTCGACGGCGAGGTCAGGGCCGTGCCCCCGGCCACCCTGCCGCAGCTGTTCGAGGCGGCCGTGCGGGCGCACCCGGCGGCCCCGCGCTGCTCGCCGACGAGACGGGCGTGCTCACCTTCGCCGAGCTGAACGCCCGGGCGAACCGGCTCGCGCACCTGCTGATCGGCCGGGGCGCCGGGCCGGAGCGGGTGGTGGGGGTGGCCCTGCCCCGGTCGCCGGACGCGATCGTGGCCATGGTGGCCGTGCTCAAGGCGGGCGCGGTCTACCTGCCGCTCAACCCGGAGTACCCGGCCGAACGCCTCGCCGTGATGGTGGGCGACGCCGCCCCGGTGGCCGTGCTCGCGGCGGACAGCCTCGACCTCGGCCCGGCTCCGGTGCTGCGGTGGGACACGCTCGCGCTCGGGGACTTCCCGGACACCGACCCGGCCGACGCCGACCGCGTCGCCCCGCTGGACCCGGCGCACCCGATCTACCTGATCTACACCTCCGGCTCGACCGGCGTCCCCAAGGGCGTCGCGATGCCGGCCACGAGCCTGGTCAACCTGCTGGCCTGGCACGGCGACCGGTTCGCGACCGGGCCGGGCACGCGCACGGCCAACCTCTCGGCCATCGGCTTCGACTTCGCCATGCACGAGGTCCTGGCCGCCCTGGTGCACGCCAAGTGCCTGGTCGTCCCGGCCGAGGACGTCCGCACCGACCCGATCCGGCTGGCCCGCTGGCTCGACCGGCACCGGGTGCACCAGGTGTTCCTGCCGAACGTGCTCATCGAGTCCCTGTGCGAGGCGGCGGCCGTGGCCGGGGTGGCGCTGGAAGACCTGCGCGACATCGTCCAGTCCGGCGAGCCGCTGGTGCTCGGCGAGACCCTGCGCGGCTTCCTCCGCACCCATCCCGGGCTGCGCGTCCACAACCACTACGGCGCCACCGAAATGCAGGACGCGACCACGTGGTCGTCCGGCGGCAGTCCGGTACCGACCATCGGCCGTCCACTGTGGAACGTCCGGGTGCACGTGCTGGACGAGGACCTGCGGCCGGTGCCGGACGGCGAGGTGGGCGACCTCTACGTCGCGGGCGCCGGCCTGGCCCGCGGCTACCTCGGGCGGCCGGGGCTGACCGCCGAGCGCTACCTGCCCGACCCGTTCGGCGCGCCCGGTGACCGGATGTACCGCACCGGCGACCTCGCCCGGTGGACCGCCGACGGGGAGCTGGACTGCCTGGGGCGCAAGGACAACCAGGTCAAGATCAACGGTTTCCGGGTGGAGCTGGGCGAGGTCGAGGGCAGGCTGCGGGCGCTGCCGGGCATCCGGCAGGCCCTGGTGCTGCCCCGGCCGACGGCAGGCGGCGGCAAGCAGCTCGTGGCCTACGTCGTCGGCGCGGACCCGGACGCCACGGCGATCCGGGCGGAGCTGGCGCGGTCGCTGCCCGCGCACATGGTTCCTGCCGCCGTGCTCGCGCTGCCCGAGCTGCCGGTCGCCCCGAACGGCAAGGTGGACCTGAAAGCCCTGCCCGCCCCCGCGTTCGCGACCGGTGCCGCCGAGGCCGAGACGCCGGAGCAGCAGGCGCTGGTGGACGCGTTCACCGCCGCCCTCGGTGTCCCCGCCGGGGTGGACGACGACTTCCTCGCCCTCGGCGGCGACAGCCTCGGCGCGGTGCGGCTGGTGGTCCTCGCCCGGCGGGCCGGGCTGGCGCTGGACACCCGGCAGGTCTTCGAGCTGGGCACCCCGCGCCGGCTGGCCGCGGGCGCGGCGGCCGCGGCGGCCCCGGCGATCCCGGTGCGGCCGCTGGTGGCCCTGCACCACCACCAGCTCAACCGGCTGCGCGCGGTCCACCCCGGCCTGACCGAGATCCTGCCGGTGACGCCGGTGCAGCGGGGTTTCCTGTTCCACCGCCTGCAGGACACCGACAGCTACACCGAACAGCTGCGGCTGGAGCTGGCCGCCCCGGTCGACGCGGCGGCCCTGCGCGCGGCGGCCGTCTCGGCCCTGCGCCGGCACGCCCCGCTGCGCGCCGCGTTCGAGGTCGCCGGCCTGCCGGAACCCCTGCAGGTGATCGTGGGCGAAGCCGAGCTGCCGTGGCGCGAAACGGACCTGCGGGCGCTGGCCCCGGCCGAGGCGCGGGCCCGGGCGGACATCCTGGCCGGCCGGAGCAGGGCCACCCCCTTCGACGTGCGCACCCCGCCGCTGCTGCGCCTGCACCTGGTCCACCTGCCGGGCGGCACCGCGCACCTGGTCCTCGACTACCACCACCTGCTGCTCGACGGCTGGTCGGTGACGTTGCTGGTGCGCGAGCTGCTGACCCCGGCGGAGACCCCGGTGCCGCCGCTGCGCGACTGGTTCCGCGTCCTGCGCGCCAAGGACCGGGACGCGGCGGCCGCGGCCTGGAAGTCCACAGTGGACGGCGTGGCCCCCACGGTGCTCGCCCCGCCGGTGGACGGCACGTCGGCTTCGGCCCACCACGTCGTCGAGCTGCCGGCCGCGGAGACGGCCCGGCTGGTGGCGCTGGCGCGGGCGGACCGGCTGACGCTGAACACGGTCGTGGTGGCGCTGTGGGGCGCCGTCCTGGCCGCCGAGACGGGCGGCGGGCCGGCGGTGTTCGGGACGACGGTGTCCGGGCGGACGGCCGAGGTGCCCGAGGTGGAGAGCCTGGTGGCGATGCTGGTCAACACGGTGCCGGTGGTGGTGACCGTGGACCCCCGCGAGCCGGTGCGGGCGTTGCTGCGGCGGGTGCGGGCCGAGCAGCTCGCCCTGGCCCCGCACCAGCACCTCGGCCTCGGCGCGATCCGGCGCCTGGCGTCGTGGGAGTCGGAGTTCGACACGCTGCTGGTGTTCGAGAACCCGGACCTGCTGCTGGACGACCCGCGGATCCTCGACGTGCGCCACAGCGACGACACGCACTACGCGCTGAGCCTGCTGGTCACCCCGGGCGAGACGCTCCGGATCGCGTTCACCCACCGGCCGCACCTGCTCCCGGCGGCCCGGGTCCACCGCCTGGCCGACGAGCTGCTCACGCGCCTGACGGCAGTCACCTGCCTGTCGTGAGCGGGGGACTCCCCCACCCACGACAGGCAGGAAACCTCAGCCGGCCAACGTCGAACGAGCCGTGATCTCCCCGAAGGACCGCAGATCCGGCACCCCGAGCTGCTCCGCCAGCGCCGCCGTCACCGGCCCCAGCGCGCCGTCGTGCGGGACCGGCGAACCCGACGCGCCGAGGATCCACACCCCGCCGCACTGCGGGCGGTAGGTGCACTCCACCGGCGAGCCGTCGACCGGCACCGTCGTGGTCCGCTCCCCCGGCCCGAGGTCCGTCCCCGGCACTTCGATCCACAGCGACGCCGACGGTGTCTCGCGGACGACCTCCCGGTACACCTGCTCGACGTCCTGCCACCGGACCCCGGCCGCCTCGGGGCGGTGGTCCTGGACGGCGCGGTTGAGCAGCCGGGTCGGGAACTCCGGCCAGCCCGGCCGGACGCCGATACCCGACACGTGCCGCGGGTTCAGCTCGGTGGCCACGAAGCCGTCCTCGCCGGACAGACCGTCCACACTGAACACCCCGGTGTAGCCCAGCGACGCCGACAGCTCCTCCCCGACGCGGCGGGCGTAGCCGCGCAACGTCTCCGTGCGGGCGGCCGCCGGGCGCCAGGCCGTCGAGCAGCCGCCGTACACCAGCTGCCCGGTGCTCGGCCGGTGCAGGGTGATCACCTCGATCGGGTCGAAGACGGCCACGCCGTCGTCGAAGACCATGCCCATCAGGCTGCACGGGACGCCGGGCACGAAGGTCGCGAGCCGAACCCGTTCGGTGCGCACCCGCAGGGCTTCGACCGCCCGGTCCAGCTCGGCGCGGGACCGCACCCAGCGCAGGCCCTGGGAGCTGCCCAGCACGTCCAGGGTGGTGTCGATGGCGATCATCACGCCGTGGCCGCGGTCCAGTGACACGGCGGTGGCGGCCAGGCCGGGGTCGTCGACGTCGACGATCGCGTGCGGCGGGGCCGGGATGCCGACCCGTTGCCACAGCCGGTCGATGCGGGTCTTGTCCTCCCAGCCGGCCCACTGCGGCCGCCAGTGCCCGTAGGCCGGACGGCCGCCCAGCTCGGCGAACTCGCCGTAGGTGGTGCCGAGCACCTCCCACTCGCGGCCGGGGTCGAGGCCGTCGAGCCAGTCGACGATCTCCGGCGGCTTGGTCGCCAGCCACGCCTCGTACTGCCGGTGCGACATCTCCAGGCCGTGCTCGGCGCAGCTGAACACGTGCTCGGCCGGCGGGTCGTCCGGCCGCGGCACGGTGTTGATCACCACGGCCCGCAGCCGGGCGCCGGACAGGCGCAGCTCTTCGGCGAGCGCCTTCATGCCGCCGTTGAAGTGGTTGACGGCCATGACGACGTCACGGCCGGTCCAGCGGGCCCGCATGGCGTCGATGACGCCGCCGAGGCGCTCCTTCGGCGTGCCGGTCACGAGGAGGCGTCCATCCGCTGCCGCAGGCTCAGCGGCCGCATGTCGGTCCACACCCGGTCGATGTGGGCGAGGCAGGCTTCCTTCGTGCCCGAGGTGCCCTCCGCCCGCCACCCGGCGGGCACGTCGGCGTCCGCCCGCCAGATCGAGTACTGCAGCTCGTCGTTGAGCACGACCAGGTAGGTCTGCTCATCGGTTTCCGCGGCTGTCATCGGTCCTCCTCGGTGTCGTCGGGTCGTCCGCGAGCAGCGCGGCGACCTCGTCGTCGGTCAGGTCGGCCAGCTCGTCCAGTGCCCGCCGCAGCTCGTCCGGGTCGGCCTGCTCCAGCCGGGCGGCCCGCACGGCCGCGGCCAGGCCGGCGACGGTGGTGCCGCCGCCGAGCAGGTCGGCGGCGGACAGCTCGACGCCGAACTCGCGGCGGATGCGGGCCACGATCCGGGTGGCCAGCAGCGAGTGCCCGCCCAGCTCGAAGAACCCGCTCGTCACCGACACCTCCGGCAGGCCGAGCACCTCGGCCCAGATGTCCGCGAGCACCTGCTCCACCGGGTCACGCGGGGCGGTGCCACCCGGCTGGACGACCGTGGGCTCGGGCAGCGCGGCGCGGTCGAGCTTGCCGGTGCGCCCGGTCGGCAGCGCGGGCAGCCGGACGAACGCCGAAGGCACCGCCGCCGGCGGCAGCAGCTCGACGAGGAACGACCGCAGGGCGCTGTCGGGCACGTCGTCGACGCCGACGAGGTAGCCGGCCAGCCGCGGTTCCCCGTCCGGGCCCGGCCGGGCGTCGACCGCGACGGCGGTGACCCCGGGGTGGCCGGCGAGCGCGGCCTCCACCTCGGCCGGTTCGATCCGGACGCCGCGGATCTTGACCTGCTGGTCGAGCCGCCCGAGGAACTCCAGCAGCCCGTCCGGGGTCCAGCGGGCCCGGTCCCCGGTGCGGTAGAGCCGCCGGCCGGGTGCGAACGGGTCGGGCGTGAACCGCTCGGCGGTGAGCGCGGCGCGGCCGAGGTAGCCGCGGGCCACCTGCACCCCGCCGATGACCAGCTCGCCGGGCACCCCGACCGGTGCCGGGGCGCCCCGCGGGTCGAGCACGTACAGGCGGGCCCCGGTGATCGGGCGGCCGATCGGCAGCCGCGGCCGCGTCTCGTGGTCCGGGGTGATTTCGACCGCGGTGACGTCGATGGCCGCTTCCGTCGGCCCGTACAGGTTGTGCACGGCCACGTCCGGCACCAGCGCCCGGAGGCGGGTGACCGTCGACGGCGCCAGCTCTTCCCGCTGCACACGACCCGGCGCAGCACGCCCGCGCAGCCGGCGACCGAGGACTCCTCGACGAACGCCCGCAGCATCGAGGGCACGAAGTGGCAGGTGCTCACGCCGGTCTCGCGGATCAGCCCGGCGAGGTAGGCGGCGTCGCGGTGGCCGTCCGGGCGGGCCAGCACCACGGTCGCGCCCGCCGACAGCGGCCAGAACAGCTCCCAGCCCGCCACGTCGAAGCCGATGGGTGTCTTGTGCAGCACCCGTTCCCCGGCGGTGAGCCGGTACTCGGCCTGCATCCAGCGGATCCGGTTGACCAGCCCGGCGTGCTCGTTCGCCACGGCCTTGGGTGTGCCGGTGGTGCCGGAGGTGTGGATGGCGTAGACGAGGTTGCCGGGCGTCGCCGTCGCTTCCGGCCGGTGCGCCGGGAACCCGGCCGCGTCGGCGACGCGGACCGTGGCGTGCCCCGGGAACCGCGGGGCGAGGTCGTCGTCGGTCACCACCACGACCGGCCGGACGTCCCGCAGCTGCGCGGTCAGCCGGGCGGTGGGGTTGGCCGGGTCGAGCGGGACGTAGCAGCTCCCCGCCTTGAGCACCGCGAGCAGCGCCACGACCAGGTCGGCCGAGCGGGGCAGGCACACGGCGACCACCCGCTCCGGGCCGGCACCGCGCTCGCGCAGCAGCCGGGCGAGGCGGTTGGCTTCGGCGTCCAGTTCGCCGTAGCCGAGCGTCCGGTCGCCGAGCACCGCCGTCGCGCGGGGATCGCGGTCGGCCTGCCGTTCGAACAGCTCGTGCAGCAGTCCCGGCGGTGCGGGGTCGGTGCCGGCGCCGCTGAGGTGGCCGGTGATCCGGGCGCGCTCGGCCGCGTCGAACAGCGGGACGTCGGCGACGGGGACGTCGTCGAGGTCGGCGACGCTGCGCAGGACGTGGCGGAACGCGTCGGCGAACCGGCGGGCGGTGTCGCCGGACAGCAGGTCGGCGGCGTAGGTGAAGTGCCCGGCCAGGCTGCCGTCGGCCTGCTGGGTGAGGTGGACCGACAGCTCGAACTGCGCGCCGGGGGCGGGCAGTTCGACCGCCTCGGCCCGCACGTCCCCGGCCTGCCACGGCCGCAGCGGCACGTTCTGCAGCGCCAGGACGGCCCGCACGAGCGGGGCGCGCCCGTCGGACCGGTCGGGGTCGAGCAGCCGGACGATCTCGTCGAGCGGCACCGCCTGGTGCCGCTGGGCGGCGAGGCAGCGGGCCCGCACCCGGTCCAGCAGCTCGCCGAACGCGGGCGCGCCGGAGGTGTCCAGGCGCAGCGGGACGACGGTGACGAACAGCCCGACCGCGTCGGCGTTGCGGTGGTCCCGGTTGGCGGCCGGGGCGCCGAGCACGAAGTCGTCCTGGCCCGACCAGCGGGCCGCGACGACACCGAGCGCGGCCAGCAGCACCATGAACGGCGTCGCCCGCCGCGCGGCGCCGTACTCGACCAGGCGCTTGGTGGATGCCGCGTCCAGGCCGAAGCCGAAGGAGCGGCCACGCCAGGTGGGCCGGGCCGGGGCGTCGAGCGGGAGGTCCAGCGGGCGGGCGCCGTCGAGGGCCGTGCGCCAGAAGCCGTCGTCGTCCCGGTGCGGCGGCGGAACCGGCTTCGCCGCCGGCAGCGGGGTGCCGCGGTAGGCGTCGCCGAGCTCACGGAGGAGGACGCCGAGCGACCACCCGTCGACGGCGATGTGGTGCGCGGCGATGCCGAGGTACCAGTCGCCGGGGCGCCGGACCAGCACGGCCCGCACCAGCGGCCCTTCGGCGAGGTCGAACGGGGCGGTGGCGAAGTCGCCGGTTTCCCCGTGCCGCAGGGGAAACCGGCCGGGCGGGCGCACGGTCGCGGTGAGGGTGCCGTCGGCGTCGGGCGCGAAGGTGGTGCGCAGGCCGGGGTGGCGGGCGAGGAGGTCGTCCAGGCACCGGGCCAGCCGTCCGGGGTCGACGGGCCCGGTCAGCCGCACGCCACCGTGCACGTGGTACGCCGGGCCGGCGCCCAGGGAGTCCAGCAGCCAGAGGGCTTCCTGCGCCCGCGTCGGCGCGGTGGTGTCCACTGTGGCCGGTTGCGGTCCGGGGGCTTCCGCGAGGAGGTCGCGCAGCCCGGTCAGGGTGAGCCCGTCGAGCAGGCGCGGCACGGGGAGTTCGGCCCCGAAGGCGTCGGCGACCCCTTCGGCGAGCCGGACCGCCCGCAGGGAGTCCAGGCCGAGGCCGACGAGCGGCTCGCCGGCGGGGACCCGGTCCAGGCCGAGCACCGTGCCCACGACCGCGGCCAGCCGGTCGTCCGGTTCGGCGGCCGGGACGGCGGAAGCTCCGGCCACCGGCGTCAGCGCGCCCTCGAGCCACTTCCCCCTGGTCTCGGCCCGCCGGACCTTGCCGCTGGTCGTCCGGGCGATCGCGCCCTGGCGCACCAGCACGACTTCCCGCGGTGTCACCCCGTGCTCGGTCGCGATCGCCGCCCGGACCGCCGAGCGCACCGCCTCCGCCGTCTCCGCGCTCGTCCCGGCCGGCACCTCGTGCACCAGGACCAGGTACTCGTCGTCGCCGTCGTCCACCGAGAACGCCGCCGACCGGCCCGGCCGCAGCGCCGGGTGGGCCGCCTCCGCCGTCTGCTCGACGTCTTCCGGGTGGTGGTTGCGGCCGCGCAGCACCATCAGGTCCGTCAGGCGGCCGGTCACGTAGAGCTGCCCGTCCAGCGTGAACCCGAGGTCGCCGGTGCGCAGGAACCGCCGCCCCGGGTGGCCCGGCAGCTCGGCTCCGAACCGGGGCGCCGGCCGCCCGTGGTAGCCGTCCGTGACGCTCGGCCCGCTGACGCAGATTTCCCCGACCGCCCCGGCTTCCGCGTCGACGACGACCACGTCGTCGCCCGTCGCGGCACCGCAGCCGGTCAGGGCCACCGACGGGTGCCCGGCCGGCGGGTCGAGCCGCACCCGGCCCTCGGCCAGCTCCGCGCGGCCCACCTCGGCCACCGCCGGCCCGGCCGGCCGCAGCCCGCCGGTCACCAGCAGCGTCGCCTCGGCGAGGCCGTAGCACGGGTGGAAGGCCGTCCGCCGGAAGCCGGCCCCGGCGAAGGCGCGGGTGAACTCGTCGAGCGTCGCGCGGCGGACCGGCTCGGCGCCCACCAGCGCGTGCCGCAGCGACGACAGGTCCAGGTCCGCGCGCTCGGCCTCGGGGATGCGCCGGACGCACTCCCGGTAGCCGAAGTCGGGCGCGGCGGTGAACGTCGCGCGGCTGCGGCTGATCTCGGCCAGCCAGCGCACCGGCGCGCGCAGGAACGCCGCCGGCGAGAGCAGGCTGCACGGGAAGCCGCCGTGCACCGGCTGCAGGATGCCGCCGATCAGCCCCATGTCGTGGTACGGCGGCAGCCAGCTGACCGCGCGGCCGTCGGCACCGGCGCCGAGCAGCCGGCCGATCTCGGCCAGGTTCGCCATCAGGTTCGCGTGCCGCACGCGCACGCCCTTCGGCGTGCCGGTGGAGCCGGACGTGTACTGCAGGAAGGCCAGGTCGTCCTGGCCGGGACCGGGTCCGTCGAACGCCGTGTCCTCGCCGGTGTCGTCGACCGGCAGCCACTCCGGTCCCTCCATCGTGGACATCGAAGGGGCCAGCGCATCGCGCGTGGCCGTCGTCGACAGCAGGGCACGGGCGCCGGCGTCCGCGGCGACGTCGAGCATCCGCGCCGTCCCGCGCACGCCGGTCGGCAGGTACACCGGAACCGCGACGACCCCGGCGTACAGGCAGCCGAAGAACCCGGCCACGTAGTCGATCCCGGGCGGGAAGAGCAGCACCACGCGCTCACCGGCCAGGCCGCGCTCGCGCAGCGCGGCGGCCACGAACCGCGCACGCCGGTCCAGGTCGCGGTAATCGACCACCAGCCGCTCGCCGGGGAACTCGAACGCCGTGCGGGACGGGGTGTCCTCGGCCCGGCCGCGCAGGAGACCGGCCAGGGTCCCTCGGTTCATCCGCGCACCTTCGCGACCACCGGCATGTGCTTGATGCCCGCGACGAAGTTCGACGACAGGTGCTCGACCTCCCCCGCGCGGTCGAGGTCGGCGAAGGTGCTGACGATCTCGTCGAACAGCGCGCGCAGCGTCACCCGGGCGACGGTGTGCCCGACGCAGTAGTGCCCGCCGACGCCGAAGGCGATGTGGCGGTTGGGCTTGCGCCGCGGGTTGAAGGTGAACGGGTCCTCGAACGCGGTCTCGTCCCGGTTGGCCGAGCCGAGCCAGACGACGACGGCGTCACCGGAGCGCACCTTGCGGTCACCGAGGTCGACGTCGCGCACGGCGTGCCGCATGAAGTGGTTGGCCGGCGAAGCCCAGCGCAGCGATTCCTCCACGGTGGTCAGGATCGTGTTGGTGTTCGCGCTTTCCAGGACCTCGTGGAGCAGGGGGGTGCCGATGACGGCGTCGAGCGCGGCCGTCGGCACGTACGGGGTGGTGACGTTCGCGCCGAGCAGCAGGCTGTAGCAGTTGGCCAGTACCTCGCCGAGGCCCATCGTGCGGCCGTCGACGTCGATGGTCAGCAGCAGGCTGATCAGGTCGTCGCCGCCCGGGTTCTTCTGCCGCGCCCGCACGATTTCGGCGAAGTAGGCGAACAGTTCCCGGTGCGCGCGCTGCAGCGTGGCCTGGGTGTCGGCGCCTTCGTTGAACTCGGGGTCGTCCGGCGCGATCGACATCAGGGTCAGCTGCGTCAGCCGCGGCCAGTCCTGCTCCGGCAGGCCCATCAGCATCCCGGTGACCGCCATCGGCAGCCGGGTGACGGCCTGCGCGAGGTCGAACGGCTCCCCCGACTTGGCCGGGTCGAGCAGCCGGCGCACCTGGGCCCGGATCTGGTCACCGGAGCGTTCCACCGACTTGATGGTCAGCGCCCGCTGCAGCGGCTCCCGCATCCGGGTGTGCTTCGGCGGATCGGTGGCGGCCATCTGCTGCCCGCCCGCGGGGTCGTCCTTGCCCAGCAGGTTGAGCAGGGTGCCGCGCTGCGAGGTGAAGGTCTCGTGGTCCCGCAGCACCCAGGAGCCGTGCTCGTAGGTGGTCACCGACCAGAACCCGAGATCGCTGCCGACGGGGTGCCACCGCACCGGCTCCCGCCGGCGCATCTCGGCCCAGATCGGGTGCGGGTCGCCCTCGGAGTACGTCCGAGGGTCCACGAGGTCGACGGCGTCGAGGTCGATGGTGTTGTCCCCGATCGCGTCGACCGAAGTCGGAATTCGCATGGCGCGCTCTCCCCGTTCGTCGACAGCACGCAGTCGCGGGCCGCCCGGACCATCGAACCGCGCTCCCGGGGGCCGGGATGAGTCCGGAAAACCCCGGACGCTCCCGGCGCCGGTGTAGGGGAAGGCCGCCGAGGAGCCGGGAAGGCCGAGTACACCGGCCGGGTTTCCGGCCGCGAGCCCGAAGCCACCCCGCACACCGCAGCCGCCCTTCGTGCCGCGACCAGCCGCAGCCACCGAGCCCGGCAGACCCGCCGAAGCCGCCCTCACACCGCAACCACCCGCAGCCGCCCTTCGTGCCGCAGCCACCGAGCTCGGCAGGCCCGTCGAAGCCGCCCCTCACACCCACGACCGTCCCCCAGCCACCGCACCCATCCACCTGGCCGCCGGGCGTGCCCCGCGGCCTGCTCGGGGGCGCAGGCGTCACCCCGCCGGGGCGTACCACCGGGTCGTGGCCTGCGCGAGCAACACCCCCGACTCGTCGTACAGCGCCGAGCCGGCCGCGAGCCCCCCGCCACCGAAGCTGTCCAGGGCAGCCACCACCACGCACACCTCCCCGGCGACCGGTCGCCGGAGCACCTCCGCCCGCATCCAGCCGAGCACCTTCGGCGCGGCGACGAGGTCCGCCGTCCAGCCGGACGGGCAGTCCAGCGCGGCCCAGACGAACTCCGCGCGCACCCGGCCGTCCGCGGCCGACAGTCCCGCGTCCGGCACCCACGGGCAGGCGACCGTGTCGACCCGGTCCGGCACCGGCCCGGGCGAGAGCCGCAGGCCGTCCCCGGATTCGCGGTCGGGTCCGCAGGCGAAGCAGTGCGGGTACGGGTGTCCGCGGCGGCCGCGGTAGCCCGGGACCGCCGCGCGGGCCACGGAAACCGGCACCGGCGCGGGCGGCACGACCCGGTGGCGGGTCGGCGCGGCCGTGGCGACGAGCGCGTCGCCGTCCCACAGGTGGGTCCGGCGGCCGCCGGGCTCGGTCCGCAACGGCACGCCGAGCCGCGGCGGGGCGTGCAGGGTCACCGCCACCGGTTCCGCGCACGCACTGGCGAACAGCCCGCACGCGTAGCCGCCGTTGGCGCTGTCGTCCGGACCGTTGAAGCGGGCGTCGATGGTGAGCGGCACGCCGTCCACTGTGCCCGGCGGAGCGGGTCCCGCGAAGTCCGACATTCCCCGCACACCCCGCCCGGTGCGGGGTTCTCCGGACTGTGGCCGCCACCGGCGGAGGCGGTGGAATGGGGACGAGCAACCGTCCTACAGAGAGATGTGACGAGCCGATGCGGACTGACACCAGAATCGTCAACTCCTGGAACGAGTGGGACACTCTCCAGGAGGTCGTCGTGGGCACCGCGGAGAACGCCTGCTTCGAGCCGACCGAGCCGGGGCACCGGCCCCAGGAGCGCGGGCTGTCCGAGCCACGCCCGTTCCCCACCGGCCCCAAACCCCGTGAGCTGAACGAAAAGGCCGAAGAGGAGCTCGCCGGGCTCGTCTCACTGCTCGAATCCCAGGGCGTCAAGGTGCGCCGCCCGTCGCCGCGGGACTACTCGATCCCGCTCAAGACGCCCACGTTCGAGGTGGAGAACCAGTACTGCGCGGTCTGCCCGCGGGACGTGATGATCACCCTGGGCAACGAGGTCCTCGAAGCGACGATGTCGCGGCGGTCGCGGTACTTCGAGTACGAGGCCTACCGGAGCCTCGTCTACGAGTACTGGGACGAGGACCCGCAGATGACCTGGTCGGTGGCGCCGAAGCCGTCCATGGCCGACGAGATGTACCGCCAGGACTTCTGGACGTGGCCACTGTCGAAGCGGCACGAGGAGATGCACAACTTCGAGTTCTGCGTGACGCAGGACGAGGTCGTCTTCGACGCCGCGGACATGGCGCGGATGGGCAAGGACATCTTCGTCCAGGAGTCGATGACCACCAACCGCGCCGGCATCCGGTGGCTGACCCGGCACCTGGAGCCGCGGGGCTTCCGCGTGCACCCGGTGCACTTCCCGCTGGACTACTTCCCGTCCCACATCGACGCGACGTTCATCCCGCTGCGCGCGGGCCTGGTGCTCACCAACCCCGAGCGCCCGATCAGCAGCGGCGAGGAGAAGCTGTTCCTGGCCAACGACTGGGAGTTCGTGACCGCGCCCCAGCCGCTCACGAGCAACGACGAAATGCCCCGGTACTGCCAGTCGTCCAAGTGGGTCTCGATCAACGTGCTGAGCATCTCGCCGTCGAAGATCATCGTGGAGGAGCAGGAGAAGCCGCTGCAGGACCTGTTGTCGAGCCTGGGTTTCGAGGTGCTGCCGATCCCGTTCCGGCACGTGTACGAGTACGGCGGTTCGCTGCACTGCGCGACCTGGGACGTCCGCCGCGACGGCGGGTGCGAGGACTACTTCCCCAACCAGAACGTGTGAGACCGGGTGGGCTTCCGGCTTCCGGAAGTCCGCTCCCCGGCCTCAATCCTGCTCGGCGATCAGCCTGGCCACGCTCGCCGGCCGCGAAGCGGCGAAGTAGTGGCCGCCGTCGGGCAGCTCCACCACCCGCACGTCCCGGGCCAGCCGGCTCCAGTCCCCGGATCGCCGGGCACCTCGTCCGGGTCGTCGTCCGCCGCGAGCACCACCGTCACCGGCACGTCGAGCCGCTCGCCCGCGTCGAGCGCCTCCGCGAGGTACCCGCACGCCGCCGCCACGTCGTGCCGGTACGCCGCCGCCAGCTGCCTCCGGTGCTCCCCGGCGACCTCGGCCAGCTCCCGGCGTCCGCTTCCGACGAGCGCCGTGACGACCTCCTCGTCCGGCAGCGCCGCCACGGCCGCGGCCTGCGCCCGCCGGGCACCGCTGTCCCCAGGCACCTGGGCGCCGAGGTAGACCCGCCGGACATCGTGACCGCGGGAGCGCAGCAGCCGCGCGGTGGCCAGTGCCGCGGCCACGCCCATCGAGTGCCCCCACACCGTCACCGGCCCTGGAGGCAATTCGCCGGCGACCAGCTCGGCCAGCTCCGCCACCGGCACGGGGGCCGAGCCGCCGTCCCGGCTCGGCGGTTCCACGCCGTACACGGCCCAGCCCGCCGCGGCGAGCTCGCCGGCCAGCGGCACGTACGTCACCGCATTGCCGCCCGCGTACGGGAAGCACACCAGGGTCCGGCCCGCCGGCGGGGTCAGCCGGTGCAACACCGGCCGGGCCTCGGGCACGCCGGTGTCGAGGACCGCGGCCAGGTCGGCGAGCACCGGGTGCGCGGTGACGTCGCCGAGCGAGATCGCCCGGTCCAGCTCGATCACCAGCTGCAGCGCCGAAAGCGACGAACCGCCGGAGGCGAAGAAGTCGTCGGTCCGGCCGACGCGGTCGGGCGCGACGCCCAGCACGGTGGCCCACGCGGCGGCGAGCCGGCGCTCGGCACCGTCGCGGGGCCGCTCGTCCTCGGCCATCGCCCGGTGCAGGCCGCCGGTGATCCGGGCCAGCTCCTTGCGGTCCACCTTTCCGTTGCCGGTCAGCGGAAGCACGTCGAGCCAGTACCAGTCGCGCGGCACCATGTAGTCGGGCAGCACCCGCGCGAGCGCCTCCACCAGCGGACCCGGCGCCAGCGACGGCGGCGCGGAGTAGCAGGCCACCAGCCGGGCCGTCTCGGCGGCGCCGGCCACGATCACCGTCGCCTCCCGCACGCCGGGCAGGCGCAGCAGCCGGTCTTCGATCTCGGCGATCTCGACGCGGAACCCGCGGATCTTGACCTGGGTGTCCCGCCGTCCGGAGAACTCCAGCCGCCCGTCGGGCGTCCACCGGCCGAAGTCCCCCGAGCGGTAAAGCCGTTGCCCCGCTTGGAAGGGACTCGCGGTGAAGGCAGGCGCGGTGCGGATCGGGTCGTTGACGTAACCGCGCGCCAGGCACCGGCCGGAGAACACGATCTCGCCGGTCGCGCCGAGCGGGACGGGCATCAGGTTGCCGTCGACGACGTGCACGCCCACACCCGGGATCGCCCGGCCCAGCGACACCCGCGAGCCCTCCGGCGCCCGGTCCATCACCTCGTGGTTGGTGTCGTCGCAGGTCTCGGTGAGCCCGTAGGCGTTGACCAGCAGCACGTCCGGGAGCACGGTGAACCAGCGGCGGACGAGCGCGGCCTTGAGCGCCTCGCCGGTCGCGGACACGCACCGCAGGGCGGGCAGCGCCCGCGGACGGCGCTCGAGGTGGCCCAGCAGCACCTCCAGGTACGACGGGACGAGCTGGGCGACCTCGACCCGGCTGCGGTCCAGCTCGGCCACGAACTGCTCGACGTCGAGCAGCGCCTGCTGCGACACGATGACCACGGTGCCGCCGGCCAGCAGCGGGGCGAGCAGCTGCCACAGGGAGATGTCGAAGCACTGCGGCGCGGTCTGCGCCACCACCGTGCCGCCCCGCACGCCCATGTCGTCGATCTTGGCCAGCACGTGGTTGAGCATCCCCTCGTGCTCGCACATGACGCCCTTGGGTTCGCCGGTGGAGCCGGAGGTGAAGTAGATGTAGGCGAGCTGCCCGGCGATCACCGGCGTCCCCGGGTCGGTGGCCGGGTGGCCGGCCCGCAGGACCTCGTCGATCCCGCGCGTCTCGATGCCCGGGGTGAGCCGGTCGACCACGGCGGCGCCGACGTCGTCGGTGAGCGCGCGCCGGCACCCCGACCGGGTGACCATGGCGGCGATCCGCTCGAGGGGGAAGTGCGGTTCCACCGGGAGGTAGCAGCCGCCTGCCTTGAGCACGCCCAGCACCGCGACCAGCCACGGGATGGCGCGTTCGCCGACGACGGCGACGACGTCCTCCGCGGCCAGCCCGTCGGCCAGCAGGGCGTGCGCGACCTGGTTGGCGCGCTCGTCGAGCTCCCGGTAGGTGAGCCGGTCGAGCCCGGCGACGACGGCGATGTCGTCCGGCCGGGCGGCCGCGGTGTCCGCGACGAGCTGGTGCACCCGGCGGTCGGGCAGGTCGCGAGGCGCCCCGCTGAAGGCGGTGAGCTGGTGCCGCAGTTCGGCTTCGCCGAGCAGGCACCGGCCCCCGTGCGCGGCGTCCGGGTCGGCCGCGGCCAGGCGCAGGGCGGTGCGGTGGTAGTCGGCGATCCGGGCGGCGTAGGCGTCGTCGACCCACTCCCGGCGGCACCGCACGACGAGCACGTCCCGGTCGAGTCCGATGTGGACGATCGCGTCCGCGCCCAGCTCGCCGTCCCCGACCACGGTGTCGCAGCGGGCCGGAACCGCCGGCGCGTCTTCCACGTGGGCGATCAGCTCACGCCAGGTGCGGTGCCCGAGATCGACCGCCCGCGCGCGGCCGTTGTGGACGGCCGTCACCACCGGCTCGCCGGTCAGCGCGCCCAGTACCACCGCGTGCGCGGCGAACAACACGCTGTCCCCGGCGCCCTCCGGCAGCGGGAACCGGTGCTCGGCGATCCCGGTCAGCCCGGTCGCCCAGCGGGGAATGGCCGGCGCGCCCTCGATCGCCTGCTCGGACACCGCAGTCATCACGGCCTCGCTTCCGCTCCGAGGTGGTCGCCGACTTCGGCGGCCGACATCGCCTGGATCCGCAGCACGATGCCCGCCACCTTGTCGACGTCGACCCCCGCGGCCACCCCGCGCTCGCGCAGCAGCGCGGCGAACGCCGCCACCGTCGGCGTCTCGACGAAGAAGTGCAGCGGGAAGTCGGTCCGGAACACCTCGCGCACCTGCGAGACGACCTGGGTGGCCAGCAGGGAATGCCCGCCCAGCACGAAGAAGTCGTCGTGCACGCCGATGTCCTTCGCGTCGAGCACCTGCTCCCAGATGCGGCAGAGCACCTTCTGCAGGGCCGTCTCCGGCGGCACGGACGCCTCGGCGGGCTGCCCCGGCTCGGGCAGCGCGTTCCGGTCGACCTTGCCGTTGGGCAGCAGCGGGAGCTCGTCGAGGACGGCGAACGCGGCCGGGATCATCGGTGCCGGCAGCCGGCCGGCCAGGTGGCGGCGCAGCTCGGCGGTGTCCGGCGGCGTCGCCCCCTCGGGCACGGTGAAGAAGCCCGCCAGCCGGGGGCCGGCCTCGCCCGTGAAGACCCGCACCGCGACGTGCTCGACAGCCGCGTGCGTGCGCAGCGCGCTCTCGACCTCGCCCGGCTCGACCCGGTAGCCGCGGATCTTGACCTGGCTGTCGAGCCGGCCGAGGAAGTCCAGCTCGCCGTCGGCGCGGCGGCGGACCCGGTCGCCGGTGCGGTACAGCCGGTCGCCGGCGCGGAAGGGGTGCGGCACCAGGGTTTCCGCGGTGTGGCCCGGCCGGTCGAGGTAGCCGCGCGTGAGCTGCACGCCGCCGAGGAACAGCTCCCCGGGCACCCCGTCCGGTGTCACCGCGAAGTCCGCGTCGAGCACGTACGCCTCGACGCCCGCGAGCGGGCGGCCGATCGGCACCGGCGTCGGCACCGGGCGGGTCACCTCGGCCGCGGTGGCGTCGAAGCAGACCTCGGTGGGGCCGTAGTAGTTCGTCAGCACGGCGCCGGGAACCAGCTCCAGGAACCGCTCCGCGGCCGGCGCGGGCAGTTCCTCGCCGCCGCAGACGACGAGCCGCAGCGTCGCCGCGGACTCGGCGAAGCGGGGTTCGGCCAGCGCCGTCACCAGCATCGACGGCACGAAGTCGCACGCGGTGACCCGGTGTTCGCGGATGAGCTCGAGCAGGTGGCCGGCGTCGGTGTGCCGCCCGGGTTCGGCGAAGACGACCCGGCCGCCCGCGCACAGCGGCACGAGCATCTCCCACAGCGACGGGTCGGAGCCGATCGGCGTCTTCTGCAGGACGACGTCGCCGGGCCCGAACCGGTGGCCGGTGACCATCTGCCCCATCCGGTTGGCCACGCCGTGGTGGGTCAGCAGCGCACCCTTCGGCGTGCCGGTGGAGCCGGACGTGTAGAGCAGGCAGGCGGCGTTCGCCGGGTCGACGGGCACGCCGGGCCGCGCGGCCCGGCCGGCGGTCTCGGTGACGAGCACGGTGGTGCGGCCCGCCGCGGCGGGCCCCCCGGCGAGCTCGGGCGAAGTCACCACGACGGACGGCTCGGCGTCGCGCAGGATCAGGTCGAGCCGCTCGGCCGGCTGGTCGGGGTCGAGGGGCAGGTGGACCGCGCCCGCCTTGAGCACGCCGAGCAGGGCCACGAGCAGACCGGGGCCCCGGTGCAGGGCGACGCCGACCCGGTCCTCCTGGCGCACCCCGCGCGCGACGAGGGCGGCCGCGAGCCCGTTCGCCCGCTCGTCCAGCTCGCGGTAGGTCAGGGGCTCGCCACCGAGCACCGCGACGGCGTCCGGCGTCCGGTCGGCCTGCGCCTCCACCAGCGCGTGCATCGACGTGGGCGCCACCGCGGGCACGGCCGCGCCGCTCGCCCCGGTCAGCACCCGGTCCCGTTCCTGCGGGGTGAGGACCGGGATGGCGGTGAGGGCGAGCCCGGGGTCTTCGGCGACCGCGGCGAGCACCGTCCGCAGCGCGACGGCGATCCGGGTGGCGGTGCCGGCGTCGAACAGGTCGGTCGCGTAGACCAGCCAGCCCGAGCAGCCGCCGTCGTCGTCCGGGGCGAGTTCGAGGCTGAGGTCGAGGTCGGACCCCACGCGGGGCAGTTCCTCGTTGACCACGTCCAGGCCGCTCAGCCGGGGCGCGGCCAGCGGGACGTTGCGCAGCGCGAACAGCACCCGCGGCAGGTCGGGCCGTCCGCCGTGGCGGGTCACCCCGGCCTCGCGCACGACCTGCTCGAACGGCACGTCCTGGTGCCGGAAGGCGGCCAGGCAGACCGTGCGGACCCGGGCCACCAGCTCGCGGAACGACCCGGCGCCGGTCAGGTCGACCCGCAGCGCCAGCGTGTTGACGAAGAACCCGACGAGCCGTTCCAGCTCCGGGCGCGACCGCCCGGCCACCGGGGTGCCCACCACCAGGTCCGGTTGCCCGGACCAGCGCTGCAGCACGACGCTGAACGCGGCCAGCAGCACCATGAACGGGGTCGCTTCCGCCGCGCGGGCGTGCGCGCCCAGTGCCGCGGCCACCGCGGGCTCGATCCGGACCGGGACCGAGGCGCCCCCGAAGGTCGGCCGGACCGGGCGGGGCCGGTCGCCTGCCAGGTCCAGCGGCGGCGCGCCGTCGAGCGCCTGCCGCCAGAAGTCCAGGTCGCGGGCGACGGCGTCGGCCGGGCAGTCCCGCAGCCAGAGCGCGTAGTCGCCGTACTGGACGGGCAGCTCGGACAGGTCCGGCGGCCGCACGGCGACGGCGGCGCCGTACAGCTCGGCCAGCTCCTCGACCAGCACGCCGAGCGACCAGCCGTCGATGACGGCGTGGTGGACGCACAGCGCGAGCACCCACTCCTCCGGCCGGTCGGTGACCCGCCACAGCCCGGCCCGCAGCAGCGGCGGCCCGGCCAGGTCGAACGGTTCGCCGGTCAGCCGCAACACCTCGGCGTCGACCTCGGCGGCGGTGCCCGCGCCCTCGGTGAGCGGCACCGCGGCGGCCGGGTGCACCACCTGGCCGGGGACGTGGTCGTCGCCGACCTCGAACCCGGTGCGCAGCGGCTCGTGCCGCGCCACCAGGCCGGCCAGCGCCACCCGCAGGGCCGCGGGGTCGGGCGTGCCGCGCAGCCGCAGGCGGATCGGCAGCAGGTAGGTCACCGAGCCCGGGTCGAGCTGGTGCAGGTAGAAGAGCCGTTCCTGGCCCGGCGAGCAGGGCAGCCGGTCGGTGCCGGGTGGCCGGCGGGGGATCTCCCCCGTGCTCGTCCGCTCGGCCCGGCGGGCGCCGAGCCGGCTGAGCAGCAGGGCCCGGCGCTCCTCGGACAGCTCGCTGACCGCCCGGTTCAGCCGGTCGGCGTCGGACAGCTGCTCGTCGGTCATCCGGCGTCTCCCCAGTCCGTTTCGGCGCACCCGCCCCTCCGCCCCGAGGCTTCCCGCCCGCACCGGCGCGGGAAAGTCGGGGATCCCTCCGCCGCCGAGCGGGGCACATCAGGGAGTTCCCTGACTGGCAGCCGGATGACGGCCCCGACACGCTCGGGTCGCGGGCGGCCCCACCCCGCGACGTCTGGAGGATCGGCGATCATGCTCGAAGGAGTCAGCGTCGGGGGGACGGCAGCGCCCCAGGAGGTGCTGGCCGCACTCGTGGCGGTCACCGCCCGGCGCACGCACAGCGACACGATCGCCGTGACCGGCGACGTCCCCGTCGAGCTGGACCTGGCCGCCGACCCGGCGTTCGCCACCCTCACCGCCCGGGTCGCCACCCTGACCGGCCCGCAGTACGCCGTCGGTGGCATCCGGCTGGCGGTCGCCGACGGCCGGGTCTCCCTGCACGGCGACGGCGAACTCGCGCGGGTCGCCGGCCAGGTCGACCGCGCACTCGCTTGCGCATCGCACACCCCGGGACTCCGGGTGTCCGAGCTCGACCTCGCCTCGGACGCCGACCGGGCCCTGGTCGCCACGTTCGAGAGCGGGGCGCCGGCCGCCCCCGCCCGGCTCGTGCACGACCTGGTCGACGCGCAGGCCCGGCGGACCCCGGACGCCCCGGCGCTGACCGACGGCGGCACCACGCTGTCCTACCGGTGGCTGGCCGAGCGCGCCGAGGCGCTGGCCGGCCGGCTGGCCGAGGCGGGCGTGCGGCCCGGCGAGGTGGTCGGCGTGCTCGGCGACCGGTCGGCCGGGCTGATCGCCGCGCTGCTGGCCGTGCTGAAGGCGGGCGGTGCGTACCTGGCGCTGGCCCCGGACTGGCCGGAAGCCCGGCTCGCCGGCCTGCTCGACGACGCCGGCGTCCGGGTCGTGCTGACCGCCCCGGAGCCGTCCGGGCCGGTGCCGGGCGGCCGCACGGCCATCCCGTTCGACGCGGCACCGGCCGCCTCCGCGTCACTGCCTCGCGGCCTGTCCCCCGGCTCGCTCGCCTACGTCAGCTACACCTCCGGGTCCACCGGCGCCCCCAAGGGCGTCTGCGTGCCGCACCGGGCAGTGGCCCGGCTCGTGCACGAACCGGACTGGCTGCACGCGCGCGCCGACGACGTCTTCCTCCAGGCCGCCCCGGTCGCCTTCGACGCGTCCACGCTGGAGATCTGGGCGCCGCTGACCACCGGGGCCCGGCTCGTGCTGCTGCCGCCCGGCCGGGTCGACCCGGCCGAGCTCGCCGCCGTCGTGGCGGCCGAGCGGGTCAGCGTCCTCTGGCTGACCGCCGGGCTCTTCCACCAGCTGGCCGACCACCACCTCGACCGGCTGGCCGGGGTGCGCCACCTGATCGCGGGCGGCGACGTCATCGCCGCCGACGCCGTGCGACGGCTGCTGACCGCCCACCCGGGCCTGGTGTTCACCAACGGCTACGGCCCCACCGAGAACACCACCTTCACCGCCTGCGCCACCTTCGAGGAACCGCCGGGGGCCGGCCCGCTGCCGATCGGCAGGCCGATCCGGGGCACCCGGGTCCGGGTGCTCGACCGGCTCGGCAGACCGGTGCCGCCGGGGGTGGTGGGCGAGCTGCACGCGCTCGGCGACGGCCTCGCCCTCGGCTACCTCGGCCGTCCCGCGGCCACCGCGGCCGTGTTCACGCCGGCCGGCGGCGGGGGACGCCAGTACCGCACCGGGGACCTGGCGCGCTGGCGGCCGGACGGCTCGCTGGACTTCCTCGGCCGGGCCGACGACCAGGTCAAGATCAACGGCTACCGGGTCGAACCGGCCGAGGTCGCCGCCGTGCTCGGCACGCACCCCGCGGTGACCGCCGCCGTGGCGCTGCCGGAACCGGGGGCGGCCGGGAGCACCCGGCTCGCCGCCTACGTCGTGCCGTCCGGCGACGGCGTCTCCGGGCCGGCGCTGCGCGACTGGCTGCGCGAGCGGGTCCCGGAGTTCCTGGTGCCCGCCCGGATCGTCACCCTCGACGCGTTTCCGTTGACCCCCAACGGAAAGCTCGACCGGGCCGCGCTGCCCGCCGCGGCCGGCGATCCGGTCGTGCCCGAAGCGAACGGCACGCCGGAGAACGGGCTCGAGCGGTTCCTCTGCGACCTGTGGGCGAAGGTGCTCATGGTGGACAGCGTCGGCGTCGACGACGACTTCTTCGAGCTGGGCGGGCATTCGCTGGTCGCGGCCGACCTGCTCGGTCAGTTGCAGCAGGACTTCGGTGTGGAGCTGCCCGCGCGCACGTTCTACCTCAGCCCGACGATCGCCGAACTGGCCGAGCTGGAGGAGCTGCGTCCGCTGCGCGAAAGCTTCGAGGCCCCGCTGTCGTGACACCACTACCAAAGTTGGTAGTCCACAGTGGACGAGGGGGCTGGATCCACGACACCCGTATGACATCTGTGGTACAAGTGGATGGCGGTCGTGGGCCATCAGGACGCATCGATCGGGAGGACACCGACATCCTGGGGGATCAAGGTATGCCATCGATTCACGGGTACAACGACGTGCCCGAGCCGGCTTCACCCGGGCCGGCTCCGCAAGTCCCCCGTCCCCGTTCCGCCGCCCCGTGGTGGCAGGACGCGCGGGGCCGCGAGGCGGAGCTCGCCCGGCTCACCGGCATCGTGGACGGCGCCGAGCCCGGCGTCCGCGCGGTGCGGATCAGCGGTGAGCCGTGGAGCGGGAAGTCCGGCCTGCTGGCCGCGCTGGCGGGCCACGCGAAGGCCCGCGGCTGGGCGGTCGCCTGCGGCGCGGCGGGCCCGCTGCCGGGAGCACTGCCCTTCGGCGTTTTCTCCGACGCCCTCGACGACCTGCTGACCACCCGGCACCCGGCGCTGCTCGACGGCTTCCCGAAGTACCACGTCTCCTGGCTGGCCGGCATCTACCCGGCGTTGGCCCAGTACTCGCCCGACGCGGCCGTCCCGACCGAGCCGTCGGAGCTGCGGCACCTCTTCCACGCGGTGCGCGCGCTGCTCGAACGGCTCAGCGCGGGCGGCCCGCTGCTGCTGGTGGTCGACGACCTGCAGTGGGCGGACCCCGCGTCGGTCGACCTGTTCACCCACCTGATCCGGCGCCCGCCGGACGCGCCGGTCCTGCTGGTGACCGCGCTGCGCCCCCGCCAGACCCCGGGCGACCTGCTGGCGCTGCTCGAGGAGGGTGTCGACGGCGTCGCGCACATCGAGCTGCCCGCGCTGCCCGACGACCACCTCGGCCCGCTGCTGCCGCCGGGCCTGCCCGCCGACCGCCGCCGGGCCCTGATCGACGCCGCGGACGGCAACCCGGGCGTGCTGCGCGCCTTGGCGGCGGAGGACTCCTCCGCGGGATCCGCGCTCCCGGTGTCGCCGCTGCGCGAGTTCCGCACGCTGACCCCCTTCACCTGGACCGTCGCGCACGCCGCGGCCCTGTTGCGCGAGTCGTTCGACACCGGGCTGCTGGCGGCGGTGGCGGAAGGCGGCGAAGTCCCGACCAGGGCCGCCGTCGACGAGCTCGTCGCGCAGGACATCCTGCGGGTGGACGCGGCCACCGGCACGTTCCGGTTCCGCAACGCGCTGCTGCGCGCGACCGCGCACCGGGCCGCCGGTGCGGCCTGGCGGCTCGGCGCGCACGCCCGGGCGGCCGCGGCCCTGCGCGAGCGGGAGGCCCCCGCCCCGGAAATCGCGTTTCACCTGGCCCACTGCGCGCTGGCCGAGGAGAACGACGCGGCCGGGATCCTGGTCGACGCCGCCCGCGAAGTCCGCTGGACGAGACCGGCGGACGCCGCCGCCTGGCTGCGCCGCGCGCTGGACCCGCGCGGCCCGGTGTGCGCGGACCACGTGCCGCTGCTGGCGATCGCGCTCGTCGTCACCGGCTGCACGGCCGACGCCCGCGCCCTGTTCGACCAGGTGGCCCACTGCCCGGAGACGGCGTTGTGGGCGGGGCGGGCCCTGCACCTGGAGGGCAACCGCGAGGCCGCGGGCGACCTGCTCCGCATCGGGCTGCGCATCGCCGACCCCGGCGACCACCGAACGCAGGCCCGGCTGGTCGCGGAGCTCCTCGCCACCACGGTCGGCAGCCGCCCCACGGCGGTCCCCGACCTGTCGATCCTCTCGTCCGTGAAGGGCATCCCCGGCCTCGCCCAGCTGGCCGACCACCTGGACCCCCTCGCCGACGCGGGACCGCGAGCGTTGCTGCTGGCCATGGCGACGCTCACCGACCCGACCGGCCGGGCGGCCGAGGACCAGCTGCTGAAGGCAAGGACGTTGATGGCCAACGCGGCCGACGCGGACCTGGCCCCGGACGTCGCCCCGCTGTACTGGCTGGCCCGGGCCGAGCACGCGCTGACCCGAGACGACCAGGCCGGCCACCACCTCCGCCGCGCCCTCGCGATCGCCACCCGGTACGGGCACCGGTACGTCCTCGAAAGCCTCACCACCCTGCTCGACCACCTCGACACCGACCGCAACCCGGAGCCGGACGGCCCGCCCGCGGACGTGCCGGGCCCGCCGCGCGAGGAGCCGGAGGGCGGAACGGCGGACCTGCCGTCGGAGCTGGCCCAGCTGAGCGGCCGCGAGCGCGAGATCTCCCGGTTGGTCAGCGACGGCCGGACGAACCAGCAGATCGCGCGGACATTGGGGTTGAGCCACAAGACGGTGGAGACCTACCTGGCGCGGATCTTCAAGAAGCTCGCGCTGTGCTCGCGGGCCCAGCTCGCGACCATCGTGGGCCGCTCGGTCTCCACACCCGGGGGTCCCCCGATCCCGGCGTTCGCCCACCCGACGGACCCGTCGGCCCACGTCGGCTCCGAACGGCTGATGCCCGCCTGACCCGTCAAGAACCCCCGCGGCGCAACGCCGACAACGCCGTAGCCGCCACCGCATCGGCCACTGTGGACAGTGCAGGCAGGTCCAGTTTCCACTGCTGCCAGTAAAGCGGCACGTCCACCGGCCGGTCCACCGCGAGCGGTACCAGCCTCCCCGCCCGCAACCCGGGCGCCGCCTGCACTTCCGGCACCATGCCCCACCCCAGCCCCGCCTCCACCGCGGCCACGACCATCTCCGAAGCCGGGACGTAGTGCCGCAACGGGCTTGCCCCGGCGCCGCCCAAAAGCCGCACGAATGCGTCCTGCAGGTCGTCGTGGTCGTCGAACAGCACCACGGGTGCGGTCGCCAGGTCGTCGCGCAGCGCACCCGTGAACCACCGCGCCACGAACTCGGGCCGGGCGAGCGGCAGGTAGCGGAGGGCACCGAGCGGCCGCACCGAGCAGCCCTGCACCGGCGCGGCCGAGGACGTCACCGCCGCCATCACCCGGCCTTCGCGCAGCAACGTCGTCGTGTGCTCCTGGTCTTCCCGGTGCAGTTCGAAACAGATCGGCGGCTCGGCGGCGATCCCGGCGAGCGCGGGCAGGAACCAGGTGGACAGCGAGTCGGCGTTGACGGCGATCGGCACCCGCACGGGCTCGCCGCTCATCCCCAGCTCGGCCCGCGCGTCCCGCTCCAGCGCGGCGAGCCGCCGCGCGAACCGGACGACGATCTGCCCGGACTCCGTCACCCGCACGGGTTTCGTGCGGGTCACCAGCACGCTCCCGGTCCGCTGTTCGAGGGCCTTCACCCGCTGGCTCACCGCGGACGGCGTCACGTGCAGGATTGCCGCGGCCGCGTCGAAAGTCCCCGCGTCGACGACGGCGAGCAACGTCCGGACCTGGTCCAGCGGGAGATCGGTCATCACGCAACCTGATGTTACGGCGAAATCATGAGCAGCCCTGTTCAGAGCTCTCGGACGTGCAGCAGCGACCGCACGTTCAGCCGCCGCCGCACCTGGTTGCCGTGCAACGCGTCCACCACGGTCGCGGCGCCGAGCCAGGTGGCCCCGGCATCGCCGGTGAGCAGCCAGGCAGTGTGCGCCTGTCCCCGGTTTCGATCCAGTCGTCGACGAACAGCACGCGGTCGCCGCCGCCGAGCAGGTGCCTGCGGAAGCCGAAGTTCAGGTGCCGGTCCTGGTAGTCGGGCGGCGACGTGCGCCGCAGCCAGGCGTCGCTGTCGACGGACGTCCCCCGGTTCTTGGTCACCTCCACGAACCCGACGCCGAAGTGCAGCGCGACCAGCGGCCCCAGCAGGCAGCCGCTGGACTCCGGCCCCAGCACGACCGTCGGCGGCCGCTCGGCGAACAGCTCCGCCAGCGCGGGCCCGAGGCCGGCCAACAGCTCGGGCCGGCGCCACCAGCCGGTGATGTCGGCGTAGCGGTATTCGTCCGAGCGGTCCCCGCGCCAGGCGAAGGCGCGGCGAAGCCCGGACTTCACCTCTTCCAGCCGCACATCTGCAGACACCCGCCGATGATCGCCGCGCGGCCGGGCCGGGGGCAATCGGATTACCGTCGGCGCAGCCACGGCACGTCCCCGCCGGCCGCGGGCTCCTGGCGGCAGCGGGCCGGCAGGTCGAGGCAGGCGTCGGCGGCGATCCGGTACAGCCAAGCCCGCACCGTCGGGCGGCCCGCGAAGGTCTCCCGCCGGTGCCGAGCCGCCGACCCCGAGAACGCCGGCTCCTCCAGCCGCGTGTCCGCACTCATCCCGAGCGGCCCCGCTCACCCAGGCGTTCGCACCGGAGCAGCCTTGGCTCGATAAGTCGACTTCTTCGCCTGGTTGCCGCACACCCCCATCGAGCACCACCGCCGCGTCCCCGGGCGGGACGTGTCCAGGAACAACGCGCCGCACCGGGTTCCCTCGCAGCGCCGGACCCGCGCGAACTCCGGGGACGTCACCAGCTCCAGCGCGTCCCGGGCCAGCAGCGCCAGCATCGCCGACGCGGGATCCTCGGCCTGCCAGCGCAGTTCGCCCGACGGCGTCAGCGCGGGCGACGGCACCGGCAGGGCCGCCGTCCGGTTCAGCCGCTGCCGCGTCGCCGGGCGCACCGAGGTCGTCAGCAGCTCGTGGATCGCCTCGCGGACCGCGCGGGCTTCCGCCGCCGACTCCGGGCGGACCGGCGTGGCGAACGGGCCGAACCGGTCGATCCACGCGCCCCACGCCGGCGCGTCCGGCAGCTCTTCGGTCTCCGACGGTGTCCCCCGGTACCGGAGCGTCCGGATGAAGTCGAGGCACGGGCGGCCCGCCCCCGCGCGGAATCTCTCCGTCATACGGGTCACAGTACGCCGGAACCGGTTTGACTGGTACCGTCGGGAACCGATCAAACCGGTTCCAATCCTGGGGGCGCAGATGACCGAGACCGAACAGAAGGCCCCGCCCGGCTGGCTCGTGCTGCTGCTGGCCGTCTCCTGTGGACTGACGGTCGCCAACCTGTACTACGCCCAGCCGCTGCTCGCCGAGCTGCGGCAGGCGTTCGGCGTCGGCGAAGCCGCCGCCGGCGGGGTGGTCACCGCCACCCAGCTCGGGTACGCCGCCGGGATGCTACTGCTCGTCCCGCTCGGCGACCGGCTGGAGAACCGCGGCCTGGTCGCGACGCTGCTCGCGGTCGCCTGCGCCGGGCTGGTCGTCACCGGGATCGCGCCGGGCTTCGCCGTGCTGCTGCTGGCTTCGCTGGCCGTCGGGGCGGCGTCGGTCGTCGTGCAGATCCTGATCCCGTTCGCCGCGGACCTGTCCCCCGACGCGATCCGCGGCCGGATCGTCGGGCGCGTGGTCAGCGGCCTGCTGTTCGGCATCCTGCTCTCGCGCGTCGTCGCCAGCCTGCTCGCCGAGGTGACGAGCTGGCGGGTGGTGTTCCTGATCTCGGCCGGGGCGATGGCGGTGCTCGCCGTCGTGCTGCGCTTCATCCTGCCGCCGCGCGCGCCGAAGACCGACGTCCCCTACGGCGAGCTGCTCCGCTCGACGTTCGCGATGGCCCGCAAGCACCCGGCGTTGCGGCACCGGGCCCTGTACCAGGCGGCGATGTTCGGTGCGTTCAGCGCGTTCTGGACGACGATCGCGTTCGTCCTGACGGCCCCGCCGTTCAACTACTCCCAGCTGGGCGTGGGCCTGTTCGCACTGGCGGGCGCCGCGGGTGCGGCGGTGGCCCCGCTGGCCGGGCGGTGGTCGGACCACGGCCACGGCCGCCGGCTGACCGCGGCGGCGTTCGTCGTCTGCGCGGCGGCGTTCGCGCTGGCCGGGTTCGGCGCGCACAGCGTGGTGCTGCTGGCGATCGCGGCGATCGCGATCGACACGGCGGTCCAGGCGACGCTGGTGACCGGGCAGCACGTGATCTACCAGCTCGACCCGTCGGCGCGCGCCCGCGTGAACAGCATGTACCTGGGCACGTTCTTCATCGGCGGCGCCATCGGGTCCCAGGCCGGCTCGATCGCCTACCACCTCGGCGGCTGGACGGCGGTCGTCGTGTTCGCGGGGGTGCTCCCGCTGCTCGGCCTGGCCGGGATGACGCGCACCCGCGTCTAACGCGCCAGCAACCCCAGCACCAAAGCCAGCGGCGGCCAGACCTCCCGCCCCCGCCGCGTGCACGCGAACGCCCGCTGCCGCACGTCCGGCCCCGCCAACGGCAGCAGCGCCACCCCGTCCCGGGTCACCCGCCCCGACGGCAGCAACCCGACCGCCGGTGCCGGCCCGGTCGCGATCAGGTCCTCGACCAGCTCCAGGCTGTCGGCCCGGTGCGTCACGTCCGGCGTGAAAGCCGCCTTCGCCGCCAGCCGGCGGACCACGTCCTCGTCGGCCGTGTTGCGCGAGTTCACGATCCACCCGTGGTCCCGGAACGCCTCGAAGACCGCCACCGTTCCCTCGCCACGGACCCGGCCCGCGTCCGGGGCCGGGACGGCCAAGCCCCACCCGGCCGTCCACAAGGGACGCACCGCGAGCGCCGGGTCCACCCGCGCCGGGGCGAGGTCGTAGTCGTAGGTCAACGCCAGGTCGACGTCGTCGGCCAGCAGGGCCTCGATCGCCTCCGCCGGCTCGTACTCGCTGATCCGCAACCGGACCCGCGGGTGGTGCGCGGCGAGCGCGGCCGCCGCGGGGAGCACCGAACGCCGCACCGCCGTCGCGAAGCCCGCGACGCGCACGGTGCCGGCCGGCTCCGCGTCCGGATCGAGGTCGGCCCGGGCGGCCTCCACCGCCGCGAGGATCGTCACGGCGTGCTCGGCCAGGCGCCGGCCCGCGGGGGTGAGCCGGACCCGGCGGCCGTCCGGTTCCAGGAGGGGCACGCCGGTTTCCCGCGCCAGCACGGCGATCTGCTGCGAGACCGAAGACGTCGTGGTCCCGAGCACGTCCGCCACCGCGCGCATCGAGCCGTGGCGGGACAGCTCGAGCAGGAACCGGAGGCGGCGGGTGTCCATCCCGGACATTGTCCACGAATCGTGAACGGTATGTCCACGATTGCCACGTGGACACGAACGATCGGGTCGGCTTTCCTGGACCCGTGCCGTCCTCGTCCCGCACCGGAGCGACCCTCGCCGTCGCCGCCATGCTCTGCGTCCAGCTGGGCCTCGCCGCGTCGGTCGGCCTGTTCGACCGCATCGGTCCGGAAGGCGCGGCGTGGCTGCGCCTGGCCTGGGCCGGGGTGCTGCTGCTCGTCGTGGTGCGGCCGCGGCCGTCGTCGTTCCGGCGCAGCGCCTTCCTCGCCTGCTGCGGGCTGGGCGTGGTCACCGCGGGGATGACGATGCTGTTCATGCAGGCCGCCGCCCGGTTGCCGCTCGGCACGGCGAGCGCGCTGGAGTTCCTCGGCCCGCTGGCCGTCGCGGTCACCCGCGGCGGGCAGCGGCGGTGGCCCGTCCTCGCCGCGGCTGGGGTGGTGCTGCTGACCCGGCCGTGGCAGGGCGACGCCGACCTCGTGGGCATCGGCTGCGCGCTCGGCTCCGCGGTCTGCTGGGCCGGCTACATCGTGCTGACGCAACGGGTCGGCGACGAGGTGGCGGGCGTGCGCGGGCTCGCGGTGTCGATGCCGGTGGCGGGACTCGTCGCCACGCTCGCCTCCGGGCCCGGCGTGCTCACGCACCTGACGTGGCCGCTGCTGCTCACCGGCCTCGGGCTCGCGGTGCTGCTGCCGGTGGTGCCGTTCGCGCTCGAAATGCTCGCCCTCCGACGGCTGACGACCTCCGCGTTCGGGACGCTGATGAGCCTGGAACCGGCCATCGCCCTGCTGATCGGGTTCCTCGTGTTGCACCAGGTCCCGGACGCGGGCGCGGCGGCGGGCGTGGTGTTCGTCGTCGCGGCCGGGATCGGCGCGGAACGGACCGGCGCGCGCGAGCCGGCCGGTGACCACGAGCCGGGTCTGCAGCCCCGCTCGCCGACGACATCGTCATGACGGACGAGCGGCGGCCGCCCAGGGGGCGAAGGCGAACCCGTCGCCCTCCGGCCGGACTTCCACCGCACCCGCGCCGGCGAAGTGCGCGGGGACGACGAGTTCCCGTTCGCCGGCGGCCCGCTGCAGCACCCGGCGGCGGCTGGCCACCGCCTGCTCCGGGGCGAGGCAGGCGCTGCTGTTGCAGCCGGGGTGCCGGAGCTGGACCGGGCTGTGCACCAGATCCCCGACGAAGACGGCCCGGTCGGTCCCGGAGGCGAGCCGGAGCACGGCGGAACCGGGGGTGTGGCCGGGCGCGGACTCCAGCGTGAGGTGTTCGTCGATGCGGTGCCTGCCGTCCCACACCACGGCCTGTCCGGCCCGGTGGACGGGCGCGATGCTGTCTTCGTAGACCAGGCGGTCGACCTCGCGGTCGCCGTACCCGTTGGCCGGGCCGTAGTGGAAGTCGTCCGCCGCCGGGACGAAGTACCGGGCGTTCGGGAAGGTCGGGACCCATTCCCCGCCGGCGTCGACGGTGTTCCAGCCGACGTGGTCGGCGTGCAGGTGCGTGTTGACGACGACGTCGACGTCCGGCGGCCGGACGCCGGCTGCGGTCAGCAGTTCGAGGAAATCACCCTGGCACCGGTGGAACGGCGGCATGCCCGGCCGTTCCCGCCCGTTGCCCGCGCCGGTGTCGACCACGACGGTCCGGCCACCGCTGCGCAGGACCCACGTCTGCAGCGCGAGCACCGCCCAGCCGCTGTCCGGGTCCCAGTGGTCCGGAGCCAGGTCGCGCCAGGCGTCGGCGGGCGCGTCCGGGACGATCCCGGACGCCGGCGCGAAGGGCTTCTGCCACTCCACGATCCGGATGACCTCGACGTCCCCCAGCACCATGGTCTGCACACGCTCGTTGTTCATGCGTTCGACCCTAGGAATGAGCGGCTGATCGTCTCAATGCTCTTCGAGCTCATGAAAATACGCATGCAGCTCAGGCGTGGGATATCCTGCTGGCGTGGACGTGGTGAGCGACGCGATCTCCGCGGTGCGCCTCGGGCACCCGTCGTCGCACCGGGTGCGCGCCAGGGGGAGCTGGTGCGCGCGGCTCGATCCCTACGACGGCGCGGGTTTCCACGTCGTCCTGAAGGGCAGCTGCTGGCTGCTGCCCGACGGGGGCGTCCCGGTGCTCCTCGGCGTGGGCGACTCGGTGCTGCTGCCGCACGGCACCGGCCACGTGATCGCCGATTCCCCGGAGGCCGCGGAGAAGGCGGAGCCGTTCGAGCGCTGGGCGGCGCGGCCGGGCTCGGTCGAGCCCGCCGAGACGGAGCTGCTCTGCGGCGAGTACCGGCTCGACTGCAGCCGCCTGCACCCGCTGCTGACCGAGCTGCCCGAGGTGGTCCACCTGCCCAGCCGGGTGGGCAGCCACCTGGAGCTCCGCGCGGCGATCGACCTGCTCGCGGGCGAGCTGGACGAGCGACGCCCCGGCGCCTGCATCGCCCTGCCCAGCCTGCTCGACCTGCTGCTGGTCTACCTCATCCGCTCCTGGCTGACCGAGGCCACGGCCGGAACCTGGCCCCGGGTACTGGGCGACCCGGTGACGGCGGCGGCCCTGCGGGCGCTGCACACGGACCCGGCGGCGCCGTGGAGCAACGACCGCCTGGCCGCGGAGGCGGGCGTCTCCCGCCCGACGTTGGCCCGCAGGTTCACCTCCCTGGTCGGCCGCCCGCCGATGGCGTACCTGACGTGGTGGCGCCTGATCCTCGCGGCCGGCCGGCTCCGCACCACCGCGGACACCTTGGCGACCATCGCCACCCAAGTCGGGTACGGCAGCCCGTACGCGCTTTCCCACGCCTTCGAACGGGAATTCGGTGTCACGCCGGGCCGGTACCGCGCCCAGGCGGCGGAGCGATCCGCCGCGGCTCCGGCCTAAGCGAAGACGTCCCGCCGCGCGGCCACCCACTCCGCGTAGGTCGTCCCCCGGCGGCCCAGCAGTTCCTCGACCACACCAGTCGGCACCTCCGGATTCCGCACCGTCTCCGCAAAGCCTTCGAGCAGCCACCCGACCGCGTCTTCCGGGACCCCGTAACCGATCCACCGCGCCCGCTGCTCCGCCGGAGTCAGTTCCCGGAACCGGATCTCCTTGCCCAGCACCGAGCCGATGACCCGCACCTGCTCACGCAGGCTCACCGCCTCCGGTCCACTGAGGACATACGTCGCCCCGGCATGCCCGTCGGACACCAGGACCCGGGCCGCCACCGCCGCGATGTCACCGAGGTCGATGGGTGTCTGCGTCGCGTCGCCGTAGGCCATCGCGACCTCGCCCGCGCGGACCATCGGTGCCCAGTCCAGCGTGTTGTTCATGAACGCGCCCGGCCGCAGGAAGGTCCAGGCGAACCCCGCATCCCGGACGGCCGCCTCGACCGCGGCGTACTCGTGCCCGCTGGACCCCTCGTGCTCGTCGCCGACGCTGCTGCCCGACAACGCCACCACCCGCTCGACGCCGGCGTCCGAAGCCAGCTCGCAGAACCGCCGGACGGTCCGCGCCATCGGCGCCAGGTAGACCGCCGCGACGCCCTTGAGCGCCACGGGCAGCGTCGACGGCCGGGCCAGTGACCCGACGACGACCTCCGCCTCGGCAGGCAGCTGTGCGCGGTCCGGGTCGACGGTCAGCGCCCGCACCGGCACCCCCGCCGCGACGAGTTCGTCGACCACCAGCCGGCCGACGCTGCCGGTCGCTCCGGTCACCAGGATCGTCATGAGCGTCCTCCTCATTCTCGTATGCCGTACGAGATCGTACGGCATACGAGAACCACAGGAGAACCGAAAACCTCAGGAAGTGATGGTCGGCAGTTCCGGCGCCGCGACGTCGTAGACCTTGCCGTCCTGGGTCAGCAGCGCCGCCAGCACCTTGGCCTTGCGGTCGGTCTGCTCCGCCGTCCCCCAGCGGACGATTTTCCCGTTGCCCAGCGTGAACTCCACGCTCGCCGGCGTCTTCGCCGTCGCCGTGGTGACCTGCTTGAGCAGCTGCTCCGGGATCACCCCGAGCACCGCCGTCACCGCGCGCGTCACCGGGTCGTCGGCCGACACCTTCGGCAGCTTGAGCTCCGGCAGTCCCGCGGGCCGGGCCGGGACCGTCTTGAACACCACGCCGCCGCCGTCGACCAGGTGGACGCCGTCGCCGCCCGGGCCGCTGTCGAAGAACGCGATCGCCGTCCGCTCGGTCACCGTGATCTCGACCGTGTTCGGCCACGAGCGCGACACCTCGACCGTCGCGATGCCCGGCATCGCCGCCACCCGGTCGCGGATGTCGTCGGTGCTCAGCCGCAGCATCGGCTTGTCCGCCGGGACCGCCGCCACCGTGCGGATCTGGTCCACCGGCACCGTGCGGGCCCCGTTCACCGCGACGTCCTGCACGCCCAGCATCGAGCTGAAGAACAGCAGGTAGACCAGCGCCACCACGGTGAGCACGGACAGCAGCGCGACCCACCGGCGGCGGATCTCCACCTGCCGGTTGGGCCGGTTGCGCGGCGACGGACGCGCGGCGGCAGCGCGGGTCCGGCGGCGCTCCTCCTCGGAGCGCCGCCCGCGCCGCTGCCGGGCCAGGGTCGCCCGATCCGGCGCGTCGTCTTCCGCGGAGGAGGCGGCGGGCTGCGGACGGCGTTCCCTGGTCGGACTCATGGCCTCAGCGCTTGTCCAGCTCGGCGAGGATTTCCGGCCCCAGCTGCGTCACGTCCCCGGCGCCCATGGTCACCACGAGGTCGCCGGGCTTGGCCAGCCCGGCCGCCAGCGGCGCGGCGACGTCGAACGCCGGCTCGTAGTGCACCGACGCGGTCACCTTGTCCGCGATCAACGCACCGGTCACCCCCGGCTCCGGCTCCTCGCGCGCACCGTAGACGTCCAGCACGACGACCTCGTCGGCCAGCGACAACGCGGCCGCGAACTCCGTCGAGAACGTCTTGGTCCGCGAGTACAGGTGCGGCTGGAACACGACGATCACCCGGCCGGTCCCGGCCGCCGTGCGCACCGCGCGCAGCTGCGCGGCCACCTCGGTCGGGTGGTGGGCGTAGTCGTCGTAGACCCGGACGTCGCCGGCCCGGCCCTTGAACTCGAACCGCCGCCGCACCCCGCCGAAGGCCCCGAGGCCCTCGACCATGCCGCCGACCGGCGCGCCCAGCTCGATCCCGGCCAGCAGCGCCGCGATCGCGTTCAGCGCCATGTGCTCGCCCGGCACGGCGACCCGCACCGACAGCTCGGCGCCGTCGAGCAGCAGCCGCACGACCCCGCCGTCCGGCGCCGGGACGTAGTCCAGGACCCGCGCGTCGCCCGGCTCGGTCACCGTGCGGCCGTAGCGGCGGACCCGCACGCCCAGGTCGGCAGCCTGCCGGCCCAGCTCGTCGGCCGCAAGATCGTCGGCGCAGACGATCAGCAGCCCGCCCGGCACGATCCGGCTCACGAACTCGGTGAACACCTTGGTGTAGGCCTCGGCCGTGCCGTGGTGGTCCAGGTGGTCCGGCTCGACGTTCGTCACGACCGCGACCGACGGCGAGTAGGTCAGGAACGAGCCGTCGCTCTCGTCGGCCTCGGCGACGAAGAGCCCGCCCTCGCCGTGGTGGGCGTTGGCCCCGGACTCGTTGAGGTCGCCGCCGATGGCGAACGACGGGTCGAGCCGGCAGTGCTGCAGGGCCACGGTGAGCATCGACGTCGTCGACGTCTTGCCGTGCGTGCCCGCGATGCAGGCGACCCGGTGGCCTTCCATCAGCCCGGCCAGCGCCTGCGCCCGGTGCAGCACCGGGATGCCCGCTTCCCGGGCCGCGGCCAGCTCCGGGTTGGTCTCCTTGATCGCCGTCGAGACGACCACCGCCGACGGCGGCTCGGCCAGTGCCGCGATGTTCGCGGCGGCCTGGCCGACGAACAGCTCCGCGCCCTGCGCCCGCAGCGACAGCAGCGCGCGCGACTCCTTGGCGTCCGAGCCCGACACGAACGCCCCGCGGGCCAGCAGGATCCGGGCGATGCCGGACATGCCGGCCCCGCCGATCCCGATCAGGTGCGCCCGGCGCAGCTCTTCCGGCAACTCAAGCACGGGCGGCCTCCAGGACGATCCGGGCGAGGGTTTCGTCGGCTTCGCGGTGGCCCATGCCGACCGCCGCCGCGCCCATTTTCGCGACGCGGTCGGCGTCGGTGACCAGCGGGACGACCAGCTCGGCGACCTTGGCCGGGCTCAGGTCGGCGTCGTCGATCATCAGCGCGGCCCCGGCGTCGACGGCGGGCCGGCCGTTGGTGGCCTGCTCGCCGTTGCCGATCGGCAGCGGGACGAACACCGCGGGCAGCCCGACCGACGTCACCTCGGCGACGGTCATCGCGCCCGAGCGGCAGATCGCCACGTCGGCCGCGGCGTAGGCCAGGTCCATCCGCTCCAGGTACGGCACCGGCACGTACGCCGGCTTGCCCGGGAACTCCTGCACGACCAGCGTGTTCTTCGGCCCGTGCGCGTGCAGGACGCCGACCCCGGCGTCCGCCAGGTCCTTGGCCGCACCGGACACGGCGGCGTTGATCGACTGCGCACCCTGCGAACCGCCGAAGACCAGCAGCGTCGGCGCGTCCGGGTCCAGGCCGAAGAACTCCCGCGCCTCGGCCCGCAGCGCGGGCCGGTCCAGCGCGGTGATCGACCGCCGCAGCGGGATCCCGACGACCTCGGCCTTCGGCAACGGCGTGCCCGGGACGGCGACCGCGACGCGCGCGGCGAACCGGGCGCCGACCTTGTTCGCCAGGCCGGCCGACTTGTTGGCCTCGTGCACGACGATCGGGACGCGCCCGCGCGCCGCCAGGTAGGCGGGCAGGGCGACGTACCCGCCGAAGCCGACGACGACGTCCGCGCCGACGCGCTCCAGCACTTCACGGGTCTTGCGGACCGAGTCGCGGACCTTCAGCGGCAGCCGGATCAGCTCCGGCGTCGGCTTGCGCGGCAGCGGGACCGGCGGGATCAGCTCGAGGGGGTAGCCACGGGCCGGGACCAGCTTGTTCTCCAGGCCGCGCTCGGTGCCGAGCGCGACGACCGTCGCGTCCGGGCGCAGCCGCATGACGGCGTCGGCCAGGGCGAGGGCCGGTTCGATGTGTCCTGCGGTGCCACCTCCGGCGACCACGACCACGGGCCCCTTGCCCGCGGCTGATCGCTCGGTTCCCTTGACGGGCTTACTCACCTATGACCTCTCCGGTTCGCGGTACTCCGGGTACCACGGCTCGCTGTTGTCCGCGCGGCCCCGCCGCGAGACGTGGCCGTGCTCGTCCGTGCCGCGCTGCGGCGCACCGGTTCGCGGACCGACCTCCGTCGTTCCTGCGCCGGGGCGGGCCGGGCCGCACGGGGCGCCGGCCTGGCCGCCTTCGCCCCACTCCGCCCCGCCGCCTTGCGCGTGGCGGGCGGGCGGTACGGGTCGGGCGCGGGCAGCCGCAGCAGACGCCCGAATTTACCCGGCCCCTGTGTGCGCAGTGCGGCCACCGCCTCCGGTTCGTGCCGGGCGGCGTTCGCGAGCACGCCCATGATGAGCATGGTGATCACCAGCGAGGTGCCGCCGTAGGAGATGAGCGGCAGCGTGACGCCGGTGACCGGCAGCAGGCCGACGACGTAGCCGATGTTGATGCCGGCCTGGGCCACCAGGAACACCGTCAGCGTGCCGGAGACGATCCGGATCCACGGGTCGATGTTGCGGGTGGCGATCCGCAGGCCCACCACCGCGACGCCGCCGAAGAGGGCGAGCACGACGACGCAGCCGATCAGCCCGAGCTCCTCGCCGATCAGGGCGAAGATGAAGTCGTTCTGGACGTTCGGCAGGTAGTTCCAGCTGGCCGCGCCCTGGCCGAGGCCCTTGCCGAGCAGCCCGCCGTCGGCGAGCGCCAGCTTGGCCTGGTTCGCCTGGAAGCCGCCGGCGCTGGTGTCGGCGTCCGGCGAGAGGAACGACATGACGCGGTCGAGCCGGTAGGGCGCGATGACGGCGAGCACGAGCACCCCGGCCAGGCCACCGGCGAGGATGACGCCGAACAGCCGTTTCGGGGCGCCGGCGAACCACAGCAGCGCCAGCAGCACCACGGCCAGGGTGACCGTGCCGCCGAGGTCGGGCTGCAGCATGACCAGGGCGAACATCAGCAGCGCGATCGGCACCACCGGCACCAGCAGGTGCCGCCACTGGTGGATCACGTTGTACTTGATCACCAGGATGTGCGCGCCCCAGAAGGCCAGCGCCACCTTCGCGGCCTCGACCGGCTGGAAGGTGAACTCGCCGATCTTGAACCAGCCCTGCGAGCCGTTGACCGTCGAGCCGAGCGGGGTGAGCACGAGCATCAGCAGGCCGAGGCAGATCACCGTCACCGTGGCCGACATCCGCCGGATCCGCTCCAGCTTGACCCGCAGGCCCAGCCAGAACACGAACGAGCCGAGCGCGACGAACACCAGGTGCTTGACGAACAGCGAGTAGACGCCGCTGCCGGTCTTCGGGTTGTAGGAAGCCACCGAAGACGCCGACAGCACCATGACGATGCCGATGACGGTGAGCACGCCGGTGAGGGCGAGCACGAGGTGGAACGACGCCAGCGGCCGCGAGAGCCACGCGGTCAGCGCGGTCCGGACCGCGACGAAGGCGCTCTCCTTGCGCTCGCGGCGCGGCCGCTTCGGCGGCGGTCCGGGCTTGGTCTCAGCTGTCGGCACTCGGCTCCCCCGCTGCGTCGTCGCGGAGGACATGCACCGCCGCGGCGAACGCGTCACCGCGCGCGCCGTAGTTCGGGAACATGTCCAACGACGCCGCGGCGGGTGCCAGCAGCACCACGTCACCGGGCCGGGCCATCGCGCTGGCCGCACTCACCGCCGCAGTCATGGGTTCATCGTCACCCGGACGGAGGCTGTTCACCGGGACATCCGGCGCGTGTCGCGCAACCGCGGCGGCGATCACGGGTGAATCCACGCCGAGGAGCACGACCCCGCGGAGGCGGCCGGCGATGCTGCTCACCAGCTCGTCGACCGAGGCACCCTTGAGCTGGCCACCGGCGATCCACACGATCGACTCGTGGGCGCGCAGGGAGCCGGCGGCCGCGTGCGGGTTGGTCGCCTTCGAGTCGTTGACGTACCGCACCCCGGCCACCTCGGCGACCTCGGCGGCCCGGTGCGGGGCCGGCTGGTACTCGCGCAGGCCCTTCAGCACGGCTTCCGGCGTGACGCCGTGGGCGCGGGCCAGCGCGGCCGCGGCGAGTGCGTTGGCGACGTTGTGCGGGCCCGCCGGGCGGACGTCCGACAGCGTGGCGAGCTGCTCGGCGGTGTTCGCCGGGTCGGCGACGAAGGCGCGGTCGACCAGCAGGTCCTCGACCACGCCCAGCTCACCGGCGCGCGGGGTGTCGAGCTGGAAACCGACGCGGCGAGCGCTCTCGGGCGCGTGCTCGTCGGCGATCCGGGTCGACCAGTCGTCGTCGGCGTTGTGCACCGCGACCTTGGCCCGGGCGTAGACCCGGCCCTTCGCGGCCGCGTACTCGTCCATCGAGCCGTGCCAGTCGATGTGGTCCTCGGCCAGGTTCAGCACCACGGCGGCGTCCGGGGCCAGCGTCGAGGACCAGTGCAGCTGGAAGCTCGACAGCTCCACGGCCAGCACGTCGTAGCCTGCCCGGACCGCGTCGAGCGCCGCGTACCCGATGTTCCCGCAGGCCACGGCGTTCGCGCCGGCCGCTTTGAGGATCGACTCGAGCATGCCGGCGGTGGTCGTCTTGCCGTTGGTACCGGTCACCACCAGCCAGGACGGCGGGTGCTCGCGCAGCTGCCCGACCCGCCAGGCCAGTTCGACGTCGCCGATCACCTCGACCCCCGCTTCGGCCGCGGCCACCAGCAGCGGCGACGTCGGCCGCCAGCCGGGGCTGGTGACCACGAGGACGACGTCGGACGGCGGCTCGGTCAGCCCCGGCACCAGCTCGGCGCCGAGGCCGTCCAGCTCGGCCAGGCGCTCGGCGTTGCCGTCGGTGACGGTGACGCGCGCACCCAGCTCGACCAGCACCGGCACCACGGACTTGCCCGTGACGCCGGCTCCGGCGACCAGGACGTGACGACCCGAAATCTCCACGGTCAGCCGCCGAGACCCAGCTGCTCGCTGTAGAACAGGCCGAGCCCGAACATGCAGCAGATCGCCGAGAGCAGCCAGAACCGGATGATCACCGTGGTTTCGGCCCAGCCGGCGAGCTCGAAGTGGTGGTGGAACGGCGCCATCCGGAACAGCCGGCGCCGGGTTGTCCGGAACACCGCGATCTGCGCGACCACCGAGATCATCTCGACCATGAACAGGCCGCCGATGACGATGGCGAGCAGCTCGGTGCGGGTGGTCATCGACAGGCCGGCGACCAGGCCGCCGAGGGCCAGCGAGCCGGTGTCGCCCATGAAGATCTTCGCCGGGGCCGCGTTCCACCAGAGGAACCCGACGCAGGCGCCGGTCGCCGCGGCGGCCACCACGGCCAGGTCCAGCGGGTCGCGGACGTCGTAGCAGGCCGGGGCGGGCCCGTTCGAGCAGGACAGCCGCTCCTGCCAGAACGAGATGACGACGTAGGTGGCCAGCACCATCGCCGCCGCGCCGCCGGCCAGGCCGTCGAGGCCGTCGGTGAAGTTCACCGCGTTCGACCAGCCGGAGATCACGATGTAGCAGAAGATCACGAAGATCACCGACGGGAAGGTGATCAGCGCGAGGTCGCGGACGTAGGAGAGGCTCTCCGACGCCGGCGTGATGCCGTGCTCATTCGGGAAGTTCAGCACCAGCACCGCGAACGCGATGGTGACCACCAGCTGCCCGACCAGCTTCGCGGTCTTGTTCAGCCCCAGGTTGCGCTGCTTGCGGATCTTGATGAAGTCGTCGAGGAACCCGACGATCCCCAGGCCCACCGCGAGCATCAGGACCAGCAGCCCGGAGGCCGTCGGCGCGCCGCTGCGGGAGTTGAACATCCAGTTGATCAGGTGCGCGGCGAAGTACCCGACGACCATCGCGATGATGATCGCGACACCGCCCATGGTCGGGGTACCGCGCTTGGACTTGTGTCCCTGGGGGCCTTCCTCGCGGATCTCCTGGCCGAAGCCCTGCCGGGAGAAGACCCGGATCAGGTAGGGCGTGAGCAGGATGGAGATCAGCAGGCCCGCCGCGGCCGCGATCAGGATGCTGATCACGCGTCACCACCGTTCGAGCGATTCTCGGAGTTGTCGGTTTCCCGGGGTTCGAGCAGAGCTTCGGCGACCCGCCAGAGGCCGGCGGCCTTGGAGGCCTTGACCAGCACCACGTCCCCGGGGCGGAGCTGATCATGCAGCAGGGCGATCGCGGCCTCGACGTCGGGTACCAGTGCCGACTCCTCGCCCCAGGAACCCTCCTGGTGCGCGCCCTGGTGCATGGCCGCCGCCTCGGGCCCGATCACGACGAGCTTGGCGATGTTGAGCCGGACGACGAGCCTGCCGATCTCGTCGTGGGCGGTGACCGAGTCCGCGCCGAGCTCGCCCATCACGCCGAGCACGGCCCAGGAGCGGCGGCCGGTGTCCCGGGTCATCGCCGCGAGGGCCTTCAGGCCGGCCCGCATCGACTCGGGGTTGGCGTTGAAGGAGTCATTGAGGATCGTCACGCCGTCGGGCCGGGTGACGACCTCCATGCGGCGCGCGGAGCGCCGTTCGAGGTTCGAGAGCCGGGCGGCGATGTCGGCCGGGCTCACGCCCAGCTCCAGGGCCACCGCGGCGGCCGACAGCGCGTTGCCGACGTGGTGCTCGCCGTGCAGCGGCAGCTTGACGTCGGCCGCGCCGGCCGGGGTGACCAGCCGGAAGGACGCGCGGGCCTCGTCGTCGACGGTGATGTCCTCCGCGCGGATCTGCGCCGACGGGCTCTCCCCGACGAAGACCACCCGGGCCTTCGTGCGGCTCGCCATGGCCGCGACCAGCGGGTCGTCGAGGTTGAGCACCGCGACGCCGTTCTCGGGCAGTGCCTCGACCAGCTCACCCTTGGTCTTCGCGATGCCCTCGCGCGAGCCGAACTCGCCGACGTGTGCGCTGCCGACGTTGAGCACGACGCCGATCTTCGGCGGCGCGATCGCGGCGAGGTGGGCGATGTGCCCCGGGCCGCGCGCGGACAGCTCCAGCACCAGGTGCCGGGTCGCCGCGTCGGCCCGCAGCGCCGTCCACGGGTGGCCGAGCTCGTTGTTGAACGACCCGGGCGGCGCGATCGTCGGGCCGAGCGGCTCGAGCAGCTGCGCGATGACGTCCTTGGTCGAGGTCTTGCCGGAGGAACCGGTGACGCCGACGACGGTCAGCTCGCCCTCGGCCAGCCGCTGGACGACGAACCGGGCGAGCTTGGCCAGCGCGGCCAGCACCGCGGCGCCGGAGCCGTCCTTGTCGCCGGTCAGCGCGACCGACCGCTCGTGGGCCTCGCCCGCGCCGATCGGCGGGACGACGATCGCGGGCGCGTCGACCTCGCGGGCGGCCAGCACCGCCACCGCCCCGGCCTCGACGGCCTGCGCGGCGAAGTCGTGGCCGTCGACCTTCTCCCCCGGCAGGGCCACGAACAGGCCGCCGGGGGTGAGCTTCCGGGTGTCGAACTCCACGGTGCCGGTCACCTGCGCGCCCGGCTCGGCGCGGTGCAGCCGGCCGCCGACGACGTCGGCGATCTCGGCCAGGCTGAGCACGATCACACACTCACCTCGAGTTTGTTGCGGATGGCCGCGGCCAGCTCGTCGCGGTCGGAGAACGGGTGCACGACGCCGCCGGCCTCCTGGCCGGACTCGTGCCCCTTGCCGGCGAGGAAGACGATGTCGCCCGGCCCGGCGAGCGAGACGGCGTGCGCGATGGCTTCGCGGCGGTCGCCGATCTCGAGGACCTCGCCTCCTTCGGCGGGCCCCACGGCGCGGGCGCCGGCGAGCATGGCGGCCCGGATGGCCGCCGGGTCTTCGGACCGGGGGTTGTCGTCGGTGACGATCAGGACGTCGCTGCGGCGGGCCGCGGCCTCGCCCATCATCGGGCGCTTGGCGGTGTCCCGGTCGCCGCCGCAGCCGAGCACGGTGATGATCCGGCCTTCGGTGCGGGCCCGCAGCGCGTCCAGGCCCTGGGCGACCGCGGCCGGCTTGTGGGCGTAGTCGACGACGGCGGTGAACTCCTGGCCGACGTAGACCCGCTCCATCCGGCCCGGCACCTGCACCTGGGCCAGCCCGGCGACGATGTGCTCCACGCCGACGCCCGCGGTGCCGAGGATCGCGGCGGCGAGCACGGCGTTGGCGACGTTGAACTCGCCCGGCAGCGGGATCCGGGCCGCGGCGCGGACGCCGTCCGGGCCGTGCAGGGTGAACGTCTGCTCGCCCTGCGGGGTGGCCTCCAGGTCGGTGGCCTTCCACACGGCGTCGGTGCCGGGATCGGTGGTGACGGTGATCGTCTGCGGCGTGAGCAGGGCCTGGCCCCACGCGCTGTCGACCACGACGACCTCGTGCGTCGAGCGGCCGTCGAACAGCAGGGACTTCGCGGCGAAGTACTCCTGCATGTCCTTGTGGAAGTCCAGGTGGTCCTGGGAGAGGTTGGTGAAGGCGCCGACGGAGAAGCGGGTGCCGTTGACCCGGCCCAGCGCGAGCGCGTGGCTGGAGACCTCCATCGGCACGTGCGTGACGCCGCGCTCGAGCATCACCGCGAGCAGCGCCTGCAGGTCCGGCGCCTCCGGCGTGGTGAACCCGCTGACCAGGCGTTCGCCGGCGATCCGGGTCTCCACGGTTCCGATCAGGCCGGTGGTCAGGCCCGCGGCCTGCAGGCCGGCGTCGACCAGGTAGGACGTCGTGGTCTTGCCGGACGTCCCGGTGACGCCGAGGACGGACAGCTTCAGCGAGGGCTCGCCGTAGATCCAGGCGGCGATCTCGCCGAGCGCGGCGCGCGGGTCGGCGTGGACCAGGATCGGGACGCCGGCGTCGCGCAGGGCGGGCCGCTGGGCCCCTTCGGCGTCGGTCAGCACGGCGACGGCCCCGGCCGCGACCGCCTGGTCGCTGAAGTCGGCGCCGTGGGCGCGGGCGCCCGGGAGGGCGGCGAAGAGGTCACCGGGCAGCACGTGCTGCGCGCGCAGCGTGGTGCCGGTGACGGTGAGCTCGGCCGCGTCGGGGCTCTCCGCGATCAGGCGAGCGTCCGCCCTGGCGAGCAGCGTCGCCAGCGGGACCGGGTCGATGCGCGCCGGGCGGGGCGGCGCGGGGACCGCTTTCACCGGGCTTTCCGGCACCTGGGAACTGGACGAGGACACGGACACGGCCAAGAGGCTACCGGCGGGCGGTTCGGGCACCCGCACGCGGTACGGCGATTGCGCACGGCTGAGGCACATGTGCTAGGCGCGGAACTCGACATCCTTGCCCCGCAAGGCTTTCCCCGGCCACCGACCCCACCATGTGGACACCCGCCCCGCGAAAAGCCGCAAGGGGCACCCTCGTGGACCCGAAGTCCACCAGGGTGCCCCTCCCGGTTTCCGGCTACGGGGCGATGATGAGCGGAACCTCCGGCGACGGACCGTCGGACAACGGGATCTGGTACCGCTGCGTCACATAGGACGCGATGGTGTGGAACAGCGGCGCGGCGGAGTGCCCCACCGGCAGCGTCGTGTCCGGCGCGTCCAGCCGGATCCCGATGACGAACCGCGGGTGGTCGGCGGGCAGGATGCCGGCGAAGGTGATGTTGTACAGGTGGTCGCTGTAGGCCTTCGTCCGCGGGTCGACCTGCTGGCCGGTGCCGGTTTTCCCGGAGATCTGGTAGCCCTCGACCGCCGCCGTCGGCGCGGTGCCCTTCTGCAGGCCCTTGCCGTTCTGGGCGACCGCGCGCATCATGTCGCGCACCGTCTTGGCGGTCTGCGGGCTGACCACCCGGACCGACTTCGGCGCCGGCTCGGGCACGGTCGTGCCGTCCGGGTTCACCTTGGCCTTGACGATCCGGGGTTCGACGCGCAGGCCGTCGTTGGCGATCGCCTGGTACATCCCGGCCATCTGCAGGATGGTCATCGACAGGCCCTGCCCGATCGGCAGGTTGCCGAAGGTGGTCGCCGACCACTGGCTGCGCGCGGGCACCACGCCCGCGCTCTCGCCGGGCAGGCCGACGCCGGTGCGCTGGCCGAGCCCGAACGACTTGAGCAGGTTCGCGTACCGCTCTTCGCCGATCTTCTGCGCCAGCAGCAGCGTGCCGATGTTGGAGGACTTGGCGAAGATGCCGGTGGTGGTGAACGTCTGCGTGCCGTGGGTCCAGGCGTCGTGCACCGTCTTGTCGGCCACCTGCAGCGCGCCGGGCACTTCGACGGTCGACTCCGGAGTCGCGATGCCGTAGTCGATCGCGCCGGTGGCGGTGACGAGCTTGTTGACCGACCCGGGTTCGAACGGCGTGGTCACCGCGGGGTTGGCGAGCGCGTCGTTGGTCCAGCTCGCCTGGTCGTTGGGATCGAACGTCGTGCTGTTGGCCAGCGCGTAGACCTCGCCGGTCTTGGCGTCGAGCACGACCGCCTGCCCGCCCTTGGCGTGCGACTGCTGGACGTAGTCCGCCAGCTGCCGCTGCACCTCGTACTGCAGGTCGGAGTCGATGGTCAGCTCGAGGTCCGAGCCGGGCACGGCGGCCTGCAGGTCGCGCTCGGTGCCCGGGATGACGACGTTGTCGCTGCCGTTCTTGGTGTTGACCATCATCCGGCCCGGCGTGCCGGCCAGGTCGTTGTCGCGCAGCAGCTCCAGCCCGACCAGGCCGTGCAGGTTGTGCTTGGAGACGTCCGGGTCGTCGGAGCGCCAGTTCGCGGCGCCGACGATGTTCGCCGCCAGGCTGCCGCCCGGGTACTCGCGCAGCGCGCGCTTTTCGACGCCGATCCACGCGAAGTGCTTGACGATGTCGGCGGCGATGGACGGCTCGATGTTGTTGACCAGGTAGGTGAAGGACGCCTGCTTGTGGAACAGGTCGAGCAGCTGCTGCTCGCTGACCACGGCGGGCAGCTTGCCCGCGATGTACTTGGCGGCCGCGGCCGTCTCGGCGTCGAACGTCTTCGGTGTGCCGGGGTTCTTGGCCGCGAAGTCGTCCATGCTCTTGTGCAGTGCCTTGAGGTTCACCGAAAGGGTGCGCACCTCGACGCTGAACGCCAGCTTGGCGCCGTTGCGGTCCACAATGGACCCGCGCTGGGCCGGGATGTCGATGGTCTGGGCCCGCTGCCGCTCGGCCGCGGCCGACAGCGCGGCGGCGTCGAACCACTGCACCTGCACCAGTTTCACGCCGGCGACGAGCAGGACGGCGACCAGCAGCAGGCGCACGGCGGAGAACCGGCTGCGGTGCCCGCCGTTCCCGCGGCGCGCGGCCGCGCTGCGGGTCCCGGCGGCGTACGTCCGGCGCGCGCTGCCCGCGGCCCGCGCGCGGACCTGGCTGCGGCCCGAAGCCATCACTGGCCGCCTCCCGGCTGGGCCGGCGGCTGCTCTTCGGCGGGCACGGCGGGCTGGTCGCCCTCGATCGGGGCGCCCTGCTGCGACTGGGTGCCCGCGGCGGGCGCGGCGGGCGGCGCGGCCGGCACGACGGGGGCGTCCGCCTTGGCCTTCTTGGGCTCGCCGACGAGCGAGGTCTTCCCGTCCGGGCCGACGACGATCCGCGCCGGGTCACCGCCGGGCACCATGCCCAGCTGCTGGGCCGCGGGGGCCAGCGAAGCGGGCGACTCGGCCTTGGCGACGTCGCGCTGCAGCTGTTCCTTCTGCTCGGCCAGGTTCGCGTTGGTGGTGCGCAGCTGCTCCAGCCGGTAGGAGTCGGCGATCGCCTGCGTGGTCAGCCACAGCGTGGTCGCCACGCCGGCGGCCAGCAGCGCCATCATCATCAGCACGAAGGACGCGCGCGACTTCGGCAGCAGCTCCTTCAGCTGGAGCTTCGGCTTCGCCGCCTGCGCGGCGGGCCGGGCCTTCGGCTCCGGGCGCGCCTCGCGGTCCTTCAGCAGGTCGGCGCGCTGGGCGCGGCGGGCGTAGGCGCGCTCGGCCGCGGACGTGCGGCCGCGCGAACCGCGCCGGGCCGGGGCAGGCTGCTGGTCCGGCTCGACGGTGGCCGAGGTGCGGGCGGCCTCGCTGCGGGCCCGCGTCGCCGGCGCGGCCCGGCGGCGGGACTTCGCGGGAGCGGTCATCGCGGCTCTCCGATCCTCTCTGCGGCCCGCAGCCGCACCGAGGCGGCCCGCGGGTTCCGTTCGATCTCCTCTTCGCCGGCCTTCTCGGCCCCGCGGGTGAGGAGCTTCAGCTCCGGCCCGTGCCCGGGCAGCTCCACCGGGAGCCCCTCCGGGGTGCGGGACTTCGCGAGCTCGGCCAGCGCTTGCTTGACCAGCCGGTCTTCCAGGGACTGGTACGACTCGACGACGATCCGGCCGCCGGTCCTGAGCGCACCCAGCGCCGCCGGCATGGCGCGGCGCAGCACCTCCAGTTCGCCGTTGACCTCGATCCGCAGCGCCTGGAAGGTGCGCTTGGCCGGGTGCCCGCCGGTGCGGCGGGTGGCGGCCGGGACGGCGGCGTAGAGCAGTTCGACCAGGCGGCCGCTGGTGGTGAACGGTTCCTTCTCCCGCTCCGCCACGACCGACTTGACGATCCGCTGCGCGAACCGTTCCTCGCCGTAGTCGCGCAGGATGCGGACGAGCTCGCCCGGCGCGTAGGTGTTGAGGACGTCGGCCGCGGTGAACCCGGTGGTCGGGTCCATCCGCATGTCCAGCGGGGAGTCCTTGGCGTAGGCGAACCCGCGCTCGGCGCGGTCCAGCTGCATCGACGAGACGCCGAGGTCGAACAGGATGCCGTCGGCCTTGGCGATGCCCAGCCCGGCGAGGGCCTCCGGCAGCCCGTCGTAGACGGTGTGGACGAAGTCGACGCGGTCGCCGTGGCGGGCCAGGCGTTCGGCGGACTTCTCGAGCGCGGCGGGGTCGCGGTCCAGCGCGACCAGGCGCAGCCGGGGGAAGGTCTCGAGGAGGGCGTCGGAGTGGCCGCCGAGGCCGACGGTGGCGTCCACCAGGACGCCGTCGCGGTCGGCGAACACGGGGGTGAACAGCTCGACGATCCGGTCGAGCAGCACCGGGACGTGCTCGGGTGCCGTCATGTTCCCCTCCCCCTCTCTCGCCCGATCGGCCCGGGGGAAATATGGCGGATGCCGTCAGGTCCCTGTCCGCCCGCTGCGGACCTGGTACCGGGGAAGGTGCACCAGGGCTGTTGAGCGGACAGAGGCCTCACGGCATCCGGGTGGGCATCCCCTCTTCGCACGGACGGCGAACCTGTCGTCCCCCGACGACGAAGGTGCACCGCGACCGCCCGTCTAGAAGACGCCCGGCAGTACTTCCTCTCGAGCCTTCGCGTAGCTGTCTTCGTGTTCCTCCAGGTACGCCTGCCACGCTTGGGCGTCCCAGATCTCCAGCCTGGTGATCGCCCCGATCACCACGCACTCCTTGCTGAGCCCCGCGTAGCGGCGGAGCTCGGGCGCGATGGTGATGCGCCCCTGGCCGTCAGGACGTTGCTCGTCCGTGCCGGCGAACAGGTAGCGCTGGTAGGCCCGAACCGCCTCGTTCGTGAACGGGGCCTCGGCGACCTTGCGCGCCATCTGCTCGAACTCGGCGCGGGGGAAGACGAAGAGGCAGTGGTCCTGCCCCTTGGTGACCATCAGCCCACCCGCCAAGGCGTCACGGAACTTCGCGGGCAGCGCGAGCCGCCCTTTGTCGTCCAGCTTCGGGGTGTGGGTGCCGAGGAACACGGCCTCCACCTCCCTACCGCCCACGGTGGCGAACCACCCCGGACGGCCACGGGGCTTCCCTTCCGCCCCACTGGCCACCACCGTACCCCACTTTTCACCACAGTCAACGCGACAAAAGCGCAGACCACTCCGTCGAGTGTTCCGTTTGCGCAGGTCAGCAGGGTGGGGCCTGGTGGGGGGCGTGGTGGGGGACGGTGGCCAAGATCCCCCGCACCGGGGGCCGGAGCAACCTCAGCTGTTCCTGAAACGTCCGCATAACGGCCGCGAAAGAACCCACCCCACCCAGCAGACCCGCCAGTGGGCCAAGGTGGGGACCCAGGTGGGGCCCCGTGGGGGACGCGGGTGGGGCCCGGTGGGGAACCGCGCGTGACGGAACCCGGATCCGCCGTGATCCGGGCCGGAACCCACGTGATGAGACACGTGACCGGCGTGATCAGAGCCGTAACTCGCGAGTTCCGGCCCCAATTACGCGAGTTCCGGCTTCAATCACATGGGTTCCGGCTTCGATCACGCCGGTTCCGCCCCGGATCACGCTCCGAGGCTCAGTCCTCCGGGGTGAGGAGGGCGGTGACGCGGGCGGCGAGGCGGGTGCTGTCGACCGGGCTGACCGTCACCCACTCCGCCCCACCCCGGCCCGGCGTCTTCGTCGCGCAGTAGGCCCCGACGTCGGTGTCGAACCACGTCAGCCCGCCCACCCGCTCGACCCGGCCCGCTCCCGACCGGCGGCTCACGCTGAACTGCCCCGCCGCGAACACCGGCCGCGCCTGGATCGCACGGACCTCCTCCAGCTGGGCCGCCGCCGTTCCCGACGCGACCTGCGAAGACAGCGTCGACGCCGGGAGGCTGACCCCGTAACCCGGGCCGGCCGCCAGCTCCGGCAGGACGTCGACGATCGCCGAGGCGAGCTCGCCCGGGTGGATCGAATCCAGACTGATCGTCTGCTCCGGCTGGGTCGCCAGGACGCCACGGCGGCCGCGAGCCGCCGTCACCGCGCGGAACGGCTCCGCCGCCGTCATGTCGGCCAGCGCCTCGCACGCGACGAACACGTCCGCGTCCGCGAGCAGCTCCAGCCGCGCGGCCAGCGCCGGCTCCAGCCTGCCGCCGTCGTAGAGGCCCCGCGAAGCCAGGTTTTCGTAGACGGCCTTCCGCACTTCGGCCCGCTCGGCCTCGGTGACGCCGACGCTGCGCACGCTCAGCGGCTCCGGCGGCCGGTCGTGGCCGAGGTCGGTCCAGAGGATGTCGAACGCCGACGCCGAAACCCGGATCAAGCCCGCCCCAGCGCCGGCGGGGCCGGGAAGGTCTCGGCGGGCACGTGCCCGCGCAGCGCGGTGTCCCGCGTCCGGAGGACGTCGATCGCCTTCTGCCGCGCGGCCTCCGCCGCGGCCCGGCGGGCCGCCATCTCCTCCGCCAGCCCGGCCAGGACGAAGACGCTCCCGCTGGACGCGGCGTCGCGGATCATCGACGCCGGGTCGTAGGTTACCGGCGGCGGCATGTCGGCCCGGGCCCGCGCGGCCGCCTCGGCCTGCGCTCCGACCGCCTGGCCCACCGACGCCGAGACGGCGGCCGAGTGCGAAAGCCACTGCGCGGCCCGGCCCAGCGCCGCCCGCGCCGCGTCCCCGGCCTGGCCGCGCCAGTGCTCGTCCGACGAGGCGACCAGCGCGGCGACGTCGGCCGTGGACTCCTGCAGCCGTTTCGCCAGGCCGTCCCAGCGCGCGCCCGCTTCGCCCGCGGCCACCGGGTCGTTGCCGCGGGAGACCTCGGCGGCCATCGCCTCGTGGCTGTAGGCCTCGTACCGCGCGGTGGCGACGGGGGGTTCGGGCACGGCGCACCTCCTGGTCAGGGCAGCTTGGGTTCGACGAGCCCGGCCACCGTGCCCGCGCGGCGGCACGCGAGCGGGGTGTCCGAGAAGCCGGTGTTGCTGACGTCGATCTGGACGCTGGCGCCGTCGCCGACCCCGAGGAGCACCGCGCAGGTGCCGTCGGCGGCCTTCTTGTCCGCGACCTTCCAGCCCGGGTGCCTGCCGACCGTCGTCTTCGTGACGTTCTTCTTGGCGACGTCGAGATCGGCCAGCCCGTCGGTGGCGGCGAGGGTCACGGTGACACCGAAGGTGCCGGGCACGCTCCAGTCGCACGCGCGGGCGCCGGCGATGTCCTTGGGCTTGCCGAGGACGCTGATCCCGGCGGCCGACCGGTCCTGCGGGGAGAGCAGCGTGCAGGGGTCGAGCGCGGCGAGGCCGGTCCAGGCGACCGGCGGGGCCGCGGCCGAGGCGGACGCGGAAGTCACCGCGTGCCCCGCCGGCTCGGCGCTCGGCGGCCGCCCGCAGCCGGCGAGCAGGAGAAGAAGGAGGGGCGCGAGCCACCGCCGCACCCTCGGCTGCGCGCGCACCGGCTCAGCCACCACCCACGCAGTCCACGCCGCCGGCCGCCTGCTCGTCCGCGTGCTGGTACTTCGCCAGTGCCTCGCCGATCCGCTGCTTGAGCGTCTCCAGCTCCTTGCCGAACGCGGTCAGCTGCTGCACCGCCGAGCCCTGGCCGCCGATCCCGTACTCGGCCATGAACTCGCCGATCTCCCCGGCGTAACCACCACCCAGCGGCACGCTCCGGCCGAGCACCTTGGCCTCGCGGACCATTTCCCCCACGACGTCCTGCAGCCGGCCGAGCTTCGCGTACGCGTCCGTGGCCAGCTCGGGCGCGACCGCGAAACCGCGCACGTCATACGACGGCTGGGTTCGCAGCTCGCTCATAAGGGGATACGCCTCTCCGTAGCCGGGCGACCTCGAACCGCAGCATACGACAGAGCGGGGCGTCAGCGGGAGCACCCAGAATCGGGTGAATACGCACCCGTTCGGGGTATCGTCCCTGCTTGCGCAGTGTCATCATCCGCGGTGCCGGAAGTGCTCGCGGGGTTCCGCCCCCCGGTTCGCCCGGGTTTGACACACTGGGTGGAAGGCTGGTCGCTGCGCGCGGACAGCAGCGAGGGGGCCGTTCGGCCCGGCGGTGCGCACAACGCGCGCGGCCATGCGCCACCAGGAGGTCGAGTGACGTCGAGAATCCAGTCTGCCGCGCCCGGATCGGGCGAGCAGGCATCCGGGCGGCCGCCTTACCCGGCGGAGCCCTCGGGCAACGGCCGGGTCCACGGCCACCCCGGCAGAGTGCCGCTGGACGAACTGCACGACACCGCGCGCCGGATCGCCGCCAACGTCGAACGCGTGCTGGTCGGCAAGCCCGACGTCATCCGGATCGCGCTGGTCACCCTGCTCGCCGAAGGCCACCTCCTGGTCGAGGACGTGCCCGGCGTCGGCAAGACGTCGCTGGCCAAGGCCCTCGCCCGGTCGATCGACTGCACGGTCAGCCGCATCCAGTTCACCCCCGACCTGCTGCCGAGCGACGTCACCGGCGTCTCCATCTACAACCGCCAGTCCGGCGAGTTCGAGTTCCGCCCCGGCCCGGTGTTCGCGAACATCGTGGTGGGCGACGAGATCAACCGCGCCTCGCCGAAGACGCAGTCGGCGCTGCTGGAGTGCATGGAAGAGCACCAGGTCACCGTCGACACCTCGACCTACCGCCTCGACCAGCCGTTCATGGTCATCGCGACGCAGAACCCGATCGAGATGGAAGGCACCTACGCCCTCCCCGAGGCCCAGCGCGACCGGTTCACCGCGCGCGTCTCCATCGGCTACCCCGACCAGCAGGCCGAGCTGGCCATGGTCGACGAGCACGCCGGCCACAACCCGCTCGAAGACCTGCAGCCGGTGTCCGACGGCGAGACCGTGCACCGCCTGATCGAGACGGTCCGCGCGGTGCACATGGCGCCGGAGGTCCGCCGGTACGCCGTCGACGTCGTCGCGGCGACCCGGCAGGTCCCGGAGATCCGGCTCGGCGCGTCCCCGCGGGCGACCCTGCACCTGGTCCGCGCGGCGCGGGCGCAGGCGGCGCTGTCGGGCCGCGACTACGTCGTGCCGGACGACCTGCACACGGTGGCGGTCCCGGTGCTGGCGCACCGGCTGGTGCTGACCACGGAGGCCCACGCGGCCCGCCGGTCGGCGACCGACGTCGTGCGCGCGGTGCTGCACCGGGTGCCGGTGCCGCAGGGCACCCGGCCTTAGTCTCCGCCGAAGGGGAAGAGAACGGCATGCTGCGTGCCCTGTCCGGCCTGACCACCCGCGGCCGCTGCCTCCTGGCCGCGGGGATCGCCGCCGCGGTGTGCTCGTTCGTGCTCAACGAGCGCGACCTGCTGCGGGTGGCGGTGTTCGTGGTGGCGCTGCCGCTGCTGGTCGCCGCGTTCATCTCGGCGACGCGGCTGCGCATCGGCGCCACCAGAACGCTGCGCCCGCAACGGGTCGCGGTCGGCGGCAACGGCGAGGTCCAGCTGGAGCTGTGGCGCAGCGGGCGGCTGCCGGCCGGCGAGATCCTGCTCGAGGACGGCGTGCCGTACGCGCTGGGGTCGCGGCCGCGGTTCGTCGTCGAGCGGCTCCCGCACGACCGCCGCGTCGCCCTGCGCTACCCGCTCCAGCCGGTGCTGCGCGGGATCCAGCAGGTCGGCCCGCTGCGCGCGACGATCACGGACCCGTTCGGGCTGTGCGAGTTCGAGCGTGAGCTGATCGGGCATTCGCGGCTGGTCGTGGTGCCCCGGGTGGTGCCGCTGTGGGGCCTGCCGAGCGGCGCGGGCATCGGTGTCGGCGACGACGGAACGGTCCGGCTGCACGCCGGGCAGGGCGAGGCGGACGTGATCGTCCGCCAGTACCGGCAGGGCGACGACCTGCGGAAGGTGCACTGGCGCTCGACGGCCCGCCGCGACGAGATCATGGTCCGCGTCGAGGAACGCCCGTGGCGCGGCGGCACGACGGTGCTCCTGGACCACCGCGCGGCGGCCCACCACGGAAGCGGCCCGGCGGCGAGCTTGGAGTGGGCGGTGTCGTTCGCGGCATCGGCGGCCCTGCACCTGCGCCGATCGGGACACCGCGTCCGGCTGGTGAGCGAGCACGGAGTGACGCTGGCGGACACCCCGGGCGACGGCGGCGACCACTACGACCACGTGGTGTTGGACGCGCTGGCGGCCCTGCAGCCGGCGCACCAGCGCGACATCACGCTGGCCGGCGACCCGGCCGAGGGCCAGGAGCTGATCGCGGTGCTGGGCACGGTGAGCACGGAGGCGGTCCACGAGCTGACGCAGTACCGCCCGCGCGGGATCAGGAGCTTGGCGGTGTTGCTGGACACGCCGACCTGGTCGGCGGGGGTGACAGCGCCGGAGCAGAGGGCGGCGGCAACGGAGGATTCGGCGGCGCTGCTGCGCGCGGCCGGGTGGGGCGTGATCATCGCGGGGCCGGGCTCGCCGATGCCGCAGGTGTGGGCCGAGCTGTGCCGCAGCGGCGCCCGCCGCGGCACGCTGATCGGGGGTCCGCGATGAGTATCGCCGCAGCGAACACTTCGCACACCAGCCGCACCCCAACCCACCACAGCTTCCCGATCGGGGGCTCGCAATGAGCACCGCCGCCCCACCGCGGAAATCCGAGCGACCCGCGAACACGCGCCCGGCCCGCGACGAGCGCCGAGCCAAGCCCCAGCCGCCCGCCGCGCACACCAGCCGCACCCCCGCCCACCACAGCTTCCCGATCGGGGGCTCGCAATGAGCACCGCCGCCCCACCGCGGAAGTCCGAGCGGCCCGCTCCCCGGCCCGAGCGGCCGCTTTCCGCCTGGCGCAGCAGCATTCTCGCGCCCACCGCCGCCGGCGTCGCCACCCTCTGCGCCGCCACCTCCGTCACCAGCGTCGTCTCCGGGCTGGCCTGGTTCGGGTACCTGTTCGTCGCCGTCCTGCTCATCGGGGCGGCCGGGCTGGCGCTCCGCTCGCTGCAGGTGCCGACCGTGCTCGTCGGCTTCGGGCAGCTGCTCGTCCTGCTCTTCCTCATCACCGGCGCCTTCACCACGCACGGCATCCTGCAGGTCATCCCCGGCCCGGAAGCGTTTTCCGAGATCGGGACCACGCTGTCGGCCGCCGCCGAGCAGATCCGGGTCGGGTTGCCGCCGGTCGAGGGCAGCCAGCCGATCCTCTGCCTGGTCACCATCCTGATCGGCCTGGTCGCCGTCCTCGTCGACACGCTGACCGTCGCCGCCGCCGCGCCCGCCGCCACCGGGCTCGTGCTGCTCTGCGTTTACGCCGTGCCGGCCGCGCTGAGCGAAGACATGCTGCCGTGGTGGACGTTCCTGCTCGGCGGGGCGGCCTTCGCCGGCCTGCTGGCCGTCGACGGCAACCACCGGCACCAGCGCTGGCGCACCCGGGAGGCCCCCGGACGCAGCGGCAAGCCGGGCGTGCTGTCCGCGCCGGTCGCGGTCGTCTGCGCGGCGATCGTGCTCGGCCTGCTGGGCGGCGCGATCACCTGGGTCGGCACGGTCGGCCGGATGCCGTTCGGCGACGGCGGCAACGGCCCCGGCGCCGGTTCCGGCGGCTTCGGCATCCAGCCGTTCACCGAGCTGCGCGGCATGCTCGACCAGGGGTCCAACCGCGAGCTGTTCAAGGTCCGCGGCCTCGGCACCGACCGGCGGCTGCTGCGCGCGATGACGCTCGACACCTACTACCCCAACAAGGGCTGGGGCCTGCACGACGAAGGCCGTTCGCAGCAGGGTGTCCCGGTCGGGCCGCAGCTGCCACCCGCCCCGGGCGACGACGGCACCGGCACCGCCCGCCGGATCGACGTCGAGCCGACCAGCTGGCGGGACAACTGGCTGCCGGTGTACGGCGCGCCGCGGGTGATCGACGGCGCCGCCGACGGCTACCTCTACGACCAGATCAGCGGCACGGTGTTCACCACCCGCAGCGAAGCGCCACCGGCCTACACCGAATACGCGTCGCTGCGGGAACCGACGGCGGCCGAGCTGCGCGTGACACCGCGCGTGGACGACCTGCCGCCCCGCTACACCCAGATCGACCAGGTCGACGAGCGGGTCCGCACGAAGACGCAGCAGCTGATCACCGGCGCGTCCAACGACTTCGACCGCGCTTCGGCGATCTGGCGCTACTTCACGGCGCAGAACGGCTTCGTCTACGACACGAAGACAGCGCCGGCGAACGACGCCGACGCGCTCGCCGACTTCATCCTCAAGGGCAAGCGCGGCTTCTGCGAGCAGTTCGCGTCGGCGATGGCCGTGATGCTGCGGGTGGCGGGCATCCCGTCGCGGGTGGCGATCGGGTTCACGCCGGGCGTGCCGGTCAACGACTACCTGTCGATCAGCACCCAGGACGCGCACGCGTGGGTCGAGGCGTACTTCGGCGGCAAGGGCTGGGTGACGTTCGACCCGACGCCGCTGTCCGACGGCCGCGGCATCACCCCGTCGTACCTGCAGGCCGGCCCGCAGAACGGCAACCAGCCGGACGACACCCAGGTGGCGCCGAGCACGGTCCAGTCGAGCGCGGCGCCGACCGGAGCCCCCCGCGACACCGAGCCGAACGTCCCGGCCCAGACGGCCAAGGACGCTTCGGGCAGCGACGACTGGCTGTTCACCATCGCGCTGGCCCTGGCGGCCTTGGGCGCGGCGGCCCTGATCGCGGCGACGTTGCTGCGGAGGCTGCTGCCGGACAGCCGGGCCCCGGCACCGCCGCAGCCGGACCGGAGCGAAGGCGACCTGCTGGTCCGGGCCCCGGCCCCGGTGGCGGCCCCGTCCCGGCCCCGCGCGCTGCTGGGCTGGCTGCCGCTGGCGGCGGTGACGTTGTGGATCGTCGCCCTCGGCCTGCTGGCGGCGACGGTGGCGTGGTGGCTGGGGGTGCTGGTGGTGCTCCTGCTGCTGTTGGTGGCGGGTCCGGCGCTGGCCCGCGAGGTCGTCCGCCGCAGGCGCCTGCAGAAGATCGTCCAGCACCAGCCGGCCGCGGCCGACGCGGCGTGGGCGGAGCTGCGGGCGGAGTGCGCGGACCGGGGCCTGCCGATCCCGGACAGCGACACGGTCCGCGTGGCGGGCCAGAAGCTGGCGGCCAAGCACCACCTCGACGACGAAGGCCGAGCAGACCTCCGCACGGTGATCGGCGCCTTGGAGAGGTCGTGGTACGGCGGGGACGAGACGCCCCAGCCGGAGCTGCCGCCGGCTTTCGAGGGCCTGCGGCGGAGCCTCCGGCGGAACGCTCCGCTTTCGTGGAAGGGGAAGCTGTTCCCCCGATCGGTCTTCCGCAACCGCACCTGACCCCCTCGCCTCTCCTGCCCCCGTGATCAGCCAGGCATCACGCGTGATCAGCCAGGCATCACCTGTGATTGGCGGGGCATCAGCCTGATGCCCCGCCAATCACGCGTGTCGCCCCTCCAATCACGCGAGATGCCCCTTCAATCACGCGAGATGCGCCTTCAATCACGCGAGATGCGCCTTCGATCACGCGAGTTCCGGCTCTGATCACGCGAGTTCGGGGCTGATCACCCCACGGAGGGTCCGCCGAAGGCGGGCTTCAGCCCCGCCGGGCGGAGTGATCATGCGCGATCGAGAGCCACCGAGGCCGAATGAGCGCGGCGGCAGGCGCCCGTCTGCGCGGCGAGCCACGAGCGGAACCACGGGCGGGGTCGGTGGCGGGGCGAGCCGGAGGTGCGGGGCCGAGCGGTCGGGTGAGAGCGGGAGCGAGGCCGCGGGTGGGACACCTCACCCTTGTGGGGGTCACCCACCGTCACCACACCCAGCCAGACCGCCCAAACCAGGCTGAGCACACAAGAAGATCCGCGTCCCCCCAAGTGGAGGGACGCGGATCTCGTGGTCCTGCGGCGCTACTGCTCCTCGAAACGCTGGCGGAAGCGCTCCTCCATCCTCTGGGTGAAGGAACTCCGGCGTCCCGATGGCTTGCCGCCGCGTGCGCCTGGTCCACCGCCCTTGCCGTCTCCGTCGGCTCCGTGCCGAATCGATGTGACGGCCATCATGACTCCGAAGAACATCACGAGGAACCCGAGCACGCTGATCAGCGGGATGTCGGCCACCCGGAACTGCGGCACCACCACGCCCAGCACCAGCAGGGCCACGCCCACTACGAACAGGGCGATGCCCTGAATACGCCGTCGGCGAGCGGGGCGACGCAACCGGGTGCCACGCACCGTGGATGCGAACTTGGGGTCCTCGGCATAGAGCTCGCGCTCGATCTGATCGAGCAGCCGCTGCTCATGCTCGGAGAGTGGCATCTTTCCTCCTCCGGCACAGCTGTCGCGGGCGCCGGGCCGCGCAACGTCCTGGACCCAACAGCCAACCCCAGGCGGGGTGGCACTGTCCAGGATACGAGGCCCGCGCCCGCACGACTACCCGATCCCGCATCCAGAAGGGATCGAATTGGGCTAAATCCCGCCCGACGGGCGTTGCGGACGGTCACCGTTGCCGATCGTGACCATTTTGCCGCCTCACCGCCGTTGTGGGGGAACGTCACCAAGCCGTAGATCACCGTCCGTTTTCCCGGGGTCCGAGCAGTGACGCCGGCCGCACCGCGGCCGAGCCGAACTTCGAGCGGGCGACGTCGGCCGCCACCTCCGCGTCCCGCCAGCGCGGGGCCGGGGAGTCGAACACCAGCTGCTCCCCCGCCTCGCCCGTGTCCAGCCCTTCGACCCGGACGCCGATCAACCGGACGGCCCCGGTCGGCGCGTGCTCGGTGAGCAAAGCCACGGCCACCGCGTGGATCTCCCGCGCCACGTCCGTCGGTGAGACCAGCGTGCGAGCCCGGGTGATCGTCCGGAAGTCCGCGAACCGCACCTTGATCGACACCGTCCGGCCGCGCACACCCCGCTCCCGCAACGTCGCCCCGACCCGCGAAGACAACCGCAGCAGCTCCAGCCCCAACGCAGCCCGGGAATGCTGGTCGACGTCGAACGTGTGCTCCGCCCCGATCGACTTCTCCGGCGAATCGACCACCACCGACCGCTCGTCCACCCCGTGCGCCAGCCGGTACAGGTGCTCGCCGACCGCCACCCCGAGTGACTTCTTCAGCCGCTCCGGCGGGAACGCGGCGACGTCGGCGATCGTGTCCAGGCCCAGCCGCCGCAGGTGCTCCTCGGTCCGCGCGCCGACGCCCCACAGCGCCGACACCGGCAGCGGGTGCAGGAACGCCAGGGTCTCCGCCGCCGGCACCACGACCATGCCGTCCGGCTTCGCCATCCCCGAAGCCAGTTTCGCGACGAACTTGACCTTCGCCACCCCCACCGAACAGGTGATCCCGTGTTCGGCCGCGACCCGCGCGCGGATCTCCGCACCCAGCGAAGCCGGCGTGGCCCCCAGCCGCCGCAGGGCCCCGCTGACGTCCAGGAACGCCTCGTCCAGGCTCAGCGGCTCGACCAGCGGGGTCAGCTCCCGGAAGATCCCCATCACCCCGCGGGAGACCGAGCCGTACAGCCCGGACGTCGGCGGGATGTTGATCAGCTGCGGGCACAGCCGCTTCGCCGTGGAGAACGGCATGGCCGAGCGCACGCCGAACTTCCGCGCCGGGTAGTTCGCCGCGGCCACGACGGCCCGCGGCCCGCCCCCGGACACCACGACCGGCTTGTCCGCCAGCTCGGGCCGGGTCCGCAGCTCCACCGACACGAAGAACGCATCCATGTCGACGTGCAGCAGCCCGCACCCGGTGTCGTCCGGCACCGGCTCACCCGGCCGGACCCGGAACCGGCCCATCCCGCCCGGCAACTCGGCATTTCGTCCCACACCCCAGGACGCTACCGGCCACCACCGACAGTTTCGGGCAAGAAGCAGGTCAGGCTGGACGCGCCACCGCGTGCAGCCGGCCGGCGACCTCCCGCAGCGCCGGCGTCGCCGCCGCCACCCGCTCGAACTCCGCCAGCTCGTCGTCACGCACGTCGCCGGACACCAGGTCCGAGATCACCCGCTCGCCCTGCAGCAGGGTCACTTCCAGGCCGGCGGCCTCCAGGCCGGCCTGCAGGCCGGCCGCGGTGAACCGGCGCAGCACCGTGTCTCCGGGGACGACCCCGTCGGCGCTCTCGAGCAGCTGCCGCGCCTCGCCGACCCGCCCCGCCAGCGCCCGGTGGAACACCGCCGCGTGCCGGTTCGCGACCAGCACCGACACCGCGCCACCCGGCGCGACCGCCGTGGCCAGCGCCGCGAGCACCACGGCCGGGTCGTCGACGATCTCCAGCAGCCCGTGGGCCAGCACCAGGTCGGCCGAGCCGGCCTCGACGTGCCGCCCGAGCGCGTCGGAGTCGTCCGCGATCACCGTGATCAGCTCGGAGACGCCCACCTCCTCGGCCCGCCGCTGCAGCGTGGCCAGCGCGTTCGGGCTCGGCTCGACGACCGTCACCCGGCAGCCCGCCGCCGCGAACGGCACCGCCCAGCCGCCGCTGCCGCCACCCACGTCGACGACGCGCGGGTGCTCGGCGCCCCGGGCGCGTGCGGCCTCGATCTCGGCCTCGAGCACCCGGCGGACGGCACCCGAACCCCGGGCGGCCACGGTCTCCGTCTTCATGTCGCACAGGGTAGTGCCCGCCCCGGCCCGCCTCCCGGCCTCCTCCCTTCGAGTGAACGGCCCTTGCCCGGCGGCACCGGGAGCCCGCACCCGTAGGCTGGTGAACGTGCACACGGTCGCCGTACTCAGCCTCAAGGGAGGCGTCGGCAAGACGACGGTCGCTCTCGGTATCGCGTCCGCCGCCTTGCGTAGGGGCACGCGGACGCTGGTGGTCGACCTCGACCCGCAGGGCAACGCCACCACCTCGCTCGACCCGCCCTTGACCGACGCCACCCTCGCGGACGTGCTCGAGACCCCGACCCGGGAGATGCTGGAACGCGCGATCGCGCCGAGCGTCTGGAGCGAAGACGTCGACGTCCTCGTCGGCGCCGAAGAGCTGGAGCTGCTCAACGACCCGGAGGCCGACAGCGAGCGCCTGGCGAACTTCTCGCGCGCGCTGGACGAGCTGCACCGCACGCCGCTGCGGGAAACGCCGTACGAGCTGGTGATCCTCGACTGCCCGCCGTCGCTGGGCCGCCTGACGAAATCGGCGCTGGTCGCCGCGGACAGCGCGCTGATCGTCACCGAGCCGACGATGTACGCCGTGGCCGGCGCGGGCCGCGCCCTGGAGGCGATCGAGAAGATCCGCAAGGAGCTCAACCCGGACCTGCGCCCGATCGGCGTCCTGGTCAACAAGCTGCGCGTGCGCTCCTACGAACACCAGTTCCGGATCGCCGAGCTGCGCGAGAACTTCGGCTCGCTGGTGATGCCGACGGCGATCACCGACCGGCTCGCGGTGCAGCAGGCGCAGGGCGCGTGCAGCCCGATCCACGAGTGGCACTCGCCGGGCGCCCAGGAAATCGCGCTGACGTTCAACATGGTGCTGGCGAAGATCCTGCGCTCCAACCGGGCGGGCCGCCACCGCATCGCCGGCGAGGAGCCCGAAGGCCCGGACTGGCCCGAGGGCCCGGCCCCGGAGACACCCGAAGCGCCCGACACGCCGGCCGAGGTGTCGGAATCCACGGGGTGAGCCGTGCCCGAAGGTGACACCGTCTTCCTGGTCGCCCGCCGCTTCGCCAAGGCCATGGCCGGGAAGACGTTGCTGCGCGGCGAGTTCCGCGTACCCCAGCTGGCCACTGTGGACCTCGCCGGGCGCGACGTGCTCGGCGTCGGGACGGTCGGCAAGCACCTGTTCACCCGCTTCTCCGGCGACCTGACGCTGCATTCGCACCTGCTGATGGACGGGATGTGGGACGTCTACCCGGCCGGCGCGAAGTGGCGGCGGCCCGGCCACCACGCCCGCGTGATCCTCGCCGCGGCCGACACCCAGGCCATCGGCTTCCGCGTCCACGACCTGAAACTCGTGGCCACGAGCAAGGAGCACGACCTCGTCGCCCACCTCGGCCCGGACCTGCTGGATCCGAAGTGGACGGACGACCACCGGAAGCAGGCGGTCGCCAACCTCACCGCCGATCCGGCGCGGGAGCTCGGCCTCGCCCTGCTCGACCAGCGGCTGATGGCGGGGGTCGGGAACCTCTACAAGTGCGAAATCGCGTTCCTGCTCGGGGTGACGCCGTGGACGCCGGTGTCCGAAGTGGACGCCGAACGGACGGTCGCGCTGGCCCGCAGGCTGCTGCTGGCCAACGCCATCGCCGGGCGCTTCGAGCAGAGCACCACCGGCCACCTCGACCGCAACCGCAAGAACTGGGTCTACGAGCGCACCCGCCAGGGCTGCTTCCGCTGCGGCGGCAAGGTCCTGGTCCGCACGCAGGGCCACGACGTCCAGCGGCGGCCGACGTGGTTCTGCCCGAAGGACCAGACAGGCACCTACCCGCCGCAGTAGGCTGTGCGGCGTGACGACGTTCAAGCTCCCGCTCTACGGGGCCGACACCGAACGCGGCGACCTCGCTCCCTGAGCCGCGCGCGCTCCTCCGTCACCTTCGCCGAACACCCCAGGGAGCTTTGCCATGCCCGGAATCCTGACCGGGCAGGCGCTGCGCGCGTTCGCGCACGCCCTGCCCAAGGTCGAACTGCACGTCCACCTCGTCGGCTCGGCGAGCCTGCCGACCGTGCTCGCACTGGCCCGGCGCCGCCCGTCCGCCGGTGTCCCCACCGACGAGCGCGCGCTCGCCGAGTTCTTCACCTTCCGCGACTTCGCCCACTTCCTCACCGTGTACCTCGCGGTCACCTCGCTGGTGCGCGACCGCCACGACATCCACACCCTCGTCACGGGGTTGGCGGCGGATCTCGCCGCGCACAACTGCCGCTACGCCGAAGTGACCGTGACGCCGTACAACCACCTGCTCGACGGCATGTCCGGCGACGACCTGCTGACCGGCCTGGAAACCGGCCGGGCCCGCGCCGCCGAACTGGGCGTGGAACTGGCCTGGTGCTTCGACATCCCGGGCGAAAAGGGCGTCCGGGCCGGGCAGGAGACGCTGGTGTTCGCGCTCCGCGAACGCCCCGAGGGCCTGGTGTCGTTCGGGCTCGGCGGCCCCGAACTCGGCGTCGGGCGCGCGCAGTTCGAGCCGTTCTTCACCCGGGCGCGCGAAGCCGGGTTGCACAGCGTCCCGCACGCCGGGGAGACCACCGGGCCGGCCACCATCTGGTCCGCGCTGCACGACCTCGGCGCCGAGCGGATCGGTCACGGCACCAGCTGCGCGGCCGACCCGGCGCTGCTGGAACACCTTGCGGCGCACCGGATCCCGCTGGAGGTGTGCCCGACGTCGAACGTGCGCACCGGGCAGGTCCCGGACATCGCCGCGCACCCGGTGCGGCGCATGCTGGACCACGGTGTCGTGGTGACGCTCAACACCGACGACCCGCCGATGTTCGGCGCCACGCTCACCGGCGAGTACGTCGCCGTGGCCGAGGCGCTGGGGCTCACCGCGGCCGAACTGGCCCGGCTCGCGGAGAACGCCGTCGACGCGTCCTTCCTCGGTGAGCAGCGGAAAGCCGTCCTGCGGGGCGAGATCACACAAATGACGTTGCACGACACCGCGGACTTCACCTAGCGTGGCAGTACACGAGAAAGGAGGTGGTCCTAAGTTGTATTCCAACAGGACTCGTGAGGTGGCTGTCCGCTAGCGGATGGCACGTGAAGGACTTTGAGCAGCGATACAACCGAGCCACCTTCGGCTCATCGCCTGCTTCACGTGGTGCCTGATAGCGAATACCAGGCAGTCACCGTGCCCCCGGGGTTTCCGAGCACCAGTCCGGCTCGGGCTCAGACGTTTGACGGCGTCTGAGAGCCACCCCGGGGTCCCTTCATTCTGCTCATCTGTGCAGGTCATGCCACCCGGCGTGGCAGGACGACCGCCCGGCGATCAGGGTTTCGGTGTTCTGTCCCCCAGACGGCTGAAGCTCGCTAGCCTGGACGCATGCTCCGGCCCGACTACCCGATCACCACGGCTCGGCTGCTCCTGCGCCCGTTCACGCCCGGGGACCTCGACGCGCTGAACTCCTTCCAGTCCCGCGCCGACGTCGCCCGGTACCTCTACTGGGGCCCGCGCAGCCGCGCCGAGTCGGCCGCGGCGCTCGCGAAACGCGTCCACAGCTCGACGTTGACGAAGGAAGGGCAGTTCCTGGCCGTGGCGGTCGAGCTGGCCGCGACCGGACAGCTGATCGGCGACCTGAACCTCGAGTGGCTGAGCAGCGAACACCGCCAGGGCGAAATCGGGTTCGTCTTCCACCCGGACCACCACGGCAAGGGCCTGGCCGCCGAGGCGACCACCGAGCTGCTGCGGCTGGGCTTCGAAGACCTGGGGCTGCACCGCATCATCGGCCGCTGCGACGGCCGGAACACCGCGTCCGCCGCGCTGATGGAACGCCTCGGCATGCGCCGGGAGGCGCACCTCAGGGAAAACGAGATCGTCAAGGGCGAGTGGACCGACGAGCTGATCTACGCGATGCTCGAGGACGAGTGGAAGGACCGCGATTAGTGTCGGCCTTCACTCCGGCGTGACGCTCGGGTCGCGGCTCCCGGCCGATTTGGCAGCATAGGGGCGTGTTCTTCGACAAGATCGTCCGCCCGGCGCTGTACCGGCTGTCCTACCACGATCCCGAGCTGGTGCACGAGCGCACGATCGGCGTACTGGCCCGGCTCGGCAAGTTCGCGCCCGGCGGCGTCCTGCGCGTCGACGACCCCGTGACCGTGCTGGGCCTGCGGTTCCCCAACCGCGTCGGCCTGGCCGCCGGGATGGACAAGAACGGCCGCGCGCTGCCGGCGTGGGCCGCGCTGGGCTTCGGGTTCGTCGAGGTCGGCACGGTGACGCGGCTGGCGCAGCCGGGCAACCCGAAGCCGCGGCTGTTCACCCTGCCCGCCAGCGACGCGATCATCAACCGCATGGGCTTCAACAACGACGGTGCGGAAGCCCTCGCCGCCAAGCTCGCCCGCGACGGCAAACCGGGTGTGCCGCTGGGGATCAGCATCGGCAAGTCGAAGGTCACGCCGCTCGAGGACGCCGTGGAGGACTACCGGTTCTCGCTGCGCGCGCTGCACCCGTACGCGGACTACTTCGCGATCAACGTCAGCTCGCCGAACACGCCGGGGCTGCGGCAGCTGCAGGACCGCACCGCACTCGCCGAGCTGCTCGGCGAGCTGCGCACGACGTCGGCCGAGCTGGCCGGCACCGGCAGCCCGACGCCGGTGCTGGTGAAGGTCGCGCCCGACCTGACCGACGACGCCCTGGCCGAGCTGCTGGAGGTCGCGCTCGAGCACGGTGTCGCCGGGATCATCGCCACGAACACGACCCTGTCCCGCGAGGGGGTCGCGCCCGCGGAGAGCGGCCTGGCCGGACAGGCGGGAGGACTGTCCGGCCGGCCGCTGACCACCCGCGCGGCCGAGGTCGTGCGGTTCGTGCACGACCACACCGGCGGGAGCCTGCCGATCATCGGCGTCGGCGGGATCACGAGCCCGGACGACGCCGTCCGGCTCGTCGACGCCGGCGCGTCGCTCGTGCAGCTCTACACGGGCTTCGCTTTGCACGGGCCGGGTCTGGTGCGCCGCGTCAGCCGGCGTCTCGCAGCCCGGCGGTAGACGCGAAGCGGACATACCCGCGCCAGGACTCGTAGCGGTCCAGACCGGGTCCTTCCGCCGCCAGGCACCGGACGGCCAGGGGCGCGGTGCCGTCGTCGAGCACGACACGGTCGAGCACGAACGGCTCCTTCAGCGTGGCGGCGAACCGTTCGAACGCGGCCGGGGACAGCCGCCAGCGTTCGCCGTCGAGGACCGTGGCGCCTTCGACGACACCCGGCTGCGGTGGCGCGGTGTCCAGGAGCACCATCCGGTAGCCCTCGGTGGTCCGGACCGGTCCGCTGAACCGGGCGCCGAGGGCGGTGAGGTCGGCGTTGAGCGGCTGGCCGCGCAGGTGGGCACCGAACACGACGACGTCCTCGCCCGGCTCCGGGTAGGGCGTCATCGGCTCGTCCGTGCAGACGGTCGCCAGGTCGAGGGCGATCTGGTCTTCGAACGCCCGCGTCAGGAAGGTGACGCCGAACGGGCGGCGGTCGCCCGGCAGCACCGGGACGGTCACCGTGGCCACGTCGAGGAGGTTCGCGAAGGCCGTGCACGAGGCCAGGCGGTGGCCGACGCCGGCCGGGTCGGCCAGCGCTTCGGCGATTCCCGGCTGCTCCGGGACGGTCGGGACGATCAGGGCGTCGAAGCCGTCGAAACCCTGCTCGGCGACCGGGACCGGGGTGAGCACGGCGCCGGCCGCGGTCAGCCGGGCGACGACGGCCTTGAGCGCGAGGCCCGCCGCTTCGCCGAGGGGCAGGTCGGCGGGGTAGGCGATCCGCGGGTGCTCGCCGGCGCCGAGGCGGACGTCGGCGGGCCATGACCGCTCGCCGCCGGTCATCAGGGTGAGCGCACGGTGGGCCGCGACCAGGCCGTTCGCGTACACGGAGACGTTGTCGGCGGCGGGCAGCAGGCCACGCGTCGGCTTCACCGCGGCGACGGCGTTCAGCGCCGCCGGGACCGCGCCGCCCGTGCTCAGCGCCAAGTCGACGACGCCGAGCGCGACGGCGACCGCGGCACCGTTGCCGCCGGCCTTGGTGCGGTCCCAGGCGCCGGAGAGCATGGCGGCGCCGGTCTTGCCGAGCACGACGGCGCCGGCGGACGTGAGCCGGGCGACGACGGGAGCGCTCGTTTCCGGGACGCTGCGGCCGGAGGGCTGCTTCGCGACGTCGATCAGGTCCTGGACGGCGACGACCGTGCCGGCCAGCGGCAGGTCCTCGCCTGCTTTGACGCGTTCGTCGACGGCCTTGGCGTCGACGAGGACGTCTTCGACCGCGCGGAGGGTGGTCCAGAGTTCGGGGCGGCCGGCCTCGGTGAGGCGTTCGAAGGCCGCGATGACGCGCTGGGAGGCGGTGGGCGGGGTGATCGGCACGGGGTCCGGATCCGGCGGGAGCGTGTTCACGGGGCGTCCTTTCCTCGGCGGTCGAGAAAGTCCACTGTGTACGGTCGGCGCCGGCGATCCTCAGTGCACGGCGGGCCTCCCGGCGAGTGACACCTCTGCATGCATGACAGAAACGTTAGGGCGTGGACGTTTCCGTCGCCATCAGTTTCCGATTACGCGCGGGTTTCGGCACCGGAAGGTGAACAGGGCGCGACGCCGGGGTGAAACGCACGATCACGCACGCCGGGTGACGAACCCCCGCCTCCCCCATCCGGCGGCACTCGAACGGCCGAGTTTGAGATCCGAACGGCCCAGCAACCCCCGAATTCGCGTGACGGAGGCCGGATCCGGCGTGCTGGAGGCCGTAACTCGCGTGATCCGGGCCGTACCGGGTCCGATCACGCGGGATCCGCCGCCAGTCACGCGAGTTCCGGCTCTGATCACGCGGGATCCGGTGGGGATCACGCGGGCGGGCTCAGGAGAGTTCGCGGAGGGCGAGGGCGAGGCCGGCCAGGCGGTCGGTGGCGTCGGTGAGGGCCTGCTTGGACGTCACCAGGCCGTCGCCGGCCGCGGCGACCGTGTGGCCGGCCGCGGCGACCAGGCCGCGGTAGCCCTCGAGGCCGTCGTCGAGCTGGTCGCGGAGCTTGGCCACCGCTGCGTCCAGGGCCGGCTTCTCGCGGGCCGGCGCGGAGTCGCGGCCGCGCTCGATCGCCTGGATGCGGGCGGCCAGGCCGCGCAACGCGGCCGCCGCTTCGGTGGCCGTCTGGCGGGCGTCGGCGACCGAGACCTCCGAGACCGGGGGCGCGCCCAGCGAGGACGGCACCGAGAGCTGGCGCAGCAGCTCGCCCAGCGAGGCTTCGCACTCGGCGAGGCGCTCCATCGGCTCGCGGGCCGCCGAGCGGGCGGGCGGCAGCGGCGGCGGGCCGGCCGGGGCCGCCGGGATCGGGGTGCGCTTGAGGTCACGCAGCTTCAGCCCGGACCGGACGCTGAAGGTGCCGAAGATGACGACCCCGGCGAACGCGGTGATCGCCTGCGGCATCATCGCGGCGTGGGTCGGGCTGATCCAGCCCAGCGCGGCCGCCACGGTGACGACGCCGCACAGGATCGTCAGGATGATCCACAGCGTCAGCGCCTTCGACGTCCGGCGCTTGCGGCGTTCGAGCTTCGCGGCCGGGTGGTTCCAGCGATCCCACTTGGCGCGCGCCTCGGCGAACGCGGGGACCTGGCTGGCCATGGACGACAGCGAGGCCGTCATGTCGGGCCGCCGGACCGGCGGCCGTTGCAGCGGGTTCGGGCGCTGCGGTGCAGGCTTCCCGCCGGCCTGGTCGGCCGGCGGGAAGTACTTCTGCACCTTCTGGAGCTTCTCCTGGGCGCGCACCGCGTAGTCGGGCAGCTTCTCGATGTGCTTCTCCAGCTTCGCGCTCAGCTCGCTGAAGTCACGGCGTCTGCCGCCCTGCTGCGCCATGGTGCTCGCCCCCTTCGGCGTCGTCAGGCCGGGTTCTTGCCCTGCTCGGCCTGCACGCGCGCCTGGATTTCCCGCTGGATGTCGGACTGGCTGGTCGACGCCGGGGCCGCCTTGCCGCCGTCGGTGACCTGGGCGACCGAGTCGCCGTGCATCGACGCGCGGATCTGCTGCAGCCGCGACTGGCCTGCCAGCTGCGTGGTGGAGGCCTGGACCTCCATCATGCGACCCTGGACCGAGTTCTGGGCGAGCTCCGCCGAGCCCAGCGCCGTGGTGTAGCGCTTCTCGATCTTGTCGCGGACCTCTTCCAGCGACGGCGTGTTGCCCGGCGCGGCCAGCTGGCTCATCTGGTTGAGCGAAGCGGAGACCTGCTCCTGCATCTTCGCCTGCTCCAGCTGCGAGAGCAGCTTGGTGCGCTCGGCCAGCTTCTGCTGCAGCATCTGCGAGTTGCGTTCCACGGCCTTCTTGGCCTGGGCCGCGGCCTGCAGCGACTGGTCGTGCAGCGTCTTCAGGTCCTCGATGCTCTGCTCGGCCGTGACGAGCTGCGTCGCGAAGCTTTCCGCGGCGTTCTCGAACTCGGTCGCCTTCTGCTCGTCGCCCTTGGCGCGCGCCTCGTCCGCGAGGACCAGCGCCTGCCGGGTCGAGGCCTGCAGCTTCTCGACCTCGCCGAGCTGCCGGTTGAGCTTCATCTCCAGCTGCCGCTGGTTGCCGATCACGGAGGCGGCCTGCTGCGTCAGCGCCTGGTGGTTGCGCTGCGCCTCCTCGATGGCCTGCTGGATCTGTACCTTCGGGTCGGCGTGCTCGTCGATCTTCGACGAGAACGCCGCCATCATGTACTTCCAGAACTTCACGAACGGGTTGGCCATCTCCTCCGCCTGCCTTCTTGCGTCCCACGGGCCTAGGTACTCGGGGTGTGGGGCGTCGCTCCCCTGCTGACAGTTCAACGCACCAACCCCGGCGTCGGGTTCCATCGTGTCAGGTCGGCCACGTCCGTTCCAGGCGACCCGGCCGAATTCAGGGATCCCCCCGATCACTACCCGTAGACAACGCGGACGGCCCCGGGCGGGTTGCCCGGGGCCGGCGACGGAAATCGAGGGTGGCGCGGGGACGCCGACGGCCCCGGGCTCGGTGCCCGGGGCCGTCGGCGCAATACTCCCTTATGCAGCGATGGTCGAGGCCAGCTTGGGCTGGCCGATCGTCGTCCGCAACGTCGTGTTCATCCGCGGCGCCGGGGAAACCCGCAGGTCGGCGAGGTCGTTCCCGATCAGCTCGGACATCAGGCGGCCGCCTTCGATGCCCGCTGCCGACGCCTCGGCGCCCCGCTTCTCCCGGGGCGCGCCTTCCACGATCCGCTCGTCGACCGGTGGGACCTCGACGTTGTCGAGGGCCGAAACGTCCGCCGCCACGTTGTGCAGCAGCTCGCCGAGCGGAAGGTCCAGAGCCTGGCAGATGGACGCCAGCAGCTCGCTCGACGCCTCCTTCTGGCCCCGCTCCACCTCCGAGAGGTAGCCGAGGCTGACCCTGGCGGCGCGGGAGATGTCGCGCAGCGTACGACGCTGGTTGGTGCGGGCATGACGGAGCCGATCACCGATCGCCTCACGCAACAGCACGGTCATCACGCGCCTCCCTTCCGAACAAGTACCCCCTACGTTACCCAGAGCGGCGCCCCGGGCGCAGGAGTTGGTGTGCACGTACGCCAAGGGCGAACGCGTGTTTCACGCCAAATGTTCCCCGAGCAGCGCAAACGCGGCCAAGACCGACTCGGTCCTGATCAAGTCGCGATCGCCGCTCAAGGCCAGGCTACGCACTGTACGCGTTCCCGGCCCGGCGAGCCCGACGTGCACGGTGCCCGGCGGGACGCCGTCCTGGGCCGACGGCCCGGCCACGCCGGTGAGCCCGAGGCCCCACGTGGCGCCGCACCGGTCGCGGGCCCCCTCGGCCAGCTGGGCCGCCACCTCGGGGTGGACCGCCCCGTGCTCGGCCAGCAGCTCCGCGGAGACGCCGGCCAGCGCCGCCTTCAGCTCGGTGGCGTAGACCACCAGTCCCCGCGCAGCACCGCGCTCGCCCCCGGCACCCGCGCCAGGGTGGCGCAGACCAGGCCCGCAGTCAGCGACTCGGCCGCCGCCACCGTTTCGCCCCGCGCGGTCAGGGCCGCGACCAGGGCCGTTTCGTCCACGCTCAGCTCCCGGTGACCCGGCGCCCGGCCGCACGCAGTCGCACCGCCCGCACCAGGTAGTCGACGCCGGTCACCACGGTCAGCACCAGCGCCAGCCCCATCAGCGCCCACCGCACCGGGTCGGCACCGGACGGCAGCGGCAGCAGGTACGCCACGATCGCGGCGATCTGCGCCATCGTCTTCGCCTTCCCGCCGCGGCTGGCCGGGATCACGCCGTGCCGGATCACCCAGAACCGCAGCAGCGTCACGCCGATCTCGCGCACCGCGATGACGATCGTGACCCACCAGCCCAGCTCGCCCAGCACGCTCAGCCCGACCAGCGCCGCGCCGGTCAGCGCCTTGTCCGCGATCGGGTCGGCGATCTTGCCGAAGTCGGTGATCAGGCCGAACTTCCGGGCCACCCAGCCGTCGAGCTGGTCGGTGGCCGACGCGACGGCGAACAGGCCGGTCGCGATCGCCCGCCAGGTCGTGTCGTGGCCGTCGCCGACGAACAGCGCGATCACGAACAGCGGCACCAGGACCAGGCGCGAGAGCGTCAGGAGGTTCGCGACGTTGAGCGTCGGGACCGGGGTCGGCTCCGGGACCTGCGCGGGGACGTCGTGGGCGAGGCCCTCGTCGGCGGCGTCGCTGGGGAGCGCACTCACCGGTCGGCGTCCGGTGCCGCGCGGACGATCAGGTCCACGCCGGCGGAGTCGACGACCTCGCAGCGGAGGAAGTCGCCGACCTGCACCTTCTCCGGCGCGTCGAGGATGACGCACTCGCCGTCGACCTCCGGCGCCTGGTGGGCGGCGCGGCCGGTCAGCTCGCCGTCGTCGTCCAGCTCGACCAGGACGTCGACGAAGGTGCCGATCCGGTCCTCGGCGCGCTGCGCGGTCAGCTCCTCGACCAGCGCGGAGATCCGCGTGACGCGCTTCGCGACCTCTTCGGCGTCGAGCTTGCCGTCGAAGCCCTCGGCCTCGGTGCCGTCCTCGTCGGAGTAGCCGAAGACGCCGACCGCGTCGAGGCGCGCGCCGGTCAGGAAGCGTTCCAGCTCGCTCAGGTCGTGCTCGGTCTCGCCGGGGAACCCGACGATCACGTTGGTGCGGATGCCCGCCTCGGGCGCGTACTCGCGGATCTGCTCGCACAGCGCCAGGAACGAGTCGGTCGAGCCGAACCGCCGCATCCGGCGCAGCACCTGCTCGCTCGAGTGCTGGAAGGACAGGTCGAAGTACTCGGCGACGCCCGGCGTGGTCGCGATGGCCTTGACCAGCTGCGGGCGCGTCTCGGCCGGCTGCAGGTAGGAGACGCGGACGCGCTCGATGCCGTCGATCTCCGCCAGCCGCGGCAGCAGCCGCTCGAGCGCGGTGGCGCCGTCGCGGCCGAAGTCCTTGCCGTAGGACGTCGAGTTCTCGCTGACCAGGAACAGCTCCTTGACGCCGTTTTCGGCCAGCCACATCGCTTCGGCGACGATCTCGTCCGGCTGCCGCGAGACGAAGGAACCGCGGAACGACGGGATCGCGCAGAACGAGCAGCGCCGGTCGCAGCCGGAGGCGATCTTCAGCGCGGCTACCGGCGAGTCGTCCAGGCGCGTGCGCAGCACCCGCGGGCCCCAGCCGTGCTGGGCGTGCCCCGGCACCTCGACCGCGTCCGCGGCGGCGGGCCGCTCGACCGGGCTGATCGGCAGCAGCTTGCGGCGGTCGCCCGGGGTGTGCGAGGCGATCTTGCGGCCGGCGACGACGTCGTCGAGCCGGGCCGAGAGGTCGGCGTAGTGGTCGAATCCCAGCACCGCGTCGGCCTCGGGGAGGCTGTCGGCGAGCTCGTGGCCGTACCGCTCGGCCATGCAGCCGACGGCGACGACCTTCTTGCCCGTGTCGGACGCGGCGAGCAGCGTGTCGACGGAGTCCTTTTTGGCCGACTCGACGAAGCCGCAGGTGTTGACCACGACGACGTCGGAGTCCTCCGGGTCGGCCGCCAGCTCCCAGCCGCCGGCCGCGAGCCGGCCCGCGAGCTCCTCCGAGTCGACCTCGTTGCGGGCGCAGCCCAGGGTCAGCAGGGAGACGCGTCGGGTGGCAGCTGGGTCCGCGGCAGGGGAAGGCACGACGTTCAGGGTAGCCGCCGGTCCCGGGCGGCCCGACGACGGCGTAGCCCGGTCGTGTCCCCGCGCACGACGGGCGATGTGGCAGGCTTGACGATCGTGCTGTCCGACTCGCCCCGCCCGGCCGTCCGCCGCGCCCGCATCGCCGACGTCCGCAAGATCAAGGCCCTGGTCGACTCGGACGCGGGCCGCGTCCTGCTGGAGAAGGACCTGGTCACGCTGTACGAGGACGTCCAGGAGTTCTGGGTCGCCGAGGTGGGTGACGAGGTGGTCGGCGCGGCCGCGCTGCACGTGCTCTGGGAGGACATCGCCGAGCTGCGCACGGTCGTGGTCGACAAGGCCGTCCGCGGCCAGGGGGTCGGCCGGGTGCTGGTCGCCCGGCTGGTCGACGAGGCACGTGAGCTGGGCCTCAAGCGCCTGTTCGTGCTGACCTTCGAAACGGGGTTCTTCGCCGGGCACGGGTTCGTGGAGATCGACGGCACGCCGGTGTCGCACGAGGTCTACGAGGAGATGCGGCGCTCGCACGACACCGGCGTCGCGGAATTCCTGGACCTGCCCTACGTCAAGCCGAACACCTTGGGAAATTCCCGCATGCTGCTCGAATTGTGAGTGAAAACCTCCTTTCGGGCGGTGACGTGCGCCACTGCCCTGCTCGAAGCTGATCGGGCACTTGTCCCCGATCGGCAAGGAAACCGATGCGCACGACACTGCGGAACCTGGGGGCCACCGTGACGGTGGCCGTTTCTGTCGGCGCGGGCGCCCTGCTGGGCACCGGCACCGCGGCCGCCGTCGACATCCCGGCGGTCACCGACCAGTACCTCTTCAGCACCTCACTCTCGAACTTCGAGACGATCCGGAACTCCGCGCCCTACAACGGCCAGCTCGACTGGTCGTCCGACGGCTGCTCGTGGGCCCCGGACAACCCGTTCGGCTGGAAGTTCCTGCCCGGCTGCCACCGGCACGACTTCGGCTACCGCAACTACAAGAAGCAGGGCCGCTTCACCGAGGCGAACCGGCTGAAGATCGACGACAACCTGTACACGGACCTGAAGAGCGTGTGCGGGTCGAACATCGCCTGCAAGGGCGCGGCGTGGACGTACTACGAGGCGGTGCGCAAGTTCGGCGGCTGAGCCAGGATGGTGATCATGGAGATCGATCACCTGCTCAGCACCACCCGCGCGGTCCGGCGGAAGCTCGACCTCGACCGCCCGGTCGAGCCGGAAGTCCTCGAGGAGTGCCTGAACCTGGCGCTGCAGGCGCCGACTCCGGGCAACGTCCAGGCGTGGCGCTGGCTGGTCGTGCGGGACCAGGGCGTGAAGGACCGGCTCGGCGTGCTGTTCCGCGAGGTCGGCGAGGCCTACCTCGCCGAGCGGGCGCAGCACGCCGAGCCGCGGGCCCTGGCGTCCGGGCGGCACCTGATCGACGTGATCGAGCGCGTCCCGGTGTTCGTGATCCCGGTCCTGGCCGGCCGCCCGGCCTGCGACAACGCCACCGACGCGGCGTTCTACGGCGGCATCTTCCCTGCGGTGTGGAACTTCCAGCTGGCGCTGCGCTCGCGCGGGCTGGGGTCGACGCTGACGACCTACCACCTGGCCCGCGAGGCGGAGGCGGCGGAGATCCTCGGCATCCCGGAGGGTCACACGCAGGCCGGGCTGCTGCCGGTGGCGTACACGACGGTGCCGGACTTCAAGCCCGCGCCGCGCACCCCGCTGTCCGAAGTGGCCTACCTCGACCACTGGGGCACGCCGCTCAGCTGATCCGGACCGTGGCTTCCCCGCCGTCCTCGCTCACCGAGACCAGCTCGATCCGGCTGGCGGCGAACGACGTCGCCTGCGGGCCGGTGCGGATGCCGCTGTGGAGCTCGGCCGTGGTGCTTTCCCCGCGGCCGGGCTCCTTCAGCAGGAACGCCAGGGTCGCCTCCCCCTGCCAGATGCAGGTCATCCCGGGCCGGCACCGCGAGTCGGCGACCACCCGCGTGAAGCGCACGGTGAGGTCCTTCCCCGCCACGGCGGCCTCCTGCCCCAGCCGCAGCGTGACCTCCTGCCCGGAGGGGGCGCTGACGGCCGGCCCGGCGACCGGCTGCCCGGCGGCGACCGAGCTCCCGGCACCCACCGTGACGACGGCGAAGGCGAACAGTCCGGCTACGAATCGCTGAAGGTCCACGCACCCAGGACGGAACGGAGCCCGGGCCGGGTTGCACGGCTACTCGTCGTCGCCGGCGTCCGCGTCCACCGGGCCGCCGCCGCGGATCATGAACAGGACCGACTCCAGTTCCTCCGGCTTGATCAGCACGTCCCGGGCCTTCGAGCCCTCCGACGGGCCCACCACCCCGCGGCTCTCCAGCAGGTCCATCAGCCGCCCCGCCTTGGCGAAGCCGACCCGGAGCTTGCGCTGCAGCATCGATGTCGAACCGAACTGGGACGTCACGATCAGCTCCGCCGCCTGCAGCAGGACGTCGAGGTCGTCGCCGATGTCCGGGTCGATCTCCTTCTTCTCGCCCGCCTTGGCCGCGGTGACGCCGTCCTGGTAGTCCGGCTGCGCCTGCTCCTTGGCGTAGTTGACGACGGCCGCGATCTCTTCGTCGCCGACGAACGCGCCCTGGATGCGGACCGGCTTCCCGGCACCCATCGGCAGGTAGAGCGCGTCGCCCATGCCGATCAGCTTCTCCGCGCCCGGCTGGTCCAGGATGACCCGCGAGTCGGTCAGCGACGACGTCGCGAAGGCCAGCCGCGAGGGCACGTTGGTCTTGATCAGGCCGGTGACGACGTCGACCGACGGCCGCTGCGTCGCCAGGACCAGGTGGATACCGGCCGCACGCGCCTTCTGGGTGATCCGGACGATCGCGTCCTCGACGTCGCGCGGGGCGGTCATCATCAGGTCGGCGAGCTCGTCGACGATCGCCATGATGTACGGGTACGGCCGGTACTCGCGCTCGGACCCCGGCGGCGCGGTGATCTCGCCCGAGCGCACCTTCTTGTTGTAGTCGTCGATGTGCCGGACCTTGTTGACCTGCATGTCCTGGTAGCGCTGCTCCATCTCCTCCACGAGCCAGGCCAGTGCGGCGGCGGCCTTCTTCGGCTGGGTGATGATGGGCGTGATCAGGTGCGGGATGCCCTCGTAGGGCGTCAGCTCGACCATCTTCGGGTCGATCAGGATCATCCGGCACTCGTCCGGCGTCGAGCGCGCGAGCAGCGACACCAGCATCGAGTTGACGAAGCTCGACTTACCGGAACCGGTGGAACCGGCGACCAGCAGGTGGGGCATCTTCGTCAGGTTCGCGGTGACGAAGTGGCCCTCGATGTCCTTGCCGAGGCCGATCACCATCGGGTGGTTGTCCTTGACCGTAGACGGCGCCCGCAGGACGTCGCCGAGGCGAACCATCTCGCGGTCGGAGTTCGGCACCTCGATGCCGACCGCGGACTTGCCGGGGATCGGCGCCAGCAGGCGGACGTTGTCGGTGGCCACCGCGTAGGCGATGTTCTTGGTCAGCGCGGTGATCTTCTCGACCTTCACGCCCGGGCCGAGCTCGACCTCGTAGCGGGTGACCGTCGGGCCGCGGGTGAAGCCGGTGACCTGCGCGTCGACGTTGAACTGCTCCAGCACGCCGGTGATCGCCTCGATCATGGCGTCGTTGGCCTTGCTGCGGGACTTCGGCGCGTCGCCGAGCTTCAGCAGGTCGGGCGGCGGGAGCTGGTAGTCGCCTTCGACCGTCCGGGTGACCGCGAGCGGCGGTTCGACCGGCTTCTTCGGCTTCTTCTCGACGACCTCCGGCACCGGCTTGGGCTTGGGCGGCTTGATCGGCGTCGGCGCCTCGGCCAGCATCGCGTCGATGTCCAGCTGCTCGGGCTCGGCGTCGCTGGACTGGCGGCGCCGGGACGGCTTGCGCAGCCGCGCGGCCTTGGGGTCGGCGTCGGTGACCTTCTCTTCGTCGGTGGCGAAGCCCGAGCGCTGCGCCTCGGCTTCGGCGATCTCGTCCTCGTCGAGGCCCCAGTTCCGCAGCCGGTGCGGGATCTGGCGGACCGGCGTGCCGGTGAACACGAGCACCCCGAAGAACAGGGCGAGTATCAGCAGCGGCACGGCGACCCAGGTCGTGACACCCATGGTGAGCAGGCCGCCGGAGAACGCGCCGACGATGCCGCCGGCGTACATCCGGCCGTCGTTGGTCTCGGGCAGCGCCGTGAAGATGTGCAGCATCCCGAGCACGGACAGGACGACCATGATCGTGCCGACGACCATCCGCGGCCGCGTCTCCGGGTGCGGCTCGGACCGCATCAGCGCGACGGCGACCACGACCAGCACCAGCGGCAGCGTGACGGCCCCGGCGCCGAGGACGGTCCGGGTGGCGATCTCCACCCCGGTGCCGATCGGGCCGGCCGCCCGCCACCAGACGCCGACGGCCGCGACGATGCCCAGGCCGATCAGGCCCAGCGCCAGGCCGTCGCGGCGGTGTTCCGGTTCGAGCTCGCGGGTGCGGCCGACCGTCCTGGCCAGCGTGCCGAGGCCCTTGGCCAGCAGGTTCCAGGTCCCCCTGACGCCCTTGCCGAAGATCCCGGGCGTCTTGCGGCGGGCGCGTGGCGGGGGTTTGCGAGCGGACGTACGGGGCTTCGCAGGTGTACGCGGCTTACGCGCCGCTGCCCCCTTCGCGCCGCTTCCCGTGCTTCTCTTCCTCGTCGCCGACCCAGCCATGCCTTTTACGGTAACCGGCCGTGGCGGTTCGTCCCACGCGCCACTCTCGGCCCAGGGTGAACTTCTGCCTCACACCGCGGGTTGAGCGGCCATCCGGGTGAACCGATCCGGCCAGTGCGCAAACGGGTGAAATCGGCGTCTGCCATGCTCTGCCCCATGGTCGCGCTGAACTCCGACAACACCGCTCGCCGGGCGCCCGCCATCTGGCGGACCATGCTCAACATCGACCGCGGGCTGGTGAACCTCGTCGGGCGGCTCACGGTGACCGGCCGGGTGCCCGCGCAGCTGCGGGGCAGGCCGCTGCTGATGGCCGCGAACCACATCGGGGTGTTCGACGCCTTCGTGCTGATGGCCGCGTGCAAGCGGATCGGCATCAACCCGCGGTTCATGCTGGCCGGCGGCATCCTCGACGCGCCGGTGATCGGGCCGGCGCTGCGGGTCAGCGGGCACCTGCGGGTCGACCGCAAGCACGCCGGCACCGCCGTCGGGCAGTTCGCCGAGGCCGTCGAGGCGATGAAGACCACCCGCGAGCCGATCATCGTCTACCCGGAGGGCCGGATCAGCCACGACCCCGGCCTGTGGCCGGAGCGCGGCAAGACCGGCGCGGCGCGGCTGGCCCTGGCGGCGGGCGTGCCGGTGATCCCGATCAGCCAGTGGGGCGCGCACGAGGCCGTCTACTGGGGTACCGAGACCGTCAACGGCCCGGCCGACCTGGTCCCGCTGGCGCGCTCCGGGCTCAGTGCGCCCCTGCGCCGGCCGAAGTTCCGGGTGCACTTCGGCGACCCCGTCGACCTGTCGGACATCGACACGCAGCGGCCGGGCGCCGGCGTGCGCGCGCACGCGAAGATCATGCAGGCGATCACCGACGGCCTCGTCCCGCTGCGCCGCGACGAGCTGGACCGGCCCCGGTTCCACGACCCGACGCGGCCCACCGACACGGTCAGCCCCTGGAAGCCGCAGTCCGGATCGTGAGACGCGCGGGAGCGCACCCCTAGAGTCGGCGGACGTGAGCACACGGATACTCGTCGTCTACTACAGCTCGACCGGGAACACCGCCGCCCTCGCCGAGTCCCTCGCCGCGGGCGCGGGCGAGACCGGGGCCGACGTGCGGGTGCGGACGGTGCCGGAGACCGTGCCCGCCGAGGCGATCGCGCGGAACCCGCGCTGGCAGGCCTGGGTCGGCGCCGGCCCGCACCACGAGCTCGCCACCCTCGACGACCTCGAGTGGGCCGACGGGCTCGCCGTCGGCAGCCCGACCCGGTTCGGCGGCCCGGCCGCCCAGCTCAAGTCCTTTTTGGACAGCACGGGTGGCCTGTGGGCGCAGGGAAAGCTGGCGGACAAGGTCGCCACGTCGTTCACGACGGCGTCCACAGCCCACGGCGGCCTGGAATCGACGTTGCTGGCGATCAACAACGTCTTCTACCACTGGGGCGCGATCGTCGTCCCGCTCGGCTACACGGACCCGCACCTGAAGGAGTCCGGAAACCCGTACGGCGGTTCGTTCGTGTCCCGCAAGTCCGCGGCACCGGACGACATCGCCCTCGACGCCCTGCGCCTGCAGGGACGGCGGCTGGCCACGATCACCACGCACGTCGCGACCGGGCTGAAGCAGGCGGAGTGAAGGTCCGGGCGCTCCAGCCCGGCCCCCGGATCAGCGCCGGTCGGCGAGTTCGCCATCGACCGGACCACCCCCGGTCTGCGGCGCCCCGTGCGGCTTCACCACCACCTGCGGCGCGGGCTTCGGCTTCGGCTTGGTGGGCTTCGGCGCCGGCTTGGTGGGCGTCGGCGTGCCGGTGGCCCCCACGGTGAACTGCCGCCACCAACTGCCGGTGCCGCCCTCGAGGCAGGACATGGTGGCGTACCACACGCCCGGCTGCACCCCGCTGAACGTGATGGAGTGCTTGTTCCCGTTCTGAACCATGATCCCCTGTTGGATCGGCCGCTGACCACGGTAGAAGTCGTAAGCCGCCAAGGCCCTGACGTCGGCGGTGGCACACGTACCCGTGACGGTCACCGCATTCCCTTTCACGGTGACCTTCATCGACGTCGGATTGCCCGGGTACGCCTCATCGGCCGAAGCCACGGCAGACGACAGCAGCACGCAACCGGCAGCCACACCCGCGGCGGCAATGGATCTTCGCATTTTCCCTCCAATTGATCGCGGGATTTTCGGGGCACCGGGAACACGCCTGCCGCCGTCGCCGTGGTTGCGGCTCGGACGTAACGAAACGGACTCGCCTCCGGCGGTCCGGTCAGCCCCGGGCCGCGCGGCGACGCAGGGCCACGGCGCCGCCCGCACCCAGCAGGGCGAGCGCGCCGCCGCCCGCGACGAGCGGTGCGACGCCGCCGGATTCGTCATCGGCCGGGCCACCACCGGTCTGCGGCGCCCCCTGCGGCTTCACCGCAACCTGCGGCGCGGTCTTCACCGGCGGCTTGACGGGCTTCCCGACGGTGAAATTCCGCACGGCTCCCCCGGAGCCGGGTCCGCCTTCGTGGCAATACATCGAGGCCACGTAGTTCCCCGGCCGGACCCCGGTGAACGTGATGGACCGCTTCTTCCCACTCGCCTTCATGACTCCCCAGCCGATCGGCTCGTGCCCACGAGGCTCCGCGTAACCCCCTTCGGCCGTGGTGCCGGCGGTGTCGCAGACAGCCGAGATGGTCACCACGCTGCCCGACACCGTGACCTTCATCGTCGGGTTTTCCGGCTTTTCCGCGGCCGACGCCGTGATCGGCGACAGCAGGGCGAAACCGGCGGCCACACCGACGGCAGCAAGAACTCTTCGCATTGTTTCCCTCCAGGATTCATCGCATGACGACAGCACGCGAGAATTGTGTGAATCTCTTCCCCGCCGAAAAGAATCGCGGGGTCCCCCGTCTCTTTCGAGACATCCGGAAGACGCCTGCCCCCGCGCGCGGTTCCCGCCCGAACGTAACGAAACGGACTCGGCGTCGACGTGATCGGCATAACCGGGAAAATGGTTTCGGCGGTGACGCCGGGCCACCTACAGTCCCGGTGGTGACCACCGAACTGCCCGTCGTCGCGCCGCCCCGGGTTGCCCACCGGGGCCGCGGGACCGCCTATGTCCTGCTCGCCGCTCTGTTCTTCAGCACGTCGGGCACCCTCGGCAAGTCCGCGATGTCCGCCGGGATCACCCCGGAGCAGGTGGCCGCGGCCCGGATCTCGCTGGCCGGGGTCGTGCTGCTCGCCGGGGTGGCGCTGGTGGCGCCGCGGAAGCTGCGGGTGCGGCGGGCCGAGCTGCCGGTCCTGGCCGGGTACGGCCTGCTCGGCGTGGCCGGCGTGCAGCTGCTCTACTTCGTCGCCGCCGGGCGGATCCCGGTCGGGATCGCCATCCTGCTGGAGTTCGTCTCGCCGGTGCTGATCGCGTTGTGGGTGCGGTTCGTGCGGCGGCACCGGCTGCCGCGGGCGGTGTGGGGCGGGATCGCGCTCGCCATGGCCGGGCTCGCGCTGGTCGCGCAGGTCTGGGAAGGCGTCACGCTCGACGGGCTCGGCCTGCTCGCCGGCTTCGGCGCGGCGCTGTGCTCGGCCGGGTACTTCCTGCTCGGCGAACGCGCGGTGGCCGGCATCGACCCGCTGGGCCTGGTCACCTGGGGCATGGTGATCGGCGCGGTGGCGATCGGCTTCGTCGCGCCGCCGTGGACGTGGCCCGCCGGGCTGCTCGGCACGGAGGTCGGGTTCGGCGCCTGGCACCCGCCGGTGTGGCTGCTGCTGACGCTGCTGGTCCTGGTCGCGACCGTGCTCGCGTACGTGTGCGGCATTTCGTCGCTGCGGCACCTGCCCGCGTCGGTGGCGAGCGTGCTCGGGCTGGTCGAGCCGGTGATCACGACGGTCGCGGCGTGGGTCCTGCTCGGCGAGCAGCTCGCCTGGCCCCAGCTGCTCGGCTCGGCGATCCTGCTGGGCGGCGCGTACGTCGTGCAGCGCAACTCGGAGCTGCTCACGCGGTGACGTTGCGCAAATCCTGCACCGGATAGCCGCCGAGTGGGAAAATCCAGGCTCACCCCGGGAGGACACGTGGCGACGAAATCCGGGCTGCGGCCCGATCTGCGGCAGCGGCACGTCCGGATGATCGCCCTCGGCGGCATCATCGGCGCGAGCCTGTTCATCGGCAGCGGCGCGGTGATCCACACCGTCGGCCCGGCGGCTGTCCTGTCCTACGCCGTCGGCGGGCTGCTCGTGGTGCTGGTGATGCGGATGCTCGGCGAGATGGCGACCGCGGCGCCGTCACTGGGCTCGTTCATGGAGTACGCGCGCGACGCCCTCGGCGGCTGGGCCGGCTTCACGATCGGCTGGCTGTACTGGTACTTCTGGGTCGGCGTGGTCGCGTTCGAGGCGGTCGCGGGCGCGAAGATCCTGCAGGGCTGGATCCCCGGCGTGCCGCAGTGGGTGTTTTCCCTGGCCCTGATGCTGCTGCTGACGGCGACGAACCTGGCCTCGGCGCGCTCGTTCGGCGAGACGGAGTTCTGGCTGGCGTCGATCAAGGTCGCCACCATCGTCGTGTTCCTGGTGCTGGGCACGCTGTTCGTGCTCGGGCTTTGGCCGGACGCCCACTTCTCGGTGGGCAACATCGGCCTCGACGGCTTCGTCCCGAACGGCCCGTTTTCGGTGGTGCACGGCGTGGTGATCGTGATTTTCTCCTATTTCGGAGCGGAGATCGTGACGATCGCGGCGGCGGAGTCCGACCAGCCGGAGACGGCGGTCCGCAAGGCGACGTCGACGATCGTCTGGCGCGTGATCGTGTTCTACGTGGGTTCGGTGGCCTTGCTGGTGATGATCACGCCCTGGCGCGAAATCCCGAGCGAGACAAGCCCGTTCGCGGCGGCGTTCGGCCGTTTCGGCGTCCCGGCGGCCTCGACGATCGTGTCGGCGGTGGTACTGACGGCGGCGCTGTCGGTGCTGAATTCGGGGCTGTACACGGCATCCCGGATGTTGTTCGCGTTGCGCCGCCACGGCTGGGCCCCGGGCTGGATCGCGGACACGAACGCGCGAGGCGTGCCGTGGAAGGCGATCCTGGCGTCGACGTCGGTCGGGTACGTGGCGGTGGTGATGAGTTACGTGTCCCCGGACAAGATCTTCTATTTCATCATCAATTCGGCGGGCGCGGTGGCCTTGTTCGTGTACGCGATCATCTGCGGTTCGCAGATCCGGATGCGGAGGACGCTCGAGGCGTCGGCGCCGGAGAAGCTGAAGCTGCGGATGTGGGGGTACCCGTGGTTGAGCTGGGTGACGCTGGGACTGACGCTGGTGGTGGTGGCGTCGATGCTGTTCGTGGACGCGGACACACGGGCGCAGTTGTCCTTGAGTCTGGTCAGCTTGGCGGTGATCTTGGGCGTCTACGCGGTCATCCGCCGGCGATCCGCCGCCTGATGGGTTCGGCTCCGACGGACCTTGTAAACGTTCCGTACATCTCGGCCGCCGTCGCGTTGTCGCGTCCGCGGAGGGCCAGAACAAGCCCGCTCAGCAGGGCGGCGTAGCGCATCCCGCGAAGCATGACAGGCAAGAAGAACATGACGATCAGCGAGTTGTTCATGCCATCAGCCTGTGCGGCTCGCGGCCTCTCGGGGGTCGCAGTCGGACCGCAGAGACGGGAATAGACTGACCCGCCTGGTGACACGCCGCGTCCGAGAGGGTCGGCGAGGGGGCGGGACGGATGAGCGAGTTGCTCCGGCAACTCGAGTCGTTGGAGAACCGGGCACGAGCCGCCAGACGGGACTCGGGCAAGGATGACTCGCGAGGTACCGCCGCAAGACAAGCCGGCTTGGCCAAACAGACGGTGAGCGGCTGGTTCTCGCCGACGTCCCCGCGGGTGCCGAAGGACCACGACCAGCTTTGGAAGCTCGTTGACGTCTACAGTCGGTGGGCCGGCGAGAAGCCGAGTCGGCAGTACTGGGCGACACTGGTCGAGGAGTCCCGCCCGCTCCCCCAAAGCGCGGGCCGTGCGCTGGGGCGGCCGATCCCGGAATGGGATCCGTTCGACCTCGAGGTGCACCGGTCGATCGACGCGGGTGCCGCCGACGCCGGGCTCCAGCCGTTGCCCACCTACATCGCACGTCCCCATGACGAGTCCTTGCGAGGAGCCGTTGCTTCGGCGGAGCGGGGGTCCAGCTCGATCGCGGTCCTCGTCGGCGAATCGTCGACGGGCAAGACGCGCGCCTGCTGGGAAGCAGTGCGGGCGCTGCCGATGCCCTGGCGGCTTTGGCACCCGATCGAGCCGGACCGGCCTGCTGCCCTGCTGGCCGCCCTGGACTCCGGCGTCCCGCCGCACACGGTGATCTGGCTGAACGAGATCCAGTTCTACCTCCTGCCCAGCGCCGGGGAGAGGGTCGCCGCCGGACTCCGTGAGCTGCTCCGGAGCCCCGCCTCGGGGCCGGTTCTCGTCTTGGGTACGACATGGCCCGACCACTGGTGGCGGCTCACCAGGCAGCCACCACCGAACGAATCGGACCCCCACGCACAGGCTCGTCAACTGCTGGACGGCACCGACATCGCAGTGCCGGACAGCTTCGACGCAGCAGCCATGCACTCGCTCCGGATCGCCTCCCGAGAGGACCCGCGGCTGGCGACCGCTGCGCAGCAGAGCCAGTCCTCCTCCGGAAAAGTCACGCAGTTCCTTTCGGGCGCCCCGAACCTCGTGGAGCGCTATCGGAACGCGCCGCGTCCGGCGAGAGCGGTGCTGGACGCGGCCGTCGATCTCAGAAGGTTCGACCATCCGGTACAGATACCCGAAGACCTGCTGCGCCGAGCCGCGGCAAGCTACTTCTCGGCGGAAGAATTCGACATCCTCCCCGAAGACTGGTTCGAGCAGGCGCTGGATGTCGTCTGCTCACCAGCTCGCGGCCTGCCCGGCCCGCTGACCCGCGCGCGACAGAGGCCCGAGACCACCGGAGAACGGCCCGCGAAGTTCCGCGTCGCCGACTTCCTGGAGCAGCAGGCGAGGGAAGAGCGCAAGAACCTCTTCCCACCCGGAGCCTTGTTCCACTCCGTCTACACCTGGACCGACGAGCCGGAAGTACTGCATGCCGTTGCGGCTCGACTGCACGACGTAGGCCGCCACCGCATGGCTGCCCTTCTGCATCATCGCGCACTGACCCTCGGTCACCGGCAGTCCGCCTGGCCGTTGGCAGAACTGCTGGAGATGGCCGAGGACGTGTCCGGCGCCACTTCGATCCTCGAATCCGAGGCTCCGCGGAGGGCCCAACAGGTCCTCGACCAGCTCGCAAGACTCCTCGCCCGGCAGAAGCGATTCGACGACCTCCGTGCACTGGCCGCTGTCGCATTCGACGCCGGAACCGTACGCCTCCTCCTGGCCGCCAAGAGGGAGATCGAATCGAACGAGAGGCTGTCGTACTTCGACGATTTTTTCTTGCCGCTGATAGTTCGTCCCAACTCGTCCGACGATGACATTCGGGCCAATATGCAGATCTTCCACGAAGGCGCCGAAAATTACACCGCGGATGGCAACGAACGGGTGCGGCGACTGAAAGAGCTGATCGAAACCATGGACCCGGCCCTCGATGTACGACGAAAGGCGATCGAAGACCTCGATATCGCGGTTCAAGAGGCCGAGAAGGCCGAAGAGAAGACATTCGCCCGAGCGATGATGGTCGCGGCCCTGAACGCGGAGATCATCGGGATCGAAAAAGTCGTGGGCTTCTGTGGACGCCACGGGCTGGCAGAACAAGCCGATGCCATCCGGCGCTTCGGCGTCGATGAGGACGGCCTTCCGGCCGAAAGCTGGGATCTGGAACTGCTAAAAGCAGGCTGGCTCGAGCCGTGACCCTCATCCGCCGGCGATTCGGGACAGAGCCCCGAAAAACACGTCCGTGATCTTCGCCGGGTCCGGGCCAGGAACGCCTGCCCGCCCGTCGCACCCGTCAGCTGGTCCAGCTCCGTCTTGTCCGCGTCCGGCCCGATGCCCACTCCGATCAGCGGGATCGGGCGGCGGGGGTCCTGCAGCTTCGCCAGCTCGGTCAGCAGGTCCGCGCGGGAGATGCCGTGCGGGTCCTCGTTGCGGCCGTCCGTCATCACGATCACCAGGTTCAACCGGCCCGGCTCCCACTCTCGCCGCGCTGTTCGGTACGTGTCCAGGACGCTGTCGTACAACCCCGTTCCGCCGTCCGGGGTGGCCGTCACCCTGGCCAGTTTGTCCAGTGCTCCGCTCGCCAGGTGCTGGGCCACCGATGCCATCGGGAGCAGCTCGCGGTAGTCCTTGTCGCCGTCCAGGCGGGTCGAGAACGCCAGCATCCGCAGCTGCGTCGCCGGCTTGAACAGGTGCATGGCCTTGGCCGCCGCCTCCATCGTCACCTGCATGCGGTTCAGGTTCGTCCCCGGCACCTGCGCGTTCATCGAGCCCGAGACGTCGATCAGCACCTGGACCCGCGCGCTCAGGTTGATGCCCGCCCACTGGTTGAGCAGCTCGTCGACCACCGGTGCCGGTGGGAGGTTCGCCACGCGGATGCCCGTCGGCTGGACCCGCGGGTCGTCGGGGTGGTCGCGCAGGGCCTGGCCGCCCGCCGCGCGCAGGCCCGTGCGGGCGATCGCGTCCGATCCCGCGTCGCCCAGGACCGCGTCGCGCAGCGCCTGGACGAGCGGGCGCTGCTCGGGCGTGATCCCGCCGAGCTCCGCGAACGGGTAGTCCAATGTGGGCACCGCCGTCGAGTAGACCGCGACGAGCGGGGAGCTCGGGTCCTCGACGTTGTGGCGCAGCAAGGAGTTCTCCGACGCGGGGAACGCCGTCACCGCCGCCGCGCCGCTGCCGTCACTGGATCCCGGCAGCCGGGCGATCAGCTCGGTCTCCGCGCCCAGCGTGTTGGACGAGAACCGCCGCAGCATCGCCACGTACGCCGCCGACGGCTCGGGTGCCGCCTTGACGCTGTCGCGCAGGCCCAGCAACGCCACCGCGCCGACCGCGTCCCGCGACGGGTCCGGCATCCCCGGCACGACGCCGGGCGCGGCCAGTGTCTCCGCCCAGGTGGGCACGCGGTCGGGCCAGCCGAGGCCCTTGGCGACGTCCGCGGCGACCGCGAGCACCACCGGCGAACTCGCCACCGACGCCCCGGTCTCGGGGACGTCGGCCGCGCCGAGCTGGTGGGCGCGGCGCAGCGCGAGCGTGGAGTCCGGCACCCAGACCTGCGGCCGCGGGCTGCCGTCCGAGAGGGCGAGCCGCTCGGCGGCCTGCGTCGCTTCGCGCGTCTGGATCTCGATGCTGCCGCACTGGAGGTTCAGGCTGTGCACGACGAGCGACAGCGCGGGCGCGATGTCCGGCGAAGCGGTGACGAGGACCTTCGCCGGCTGCTCGCACTTCGGCTTGGCGCGCACGGTCGTCACCGTCACCCACGCGGCCGCTCCGAGGACCAGCACGAGACCGGTCGCGAGGACAGGCACCAGCAGCCGGTGTCGGCTCCCGTCCGAATGACGTCCCATCGGCGCGGCCTCTCTGCGCGAGGCGGGTGGGGATCAAGGTTATCCCGCAGCAAAGCGGCCGCACGTGCGCCGGACGGCCTAACAGGCGGACGAACTCCTCCTCCGGAGGGACCCGTCCCCACCCGCAGCGGGTGTCCACGGCCGCGGACGGCGGAACAAAACGCGGAACGCCTTCGCCCACCAGGCGAAGGCGTTCCGCGGGAAAGGACTCAGACCGGGATGACCGTCGGGACGATCATCGGACGGCGGCGGTAGGTGTCGGCCACCCAGCGGCCCACCACCCGGCGGACCGCCTGCGCGATCCGGTGCGTGTCGGTGATGCCCTCGGCCTCCGTGCGCGCCAGCTCCATCTCCACCAGCGGCACGACGGCGGCGAGCGCCTTCGGGTCGTCGGAGAAGCCGCGGCCGGACACCGTCGGGCTGCTGACCGCGCGGCCCGTGCTGGAGTCCACCGCGACGCTGATCGAGATGAACCCGCCCTCGCCGAGGACCAGCCTGTCCGACAACGTCGACTCGCCGACGTCGCCGACCGACAGGCCGTCCACGTACACGTGCCCGACCTCGACGCGGCCGGTGCGGGACGCCTTGCCGTCGACCAGGTCGACGACCACGCCGTCCTCGGCGATCACCACGTTGTCCGGGGCGACGCCGGTGCGGATCGCCAGCTCGCCGTTCGCGCGCAGGTGCTTCCACTCGCCGTGGACCGGCATCACGTTGCTCGGGCGCACCGCGTTGTACAGGTAGAGCAGCTCGCCCGCGGACGCGTGGCCGGACACGTGCACCTTCGCGTTGCCCTGGTGGACGACGTTCGCACCGAGCCGGGTCAGGCCGTTGACCACGCCGAACACCGCTGTCTCGTTGCCCGGGATCATCGAGCTGGCCAGCACGACCGTGTCGCCCGCGCGGATCGAGATCTGCCGGTGCTCGCCGCGCGCCATCCGCGACAGCGCCGAGAGCGGTTCGCCCTGCGACCCGGTCGAGACGAACAGGACCTTGCTCTCCGGCAGGGTGCTCGCCTGGTCGAGGTCGACGAGCAGGCCGTCCGGCACGTTCAGCAGGCCCAGTTCGGCCGCGATGCCCATGTTCCGGACCATCGACCGGCCGACGAACGCGATCCGGCGGCCGTGCCGCTCGGCGGCGTCGAGGACCTGCTGGACGCGGTGCACGTGGCTGGCGAAGCAGGCCACGATCACGCGCTGGTCCACGCGCCGGATGACGTCGTCGAGCACCGGGCCGATGTCGCGCTCGGGCATGACGAACCCGGGCACCTCGGCGTTGGTCGAGTCGACGCAGAACAGGTCGACGCCCTCGTCGCCGAGCCGGGAGAAGCCGGCCAGGTCGGTGAGGCGCCCGTCCAGCGGGAGCTGGTCGAGCTTGATGTCGCCGGTGTGCAGGACCACGCCGGCCGGGGTGCGGATCGCCACCGCGAGCGCGTCCGGGATGGAGTGGTTGACCGCGAAGAACTCGAGGTTGAACACGCCGACGTCGCGGCGCTCGCCTTCGCGGACCTCGATCAGCTTCGGCCGCTGCCGGTGCTCCTTCGCCTTCGCGGCGAGCAGCGCGTTGGTGAACCGCGATCCGTAGATCGGCAGGTCCGGCCGCAGGCGCAGGAGGAACGGGACGGCGCCGATGTGGTCCTCGTGCCCGTGGGTGAGCACCAGGCCCTCGATGTCGTCGAGGCGGTCCTCGATCGCGCGGAAGTCCGGCAGGATCAGGTCGACGCCGGGCTGGTCGTCCTCGGGGAAGAGCACCCCGCAGTCGACGATGAGCAGCCGGCCGCCGAACTCGAAGACGGTCATGTTGCGCCCGACCTCGCCGATACCGCCCAGCGCGACGACGCGCAGAGCTCCCTCGGGCAGTGCGGGCGGGGCGTTGGTGGGGCCTGGACCTGGGGGAAGTGAGCTCACCGAGGCAGGGTCCCAACGCTGGTGTGCGAGGTCGGCGCGACGTAGGCCGCTCGCGAGTCTGCTTGTGCCACCCGCTCACCATGCCAGTCCTGAGCCGCCGTGTCGCCCAGCGGCACGCCGCCCTGGGCAAGATCAGCGGCGATCAGGGCCGTCTGCTCGGTGGTCGGCGCGACGATCGGCAGCCGCGGGTCGCCGATGTCGAAGCCGCGCAGCCGCAGCGCCGCCTTGCTGAACGCGACCCCGCCGACCCGCGACATCGCCCGCAGCACGGGCAGCATCGCGCGGTGGTTGGTGCGCGCGGTGGAGGTGTCGCCCTTTTCGTAGGCGTCGATCATGGCGCCGATCCGGCCCGCGACGACGTGACCGATCACACTCACCACGCCGACCCCGCCGACGGAGATCCACGGCAGGTTCAGCCCGTCGTCACCCGAGTAGTAGGCGAGGTGGGTGTTGGCGATGACCTCGGAGCCGGCGATCAGGTCGCCCTTGGCGTCCTTGACCGCGACGATCCGGGGGTGCTCGGCCAGCCGCAGCAGCGTGTCGACCTCGATGGGGACGACCGAGCGCGGCGGGATGTCGTAGAGCAGCACGGGCAGGCCGCTGCTGTCGGCGACCGTGGTGAAGTGCGCGAACAGCCCGGCCTGGCTGGGCCGCGAGTAGTACGGGGTGACGACCAGCAGGCCGTGCGCCCCCGCCGCTTCGGCCTGCTTGGCCTGCTCGACGCTGTGCGCGGTGTTGTTGGTGCCCGCGCCGGCCACGACGGTCGCGCGGTCGCCGACGGCCTCGACCACGGCGCGGATCAGGTCCTGCTTCTCCGCGTCGCTCGTGGTCGGGCTCTCGCCGGTGGTGCCGTTGACCACGAGGCCGTCGTTCCCCAGCTCCACGAGGTGCTCGGCCAGCTCCTGCGCCCGCTTCAGGTCCAGCGCGCCCTCGGCGTCGAACGGGGTGGCCATCGCGGTGAGCACGCGCCCGAACGGCCGTCCGGGCGCTGCGGTAGGTGGGTTGGACATGGGTGAGACGGTACCCCGAGGGTCCGACGAAAACCGCGCCGACCTGGTCACCAGGAGGATTTCCCGGGGTCGGCCGCTCGTCGCGGAACTTCTACTTGACCTTGGTCACGATCGGGGCGGTGATGGGGCCGCCGTCGGCGCGCGCGAGCAAGCAGTAGAACTCGCGGCTGGGCTCTTCACCCTGCTTCGCCGGCGCCCGGCGCCACTCGGTCTCGGTGGGCACGAGCGCGCGGAAGGTGAGGTCCGCCCGGTTCGCCTCGGGCACGATCGACGACCGGAACGCGGTCGCGCACGCGGCTTCCCCGCTCGCCGTCACGGCGGGCAGGCCGGGGTAGGCCGCGACCTTGGCGTCGTCGGTGCTCCAGTTCTCGACCGAAATCAGGTTCCCGATCTCGTAGACCTCCAGCGTGTGGCTCTTGTCGCAGTCGGTCTTGTTGTCTTCCTCGCTGATGATCGACCCGTCCTGGATCGGGGTGTTGAAGCACCGGTAGTAGCCGCCGATGTCGGTGCGGAGCTGGCCGCCGACGCCGTAGGTCATCGTCGGCTGCTTCTGCTCGTCCGGGGCGGGCGTCTCGTACGCCTTGCCCGCGAAGAAGCCGCCGGCCAGGGCACCGGCCACGAGCACCGCGGCGCCCGTGAGCCACCAGGCCCGGTGGGTCTTCGCCGTTGCCGCCGGGGCGGCGGACGGGAAGAGCATGGCGGTGCCGCCCGGCGGGGTCGGCCGCACGCCCTGCGCCGTGGTCAGCAGGTTCTGGGCCTGGGCCGCGGTCAGCCGGGCGTCGGGGTTGGCGACGAGCAGGCCGAGGATGGCCGCGGCGATCGGGCCGTGGCCGCGGGTCAGGTACGGGATCTCGGTCATGATCGCGTGCAGCGTCGCCGCGGTGGTCGCGCGCTCGAACGGGATGGAGCCTTCGACGGCGAAGAACAGCGTCGCGCCGAGGGACCACAGGTCGGACGCGGGCAGGGCTTCGCGGCCCTGGACGCGTTCGGGCGCCATGAAGGCGGGCGAGCCGACGATCATGCCGCTGGTGGTCAGGCGCGGGTCGTCGACGGCGTGGGCGATGCCGAAGTCGGTCAGCTTCACCCGGCCGTCCGGCGCGACGAGGATGTTCGCGGGCTTGACGTCCCGGTGCACGATCCCGGCGGAGTGGGCGGCCTGCAGCGCGGCGAGCACCCGCTCCCCCACCTGCGCGGCCTGCGCGGCGGGCATCGGGCCGCGCTGCCGCACGAGGTCGGCGAGGCTCGGCGCTTCGACGAGCTCCATGACGATGAAGGTGGTCCCGCCGTCGGTGATGACGTCGTAGACGGTGACGATGGCGGGGTCGTTCAGCCGCCCGCCCGTGCGCACCTCGCGCAGCGCCCGTTCGGAGAAGACGGCGGCGGACTCGGCGTCGGGCAGCCGGAGCTCCTTGACGGCGACCTGCCGCCCGATGACCTGGTCCTGCGCCCGCCAGACGACACCCATGCCGCCGCGGCCGAGTTCGCCGAGCAGCAGGTAGCGGCCGGCGACAACCCGCTGACCAGGCGTGACGGGGGCCTGCGGCGGGTAGGGCCGGGTCTGTTCGTCGGTCACGGTGCTCCTTTTGGCGGCGGTCGCGCAGATGCTAGTCGGACCGTCGCGCAGCGCTGCCGGTTCCGCGGAATTCGTGACCCGGCGTGGTGGGAAAGCGACGTCAGCCGGCGAAGGTGAGGTAAATCAGCACCAGGTTGAGCGCGATGATGATCGCCGCCACCACAGAGGCCGCCACCGTGGTCAGGCGGCGATTCACGTCCTCACCCATCAGCGACCGGTCGGCCGTCAACCTGATCAACGGGACCAAGGCGAACGGGATGCCGAACGAGAGCACCACCTGCGACACCACCAGCGCCGCGCTCGGGTCCGCGCCCAGCGCCAGCACCACGATCGCCGGGGTCAGCGTCACCAGGCGGCGCAGCACCAGCGGGATCCGCTTGTGCAGCAGCCCCTGCATGATCATCGCGCCCGCGTACGCGCCCACCGACGTCGACGCCAGGCCCGACGCCAGCAACCCGATCGCGAACAGCAGCGCGATCCCCGGCCCGAGCGCCGAAGCGACCGCGCCGTGGGCGCCCTCGATGCTGTCGACGCCCTCCTGGCCCTGCAGGTTCGTCGCAGCCAGCAGCAGCATGCCGAGGTTCACCGCGCCGGCCAGCAGCATCGCCAGTCCGACGTCGGCCCTGGTCGCGCGCAGCAGGCGGCGGCGCTGGGCCCCTTCGGAGCGGCCGTGACGGTCGCGGACCAGGCCGGAGTGCAGGTAGACCGCGTGCGGCATCACCGTCGCGCCGAGCATCGCCGCCGCGATCAGGACGCTGCCGGCGCCGTCGAAGCGCGGGACCAGACCGCCCATCGTCGCCGCGGCCGACGGCGGCTCGACGAACAGGCTCGCCAGGAAGCCGATCGCGATCACCGCCAGCAGCCCGGTCACCACCCGCTCGAAGGTCCGCTGGCCGCCGCGGTCCTGGATCGCCAGCAGCGTCAGCGACACCGCCCCGGTGATCAGGCCGCCGACGATCAGCGGCAGGTCGAACAGCAGGTTGAGCGCGATCGCGCCGCCGACCACCTCGGCCAGGTCGGTGGCGATCGCGACGATCTCCGCCTGCGCCCAGTACGCCAGCCGGGCCGGCTTCGGCAGCCGGGCGCGCAGGGCCTCCGGCAGCGACATCCCGCTGACCAGGCCGAGCTTCGCCGACAGGTACTGCACCAGCACGGCCATCAGGTTCGCCGCGACGATCACCCAGACCAGCAGGTAGCCGTAGCGGGCGCCGGCGCTGATGTTGGAGGCGACGTTCCCCGGGTCGACGTAGGCGATGGCGGCGACGAACGCGGGCCCGAGCAGGGCGGACCCGGCCCGCAGGCGGCTGGCCAGTCTCGGCCGGACTGCCTCGGTCACAGCCATGACGCCACCTCTCGAACCCCGGATGTCGGGCAACCCAAACCGAAGTTTAGGCATGCCGAACTTCGCTTTTCAAGGGTGAGGACTCCCACCCTCGTCACCGGCTTACACGGTTCGGTGGTCGGCAAACATCAATCGCGGGCGACGTCGTGACCGGACTCACGCAGCGCCGCGACCGCGTGGTCGAGGTCGCCGGCCTTGACCAGGATGTGGTCGGTGTCGAACGTCGAGATCGAGAACAGCGCGACCCCGGCCGCGGCCAGCTCGGAGGCCAGCGCGGCGATGATGCCGGTGAGCGTGAACTCCAGCGGCCCGCGCACCGACAGCAGCCGCCAGCCGTCCTCGGCCGCCGTCGCACCGCCCGGCTCGCGGCCGGCCAGGCAGATCACCGACAGTTCTTCGGGTGTCCGCGTCACCGAAACCAGGGTGTCCCCGGGTTCGAACAGCTCGGTGGGCACGGGGGCGTCCGCGGGCAGCCGCACGACGGCGTACTCACCGGGACGGACGTCGATCGCGAGTCGCTTCATCAGCCTTCCAGCACCTTCGGGCTCGTGGCGATCTCGGTGCCGTCCGGCAACGTCGAGATGGTGAAGTCGGCGAACACGTTCGGCGCGGCCTTCTGCAGCTGCCGCAGGCACTCCACGGCCAGCTCGCGGATTTCCACGTCGGCGTGCTCGGTGGCGCGCATGGCGACGAAGTGCCGCCAAGCGCGGTAGTTCCCGGTCACGACGATCCGGGTCTCGGTCGCGTTCGGCAGCACCGAACGGGCGGCCTGCCGGGCCTGCTTGCGGCGCAGCGTCGCGCTCGGGACGTCGGCGAACTTCTCCTCGAGCCCGGTCAGCAGCTCGGTGTAGGCCTCGACGCTCGCCCGGGTCGCCGCCACGAACTTCTCGTGCAGCACCGGGTCGTTCGCGATGATCTCCGGCTCGACGAACTCGGCGTCGCGCTCCGGGACGTACCGCTGCGACAGCTGGGAGTAGGAGAAGTGGCGGTGCCGGATCAGCTCGTGGGTCAGCGACCGGGAGATGCCGGTGACGTAGAAGGTCACCGAGCCGTGCTCCAGCACCGAGAGGTGGCCGACGTCGATGATGTGCTCGAGGTAGCCGGCGTTGGTGGCGGTGGCCGGGTTCGGCTTCTGCCACGACTGGTAGCAGGCGCGGCCGGCGAACTCCGCGAGCGCTTCCCCGCCGTCCGCGTCGGTCGACCACGGCACGTCCCCGGGCGGGAAGAACTCGGTCTTCGCGATCAGCTGCACTCGGGGTGACACGGTTCCGGTCACGTCAGCACTCCTTCTCCCGGTTCCCGCGCAGCCTAACCGCGTGAGGCCGGTCACTCCCGGGTGACGGGCGACATCATCGCCGCCTTGACTGACACCACCTATGACGTCATAGTGGTGTCATGGACCTGACGCCGTACATCGCCACCCTTCGCGAGGACCTCGCGAACACGGCTGCCGCCGGGGACGAGCAGACCCGGCGGGCGGCCGCGCTGCTGTCCTCCGCGCTCGAGCCCGCCGTCCGCCTGACCCTGATGAACGCCCTCGCCGACCTCGCCGCCGAGGTCACGGCCGCACTGCCGGGCCAGGTGGTGGACGTCCGGCTCGACGGGCGGGACGTCCGGGTCGTCGTCACCGGCACCGCCGAGGAGCCGACGGCACGCGAGACACCACGTGACACCACACCGCCGCCACCCATCGACGGCGGTGACATCAGCCGGATCACCCTCCGGCTGGTCGAGCAGATCAAAGGCCAGGCCGAACGCGCGGCCGCCGCCCAGGGCGTCTCGCTGAACACCTTCGTTTCGCAGGCGGTCCAGGGCGCGCTGGGGCACGGCAAGAGCGGCGGCGGCCACAAGCACCACGGCGGCAGGGGCGGCGGATCGCACCTGCACGGCTGGGTCGAAAGCTGAGGGGGACGAGACGATGAGTGAAGAACAGACCACACCGGCCGGAGAGCCGAACGACGAGCTGGTCCGGATCGACGAGTTCGAGACCGACGTCCCGCTGGAGCTCGACATCAGCGTCACGATCGGCCGCGTCGAGGTCGTCCTCGACGGCGACTCCGGCGCGCGCGTCGAGCTGCAGCACGACCAGGGCGAGCAGCAGCCGTGGGTGGCGGGCGTCAACAGCCTGCTGTCGTGGGTCGGCGAGCGCTTCGGCGACCAGCTGGGCGTCGACCCGTCGAGCTCGCCCGCCGAGGCCGTGCGGCAGAGCCGGATCGAGAAGCTCGGCAACCGCCTGGTCGTGCAGGCCCCGAAGGCGTGGCAGCTGCGCAACGCCGCGCTCGCGGTGAAGGTGCACGCGCCGGCGGGCTCGCACGTCGAGGTCCGGGCGGGCGCGGCGGACGTCACGGTGACCGGCTCGGCCGGCCGCGTCGACCTGCTGACCGGCTCCGGCGAGGTGAAGCTCGACCGGGCCGACGGCTCGGCGACCATCCGCACCGGCAGCGGCGCGGTCAAGCTCGGCCCGACACTGGGCGGGCTGCAGCTGCGCAGCGGCAGCGGCCACGTCGAGGCGTCGTCGATCAGCGGGTCCGCGACGCTGGCCACCGGCACGGGCGACGTCTGGCTGGGCGCGGTGGCGGGCGAGGTGATGGCCCGCACCGGCAGCGGCGACCTTTCGGTGGCCGACGCGGCGTCGGGCTCGCTCGACCTGATCACCGGCTCGGGCGAGGTCCGGATCGGCATCCGCGGCGGGACGGCCGCCGAGGTCGACCTGACCTCCAGCGCCGGCCGCGTCTCCAGCGAGCTGGACGTCGCCGAAGCCGCGCCCGAGGGTGGGGTGCAGCTGAAGGTGCGCGCCCGCACGGGCACCGGCAACGCCGTGGTGACACGCGCGGCGGGCTGAGCAAGGGGGAGGGACGGGCCGTTCCCGGGACGGGGGTGCCGGGAACGGCCCGTTCGCGCGCGAAATACCGGCGCAGAATCGGCGCGCGGCCAGGCTTCGAGTCGCAGAAGGCCGGTCCCGGCGGCGACGGGCATGGCGCGCGGCGGCCGGTGGACCTGCGAACCGCAGCCTGGCGACGGCGAACGCGGCCGCCAGCCACACGCCGGTAGGCCTACGAGCCGGACCTGCCGAGCGCTTCCGTGACCGCCGAGGCGATCAGCGCGACCACCCGGTCCTCGTCGTCGGCCATGCGCCGCAAGGTGTCCTGCGACAACGGGGCCGGGAGTTCGGCCAGCGCCTGGGCCACGCGGATCCGGACCGCCGTGTCCGCGGACAGCTCGGCGGCCAGCGCGCTCACGATCCGGTGCCCCAGCTCCGGGTCCGAGGCCAGGGTGCCCAGGACCTCCGCCGCTTCGACGTCGTTCGTTCCCTCGGCCACCATGGCGACCAGGGTCGGGACCGCGGCCGTCGTTCCGCGGCGGCCGGCGGCCAGTGCCGCGTGGCGGCGGATGCCCGGCTCCGGGTCCTCGAGCGCGGATACCAGCGCCGCGGCCGCCTCTTCTCCCGGTAGCTCGGCGATCGCCAGGAGCGCGCGCCGCCGGACTTCGGCGTCGGGTGAACTCAGGCCGGCGGCCACCGCGGGCAGGCCGTCCGCGCCCGCCCGTGCCAGCGCCCAGCGCAGGGCCCCGGCGACGTTCGGGTTCGTTTCGGTCAGGACCGCCCTGGCCAGCAGCTCGGTGGGGAGCGGCACGTCCAGCGCGGCCTGCTGCCGGCGCCCCGGGCTGGGGGAATCGAGCCCGTGCAGGAGCTCGACGACGTGCAGCACGCCGTCCCAGCCGGTGGGCTCCGAGGCGTCGATCGCGCGGAGCCGCTCGAGCAGCTCCCGCTCCCGCTCCAGCCGGTCTTCGGTCCGCCGGATCAGCTCACCGACCAAAGTGGACGGTGTGAAGGCCGGATCCGCCAGCGCCTGCCCGATCTGCCGCAGCGACATCCCCAGCGACCGCAGGCCTTCGACGTGGAAGATCCGGCGGATGTCGGCCTCGGCGTACTCGCGGTAGCCGCCGACGGTCCGGCCGGTCGGCCGCACCAGCCCGAGGGAGTCGTAGTGCCGCAGCATCCGCGAACTCACCCCGGACCGGCGGGCCACCTCACCGATCAGCACGCCGCACCCGCAGCGCGCTCCGGCCGCAAGGCGCCCACGGCCGTCTCACCCATCAGCTCGCCGCGCGTTCCGGGCCGAGCGCGACGATCCGCCTCGCCTCGTCGACGGCCAGGTCGAACCCGCCCTCCGGGTCCTGCAGCAGCCGTTCCGTGGCCCGAGCGTGCGCCCGCACGACCGGGTCGGCACTCAGCAACCCCGCCCGCAAGGCCCCCTCCGCCACCTCGCCGAGCGCGACGAGGGCCCGGCTGAGGCTCAGCTGCACGGCCCGGTCACCCCGGCCGAGCTCACGAGCCAGCTCGGCCGCCAGGTTCGCCTGCTCCCCCGGCGGCACGAGGACGACGGCCGCCCGCCAGGCGCTTCGCGCGACTTCGTCGTCCCGGTCGTGCAGCAGCTCCCGGGTGAGCGCCGGCCACGCCGCCCGGTCGCCGATCTTCGACAGCGTGTGCAGGGCCTGGCTGCGGGCCTGGGCCCGGCCGGAGCGCAGTTCCGCGACGAGCCGGGGCACGGTCAGCTCCGCGGGCAGGCGGGTCAGCGCCCAGGTGAGCATGTCGCGGACGAAGAAGTCCGGCTCGGCCGCGCACCGCGCCACCAGCGCCTCGACGAGCCCCGGGTCGGCCCTGGTGCCCGCGGCCAGCGCCGCCTGGAGCCGGGTCGACGGGTTCGCCGCGCCCAGCGCGTCGAGCAGCCGGGTGTCCGTTGCGTGGTTCATCGTGACCACCTCCTCCCCCGCAGTGAAGACCTTGTCACAGTGTCAAGGTCAAGCTTCCTCAGCGCACCAGCTTCGCCAGCGGCCCGGCCAGGTCGCCGCGGAGGCCCACCACCACGCCGGACAGGCCCAGCCACTCAGCCATGTGCCGCAGCTCCGCCGCCAGCTCCGGGAGGACACGGGCCACGTCCGCGCCCTCCTCCGCGAACGCCCCTGGACCCGCAGCACGCCCGCGGCCCGGTCGGACTTCAGGTCCACCCGCGCGACCAGCGAACCGTCCAGCAGGAACGGGAACACGTAGTACCCGTACACCCGCTTCGGCTCCGGGACGTAGATCTCGATCCGGTAGTGGAACCCGAACAGCCGCTCGGTGCGGGCCCGCTCCCAGATCAGCGGGTCGAACGGGCACAGCAACGCCCGGCCGGCGACGTTCCGCGGTGTCCGCGCCGCGACGTGCCGGTAGGCCACCTGCTTCCAGCCGCGCACCGCGACCGGCTCCAGCTCCCCCGACTCGACCAGCTCCGCCACCGCCTGGCGGGCCGGGGCCGGGCCGAGGCGGTAGTAGTCGCGCAAGTCGGTCTCGGTGGCCACGCCCAGCGCCCGCGCCGACCGCGAGATCAGCCCCCGCGCCCCCTCGTCGGCGGTGACCGAGCGGGACAGGATCTCCGGCGGGACGACCCGCTCGGTGAGGTCGTAGAGACGCTCGAAGGAGCGCCTCGTGCCCGTGGTCAGCTGGCCGATGCCGAACAGGTACTCGCAGACGCGCTTGACCTCCGACCGCTCCCACCACGAGCCCGGCCCGCGGCGCTGCGCGTCCGCCTCCACCGCGCGCTCGATGCCGCCCGCGCCGATCGGGCCCAGCTCCTTGACCACCGACAGGATTTCGTCGACCAGGCCCGGCGACTTCTCGATCAACGGCCCGTAGTGCCGCCACCAGCCGTCGCGCTTGGCGCCCGAGCGGATCAGCGGCCAGTCTTCGATCGGGAGCAGGCTCGCCTCGTGCGCCCACGTCTCCACCAGCAACCGCGGGCGACGCGCCGAGTGCGCCCACGCCGCTTCGTCGAGCATCGCCGGGTCGTACGAGCCCAGCCGCGAGAACACCGGCATGTAGTGGGCCCGGACCGCGACGTTCACCGAATCCAGCTGCAGCAGCTGGACCCGCGACAACACCCGTTTCAGGTGCTGCCGCGAAGGCACGCCGGAGGGACGCGGGTCGCTGAAGCCCTGTGCGGCCAGGAACGTCTTCCGGGCCGTCGAGACGCTGATCGTTTGCATGATGGGGTCATGGTGCCACCCACCACCGACAAAACCGGCGACCGTCCATCCATGCCCCCACCACCGCCCTCAACGGAGGCGCTTCGCGCCGCTGTACTAATTTCACGACCCATGAGCGACGCCGCCGTCCGCCCCGCCGACCTGTCCGACGCCGCGGAGATCGCCCGCATCCAACGCGACACCTGGCACGCCGCCTACGAAGACCTCCTCGGCAAGCAGGCCCTCGCGCAGCTGGCCGCCACCGACCTGGCCGGCACCTGGGCCGAGACCATCGACTACCCGGACAGCCTCGTGTACGTGGCCACCGAAGGCGAGTTCACCGTCGGCTTCTGCGTCGCCGGCCGCGCGCCCGAAGAGGAGGTCGCCCAAGCCGACGGGAGCCTGCCCGAGGACGCCGGGACGACCGGGCTGATCGCCACCCTGCTCGTCGAGCCGCGCTGGGGGCGCCGTGGGCACGCGGGGCGGCTACTCGCGACGGCCGCCGCGGGCCTGCGGGCCGACGGCGCCTCCCGCGGCATCGCCTGGGTCGCCCAGGGCGACCACGCCACCCTCGCCTTCTACCGCCGGGCCGGCTGGAACCCCGACGGCACCGTCCGCACCCTCGACACCGGCGACCGGATGGTCCGCGAAGTCCGGCTCACCGGCACCCTCGACCTCGAGCTCGCCTGAGTCCCGGAAGATCACCCACCGCATCACGGCGTACATGAACACGCCTTCGCACGCGCCCGCGAGCAGCCGCGAGACGTGGTATTCGACGCCCAGCGCCGTCAACCCGGCGCCCACACCCAGCAGAAACGCCGCGTAATTGACACCGATCGCAATGATGTAAAGCGCGAGTTGGGTTCCGACGGCGGCGTGGGAATGGAAGTTGAACGTCCGGTTCAGCGCGAAGCTCAGCCCGAACGCGCAGACGTAAGCGAGCGTGATCGCCAGCCACACCGGCCAGCCGAACACCCCGTGGAAGACGGTCAGCAGCCCGAGGTCGACGCCGAACGTGAACCCGTTGATGAGGCAGAACCCGAGAAACGTCGGCGCCACGATCCGCGACAGACCCAGTGGCAGCACGCGCACGACGGCCTGGCAGAGGGCGCCGAATCGGTCAGCGGGCGTACGGGGTTGCTCGGCGGCCACCCCGTCAGTGTTCCGGCGGAGGGTGACGGGAAGCCGTCCGTCAGGTGATCTTCTGGTGCGGACCACCGGCCGAAAGGTGGGGTCAACCCCAGTGCGCGGAGATTTCGAACTGATAACTTGGAAGAACGCGAGAGCTTTTCAGGAGGTGACACGATGAGCTGGATCCTGCTGACGCTGGGCGTCGCGTTCGGTTCGGCCATCGTGCCGCTGATCAACGCCGAGGTCTTCCTGCTCGGGCTGTGCGCGAGCCAGCCGGGGCTGCACTGGTTGTGGCTGGGGCGGCGGTGGCGGTCGGGCAGATCGCCGGCAAGACGCTGTACTACCTCGCCGCGCGCGGGACGATCAAGCTGCCGAAGCCGTTGCACGACCGGCTCCACCGCGAGCGGCCTTTGACGCCACGGCGCGTGCGCTGGCAGCTGCGGACCAAGCGGATCCGCGGGTGGGTCGAGCGGCTGCGCGAACGCTGCCACCGGCACCCGCACTGGATGGCGGGGACGTACGGAGTGAGCTCCCTGGTGGGCCTGCCGCCGTTCATGGCGACGAGCGTGCTGGCCGGGTTGGTGCGGATGCGGCTCGCGACGTTCCTGACCACGGGACTGGCCGGAAGGTGGATCCGCTTCAGTTTGATAGCGGCTTCACCTGCGGTGTTCGCGGGGTGGCTGCACCACTGAGAGCAGGGCGGTCCAGGCGGAGCGGGAGACGGTGAGCTGGCCGAGGTGGCGGGCTTTCGTGTCCCGCACGCCGACGGTCTCGGCGAGGAGCACCTCGACACATTCGCCCTCGTTCGCGCTGTAGCTAGACTTTTGCCAGTCGTAGCCGACCTCGACACACTCGGCCTCGGCTCCGCTGTGGCTCGACTTGCGCCAGGTGAACATGCCGCCCCCTTCATCGCGCTAGCTCCCGAAGGAGGGCCTGCGAGGCCTCCTCGGTCAATGCCTTGCCCAGTAAGAGCTTTACCAGCTTCCGATAAGGAGCGGTAGCGTCCAACCCGTTGAGGAAGCCGCTGGCGTGGTAGTGCTCGAGGTGGACGATCGCAGGGTCGGCCGGGAAGTCGTAGAGCGTGAACATCCCGATCCAGCCCGGGTGGTAGCCCGCACCGGCAGGCACGATCCGCACTGAAATGTTAGATGTAACAGCTAAGCGCAGCAGGTGGTCGACCTGGTCGGACATGATGTCCGCATCGCCGACCACCTCGCGGATCGCCAACTCGGAGATGAGTGCCTGGACCCGAACCGGCTCATAACCGGAGAGAATGCGCTGCCGTTTCAGGCGAGCCACCAGCCGCATATCGGCATCCTCGGGTTTGATTTCGGAGGCAGCGAGCAAAGCGCGCGCATAGTCGGGGGTCTGCAGCAAACCCGGGATGATCAGCGGGGACCAGTTGGTGATCAGGTTGGCCGACCGCTCGCACTGGATGACCGCCGTCAGCGCCGCGGGGAGATCCGAGGGGTTGGAGTCCAGCCAGTTGGGGTTCTTGGTGTGCTGCACCAAAGCCAGGATCCGATTGGTCGTGACCCGATCCACTCTCAGGTATCCGAGGATCCGGGCCACCTCCTCGATCGGCGGCACGCGAACCCCCAATTCCCACTGGGACAACAACCGCGGATCCACTTCCAGGGCCCGGGCCAGCTCACGCAACCCGAACTTCCGCGCCTCACGCACCTCACGCAGCGACGCGGACAACGCCCGGCAACCAGGAGAAGACGAAGTCGGTTTCATGCGGCCGATAGTACGAACGCCGCTCATTTCCCGAACGAACGACAACTGTCAGCGAATTGCCACACCACCGTCCCGGCCGCCGCCACCACGAATGCCCACCCGCCGATCGGCTCGGCGAACACCGCCACCAGAAAACAAAAAGCCGAAAACCCGCCCAGCCCGCGGAGCACTCCCCGCATCGTCGCCGCGGCGGCCCGGGTGCCGCCCTGGGCCAGTGCGAACACGGCCACCACGCTGGTCCCGGTCGGGAAGGGGGCGAGGACTCCCGTCAGGTCGGGGCCGAGCCGTCCGGCCGCGGCCGTCAGGACCACGACCAGTACCGCGGTCGCGAGGGCGCGGGCGGGCAGGTCCCACCACGGCAACGTCACCGGCCCGGCCTCCCCCGGCTCCGGCAGCAACCGGATGCCCGCCCAGGCCGCCGCCCACGCCAGCCCGAGCGCCACCCACACGGGCACCGGCGCGAACGACAGCGCCAGGTCCAGGGCCAGGCACACGAGCCAGCCGAGGAAAACCGTCCCGACCCAGCCGCGCGCCCGCGACACCCGCGCGAACACCACGCCGAACGCGGCCAGCGACACCAGCCCCAGCAACGACGCCGACGCGGCCCGCCCGACGAACACCGGCCCGTGCTCCAGGTAGGTGATCAGCAGAATCGGCCCGGCAACGACCGGCATGGCGACCAGCAGCCCGGTCACCCCGGGCCCCCACCGCCGCCCGGCGACCGACGAACCCACCACCAGCAACGGCGCCAGGACGAGCTTCAGCAGCAGTATCACCGGCCGGCTCCCACGGGGACCACCGAACTCCGCCCCAGCGGGCCGCCCACCACCATCACCGAGCCATCCCCACGGCAATCCGCACACAACCGGCCACCACCGGGCCGCCCCACCACCATGACCGAACCGCCCCCGCGCCGATCCGCGCGCCACCAAGCCGCCCAGCACTTTCACCGATCCGCCCGCACGGCGATCCGCACAAAGCCACCACCAGCAGGCCGCCCGGTCCCGTCAACGGGCCACCCCGCCGCGACCCGTGCGAACCACCCACCGGCAACCCGCCCAGAGCCGTCAACGGTCGGCCTCCGCCGCGATCCGCACGAAACTGCGCACGAGCGGACCGCCCGCCTTCGGCCACGCCACCACCAGCTCGCTCTCCGGCCGGTCGGACACCGGCACCACCCGCAGCCCCGGCGGGAGCGGCTGGTCCACCGGGGCGAGGGCCGCGATGCCGTTCCACAGCACCGCCTGCAGGCACTCCTGGATCGTCCGCAGAACCGGCGCGTCCGCACCCGGCGGGCCGGCCGTCCAGTACGCCGTCCAGCGGGGGTCGGTGCCGTCCGGGAGGCGGACCCAGCGGCGGCCGGCCAGGTCGCCCGTCGAGACCGTCGTCCGGTCCGCCAGGGGGTCGCCGTCGCGCAGCACCACGCCCACCGGAACCCGGCGCAGCACGTGGACCCCGATCCCCGCCGTGTCGAACGGTGTGCGGGTCAGTGCCACGTCGACCAGGCCGGCGCGCAGCCCGGCCGTCGGGTCGGCGAGGTCCGTCTCGTGCACGCGCACGTCCACCTGCGGGTGCCGTTCGCGGAACCGAGCCACCAGCCGGGCGCCGACCTGCTCGGCGGCGTCCGCCAACGTCCCGACCCTCAGGGTCGCCGCCGCGGTCACGCGGTCTCTAATACGGCCCGCCTGCGCCAGCAGCGCCACCGCTTCGTCGTACAGCACCTCGCCCGCGCCGGTGAGCGTGACGCCCTTGGGCGTGCGGTCGAACAGCGCCGCGCCCAGCTCGTCCTCCAGCCTCCGGATCGCGCGGCTCAGCGGCGGCTGCGCCATGTGCAGCCGCTCCGCCGCGCGCCCGACGTGCCGCTCCTCGGCCACCGCGACGAAGTACCGGAGCGCCCGCAAGTCCATACCCCCACGGTATCGAGTTGCCCGAACCGGTCTTGGACGTCCCGGGCCCCGCGCGCCGAGGATCGGAACCATGCGCATCGGCACCTTCACCTACGACACGACCCGCGACCTGACCGGCGTGGAGACCGCTCCCACCTTGCCGGAGATCTTCGAGCGGGCGATCCGCGGCGAGTTCGACGTCGCCGAACTCGGCCTGACGTTCTACCTGCGGCTGCTCGACGAAGGCACGCCGTTCGTGGCGCTGCCGATCTTCCCCAACCGCGTCTTCCGGCACTCGTGCGTCTTCGTCAACACCCACTCGGGGATCACCGGACCGGGTGACCTCACCGGCCGGACCATCGGCGAGTTCGGCACCTACGGCCAGGACTCGGGCGTGTGGGCCAAAGGCATCCTGATGGACGAGCACGGGTTCCGGCCCGAGGCGAACCGGTGGGTGGTCGGCGGTCTCGAGCACCCCGCCGAGCCGTTCGGCTTCATCCCGCACCCGCATCCCGACGACGTCGACGTCACCGTGGCCGGCGACGGGAAGACGCTCGGCACCATGCTCGACACCGGCGAACTCGACGTGCTGTTCTCGGCCAACGTCCCGCAGTGCGTGCTCGAGGGCTCCCCGAACGTCGCCCGGCTCTTCCCCGACTTCCCGGACCGGGAGCGCGATTACCACCGCCGCACCGGGATCTTCCCGATCATGCACACCGTCGTCGTCCGGCGGGACCTGCTCGCCGGCGACCCCGGCCTGGCCCGGCGCGTCTACACGATGTTCGAAGCCGCGAAGGACGCCGCCACCGCGCGCTACCGCCGGGGACAGCGGCTCTACCAGGTGCAGACCATGCTGCCGTGGGCGAACGCGCTGGTCGACGACACCGTCGCCGAGTTCGGCGAGGACTGGTGGCCCTACGGGATCGCGGCCAACCGCACCGCGCTCGACACCTACCTGCGGTACCACCACGAGCAGGGCTTGTCCGCGCGGCGGTGGCGGATCGAGGAGATCTTCGCGCCGGACCTACTCGGCACGTGAGGCGGCTTCCAGCTCGACGGCCTTCCGCATCGTCTCGCGCGCCCGGCGGCGGTCGCCCGCGATGTCGTAGGCGTACGCGAGCTTGTACCAGGCGCGCCAGTTGTCCTGGTCGGCCTCGACCTCCGCGCGGCGCTCCTCGAACCACGCGTCGGCCGCCTCGCGATCGACCCGGCCCGAGGGGCGGCGCGGGAGGTCCGAGACGTCCGGGAGCGCGCCCTCGGCGTCCAGGCGGCGGGACAGGCGCTGGATCTGAAGGCCGTTGCGCCAGGTCACCACGACCACCCACAGGCCGAGCACCGGCAGCAGCAGGACACCGGCGCCGAGCGCGATGCCGGCGCCCGTGCCGGTCTTGAACAGCGCGATGGCCCTGTCCGCCAGCAGGAACAGGTAGACGACCAGCGCCGCCGTCAGCAGCAGCGCCACATTGCGGGCCCTCACAGGTCGAGGACGTTTTCCAGGCCGACCGTCAGGCCGGGACGGTTCAGCACCTCGCGCACGCCGAGCAGCACGCCCGGCATGAACGACGTCCGGTCGAGGGAGTCGTGGCGGATGGTCAGGGTTTCCCCTTCACCGCCGAAGAGGATCTCCTCGTGCGCGACCAGGCCCGGGAGGCGGACCGAGTGCACCCGGACCTGCTCGACCGTCGCGCCGCGGGCGCCGTCCAGCTCGTCCGTCGTCGCGTCCGGGCCCGGCGTCACGCCCGCTTCCGCGCGCGCCGCGGCGATCATCCGGGCGGTGTGCGCGGCGGTGCCGGACGGCGCGTCGGCCTTGCGGTTGTGGTGCAGCTCGATGATCTCGGCCGAGGCGTAGAACTTCGCCGCCTGCGCCGCGAACCGCATCGCGAGCACCGCGCCCAGGGCGAAGTTCGGCGCGATCAGCACGCCCAGCGACGGCTTCGGCTCCAGCAGCGCGCGCAGCGACGCCAAGCGCGACTCGCTGAACCCGGTGGTGCCGACGACCGCGTGGATGTCGTGCTCGACCAGGTACTCCAGGTTGCCCATGACGGCGTCGGGGTGGGTGAAGTCGACGACCACCTGGGCGTCGCTCAGTGCCGCGAAGTCGTCGCCCGCGTCCAGCGCCGCCACCAGCTTCATGTCCGAGGCGCCTTCGACGGCCTTCACCACCGTCGCGCCCATGCGGCCGCGGGCGCCGAGCACACCGACGTTGATGGTCATGAAGCGATCACCTCGTGCAGGTCGTCCGGAAGGTCGTCGGCGTGAGCGTACGGCCCGACGACCGCCGCGGCCGAGACGCCACCGGGCCGCGCGAACAAAGTGCGAGCGAGCGCACACACGTCCTCGGTGGTGACCGCGTCGATGCGCGCGATCGTGTCGTCGACGCCCAGGTAACGGCCGTAGTTGAGCTCGTTCTTGCCGATCCGCGACATCCGCGACGACGTGTCCTCCAGGCCCAGCACCAGCCCGCCGCGCAGCTGGCCCTTGGCGCGGGCCACCTCGGCGTCGGTCAGGCCGTCGACGCCGACCTTGTCGAGCACCTCGCGGATGACGCCGGCGACGTCGCCGAGCTTCTCCGGCTGGCAGCCCGCGTACACGGCCAGGTGCCCGGTGTCGGCGTAGCTCGCGACCGACGAATACACCTGGTACGCCAGCCCGCGCTGCTCGCGGATCTCCTGGAACAGCCGCGACGACATGCCACCGCCGAGCGCCGCGTTGAGGACCGACAGCGCGAAGCGGCGGTCGTCGTGGCGGGACAGCGAGCGCAGGCCGAGCATGACGTGCGCCTGCTCGGTGTCGTCGGTGTGCAGGGCCAGCTTCGGCGGGGTCTTGATCCGGGCCCGGCCTTCGCGGGGCGCGATCGGCGTCGCGGTGCCGGTCAGGCGCTCGCCGAGCGCCTTGCGGACCAGCCTCAGCACCTGGCTGTGGTCGATGTTCCCGGCCACAGACAGGACCATCCGCGGCAGCGTGTAGCGGCGCTTGTAGAAGTTCCGCAGGGCGGCCGGCGACATCTCGACGATCGACTTCTCGGTGCCGAGCACCGGGCGGCCGAGCGGGTGGTCGCCGAGGATCGCCGTCACGAACGTCTCGTGCAGCAGGTCCTCGGGGTCGTCGTCGCGCATCGAAATCTCTTCGAGGACGACGCTGCGCTCCATGTCCATGTCGCGGTCGGTGCACAGGGCGTCGAAGACGACGTCGGTGACCAGGTCGACGGCCAGCGGGAGGTCGGCGTCGAGCACCTGCGCGTAGTAGCAGGTGTGCTCCTTCGCCGTGAAGGCGTTGAACTCGCCGCCGACCGCGTCGATCTCCTCGGCGATCTGCGTGGCGTCGCGGTGCTTGGTGCCCTTGAACAGCAGGTGCTCGAGGTAGTGCGCGGCACCGGCGACGGCGGCCGGCTCGTCGCGGGAGCCGATGGCGACCCACAGCCCGACCGTGGCCGAGCGCGACGCGGGGACGTGCTCGGTGATCACCCGCAGGCCGCCGGGCAGGACACTGCGCTTGACGACCGCACCGTCCGGAGTGGACTCCAGCGTGCGGGTGGTGCCGACGGGCTGCTCGTGCCCGGAAACCTGCCGTGCCATTTGTTCCTTACTCACCTTGCCGTGAAGGCCACCTCAGGGGTACCCCCGAGATGGCCTTCACGGATCGAACAAGCGGTGCTTACTTGGCTTCGGCCTTCTCGGCGTCGGCCTTGGGGGCGTCACCCTCGGCGGGCTTGGCGTCCTCGTCCTTGACCACGATCAGGCTGATCTTGCCGCGGTTGTCGATGTCGGCGATCTCGACGCGGAGCTTGTCGCCCACGTTGACCACGTCCTCGACCTTGGCGATCCGCTTGCCGTTGCCCAGCTTCGAGATGTGCACCAGGCCGTCCTTGCCCGGCAGCAGCGAGACGAACGCGCCGAACGCGGCTGTCTTCACCACGGTGCCGAGGAAGCGCTCGCCGACCTTGGGCAGCTGCGGGTTGGCGATGGCGTTGATCTTGTCGATCGCCGCCTCCGCCGACGGGCCGTCGGCCGCGCCCACGTAGATCGTGCCGTCGTCCTCGATGGAGATGTCGGCGCCGGTCTCCTCGGTGATCGAGTTGATCATCTTGCCCTTCGGGCCGATGACCTCGCCGATCTTGTCGACCGGGATCTTCACGGAGGTGACGCGCGGCGCGAACGGACTCATCTCGTCCGGGCCGTCGATCGCCTCGGCGATGACCTCGAGGATGGTGCTGCGGGCGTCCTTCGCCTGCTTCAGCGCGGCCGCGAGGACCTCCGACGGGATGCCGTCGAGCTTCGTGTCGAGCTGCAGCGCGGTGATGATGTCCTTGGTGCCGGCGACCTTGAAGTCCATGTCACCGAGGGCGTCCTCGGCGCCGAGGATGTCGGTCAGCGCCACATAACGCGTCTCACCGTCCACTTCATCGGACACCAGGCCCATCGCGATGCCCGCGACCGGCGCCTTCAGCGGCACGCCGGCGTTGTACAGCGCCATGGTGGACGCGCAGACCGAGCCCATCGACGTCGAGCCGTTGGAGCCCAGCGCCTCGGAGACCTGGCGGATCGCGTACGGGAACTCGTCCCGCTTCGGCAGCACCGGCACCAGGGCGCGCTCGGCGAGCATGCCGTGACCGATTTCGCGGCGCTTCGGCGAACCGACGCGACCGGTCTCACCGGTGGAGAAGGGCGGGAAGTTGTAGTGGTGCAGGTAGCGCTTCGTCGTCTCCGGGGAGAGCGAGTCGATCTGCTGCTCCATGCGCAGCATGTTCAGCGTGGTGACGCCCAGGATCTGGGTTTCGCCGCGCTCGAACAGCGCCGAGCCGTGCGCCCGCGGGATCACGGCGACCTCGGCCGAAAGCGACCGGATGTCGGTGAGGCCACGGCCGTCCATCCGGATCTTCTCCGTGAGGACGCGCTGGCGCATGATCTTCTTCGTCAGGGCCTTGAACGCCCCGCCGATCTCCTTGTCACGGCCTTCGAAGGCTTCGCCCTCGCCCAGGCCGATCTTCTCGATCACGGCGGCCTTGACCTCGTCGGTCGCGGCGTCGCGGTCCTGCTTGCCGGCGATCTGCAGCGCGCGGGCCAGGTCGTCGGTGGCGATCGCCGCGACGGCCTCGTAGACGTCCGGCTGGTAGGCCGGGTAGACCGGGAACTCGCCGGTCGGCTTGGCGGCCTCGGCGGCCAGGCGCTGCTGCGCCTCGCACAGGACCTTGATGAACGGCTTGGCGGCCTCGAGGCCCTCGGCGACCGAGGTCTCGTCCGGCGCCTTGCCGCCCGCGGCGATCAGGTCGAGCGTGTGCTCGGTGCCCTCGGCCTCGACCATCATGATGGCGACGTCGTCACCGACGATGCGGCCGGCCACGACCATGTTGAAGGTCGCCTTCTCCAGCTGCGACCAGGTCGGGAACGCGACCCACTGGTCCTCGATCAGCGCGACGCGCACGCCGCCGACCGGGCCGGAGAACGGCAGGCCGGCGATCTGGGTCGACGCCGAAGCGGCGTTGATGGCCAGCACGTCGTACGGGTCGTCCGGGTTGAGGCTCTGGACGGTGATGACGACCTGGATCTCGTTGCGGAGGCCGTCGGCGAACGACGGGCGCAGCGGGCGGTCGATCAGGCGGGCGGTGAGGATCGCGTCGGTCGACGGGCGGCCCTCACGGCGGAAGAACGCGCCCGGGATGCGGCCCGCGGCGTACATGCGCTCTTCGACGTCGACGGTGAGGGGGAAGAAGTCGAAGTGCTCCTTCGGGTGCTTCGACGCGGTCGTCGCCGAGAGCAGCATGGTCTCTTCGTCGAGGTACGCGACGACGGCGCCGGCGGCCTGGCGGGCCAGCCGGCCCGTCTCGAAGCGGACGGTGCGGGTGCCGAACCGGCCGTTGTCGATGACGGCTTCGGTCTCGTGCACGGTGACTCCGGTGGAGTCGGTCATAGATGTTTCTCCTCTTTGGTTCCTTCTACTGGCGCGAGTCTCCCACCCTGGGACCCGTTTCGCCTGAGGACGCTCGAGGAATGAGGCCGGTCTTCGATCGAAGCTCCCGGGACGCTTCCCGGGAACCACTACCGAGGACCGGCGGACGGACCCTCGTGCGCGCTCGCGCCATCTTGTGGCGAGGGGGAGCGACCTCGTGGTCACTCCCCCTCGGGTAAAGCTATCGGCGCAGGCCGAGGCGCTGGATCAGCGCACGGTAACGCTCGATGTCCACCTTCATCACGTAGTTCAGCAGCCGGCGGCGACGGCCGACCAGCAGCAGGAGCCCGCGACGCGAGTGGTGGTCGTGCTTGTGAGCCTTGAGGTGCTCGGTGAGGCCGACGATGCGCTTGGTGAGCAGCGCCACCTGGGCCTCGGGGGATCCGGTGTCCGAGTCGTGCACGCCGTACTCGGCCAGGATCGACTTCTTCTCTTCGGTGGACAGCGCCACTTGTGTTGCTCCTCGAAATATTCAGTGCCGTGCGGCCCCGGACGCCGGATGCACGCCGGGAAGACGGTCACGGCCGCCACGGACTGCAGCCGGACCCGATCGTCGAGGTTACCAGCCCGCTGAACACGCTGTTCAGGCGCGGTCCAGCTCGAAGGTGCGGGCCACCCGGTAGCGGGGAGCACCCCGTTCGCCTACGCTGGTCATCAGCGCCACTTCGGTGGCCGGCCACCACCGGCTCGTGAAATCCGCGAGACGCTCTGTCCAACGCGCGGCGAGCCCGGGTTCTTCCCGGGGGAACCGCGCGAGCGTCAGGTGGGCCCGGTAGGGCCTCGGTTCGGCACCGGCACCCGCGGCGTTCGCGAGCGGTGTCAGCTCCGTTCCGGCGACAGTCAACCACAGCACCCCGGGGAACGTCGCGGCCTTTTCCAGCCGGACGTCGACGCACCCGCGGCCGGCCAGCCGCTCGCCCAGCCAGGCCGCGCGCGTCCCGACGTCGTCCTGGCCGTAGTAGGCGAGGGTGACGTGCCAGCGCTCGGGCGGCTCCCAGCGCAAGCCGCTGTCCCGTGCGCCGAGCTCCGCGGCGATCGCCGCGACGACGTCCTCCGGCGGGAGCAGGGCGCTGAACAGGACCGGCATCAAGCGCCGTTGCCCGCCCGGCGGAGCAGGTCGGCGATGGCCGGGAAGTCGTCGTCGAGGCGCTTGGCGGCCTCGCCGAGGTCCTCGTCCTCGGCCAGGTCGCGCAGGTAGGCGAGGACTTTCGCGTCCTCGTTGACCACCGGGATGTTGTCGCGGCCGACGGTGGGCCGGGAGTCACGGACGTCCTCCATCGCGGCCAGCATCGCGTCACGGTTGCCCGCCGCGACCTCCGGCACCAGGATCTTGCGCTCGAGCATGATCATCCTGGCCAGCACGACCGGGTTGCCGATCTTCGCCCGCCGCCCGCTCATCACCTGGCTGAGCATGGGGGCGCTGATCCCGAGGACCTCCGCCAGGAACGCCTGCGAAACGTCGAACGCGACGACGAGCCGGCGCACGCGGTCGCCGAGCGGCTCCCCGTACCACTCGCGCTGCAACGCGATGTTCCGCTGGACGATCTTGTGGTCCTCCACCAGTCTCCTGCTCCCCTGTTTTCACGAGCACAGCGCGCACACCGTCGTGAGCACAGTCGCGCACACCGTCCGTGAGCATCTTGCCATCGCTGCCCGGTTCGTGGACGCGGAATCCCCTATTCGTCCCCGGTCAGGGCGTCCGGGGCAGTTCGAGTGCCTTTCTCGTCGCCACCACGTCGTCGTCGATCTGCGCGACGAGCCCGGCGGAGTCGCCGAACCGGACCTGGTCGCGCAGCCGCGTCACGAAGTCGATGGCCACGTGCTGGCCGTAGTAGTCCTCGTCGACGTCGAGGACGAACGCCTCCACGGTGCGCTCGCGGCCGGAGAACGTCGGGTTGGTGCCGACCGAGACCGCGGCGCGCAGCCGGCGCGCCGGGTCCGCCGAACGGGTGAACCACGCGCTGTAGACGCCGTCGGCCGGGACGGCGGCGAACCGCGGGGTCGACAGGTTCGCCGTCGGGTAGCCGAGCTCGTGGCCCCGGCCGTCGCCGCGCACGACGATGCCTTCGAGGCGGTGCGGGCGGCCGAGCGCTTCGGCGGCGGCGACCACGTCACCGGCGTCGATGCACGACCGGACGTAGGTGCTGGAGAAGGTGATCGCCGACTGGTCCTCTTCGGACAGTTCCTTGCCCTGCAGCTCGGCGCCGTACGCGGCGAAACCGAACCGGCGGCCGAGGGCGCGCAGCAGCTCGACGTCGCCGGCCGCCTTGGCACCGAAGGTGAAGTTGTCCCCGACGATCACCGCGGCCGCGTGCAGCCGGTCGACCAGCACCTCGTGCACGAACTCCTCCGGCCCCAGCCGGGACAGCTCGAGGGTGAACGGCAGCACGCAGAACACGTCAACGCCGAGTTTCTCGACGATCTCGGCCTTGCGCCGCAGCGTCGTCAGCTGCGCCGGGTGGCTGCCCGGGCGCAGCACCTCCGACGGGTGTGGGTCGAACGTCAGCATGACGCTGGGCAGGCCGCGCTCGGCGGCCGCCGCGACCGTCCGGTTGATCAGCTCCTGGTGCCCGCGGTGGACACCGTCGAACACGCCGATGGTGACCACGCACCGGCCCCAGCTGCCGGGAAGGTCCCCCAGCCCACGCCACCGAAGCACGTCACACTCCTGTCTCTCGAACCCACCCTAGGCGGGCAGCAACACGACAACCGCGCGGGACACGCCCTGTTCGTCGGCGGCCAGCGCGAGCACCCGGCCGTCGGGACCGAAGAGCCCGTAGGTGCCCTCGATGCCGGCGGCCGGGATGCGCTGGCCGTGGCGGACCGCCTTCGCCGTGGCGGCGTCGAGATCCCGGCGCGGGAAAGCGGCGGCGACGGCGGCGTCGAGGTCGAGGCTCAGTTCGGGCTGTTCTTCGAGCTGGTCGAGCGTCCTCGCCCTGGCCAGGGTGAAGGGGCCGACGGTGGTGCGCCGGAGGGCCTTCAGGTGGCCGCCGACGCCGAGGTCGGCGCCGAGGTCGCGGGCCAGCGCGCGGACGTAGGTGCCGGAGGAGCACTCGACGACCGCGTCGACCTCGACGTGGTCCTCCTCGTGGCGGACGGCGAGGACGTCGAAGCGGTAGACGGTGACCGGGCGGGCCGGGATGACGACGTCCTCGCCGGCCCGGACCCGGGCGTAGGCGCGCTTGCCGTCGATCTTGACCGCGCTGACCGCGCTGGGGACCTGCTGGATGTCGCCGGTGAGCTTCTCGACGCCGCTCGCGATGTCCTCGTCCGTCGTCTGCGCGGTGTCCGCGGTGGTGAGGACTTCGCCCTCGGCGTCGTCGGTGGTCGTGCTGCTGCCGAGGCTGAGCGTGGCCAGGTAGGTCTTGCGGTCCAGGGCCAGGTGGCCGAGCAGCTTGGTCGCGCGTTCGATGCCGAGCACCAGCACCCCGGTGGCCATCGGGTCGAGCGTGCCGGCGTGCCCGACCTTGCGGGTGCCCATGATGCGGCGGGCGCGCGCGACGACGTCGTGCGACGTCATGCCGGCGGGCTTGTCGACGATGAGCAGGCCGGGAGGCGGGGCGGGACGGCGGGGCGGTTTCGGGCTCGACACGCGGCAACCCTAGCTGCCGCTTGTCGAGGTCCGGATGACGGCCGCTTCCCCGCCCGGCCCGGGCTTTCCCGCGTTCCGGCGGCCACCATGGCGGGGTGACGGAGATCGAAGTCCGGGCCGCCCGGCCCGCCGAGCTGGAAGAGGTCGCCGCGCTCAGGTAGCGCTGGGTGGCCGAGCGGGACGGGCTGCCCGAAGGGGGCCGCGAGGCGTTCGTGCGGGCGTTCGCCGCCTGGGCGCGGGAGAACGCGGCCACCCACCGGTGCCTCGTCCTGGTGCGCGACGACCGCGTGCTCGGGATGGCGTTCCTGGCGATCACCCCGCGCGTGCCGACGCCGGCGGCGCCGTCGCGGGCCGCCGGGGACCTGCAGAGCGTGTACGTCGTGCCGGAAGCGCGGGACGGCGGCCTCGGCGGCCGGCTGATCGACGGCGCCCTGCGGCTCGCCGCGGACCTGGGGCTGGAGCGGGTCACCGTGCACTCGTCGCCGCGGGCCGTGCCTGCCTACCGGCGGCGCGGGTTCGCCGTGGCACCGGAACTGCTGCAGGCGGTCACGCTGCGACGATCGGTGTCTCCGGGAGAGCGGCGTCCCAGCGGCGGCGGGTGATCCGCACCGGCAGCTCCTCGCGCGGGCCTCGGCCAGGAACAGGTGGGTGCGGGTGCGGCGCCACCACACGAGCATCCGGACCGTGCCGAAGGCCAGCACCGCGACCAGCGCCAGCAGGGAGACCCGGAAGTCCCCGCCGGTGGTCTGGAGCAGCACGCCGACGGCGAGGGCGGCGAACGTCGTCGCCACGAAGCCGCCGACGTTGACCACGCCCGTCGCCGTCCCGACCCGGCTGAGCGGGTTGTAGTCGCGGGCGAGCGCGAAGCCGATCATCGAGGCCGGGCCGCCGAGGGCGAGGAAGGCGAACGCGGGCACCAGCACCGGCAGCGGCACCTGGCCCGGCCAGCCCAGCAGCACCGCCCAGACCAGCACGGCCCCGCCGATGTAGCCGCCGACCAGCGGCATCCGCAGCGACGGCCGCCGCCCGATCAGGCCGCCCAGCAGCGGGCCGCCCGCCATCGAGCCGAAGACGAACACGGTGAGCATCGCGCTCGCCGTCGCCTTCGCCTGGCCCTGCCCCTGGACCAGCCAGGGGACGCCCCAGAGCAGCGTGAGGACGTTCGGGGCGAACATCGTGCTGAAGTGGACCCAGAAGCCCAGGCGCGTCCCCGGCGTCCGCCAGGCCTCGGCGACCTGGTGGGCGAGCTCGCGGGGCCGGACCGCCTCGCGGACCGGCTCCGGGGTGCCCGCCGGGACGTCACGGACGCGGAGGGCGACGACGAGGGTGTAGAGCACCGTGATCACGCCGACCGCGAGGAAGGTGGGGGTCCAGCCGGCGCCGTCGAGGACCAGGGAGAGCGGGACGGTGGCGGCGAGGTTGCCGATGTAGCCGACGGCCGCGGTAAACGAGGTCAGGAGAGCGTACTGGCGGCCCGGGAAGTGGGCCGCGACCAGGCGGAGGACGCTGACGAAGGTGAGCGCGTCGCCGAGGCCGAGTACCCCGCGGGCGAGCAGGCCGAGGCCGTAGGAGTGGGCGACGCCCAGCAGGAGCTGACCGGCGCCGAGCACCAGCACGGCGACGGTGAGGACGCGGCGGGGACCGTAGCGGTCGACCAGGACGCCGGTCGGGATCTGCATGGCGGCGTACACGCCGACCTGCAGGACGGTGAAGGTGCCGAGCGCGGCCGCGCCGACGCCGAAGCGCTCGGCGGCCTGCAGCCCGGCGACGCCGAAGGACGTCCGGTGGAAGACGGCGAGCAGGTAGACGGTGACGGCGGCGAGCCAGATCAGCCAGGACCGGGCGGTGGCACGGCCGGTGGCGGGCACGGGTTCCTCCAGGGTTGAGCGAGTTCGGGGCGCAGGACGCCCACGCTGCCGTCCCTACTACTTGTATCGCCTAAGCAACCACGAACCATAGCCGCGAACCGGGTGGTCTTCCCCACAGGTAACCCCCATCACCCGAGCTCAGAGGCCCTCCACCCGTGATCGGAGGCGGATCTGGCGTGATCAAACCCGGATCTCGCGTGATTGAAGCCGGAACTCGCGTGATTGGGGCCGTAATTGCGAGATCCGGGCCTGATCACGCGAGTTACGGCTCCAATCACGCGGGTTACGGGCCTGATCACGCGGGTTACGGGTCAGGTGGGGCGGGTGGCGCCGGTGATCGCCCAGTTTCCGGAGCGCCAGCGGGCCAGGACCGCGGCGAGGCGGAGGAGCATGAAGAGGGAGAGGCCGGTCCAGATGCCCGTGAGGCCCCAGCCGAAGGCGAGGGAGGCCCAGATCAGCGGGAGGAAGCCGAGGGCCGCGCTGCCGAGGGTCGCGTTGCGGAGGAAGGCCGCGTCGCCCGCGCCGAGCAGCACGCCGTCCAGGGCGAAGACCACGCCCGCGATCGGCTGGAGGGCCACGAAGAACCACCAAGCGTGCGGGATCTCCGCCAGCACGCCCGGGTCGGACGTGAACGCGTGCGGCAGCACCCACGACAGCGCCGCGAACAGCACGCCCAGGAAGCAGCCCATCAGCAGCCCGTACCCGGTGATCTGCGACGCCACCCCGCGCGCCTGCCGGGCCGAGTTCGCCCCGAGCGCCGCCCCGACCAGCGACTGGGCGGCGATCGCCACCGAGTCCAGCACCAGCGCGAGGAACGTCCAGAGCTGCAGCACGACCTGGTGCGCCCCGACCGCCTCGGTCGACGTCCGGGCCGCGACGGCCGCCGCCGAGACGAAGCACGCCTGGAACGCCAGGCTGCGCAGCACCAGGTCGCGGCCCGGGCCGAGCTGGGCGCGCATCACCTTGAAGTCCGGCCGCAACCCGGCCTTCTCGCGCACCAGCGCCAGGACGAACAGCGACGCCGAGATCACCTGCGCGACGACGTTCGCGATCGCCGAGCCCTCCAGCCCGAGCCCCGCCCAGTACACGAGCACCGGGCACAGCACGGCCGAGATCCCGTTGCCCGCCAGCACGTACCGCAACGGCTTCGCGGCGTCCTGCACCCCGCGCATCCAGCCGTTGCCGGCCATGGTGACCAGGATCAGCGGCGCCCCGAACAACGCGATCCGCAGCCACGACACGGCCGCCGACGCGATCTCGTCACTCCCCGAAAGCACCCGCGCGATCGGCCAGGCCAGCAGCTGCCCCGCGGCCAGCACGACGAGCCCGACGAACACCGCCAGCCACGTCGCCTGCACGCCCTCGCGGACCGCGTCGGCCCGGCGGCCGGCGCCGTGCAGCCGCGCGGTGCGGGACGTCGTGCCGTACGACAGGAACGTCAGCTGGCTCGACACCTGGGCCAGCACGACGCCGCCGAGCGCGAGCCCGGCCAGCGACAGCGCGTCGAGGTGACCGACCACGGCGGTGTCCACCAGCACGTACAGCGGCTCGGCGGCCAGTACCCCCAGTGCGGGCACGGCCAGCCCCAGCACGCGCTTCGCCGGAACCCGCTCGATCTCCTCCACGTTCGCCACGAAACGGACTCTAACCGCCGCCACCCACAGTTCTGAGCGGCGGGAACCCGGGAACTTTCCGGCCCCGCCGTCCGACGGGCCTACAGCAGCGGCGCCCGCTCCAACGCCTCCCGCAGGCCGGCGATGACGTCCGGAGCCGAGCCCGCGATCGTGCAGCCTGCCGCCTGCCGGTGCCCGCCGCCGCCGAACTCCGCCGCCACCGCCGAGACGTCGATCCCGATGCTGCGCAACGAGATCTGCCACTGTCCCAGGTGGGCGGGGTCCTGTTTGAGCACGGCCGCGACCGCCGCCTCGCGCACCGAGCGGACGACGTCGATCACCGACTCGACCTCCTCGCCGCGCACCGTGCGGGCCGTGTCGGCGGACACCACCGCGTGCACGAAACCCCGGCCCTGCGCGGCATCCGGCTCCAGCCGGGCCTCGCGCAGCACCGACGAGAGCATCGGCAGCCAGGTGAACGGCCGCTCGTCGACGATCCGCCGCACGATCACCTCGGGGTCCGCCCCGGCCTCCAGCAGCCGCGCCGCCATCCGGTGCGTCTCCGGGCTGGCCCGGCGGAACCCGCTGGTGTCGGTGACGATCCCGGCGTAGATCCCCCGCGCGATCGGCTCGTCCAGCTCCACCCCCATGGCGTCGAGGATCCGGAACACCAGGACCGCGCTGGCCTCGGCGCTCTCGTCGACGACGTGGCAGGTGCCGTAGAACGTGTTCGTCGCGTGGTGGTCGATCACCAGCACCGCCCCGGCCGGCTCGACGCGCCCGGCGAGCCGGCCGAGCCGCTTCGGCGTCGGCGTGTCGACGCAGACGAGCAGGCCGTCGGCGTCCGGGAGGTCGTCCGGGTGGGTGAGCAGGCCGTCCTCGTCGAGCCACCGGAGCGTCTCCGGGGCCTCGTCGGGCTCGCCGAAGGAGACGCGCACCGCCGCTCCGCGTTGCCGCAGCGCCCGGCCGAGGGCCAGCGCGCTGCCCAGCGCGTCCGCGTCCGGCCGCACGTGGCCGAGGATCGTCACGTCGACGGCCGCCGCGAGCAGGGCCGCCGCGTCCCGGATGTCCTGCGCCGAAGTAGGGGTCACGGTGCGTCACGCTACGCTCTGCGGGATGCCTGAGTACGCGATGCTGGTCTACCCCTCGGCCAACCGGGTCTACGCCGCCTCCTCCCCCGCGCTGCTGCGCGCCGAGCTGGCGGTGTTCGGCGCGGGCCTGGCGGCCGAGCTGTCCGCGATCGAAGAGGTCGAGCTCGGCGGCGTCGGCTACGTCCGCTTCACCAGCTCCGCGCCCCTCGGCGAGCGCGACCTCGCGCTGCTGTCCAACCTCTCGTCGCTGTACGCGCTGTTCGAGCTCGGTGACGGCGTCCTCCGTCCGGTGCCGGTGACACCGCTGGCGATGGCCGACTCGGACCTGCTGACCATCCAGAAGTACCCGGGCAAGACCAACGAGCTGTTCACCAAGCTGCTGGTGAACGTCACCCTGATGGCGACGGCGGACCCGTTCTCGGGCCGGGCGAAGTACCTGCTCGACCCGCTGTGCGGCCGCGGCACCACGCTGAACCAGGCGATGATGTACGGCCTGCACGCGACCGGCCTGGACGTCGACACCAAGGACTTCGAGGCGTACGAGGCGTTCATCAAGACGTGGCTGCGGAACAAGCGCGTGAAGCACACCGCGGAGTCGGGTCAGCTGCGGCGCAACAAGGTCCGCCTCGGCCGGCGGCTCGACATCGAGTACGCGCTGGACAAGGAAGCCTACAAAGCGGGCGACACGCGCAAGCTCACCTACTTCAACGCCGACACCCTGACCACCGACGAGGTGCTGCGCGCGAACTCCTGCGACGTGATCGTCACCGACGCGCCGTACGGCGTCCAGCACGGCAGCCACCGCGAAGCCGGGTTGCAGCGGAGCCCGCGCGACCTGCTGGCGGCCGCCGTTCCGGTGTGGACGCGGGTGCTGAAGCCCGGCGGCGCGCTCGGGATTTCGTGGAACACCACCGTGCTGCCGCGGGAAGAGCTGGTCGCGGTGCTGGGCAAGGCCGGGCTGGACGTCCGCGAAGGCGGGCCGTGGGCGGAGTTCGCCCACCGCGTCGACCAGGCCATCCTGCGTGACCTGGTCGTCGCGGTGAAGCCGGCGTCCTGAGCTACCGGGTGAGTTCCGCCGGCGCCTGACCGTTCTCCGCCGGCGCCGCGGCGGGCGCGGGCGACGGGCTCAGGCCGCGCTTCACCGAGTCCAGGATGGACAGACCCTGGCCGACCAGCCCGGCGGCCATCTCCCCGAGGCCGTCGGCGCCGTTGAGGATGTTGACGTTCGCCCCGGACAGCCCCCGCCCGGCCTCCTTGACGATCTGCGGCAGCTGGTCGATGAGCATCCGGTCGAGCGCGACCCGGTTGTTCGACGCCGCGGCCTCCGCCTGCACGCGCATCTTCTCCGCCTCGGCCAGCGCCAGGATGCGGATCCGCTCGGCCTCGGCGTCGGCGGGCTTGATCACCTCGGCCACCAGCTGCTGCTGCCGCAGCTCGGCTTCGCGCTGGGCCAGCTCGGTGCGCGCGTCGATGACCTCCTGCTGCGCCTTCGCCTGCGCGAGCGGGCCGGCCTGGGCCGCCTGGGCCTGCGCCGCGTCGACCTCGGCGCGGTACTGCGCCTGCACGATCGACGTCTGCCGGGCGTACTCGGCCTGCGTCCGCTGCGACTTCTGCTCCGCCTCGGCCGCCGCCTGGTTCGCCACGGCCTGGGCGATCTGCGCGTCCCGCTGGATGGCGGCGTTGTGCGGCGCGGCCATCGCGGCGATGTAGCCGAGCTTCATGTCGTCGATCGACTGGATCTGCAGCGCGTCGACGGTGAGGCCGATCTTGGCCATCTCGACCGCCGAGCCGTCGAGCACCTCGGTGGCGAGCTTCTGCCGCTCGGTGATGATCTCCTCGACGGTCATCGACCCGATGATCGACCGCAGGTGACCGGCGAAGATCCGGCCGGTCAGCACGGACATCTGGTCCTGGTCGGAGAGGAACCGCTGGCCGGCGTTGACGATGCTCTCGGTGTCGTTGCCGACCTTGAACGCGATCACCGCCCGGACCGTGAGCGCGATGGCCTGCTTCGTCACGCACACCTCGGTCACCTCCGCCTCGCACATGGCGAGCGTGAGGAACCGGACTTTCCGGAAGACCGGCATGACGAACGCGCCGTGGCCGGTGACGACCCGGAACGGCGACGCGCCCTTGCTGTTCTTTCCCCCGGAGATCAGCATCGCCTCGTTGGGGGCGGGCACGCGGTAACCGAACATCGGCTGTCCTTCGACTGCACTATGAAGCGGGATCCGAGGCGTCCCACGCCACGACGTCGACCGTGCGCCGGCCCCGGGTGTCCACGACCAGGACGGTCGTGCCCTTCGGCAGCTCCGTGTCGGACCAGGCAAGGAAGGTTTCCAGGCCGCCCCTGATCCTGATCAGCACCTCCCCAGGGCCCCGCTGCCCGCGGGTGCCGACCAGGAGGACTCCGGTGCGGCCGGACGGGGAAAGGTCGGAGTGCACGCGGTGCCGACCTCCCCTCGGTGGCCGTCTCGGTGCGGGTTGACCCCCGCTACCCCCATTGTGCTCCCGCCGGGGACCCGCCGTGGGCACTGTGAGGTTCCGATCAGGCGGGCAACCGGGCGTACGGCCACGGCTATACTTCGGGTGTGAGCGTCGAGCAGCGTCCCCTCCGCGCGGACGCCCGGCGCAACCGGGAGGCGCTGGTCGCCGCGGCGCGGGAAGTGTTCGGCGCCAAGGGGGTCGACGCCCCGCTCGACGAGATCGCGCGGCGCGCCGAAGTCGCCATCGGCACCCTCTACAACCGGTTCCCGACGCGGGCGGACCTCGTCGAGGCGGCGTTCCTGCCGGTGCTGCAGGAAGCCGAGGCCGTGCTCGAGGAAGCCCTCGCGTGCGAGGACCCGTGGGCCGGGTTCGTCCTGTTCGTCGAGCGTTCGGTGCTGATGCAGGTTTCCGACCGCGGCTTCACCGAGGTGTGCTCGCGGGCGTTCGACCCGGCGTCCGGGCTGGAGAAAGCCAAGCAGGCCAACGGTTCCCGGATGCAGCGGATCGTCTCGCGCGCCCAGGACGCGGGCGTGCTGCGCCCGGACTTCGAGCTGGTGGACTTCGCGGTGGTGTTCGCGGCGGCCGCGGCGGCGCAGGACTGGCGGCACGGGGTCGCGCTGGTGCTCGACGGCCTGCGCCCGTGAGCTGGCTCGCCGACACCGCCACGTCCTACGACACGGTGGCTTCGAGCTACGCCGAGTTCGTTTCCGGCGTGCTCGAGAAGCAGCCGTACATGCGGGCGGCTCTGGCGTTGTTCGCGGCGGAGGTCGACGGCCCGGCGCTCGACGTCGGCTGCGGGCCCGGGCACTTCACGGCGCACCTGGCTTCGCTGGGGGTCGACGCCTCCGGCATCGACCTGTCACCGGGCATGGTGGACCTCGCCCGGCGCACCCACCCGGAGCTGCGGTTCGACGTGGGATCGATGACGGACCTCCCGCTCGGCGACGCTTTGGTGGCCGGGGTGCTGGCGTTCTGGTCGCTGATCCACGTCCCGGACGAGGAGGTGCCGGCGGCGCTGGGGCACTTCCACCGCGTGCTGCGGCCGGGTGGCCTGCTGGTGATCGGCTACCACGTCGGCGTGGGCACGCGGCGGAAGACCTCGGGCTACGGCGGCCACCCGATGCGGGTCGACGTCCACCTCCGGCAGCCGTGGTGGCTGGCGCGCCGGGTGCGGGCGGCCGGGTTCACGGTGGACGCGGAATGGCTGCTGGACCCGGGCGCCGAGGTCGCGCAAGCCATCCTGTTCGCTTCGCGCTAGGGCCGGGCCGCCTCGAGCACCGCGAGGTCACGCACGGCGTAGCGGTGGTGCTCGGCTTCTTCCTTCAAGACCACCTTGAGGCAGCGGCGCACGACGTACTCCTGGTCGGGGTACGGGTCGGCCGGCTTGCGGCGGCACACCCGGTCGAGCCCGGCCGGGGTGAGCCCGTCGAGGACCTGCCGCATCGCGGCCATGCGGGCGAGCCGCGGCGCGAGTACTTCGTCGAGCGTCGGCGTGGCTTCGAGGGTGAGGTTCGCCGCCACGTCCGCAGGCGTTGCTCCGGCGGGCAGGCCCAGCGGGTGGTAGGGCGTGTCCTCTTCGAGCACGGCGTTGCCGAGCCAGGCATCGGCGGCGAACAGCAGGTGCCGTTGCGTCTCGACGAACGACCATTCGCCGCCGACCCGCTCGTGCAGGACGGCCTCAGGGAGCAGCCTCGCCCGATCAAGCGTCGCGGCCCACCCGCTCTCGACGGCATCCCAGGCGACCCGGTAGTCCTCGGGGGTGGCCGCCTCCCGCGCCAGCACCCGCGCGGGGTGCCGCCGGTCGAGCTCGGCCTCGACGTAGGCGGTCACGTCGACGTCGTTGACGACGACTCGTTCGAAGTCGCCGCCGAGGTAGACGTCGCTGCCGTAGCAGTCGACGATCTTCAGCCCGCTCACCTCGCAGTCGCGGATCTCGAGACCGGCGAGGTCGCAGAGGTGGATCCGGGCACCGCGGAACCGGTCGGTCTGGGCGTGTTCGGAGGCCATCGGGGCAGTCTCGCGGACTCCCTTCGCCTGCGCCATGGCTCAGGCGAAGGGTTGCTCGGCGAAGCTGAGCCCACCACGCTGGGCGAGGGGCAGCACCTGCCGGTCCACGTGTTGCGGTGACCGGCGGAAGTACTGCCGAAGCCCCGAGCTCGCAGCTTTGCGCCACCCCGGGTGCGCCCTGGTCGCCGCCCCGCGAGTCGACGCCACGGAAGCCCGCGAACTCCAGGCCCACGCGCCACGCCTCAGGCGAAGGGTTGCTCGGCGAAACTGAGCCCACCACGCTGGGCCAGGGTCAGCACCTGCCGGTCCACGTGCTGCGGTGACCGGCGGAAGTACTGCCGGAACCCGCGGGCCCGGAGCTTCAGATCGAACTCCTGTCCCTCAACGTGCCACAACGGGCTGGGGTAGTCGTCCGGTGGGTCGAGGCGGTGGAGGTCCGCGATCTCCAGGCTGCTGTGCAGCGGGCCGATGGTGCCCGTGATGTCCCAGGCTTCGTCGAACACCAGGGTCGCCGGAGTGATCCAGAACGTGAAGTGCTTCTCACGCCGGGCGGGCTCGACCCAGCGGACGATGTAGTCCAGGTCCAGCAGGAGCCGGCCCGGTGGCGGGTCGTCGTCCTCGAGGTAGGCGAGTGCGTGGATGCGGCTGTCGTGCCAGCCCATCTGCGGGAAGTCCGCGTCGGTCCACACCGCCTTCGACAGGCCGGACGGGTCGGTCATGCCAGCTTCTCCCCCACGAACTTCACGATCTCCGGCAGCACGCCCCGCCAGTACTCGTCGTCGTGGCCGCCCGGGGTGAAGCGGGACACCTGCGGCGACACCGCCTTCACCAAGCGGCGGTCCGCACCCCGGAACGAGTCCGACTCGCCGCACCACACGCCGAGGGTTGCGGGGCGCAGGTCGGCAGTGTGCAGGAGGGGTTCCTCCGCCCGCCAGTTGTTTTCGCCGGCGAACACCTTGCGGCTGCGAGCGTCCGGCCAGCTCACGAACAGTGCCGCGCTCGCCGTCGCGACCGCCTGCACTTCCGGGTGCGCGCGGGCGAAGCGCAACGCTCCGAAGCCACCCATCGAAATGCCGAACACCGCCGACGGTGGACGCAGGTCGCGGGCCGCCAGCCAGGCGGGAACCTCTTCGGTCAGCATGCGCTGCGGGTCGTCGGGACCGTCGGTTTTCACCCAATAGTGGTCACCGTCGACGGCCGCGATCGCGAACGGTGGCGTTCCCGCGCGAACGGCCGCCGTCAGGACGTCCGGGACGCCGAGGGAGAGGAACGTCCGGGCCTGGGCGCCGCGGCCGTGCAGGGCCAGGCACACCGGCAGGCCCGCCGACGGCACCCCGGACGGGGTGATCAGCACCAGGTCGACGTCGATACCGCGGGCCGCCGAGGCCATGCGCTGGACCGTCACCGGCTCGGACAACCCCGACGGGCGGGTCGGCACCGGCACCGGTACCGGCGCCGGGCCCGGCGGGGGTCCGGACGGCGAGCAGCCCGCCAGCAACGCCAGTGCGCTGCCGGCGAGCAGGCCGCGGCGGGAGAGCACGGGTCAGCCCCGGCTCTCCTCCTCCGCGAACTCGTCGTCGTCTTCGGTGTCTTCACGCGGCGCCTTGTACGGGTCGGCTTCGCCCGCGTGCTGGGCGCCCGTCGCGCGGCGGGCGACCTCGGCGTCGGCCTCACGGGCCTTGGCCAGCAGGTCCTCGATGCGCTTCGACTCCTCGGGAATCGTGTCGGCGACGAACGTCAGCGTCGGCGTGTAGCGGACGCCGGTGCCCTGCCCGACCTTCGTGCGCAGCACCCCGCGCGCTGATTCGAGGGCGGCCGCCGCGCCGGCGAAGTCCGGGACGGAGTCCAGCTTCTCGCCGAGGACCGTGTAGTACACCGTGGCGTCGTGCAGGTCGCCGGTGACCTTCGTGTCCGTGATGGTCACGTAGTCCAGCCGGGGGTCCTTGACCTCGTGCTCGATCGCGGACGCCACGATCTGCGAGATCCGCTTCGCGAGCTTGCGAGCCCGAGCCGGATCAGCCATGTCGTTCTCCTAGGGAAAATCAGTCTTCTGGGCCGAGCAGCCGACGGCGGGCGGAGAGCAGTTCGAACTCCGGCCGGCTCGCCACGTACCGCTCACACGAGTCGAGCACGTCCCGGACGTGCTCGCCACCTTCGGCCACCACGGCCACCCCGATGAGGGTGCGGCGGTGCAGGTCGGCGTGCCCGGCTTCGGCCACCGACACGGCGAAGCGCTTGCGCACCTCGGCCAGCACCGGACGGACCACGGATCGCTTCTGCTTCAGCGAATGGACGTCGCCGAGCAGGATGTCGAGCTCGAGAGCTCCGACGAACATAGGCAAATTTTTGGTGGTGTAGTAGGGAGACACCGGGTGTGCGCGGAAACGCACACCCGGTGTCGAACATCCTTACGCTCGCGGCTTCTCGCGCTGCTCGTACGTCTCGATGATGTCGTCGACCTTGATGTCGCCGTACGAACCGAGCGTCAGACCGCACTCGTAGCCCTCGCGGACCTCGACCACGTCGTCCTTGAACCGCCGCAGTGAGCTGATCGGCAGGTTCTCCGCCACGACGGTGCCGTCGCGGAGCAGACGGGCCCGGGCGTTGCGCCGGATCTCGCCGGACATGACCAGGCAACCCGCGATCGTGCCGATCTTGGAGGACTTGAAGACCTCGCGGACCTCCGCGCGGCCCAGCTCGACCTCTTCGTACTCCGGCTTGAGCATGCCCTTGAGGGCCTGCTCGATCTCGTCGATCGCCTGGTAGATGACCGTGTAGTACCGGACGTCGACGCCCTCGCGGGTGGCCCGCTCGGTCGCCTTGCCCTGGGCGCGGACGTTGAACCCGAGGACGATCGCGTCGGACGCGGTCGCCAGGTCGATGTCCGACTCGGTCACGCCACCGACACCGCGGTGGACCACGTTCAGCTCGACCTCGTCGCCGACGTCCAGCTGGAGCAGCGAGGCTTCGAGGGCCTCGACCGTACCCGAGTTGTCACCCTTGATGATCAGGTTGAGGCTGTTCGTCTCCTTCAAGGCGGAGTCGAGGTCCTCGAGGCTGACCCGCTTGCGGCGCGACGCGTTGAGCGCGTTCCGCGTGCGAGCCGACCGGCGCTCGGCGATCTGCCGGGCGACGCGGTCCTCGTCGACCACCAGGAAGGTGTCACCCGCGCCCGGCACCGACGTGAAGCCGATGACCTGGACGGGCCGCGACGGCAGCGCCTCGGTGACGTCGACGTTGTGCTCGTCGACCATCCGGCGGACGCGGCCGTAGGCGTCACCCGCCACGACCGAGTCACCGACGCGCAGCGTGCCGCGCTGGACCAGGACGGTGGCCACCGGGCCGCGGCCGCGGTCGAGGTGCGCCTCGATCGCGACACCCTGGGCCTCCATGTCCGGGTTGGCCCGGAGGTCCAGAGCGGCGTCGGCGGTCAGCAGGATCGCCTCGAGCAGGCCGTCGATGTTGATGTTCTGCCGCGCGGAGATCTCGACGAACATCGTGTCGCCGCCGTACTCCTCGGCGACCAGGCCGTACTCGGTCAGCTGCTGCCGGATCTTGTCCGGGTTCGCGCCTTCCTTGTCGATCTTGTTGATCGCGACCACGATCGGGGCCTTGGCGGCCTGCGCGTGGTTGATCGCCTCGACCGTCTGCGGCATCACACCGTCGTCGGCCGCCACCACGATCACCGCGATGTCGGTCGAGTTCGCACCACGGGCACGCATGGCGGTGAACGCCTCGTGACCCGGGGTGTCGATGAAGGTGATCAGCCGCGGGTTGCCGTCGAGCTCGGTCTCGATCTGGTACGCACCGATGTGCTGCGTGATGCCGCCGGCCTCGCTCTCGCGGACCTTCGTCTTCCGGATCGTGTCGAGCAGGCGGGTCTTACCGTGGTCGACGTGACCCATGATGGTCACGACGGGCGGCCGGACCTGCAGGTCCTCTTCCTCGCCGGAGTCTTCGCCATACGTGATGTCGAAGGTCTCCAGGAGTTCGCGGTCCTCCTCCTCGGGGCTGACGACCTGAACGTTGTAGTTCATTTCGCCGCCGAGCAGCTCGAGGATGTCGTCCGACACGGACTGCGTCGCGGTGACCATCTCGCCGAGGTGGAAGAGCACCTGCACCAGCGAAGCCGGGTTGGCGTCGATCTTCTCGGCGAAGTCGGTCAGCGAGGCACCGCGCGGCAGCCGGATCGTCTCGCCCTGGCCCTTGGGCAGGCGGACGCCGCCGACGCTGGGCGCCTGCATGTTGTCCATGTACTCCTGGCGCTTCTGCCGCTTCGACTTGCGGCCCTTGCGCGAGGGACCACCGGGACGCCCGAAGGCACCCGCGGTACCGCCACGGCCACCGGGGCCGCCACGACCGCCGCCGCCACCGCGGAAGCCGCCGCCACCGGCCGGGGCGCCGCCCCCACCGGGACCGCCGCCACCCGGGCGGAAGCCGCCGCCACCGCCGCCGCCACCGGGGCCGCCGCGGAAGCCACCGCCGCCGCCACCGCCACCGGGACCGCCGCGGAAGCCACCGCCGCCGCCACCGGGACGACCGCCGCCACCGGGGCCGCCACGGGCGCCGCCGCCGGGGCCACCGCGGGCGCCGCCACCGGGACCGGCGGGACGCTGCGTGCGGCCCGGCATCATGCCGGGGTTCGGCCGCGGGGGCATGTTGCCCGGGCTCGGCCGGTTGCCACCGGCGCCACCACCCGGCCGCGGGGCCGGACGGTCACCGCCGGCGCCACCGCCGGGACGCGGGGGCCGGTTGTCGCCGCCCTGGCCGCCGCCGGGGCGCGGAGCCTGCGGGCGCGGGGCCGGGGCGCCGGAACCGACGCCGAACGGGTTGTTGCCGACGCGCGGGGTGCGCGGGCCGGGCTTGGGACCGCCGGGCTTGGGGCCCTGCGGCTTCGGCGGGACGACCGAGCCGGTGCCGCCCTGGGCGGGCGCGGCCGGGGTGTCCTGCTTGGGCGCGGCAGGAGCTTCGGCCTTCGCGGCCGGGACCTGCTGCTGGGGTGCGGGCGTGGCCGGGCGCGGGCCGGGCCGCGGGCCGGGGCGCTGCCCCGGGGTGGCCGGCTTCGCCGCGGCGGGCGCCTGCTGCTGGGGTGCGGCCGGAGCCGACTGGACCGACGGGGCCGGAGCCGCCGGAGCCTGCTGGGCAGGCGCGGGGGGCTTCGGAGCGGCGGGCCCGGGCTTGGCGGCCGGCGGACCGGGGCGCGCCGACGGACCGGGCGTGGGCTTCTTGGCGCCCTTGGGGGCGTACGCGTCGCGGAGACGACGGGCGACGGGCGCCTCGACCGTGGACGACGCGGACTTGACGAACTCGCCCTGTTCCTTCAACTTCGCGAGCACGTCCTTGCTGGTGATGCCGAGCTCCTTCGCGAGCTCGTGTACGCGGGCCTTGCCTGGCACAACTCTCCTCATCTAGGGGAGGCCAGGCGGAAAACCCGCTGACCTCGTCCTTATTGTCTGACGCTCATGGCTTCAGCTTCACGGCTGACTCATGACGGGTCGACCTGCTTCCTTGCTTCCTCGCGACTCCGGGGACGTCCCGGGTTCGTGGTGCGTGGTTCGTGGTGCTCCGGTGCGCCCGACGTGCTCGCGGACCTCGCGGGCGTCGAGCGCCCCGGGAGCCCGCAGGGCCCTCGGGAATGCTCGCCGCCGTTCGGCCTTGGCCAGGCAGTCCGGGTCGGGGTGCAGCCAAGCCCCCCGGCCCGGCAGCCGCCGACGCTCGTCGACGACCACCCGCCCGGCCACCGCGACCACGCGCAGCAGCTCACCGATCAATGCCCGCCGCTTGCAGCCGACACAAGTCCGCACCGGGGAAATCCGGTGGGGCTGGTGCTCGGCTACCCGCCGCGGGCTTCGAACCACTCCTGAGTCTAGCGCTTCGACCTTCACTCAGCCGAACCGGTTGTCGCGGCGGGCCGCGGCGGACGGGCGTGGTCTTGATCACCCCCGCGATCGTCACCGTCGTCCGCCGGTGCGGCGTCGCTGCGGATGTCGATCCGCCAGCCGGTCAGGCGGGCGGCGAGGCGGGCGTTCTGGCCCTCCTTGCCGATCGCCAGCGACAGCTGGAAGTCCGGCACCACGACACGGGCGGTCTTCGCCCGCTCGTCCACGACTCGTACCGAAACAACCTTCGCGGGCGACAGCGCATTCCCGACGAAGCGAGCCGGATCCTCGGAGTAGTCGATGATGTCGATCTTCTCGCCGGCCAGCTCGCTCATCACGTTGCGCACGCGCGCGCCGACCGGGCCGATGCAGGCGCCCTTGGCGTTGACGCCCGGCACGGTGGACTTGACCGCGATCTTCGTGCGGTGCCCCGGCTCGCGCGCGACGGCGGCGATCTCGACCGTGCCGTCGGCGATCTCCGGCACCTCGAGCGCGAACAGCTTGCGCACCAGGTTCGGGTGCGAGCGCGAGAGCGTGATCTGCGGGCCGCGGTTGCTGCGCGACACCGTGACCACGTACGCCTTGATCCGGCTGCCGTGCTCGTAGGACTCGCCGGCGACCTGCTCGCCGGAGGGCAGCACGCCTTCGGTGTCACCCACCTGGACCACGACCATGCCGCGGGCGTTCGCGCGGGCGTCGCGCTGGATGACGCCGGCGACGATCTCGCCCTCCTTGGTGGAGAACTCGCCGAAGGTCTTCTCGTGCTCGGCGTCGCGCAGCCGCTGCAGGATGACCTGGCGGGCGGTGGTGGCGGCGATCCGGCCGAACCCCTCCGGGGTGTCGTCCCACTCCTCGTCGACCTGGCCGTCGTGGGTCAGCGTGTGCGCGAGCACGCGCACCAGGCCCGTCTTGCGGTCGATGTCGATGCGGGCGTGCGGCTGGTGGCCCTCGGTGTGCTTGTACGCGGTGAGCAAGGCCGTCTCGATGGCCTCGATCACCGTTTCGAAGGGGATGTCCTTGTCCCGTTCGATCGCCCGCAGCGCGGCGATGTCGACGTTCACTTCGACCCCTTCTCCGTCTCGGCCGCGATCATGCCGGACGCGTCGTCTTCGAGCAGTTTCAGGTCCTCGGCGGGCGGCTGCTTGAACTCGATCTCCACGACCGCCTTCGCCACGTCGGCGTAGCGGACGTCGCGGATCTTGCCGCCTTCGAGGACGCGGGCGGCGTGCTCGCCCGCGTGGCCGACCCGGCCGATGAAGGGCGCGCCGTCGGCCGGGGTGACCTTGACCAACCGGAACCGCGCGCGCCGCCAGTGCCGCTGCTGGGTGAGCGGGCGGTCGAGCCCCGGCGAGGTGACCTCCAGCGTGTAGGCGCTCGCCAGCACGTGGTCGTTCTCGTCGAGCGCCGCCGAGACCTTGCGGCTGACCTCGGCGACCTCGTCCAGCCCGACACCGTCGTCGGCGTCGACGACGACCTTGACCAGCTGCCGCCGGCCGGCCTGCTGCACCTCGAACGAATCGAGGTCGAAACCCGCGGCGGTGACGGCTTCGGCCACTATCGGCTGAAGCCGGCTGGCGAGTTCTCCTGGCACGTGGGGGTCTCCTTGCTCGGGCTGGGTGGTCGGGTCGGTGGTGGACCAGCTTATCCGGTCGCCCGGTCACCCCGCGCGAGCGGCGGGGCCGCCCCGGGGCCTGGCAGGATGGGGCGGCGTGACCGGAAGACCGACCGAGCTGACCCGCCGCGGCGCCCTCCGCGCGGGGGCACTGGCCGCACTGGCCGTTCCCCTCGCCGCCTGCGGGCCCGGCTACGACGAAAGCCCCGACCCGCTGCAGCCGCTGCTGGCCGCCGCCCAGGCCGACGCCGACGCCGCGCGGGCGCTGGCCAAGGGCGCGGACGCCGACGCCGCCGGCCAGCTCGCCGACGCGCGCGCGGCGCACGCGGCCGCCCTGAAGTCCGAAGTGGACCGGCTGAACCGGCCCACGCCGTCGCCGTCGGCGGCCCCACCGGCCCCGGCCGCGCTCGGCGACCTGAAGGACCGCCTGGCGGCCGCGCGCAAGCAGGCCGAAGACCTCGTCGGCGGCCTGCCCCGCTACCGCGCCGGGCTGGTCGCGGCGATCGCGGCGGGCTGCGCGTCGCTGCAGCGCCTCGCCCCGGCGCTGGGCCCGGGCGAGGACGTCCCGAAGGTGGGTGCCGCCCCGGCCGGCGCGGTGCCGCCGGAGGCGGTCGACCCGCTGCAGGTGGCACTGGCGGCCGAGCACGCCGCCGTGTGGGTGTACGGGCTCGTCAGCGCGTTCCTGCCGGGTGACTTCGGCGACGCGGAGAAGAGCGGTGCGGCCGAGCACGCCCTGCGCCGCGACTTCCTGCAGACGGCGCTCTCGGCCGCCGGGGCGACCCCGGTGGCGCCGGAGGCGGCGTACGTGCCGAAGAACCCGGTGACGGACGCGAAGTCGGCGTCCCAGGTGGTGGCGACGGCCGAAGCGGACTGCGCGGCGGCGTGGCTCGCGGTGATCGACCACACCGACGACGCCGGCCTGCGCACGACGGCGCTGCACGCGCTGGTCGCCGCCGCCCGCCGGGGCACGCCCTGGCGCGGCGAAGCCGGTCAGAAGCCGGTGGCGATCGCCATGCCCGGCCGGACCGCCTGACGCACCTGGTGTGGGTGAGGCGGGCTCCGGCCCGCCTCACCACTCAGGAGGGGAGGTCGTCCGACAGGCGCAGCGCGTCGTCGGCGATCCGCTCGATCAGGTCCTTGTCCTTGTGCTTGTCGTAGAAGTCGGCCAGCACGATCGTCGTGTTCGTGCCGACGACCCGCGACGAGTACGCCGCGTCCTTGCCGCTCACGCTCGGGGTGCCGGTGCCCGCGAAGGTCTTGTCCTTGACCAGGTCCGTGACGTTCCCGGTGCCGTCCTGCTCGGTCAGCGTCTTGAGCGCCTTCGCCTTCGTCGAGTCGGGCATGCCGACCAGCGCCACGGACACCAGCGCCTTCGCGCCGCCCGACTCCGTCGTGTACAGCGCCCGGACCAGCGAGCGGCACGGGTTGTCCTGGAAGAAGTCCTTCGTCCGGCCGTAGGACTTCTCGGCGCAGTCGGTGGTCTTCACCGGCCCGGCGACCAGGGTGTACTGGAACTGCCCGGTGTTCTGCGCCGGCGGCTGCGCGACCGGCTGGTCCGGCGTCGAGTCGTGCCGGATCAGGAACCACAGCAGCCCGGACACGACGGCGATCGCGACCAGCCCGGCGCCCTTGAGCAGCAGGGACCGGGTGTCGCGCGCCGGCGGGCCCGGTACGGGCGGGCGGGGCTGCGGGGGTACCGCGCCCAGCGGGGCCGTGTCGGACGGGCCTGGGGTGAAATGCGCACCAACCACGGGGACATACGGTAGTTCACCCGCCGCCGCGAGTTCACTCGAATGCGGGTAACAGGCGTTCGACGTCGTCAAGCGTGTTGTAGAGGTGGAAGCCGACCCGCACCCGGCCACCGCGGACGCTGGACACGACGCCCGCGTCCGCCACCCGCCGCGGGTCCGCGTCGAGCGACACGATCGCGGTGCCGCGCGGCTCGAGGCCGAGCTTCTCCAGCAGCGCGTCGGCCAGGCCGGTGTTGTGCGCCCGGACCTCGGCCAGGTCGAGCCCGGCGAAGTACTCCAGGGCCGCCGCGGAGCCGACCTGGGCCAGCCAGACCGGCGACAGGTCGAACGCGCGGGCGTCGCCGGCCAGCCGCAGCGGCAGGCCGTAGACCGTGGCCCAGGGGTCCTCCCCCGCGTACCAGTTCGCCGCCACCGCCCGGGTGCGCTCCTGGGCGTCCGGCCGCACCGCGAGCCAGGCGGTGCCGCGCGGCGAGCAGAGCCACTTGTAGCCCGCCCCGACGACCCAGTCCGCCCACGCCACGTCCAGCGGCAGCCAGCCGACCGCCTGGGTCGCGTCGAGCAGCACGGCCGCGCCGGCGGCCGCGGCCGCGGCACGCAGGGCAGGCAGGTCCACGATCCGGCCGTCGGCGGACTGGACGACGCTCACCGCGACGAGGTCGTACCCCTCGACCCGCGACGGCAGTTCGGCCAGGGGCACCTCGGTCACCGTGACGCCGGGCTGCGCCGCGAAGGGGAAGGTCACGCTGGTGAAGTCGCCAGCGGCGGTGAGCACGCGGGTGCCGGCGGGCACCGCCGCGGCGACGTTGGCGATGAGCTGCGAGACCGAGGCGCCGCTCGCCACCCGCTCCGGCTCGACGCCGAGGAGCCGGGCGAACCCGGCCCGGGCCCGGGTGACGTACTCGTCGAACTCCCCCGGCCGGGTCGCGCCGGTCCGCCAGCGTTCCACGGACTCGGCCACCGCCGCGGCCACCGGCGCGGGCGGGACGCCCACGCTGGGCGTGTTCAGGTATCCGGGCGGGGCGGCGAAATCGGTTCCGAAGGCGCGCATACCCCAAGCCAAACAGATCCGGCCCGGGCGGTTCACCCGATTTACGGCAGCAGCGCCGTGACGTCGGCGTAGGACGGCGGGCGCAGCGGCAGGTCACGGCCGTCGCGCACGGCCAGCGCGGTCCCGGCCGCCGCGGCGAGTGCCATCCGGTACGGCAGCGAACCCAGGCTGACCCGCGCGACGCCCAGCTCCGCCAGCCCGGCGAGGGTGGCTTTCCCGGGCAGGAACAGCAGGTTGACCGGCAGGCCGACGGCGACGATCCGCTCGACGTCCGCCGGCTCGGCGAGGCCGGGGACGAAGACGCCGTCCGCACCCGCCGCCGCGTACGCCCGCACCCGCCGCTCGGCCTCGGCGAGCGAGCGGTCGCCGGCCCAGTGCGTGTCCGTCCTGGCGTTGACGAACAGCTCCGGCACGCGCTCCTTCACCGCCGTGACCAGCGCGCTCTGGGCCTCGACCGTGGCGAGTGAACCGTCGGCCCGGCCGTCTTCGAGGTTGACGCCTGCCACGCCCGCCGCGGCCAGTTCGGCGGCGAGGTCGGCGACCGCGGCCGGGTCGGTGCTGAAGCCGTCGGCGATGTCGACGGTGACGAGGACGTCCAGCCGGGTCAGGCGGGTGGCGAGGGCGACGGTCGCGGCGCGCGTCGACGGCGCGCCGTCCGGCTCCCCCGCCGCCGCGGAGACGCCGAGGCTGGTCGTGCCCAGTGCCCGGAAGCCCTGCGCGGCGAGGAAGGCGCCGACGCCGAACTCCCAGGCGTTGGGCAGCAGCAGCGGGGCGCCGGGGACGTGCAGGGCACGGAATTCGTCCATGCCCCGAACCTAGGTCCGCGACGCTTCGGCGGGCGCCGAAGCCTCGAGGAACGGCGTCAGCACCTCCGGCACGGCGCCGTCCGCGAACACCAGGCCCTCGCCGGCGGCGGCGTCGCGGATCGCGTACGCGCCGGAGCCCGCCGCGGTGGTCGCGGTGAACGTCGCGAGGCCGCGCCGCCGCTGGAACACCGACTGCTTCACGGTCCAGCCGATCACCCCGTCCCTGGCCAGCACGGCCGTGCCGCGGCGGACGGTACCCGCGCGCGTCACCAGGTAGCGGCCGCGCAGGCCGTGCCCGAGGCCGCGGTGGGCGTCCAGGGCGAGCAGGACGGCGACCGGCAGCGCGACGAGGGCGAGCACGCCGCCGAGCACGAGCAGCACGTCGGTGAGCAGCGCACCGAGCACCAGCAGGACCAGCACCGGCCCGAGCGCGGCGGCCACCGCCCACCGCAGCCGCCGCGCGCGAGCCGCGGGTGGGTGCGGGACCAGTGCGACGGTCTCGACGCGCTCGCCGAGCACCTGCGCCGCGACGTCGTGCGCGACGGTTTTCGGTGCGGGTGGCAGGAGTGTCTTGGACTCGGTCTTGTCGTCGTCCCGCCGCAGGCCGGTGGCGATCGCGTCCACACGCGCGGCGCCGGCGAGCCGGGCACCGAGCGGCTCGACCAGTTCGACCCCGCGCAGCCGCCGTTCCTCGATGGTGGTCGACCGGGTGGTGAGCAGCCCGCGGCGGACGCGCAGGGTGCCGCCGGGTTCGCGGTCCAGCCGGTAGTGCCACCACATTTCGGTGAACAGGCCGGCCGCCCCGGCCACCCCGGCGACGATCGCCACGACGAGCAGGAGCAGGACGCTCGCGGCCAAGGGGAGGTCGCCGAAGAAGCCGAGGAGCCAGGTGAGCAGGCGGCCGCCGGCCCCGAACCAGTCGGCGACCTTGAACAGCGACCCGAACGCGGCCAGCCCGAGCGCCGGGGCGACGAAGGAGACGGGGGCGTACCGGATCCACCGCGGGTCGAATGTCCTGATCGGACCGTCCTCAGTGGAGTCTTGGCGGCTGCGGTGGAGTAGTTCGGTGCGCAGGGCTTCGGCGTCGGCTCTGGCCAGCGGGGAGAGGGTGATCGTGTCCTGCTGCCCGGTGCCGATGGTGAGCGCGGCGACGCCGAAAGCGCGGTGCAGCGGGCTGGCGGTCAGGTCGGCGGTGCGGATGCGTTCGCGGGACAGGGATTTGCGGGTGTGGACGGCGAAGCGGAACTCGATTTCGAGGCGCTCGGCGGTGCAGCGGAAGCGGGTGTGCCGCCACCGGAGGTATTCGGCGAGCACCCCGGCGGCGACGAGGAGAGCGGCGGCGGGGAGCAGCCAGAGGGACCGGGTGCCGATGGCGACGGGAGTCCCGGCGGAGACGGCCACGCCGGCCATGAGGACCGCGGTGACGCCGAGGGCCCGCCGGTCCAGCCGACGCCAGCCGGCGGTGGCGGAGCCGCCTTGGCCTTCGCCCGCCCCGCTGCCGATTTCGCCGGTCACGGCGGCGCGCTGGTCCACCCCCACCTGCCCGCGGGTTCGGCCGGCAGCGGCGCCTGAGCTATGCCGGTCCTCCCCCACGTGGCCGCGCGTTCCACCAGCCGCGGCGGCGCCGGAGCCGCCGCCTTCTCCGCCGGCGTGTGGAGGCGTTTCGGCGACCGCGGGGTCGTGTTCCGCGGTCATGTCGCGTCCCCTGGGATCGCGTCCGTGCGCTCGGTCAGCCGCTCCGCCACCTCGGCCGCGACCTCGGCGTCCAGGCCGCGAAGCCGGACCGCGCCGCGCGCCGACGCCGTCGTCACCGTGACCGTCGCCAAGCCGAAGCGCTGCTGCAGCGGGCCGCGCAGGGTGTCGACCGTCTGGACCCGGGACAGCGGTGCCACCCGCCACTCCTGCCACAGGAACCCCGCGCGCACGTAGACCGCCGTGTCGGTGACCTCCCAGCGGTGCACCCCGAACCACCACCGCGGCAGGACCGCGCACCAGGCCACCCCCAGCACCGCGAGCACGACCGCCGGGGCCAGCAGCCAGACCGCGGCCGGCGGGAGCAGCACGCCGAGGACCGCGAGCACCAGTACCGCGGGCCCGAACGCCAGCGCTCCCTGCGCGCGCCACCAGGCGATCGCGCGGCGGTCGAGCGCGTGGCGCGGCGGCCGCAGCCTTACTTCTCCGGTCTCCACCGGACACCCCCCGAGACTGTTTTACAATGCGGTCGCATCGTAACGGTGGAAGCCCGATTTTCGCAATGCGATCGCATGACAACGGGAGCGGACGTGCCGAAGCAGGTGGACCACGAGCAGCGCCGGGTGCAGATCGCCGAGGCACTGCAGCGGCTGACCACGCGCGCCGGCCTGGAAGGCGTCAGCCTGCGCCAGGTCGCGGCCGAGGCCGGCATGTCCATGGGGTCGGTGCAGCACTACTTCCGGACCAAGGACGAAATGCTGCGCTACGCCCTCGAACACCGCCACCGGCTCCGCAGCGAGCGGATCACCGCGAAGGTGCTGGCCGACGGCCCGCCGACCCCGCGCTCGATCCTGCGCGCCTGCCTGGTCGAAATCCTCCCGCGCGACGCCGACAGCGAGGCCGACTTCCTGATCGGCGTCGCGTACTTCATCCGCGCGGTGGCGGATCCGGCGATGGCGAAGGCGTTCGGCGAAGGCATGCCGGAGCTCCTGGAGTTCTTCGCCGGCCAGGTCCGCCAGGCCCAGGAGGCGGGCGACGTCCCGGCGTGGGCCGACCCCGAGACCGAGGCGGCCCTGCTCTGGGCGATCGCGGACTCCCAAGGCTCGGAAATCCTGATGGGCCACCGCACTCCGGCCCAGGCCATCTCCACAGTGGACTACTACCTCGACCGCCTCTTCACGAACTGAGGCCGTGTCGTCCCCGCAATCACGCGTGCCGGCTCCTCAATCACGCGTGCCGACCCGGAGCACGGGCCGACGCGCGTGATCCCGGGGTCGACACGCGTGATCGCCGGGACGACACGGCGTCAGCCGCCGCCTCCGGAAGCCGCGGCGATCCGGGCCGTGCGGGCGGCGCGGAGTTCGCGGATCACCTTGCGCAGGGCCGGGACCGCGGCCCCGGCCTGCTCCTCCAGCCCGGCGAGCCGGTCGCGGTGGCGGCGGCGCTCACCCCTCGAGAGCACCGCCGCCCGCTCGACCGCCGCCGTCAGCGCCGTCAGCGCCGCGACGTCCGCGGACACCGGCGCGTCACTCCGCAACGCCGCACGCACCTCGTCGCGCAGCGCCGCGGCCGCCGCGGGCTCGCGAACCTCCGGACGGCGCCGCGGGAACAGCCCCAGCACCCGGGACGTCCGCAGCGAAATCACCCCGGCCGCGGCCAGCTGTTCCTCCAGGGACCGCAACGTCTCGCGCGCGCCGCGGCGCACCCAGGCGCGCCACTTCCGGTGCGGGTCGGCGGCGAGCTCGGCGAGCAGGTCGTCGAGCACCAGGTGCCCCGTGCCGCCCGCTCCCGAGGCCACCGGGCGGCCGCCGTCGTCGGTGATCCGGCCGCGCAGCACCAGGTCCGTCAGCGCCGCCGCGCGGACCAGCAGCGCCACCCGCTCGCGGTCCGGCAGCCGGTCGCGCGCCGTGTCGCACGCCAGCAGGTACGCCCGGGCCGGCAAGGACAGCTCGCCCATCGCGGTTCCCTCCCTCGTCGTCCGCTCCAGTCCACCGCGAACCCGGGTCCGACCGAAACCGGCCGAGGAGGGTGCCCGTCGCGACGAACGTGGCTGCCGGGCGCAACTTTGGTTGCATCCTCCGGCGGCGGCCCGTGGCAGCGGTTACCGTGACCGCGTGACCACCGCCCGGCGGCCGCTGTGGCCGAGCCGCTCCGACGCCTGCTGGCTGTTCGGCGCGGCGCTGGCGTTCGCCGGGATGAACGTCCTCTTCCACCTCATCGGCGACCGGACGACCGGTGCGTGGGGCCCGGCCGCCGGGCTGGTCCTGCAGGTCGCCTGCGACCTCAGCCTGGTGCTGCTGTTCCGGTTCCCCGGCCCGGTGTGCGCGTTCGTCACCGCGGCGGCGGTCGCGATGCTGGTGACCGACACCTTCGCGCCCGGCCTGCTCGTGCCGGTCCACCCGCTCGCGCTGACCACCGTGCCGACGATCACCCCGGTGATCCTGTCCCAGGCCGCGCGGGTGCTGGACAAGCGGAGCGTGCTCTGGGTGGCCGGCGTAATGGCCGTGATCGCTTCGCGGCCGTGGGCGCCGAGCTGGTCGACCACGCCGTTCGGCCTGCTCAACACCGCGCTGCCGGCACTGGCCTCGCTGTACTTCGCCGCCCGACGGCAGCTGCTGCAGTCCCTGCGGGACCGGGCGGAACGCGCCGAGCGCGAACAGCACCTGCTCGCCGAGCAGGCCAGGGCCGCGGAACGGCGGCGCCTGGCGGGCGAGATGCACGACGTCGTCACGCACCGGCTCAGCCTGATGGTGCTGCACGCCGGTGCCCTCGGCGTGACGTCGGCCGACCCGGCCGCGCGGACGGCGGCCGAGGACATCCGCCGCGAAGGCGCGCTGGCCCTGGACGAGCTGCGCGACCTGGTCGGCGTCCTGCGCAACGGCGCCGAGACCGGGCCGCGCACGCTCAGCCCGGCCGAGCCCGGCGACCCGGCGCGGCTGGTCGAGGAGTCCCGGTCGGTCGGCGTGCCCACCGACCTGGTGGTGGACGGCGATCCGGCGCAGCTGTCGCCGACCGTCGCGCGCACCGCGTACCGGCTCGTGCAGGAGGCGCTGACGAACGTGCGCAAGCACGCGCCGGGCGCGTCGGCGACGGTGTCCCTGCGCTACCACCCGGGCGGCCTCGACGTCTCGGTCGACAGCACGGCGGCGGCGCTCCCGCCCGACCCCGCGCTGGCCGGCAGCGGGTCCGGCGCCGGGCTGGCCGGCCTGCAGCAGCGCGTCGAACTGGTCGGCGGCCGGTTCGACGCGGGCCCGCGACCGGGCGGCGGGTTCCGGGTCGGTGCGATACTGCCCGCCTACGTCCCGACGGCGGAAGGCACGCACTGTGATCCCGGTGCTCGTGGTCGATGACGAGCCGATGGTGTGCGCGCACCTGCGCACGATCCTGGGTTCGGCGGACGACATCGAGGTGGTCGCCCAGGCCGCCGACGGCGCCGAAGCCGTCGAGGCGGTGGTCCGGCACCGGCCGCGGGTGGTGCTGATGGACCTCCGGATGCCGGGCGTGGACGGGCTGACGGCGATCGCCCGCATCACGGCGCTGCCGGACCCGCCGGCGGTGGTGGCACTGACCACGTTCGACGCGGACACGTACGTGATCCGCGCGCTGCGCGCGGGCGCGGCGGGCTTCCTGGTGAAGTCGACACCCCCGGAGGACCTGATCGGCCTGGTCCGCGTGGCGGCGGACGGCCACACGGTGCTGTCACCGTCGGCCGCGCGCCGGCTGGTGGCGTTGTCGTCGGACAGCCGGGAACGCGGCGAGGACGCCCGCCGCCGCATCGCGGGTCTCACGGACCGCGAGCGGGACGTCTTGGCGTGCCTGGGTTCCGGGCTGTCCAATGCGGACATCGCGGCGCGGCTGCACCTCGCCGAGGCGACGGTGAAGAGCTACGTCTCGCGGATGCTCGTGAAGCTGGACTGCGCGAACCGGACGCAGGCCGGGCTGCTGGCCCACGAAGCTGGTCTGGTGGCCCGTTAGGGAAACAGCAGCGGGGCGGCGTGCCAGATCGCCCAGCCGTTGAGCAGGAACCACCCGCCGATCCACAGCGGCGACGGCATTTTGGTCTGCTTGGCCAGAATGGCGGCGTCATCCGTATGGCCGCGGAAGCCTTTCTCGCGGCGGTTCGTGACGAGGACCCGCACCCCGGCGAGCTCACTCGTCAGCAGCAACCAGGCTTCGGTGTAGGCGACGGCGGTGCGCAGCCAGGCCGGGGCATAGCGCAAGGCCGCGTACACGACCGCCCCCACCAGGAAGATCATGATCAAGGTGCGCAGGTCCCGCGCGAACAGCAACAGGAACACCATGGCGACGAGGGTCAGCACGAGCACGGCCTGGACGTGCCCGCGGTTCAGCAGGACGGCCGCCCCCAGCCCGGCGAGCGGCGGCATCGCGTACCCGGCGGCGCCGACCAGGACATTGGCGAGGCCCGCAGTACCGCGCGACAACGTGCCGCCGCCTTCGGCGTCGTCGATCTTCACGCGGCTGACCGTCCCGCCCATCAGCAGCACCAGCAGGGCATGGCCGCCTTCGTGGAAGAGGGTGCCGAGGACGTTGGCGTTGCGCAGGAGGCTCCGCCGCCCACTGGGCGGCGTGACGACCGAGGTCAGCGACACCGCGAAGGCGAACAACGCGGTGAGGGCAACGACTCCCCAGCCCGGAGGGGGCACGGTCTCGTTGAGCACCGCGACAGTGTCCCTGCGGACGGGACGAACGAACCCGTAACGGGACGAACTGTCCAGGAGCTGTCAACTGCTAAGCGGAAGCGGGCGTGTGCTCCGCGTCGTAGGCGTCCCGGGCCTCCTGGACCGACGCCATGTGCTGCCGGGCCCAGCGGTCCAGCATGTCCAGCGGCTCGGACAGGTTGCGTCCCAGTGCCGTCAGCTCGTACTCGACCTTCGGCGGGATCGTCGGGTACGCCGTGCGGGTGAGGATGCCGTCGCGGACCAGGCTGCGCAGCGTCTGCGTCAGCACCTTCTGGGAGATCCCGTCCACGCGGCGGCCGAGCTCGGTGAACCGCAGCGGGCCTGCGGACAGCGCGCCGACGATCAGCACCGTCCACTGGTCGCCGATCCGGTCGAGCAGCTGGCGGGTCGGGCAGTTGCGGTCGTACGGATCGGGCCCCACGGCACGCCTCCTCACTCTCCCAGGGAGAGTAACACGCCAATCAGGCGGTGGCCCGGGCCAGACCCGCGGCCACCCGCTTGATGAACGAGCCGAGGAACCACCGGTAGAACCAGCCGGTGCCGGGGATCTTCGGCGTGAACGTCGAGTGCCAGTGGATGTCGGTGCCGCCGTCGCGGGGTGAGAGGTCGACGTAGGCGACGTAGTCCCGCAGCGGCAGGCCGCGCTCCAGCGCGTAGCCGAACCGCCGGCCCGGCTCGAGCGCCACGATCCGTTCGTACGAGCGCACGCCGTTGGTCTTGAACAACCGGACCGCGCCGAGCCCCTCCGGCTCGCTTTCCCCTTCGCGGACCAGCTCGAACGACCCCAGCGGCGACCACTTCGGCCAGCTCGCGCCGTCCCGCAGCAGCGCGTACAGGTCGGCGGCCGAAGCGGCTGAGGAGGCGTGCACCGAGATTCTTTGTACCATTTGGTACGTGTACCATCCGGTACATGATCGGCACAAGCCCGCGCGCCAAGCTGCTCGACGCGGCGATCGACCACATCGCCCACCACGGCGGCGCGGACCGGAGCCTGCGGGCGCTGGCCGCGGACCTCGGCACCAGCCACCGCATGCTGATCTACCACTTCGGGTCGAAGGAAGGCCTGCTCACGGCGGTGGCGCGGGAGGTGGAAGCCCGCCAGCGCGCCGCGCTCGCCGACCTCGATCCGGTGGACTTCTGGCGCCGGCTCTCCGACGACGACCTGCGCGCCAACGAAAAACTGTTCTTCCAGCTCTATGGCCAGGCCCTCGGTGGCGCCCCGGGCACGGCGGAGTTCCTCGACGGCGTGATCGACGACTGGCTCGGCCCCATCGAAGCCCGGCTCGCCCGGCTCGGCGTCCCGGAGGCCGACCGGCCCGCCCACGCCCGGCTCGGGCTCGCCGTGACCCGCGGGCTGCTGCTCGACCTCGTCACGACCGGCGACCGCGAAGCCGTCGACGCCGCGATGAAGAAGTTCCTGGCGATGTACGAAAAACCGTGATCCCCTGTCCGGATGCGACTGATACTGGGGTTCTTGGCCGCTCTGCTCACGACCGCGGGGCTCGCGCCCCCGGCCGCCGCCGCGGAAAGCCGGCCGGTCTATTCCTACGCCGACGCGATCCGCGAGACGGCGTGGGTGGAAACCGGCACGGACAACGACCACGACGGCAAGCCCGACCGGATCGCCGCCGACGTCGTCCGGCCCGACGCGCGCGTGCGGGTGCCGGTGATCCTCGACGTCAGCCCGTACTACGCGTGCTGCGGCCGCGGTAACGAGCAGCAGAAGAAGACGTACGCGCCGGACGGCACACCGCAGCAGTTCCCGCTGTTCTACGACAACTACTTCGTGCCGCGCGGCTACGCCGTCGTGCTGGCCGACGTCGGCGGCACGAACCGGTCGTCCGGCTGCTTCGACGACGTCGGCTCCGGCAACGCGGTCGTGAACTGGCTGAACGGGCGGGCGAAGGCCTTCGACGCCCCCGACGGCGGGCGTCCGGTGACCGCGGGCTGGGCCACCGGGGACGTCGGCGCGATCGGCAAGTCGCAGGACGGCGCCACCGCGATCGGGATGGCCGCCTCGGGCGTCGCCGGGCTGAAGACCATCGTGCCGATCGAAGGCGTGGCGGACAACTACGCCCAGCTCGTCGCGAACGGCGCGCCACTGGCCACGCCGGAGAACACCGGGTCGGCCTTCACCTACAACGAGCGCGCCGCCGAGCTGTGCCAGCCGTTCGAAGCGGACGTCAAGGCGCGCGCGGGCACGAACGGGGACTACAACGACTACTGGCGGAGCGTGCACTATGTCCCGCGTCCCGGACAGGCGAGCGTGCTCATCGCGCAGGGTTTCGGGGACTGGGTCGTCGCGCCGAACCAGTTCGCCGGCTACTGGGCCGCGCTCGGCCGGGCCGGCGTCCCGCGCAGGGCGTGGCTGAGCCAGGCCGGCCACACCGACCCCTTCGACCTGCAGCGGGCGCAGTGGGTCGAGACGCTGCACCGCTGGTTCGACCGCTGGCTGCTCGGGCTGCGCAACGGCGTCGAGCGGGAGCCCGCCGTGCACCTCGAAACCGCGCCGGACCGCTGGACCGACGTCCGGAGCTGGCCGCCCGCCACGCTGCCGGCGACCTTCCGCCCGTCGGCCGATGGCACGTTGGGGCCGACCGGGTCCGGCACGGCGGCCGTCGTCGACGACCCCGGCGTCACCCGCGAGCAGTGGGCGGCCGGGGTGTCGGCCGCGAAGTTCACCGGTCCCGTCCTCCCCGCGCCGGTGCGGCTCGCCGGGTCGCCGTCGGTGACGATCACGGCGTCGTCGGACCAGGCCGCCGCCCGGGTCGGCGTCGCGCTCGTCGACTACGGGCCGGCCGACCTGCGCAACACCGCCGAGTACGGCAGCGGCGTGCGCAACCTCGCGACACGGTCGTGCTGGGGCGCCAGTGCCGAGGGCGACAGCGCGTGCTTCCTCGACACGGCCGCCGACGTCGTGCCGGTCGACCACCGGATCGTCGCGGCCGGCTGGGCCGACCTCGGGCACCACGCGTCGCTGCGGCACGGCGAACCGCTGGTCCCCGGCCGGGCGTACTCGATGACGTTCGGCCTCACCGCGCTCGACCACGTCGTCCCGGCCGGGCACCGGCTCGGGCTGCTCCTCGGCGGCACCGACGGGCTGCTGTTCGACCCGGCGCTGCCGCGCCTCGGTGACACGCTGACGTTCGACCTCGCGCGAACGTCGGTCACCGTCGGCCTTACAAAGCCCGAACACTAGGCGGACGCGCTCCGAACACCGCCCGGCCAGAGTTCTCCCCGTACCCCGGAACGAAAGACGAGGAGAAACGATGCGAGGAACCACCTGGACGCGGCTCGCCCTGGCGGGCGGGGCGAGCGCGGCCTGCCTGCTGGTGGCGGCGCCGCTGGCTTCGGCCGAGACGCCGACGCCGGTGGCGCCGATCACGCTCAGCCCCGAGGAGTCGCAGCAGGTCTGCTCGGACTGGGTGCCGAAGCTGCAGAAGAAGGCCGAGAACCTGGAGAAGCGGATCAACGGCGGGCCCGAGGTCAAGGGCTCGGTCGCCAACCTCAAGGCCAGGGCGGCCGACCAGCGGGCGGCCGGGCACACCGCCCGCGCCGACCAGCTGGACCAGCGCGCCACCAAGCGGCAGGGCCGCATCGGTGAGCTGGACGCGGCCAAGCAGAAGCTCGACGCCTTCGCGTCCGCGCACTGCAAGCCGGCCGCGCCGTCGACGGCGCCGACCAAGTGAGGGGCGCGAGGGTCGCGGCGGCGGTCGGGGCCGCCGCGCTCGTCGCGCTCGGCTGCTCGGGCTGCCGCGACAACCTGATGGGCTCGCCCGGCGACCCGCCGGCGTCTTCGTCCACGGTCTCGCCGTCCGGCGAGCTGAGCGGGATCGAGTCGACGCTCAACGGCATCGAGTCGGACATGAACAGCGATGGCTGACCGGCTAGCGTCTTCCCGTCAGTGACGGTGGAGACGGGAGCAGGCATGGGGTCACCGGGGCGCGGCCTCGTCCTCGTGGTCGAGGACGAGGCCGCGATCGCCGAGCTGGCGGCGCTCTACCTCAAGCGCGACGGCTTCGGTGTGCACGTCGAGGCCGACGGCGGCCGGGCCCTCGAAGCGGTCCGGCGGCTCAAGCCGGTGGCGATCGTGCTCGACATCGGACTGTCCGGAATGGACGGTATCGAGATCTGCAAGGCGCTGCGCGCGGCCGGGGACTGGACGCCGGTGCTGTTCGTCACCGCCCGCGACGACGAGCTCGACCGGCTGCTCGGCCTGGAGATCGGCGCGGACGACTACCTGACCAAGCCGTTCAGCCCGCGCGAGCTGGCGGCCCGGGTCCGGACCGTGCTGCGCCGCGCCTCCGGGGCGGCGCCGGCCGCATCGGTGCTGACCGTCGGCGGGGCGCGGGTGGATCTCACCAGCCGCCGCGCCTGGGCGGGGGACGCCGAGGTCGCCCTGACCTCGACCGAGTTCGACCTGCTGACGCACCTGCTCCGGCACCCGGGGCAGGTGCTTTCGCGCGACCAGCTGCTCAGCGCCGTCTGGGGGTACGCCGCGGCCGCGGGGACGCGCACGGTCGACGTCCACGTGGCGCAGCTGCGCGCGAAACTCGGGCCGTCGAGCCCGATCCGGACGGTGCGCGGCATCGGGTACGCGGCGGACCCGGCGTGAGGGTCCGGGGGACGCTCGCCGGGCGGATCACGCTGGTCTGCCTGGCCGTCGCGGGCGTGGCGGTGATCGTGGCGGGGCTGGTCGCGGCCCGGCTCATCCGGACGACGGCGGACAACGCGCTGCAGGCGTCACTGGCCGCGCAGGCCGACGTGGTGGCGTCCCAGCTGGACGAAACGGGCATCGGCAACCGGCTGGGCGTCGGCAAGGTGGCCGACGTCGTGCGCGGGCAGGGCATCTCGGTGGTCGTCCGCCGGGCGGGCGGGCAGGCGGTCGGGGACGCTGCCGCGGTCCAGGCCGCGGTCAAGGCCGGGCTCGGCGCGGACGGCTCCCGGCGCGTCACGGTGGGGGGGTCGCAGTACCTGGTCGAGACGCGGGTGGTCGGCCCGCGCGGGGCGGCGTTCGCGCTGGTCCTGCCCACGCAGAACGCGCAGGCCACGCAACGGGCGCTGGTGCGCAACATCCTGCTGGCGCTGGGGATCGGGCTGCTGGTGGCGGCCTTCGCCGGCTTCGCCTCCGGGCGGCTGCTGGGCCGTCCGCTGCGCCGGGCGGCGCTCGTGGCGGGCTCGCTGCGGGCGGGACGGCGGGACGTGCGGGTGCCGGTGCAGGGGCCGCGCGAGGTGGCGGAGGTGGCCGGGTCGCTGAACGCGCTGGCCGACGCGCTGGCCGTCAGCGAGGCGCGGCAGCGGGAGTTCCTGCTGTCGGTGTCGCACGAGCTGCGGACGCCCCTGACGGCGGTGACCGGCTTCGCCGAGGCGATCGCGGACGGCGTCGCTTCCGGCGACGACGCGGTGCGCGCCGGGCAGACGATCCAGCGCGAGGCGGCGCGGCTTTCGCGGTTGGTCGAGGACCTGCTGGAGCTGGCCCGGCTGGGGGCGGACGAGTTCCGGCTGGACATGGCTTCGGTGGACCTGGCCGCGCTGGTGCGCGACTGCGCGGAGGTGTGGCAGCTGCGGTGCGCGCGGGAGGGGGTTTCCCTCTCCGTTTCGGCGCCTTCATCTTCTGTGCCGGTCTTGGCGGACGCGCGCCGGCTGCGTCAGGTGGTCGACGGGCTGGCCGAGAACGCCCTGCGCGTCACCCCGGCGGGGGCACCGATGGTGTTCGCCCTCACGGTGTCCGGTTCGTCGGCTTCGCTGGCGGTCCGGGACGGCGGGCCGGGGCTGGCCCCGGAGGACTACCCGGTGGCGTTCGAGCGCGGCGTCCTGAACGCCCGCTACCGCGACCGCCGCCCGGTCGGCTCCGGCATCGGCCTCGCCCTGGTCCACGCCCTGGTCACCCGCATGGGCGGAACGCTCACCGCGGGCCCGGCCCCCGAAGGCGGCGCCGCCTTCACCCTCACCTTCCCCCTGACCCCCTGACCGTGTCGTCCCCCCAATCACGAGTGATGCCCCTCCAATCACCCGAGATGCCCCCTCAATCACGCGAGATCCCCCTCCAATCACACGAGTTCCGCCTTCAATCACGCGAGTTCCGCCCCGGATCACACCCGCCCGACCCTCCAGGTACGTGAGTCGTCCCTCCAGGTACGCGAGTCGTCCGTCCGGGTACGCGAGTTCGCCGGCCCGGTACCCGGGACTCGCGTGACCGGAGACGGAACTCACGTGATCCAGCGCGTATCTCGTGTGATTGGACGCGTATCTCGTGTGATTGAGGGGGCATCACTCGTGATTGGAGGGGCATCTCACGTGATTGGGGGGACGACACGCGGGGGCCGTAGGGTCGGGGGATGGAGATGCTGCACCTGCGTTACTTCGTCGCGGTGGCCGAGGAGCTGAACTTCTCCGCGGCCGCGCGGAAGCTGCACATGGCCGCGTCTCCGCTCAGCCAGCGGATCAAGGACCTGGAGCACGAGCTCGGGCAGCAGCTGTTCGACCGCAGCACCCACCACGTCACCCTCACCGACGCCGGGGCCGCGCTGCTGCCGCTCGCGCGGGACGTCCTCGAGCAGGTCAGTGCCATTCCCTGGAAGCTGGAAGAAGCCACGCGGCCGCAGCGCAGCACCGTTTTCCTCGGCATGCCCGCCGGCGTGCACCCCGATCTGCGGGAGCGTGTCAACGCGCTCGCCGAACGGGTGAAACTGACCTACGAGCTCAAGCGCTGGCCCGGCACCACCGCCGACCTCGTGCAGGGCGTGCACGACGGGAAGCTGGCCCTCACCCTCGCCCGGCTGCCCGTCACCGATCCCGCGCTGGACCAGCTGCCCGTGATGACCGAACGGCTCGGTGCCGTCGTCCCGGCCGACCTGTTCGCCGGGCGGGACTCCGTCAGCCTGGCCGAGCTCACCGAATTCCCGTACGTGGCCTCACCAGGCGAAATCGTCCCCGCCTATTTCGAGCAGCTCGACCACCAATTGAACGAGCTCGGCATCAAGAAACGCATCCGGCTGACCAACACCGGCTACGGCGGGACGTCGGAAATCATCTCCAGCGGCGAGGCATTCTCCATTTCCATGCTCGACGCCAAGAGCCCGATGCACGGCTACCGGCTCGACAACGTCATCGTGCTCCCCTTCTCGGATTTCCGCCCCCAGCTGGACACCGGCCTCCTCTGGCGGCGCGACCGCGGCGACGGCGACCTGAAGGACCTCGTCGACGCCGCGAAAGAGATCTTCGCCGAACCGCTCAGCAGCTGAAGAATGGTATGACCACAAGAGTCATACCATTGTTCGCATCATGATCATTCCCTTTCCCGTCGCCCGCGCCTAAGTTCGGAAGTAGAGCAGAACAGCAAGGCGCGAAAGGACGCAAACACATGACGACCGGACCGCTGGACGGCGTGCGCGTGATCGACCTCTCGACCGTGGTGATGGGCCCGTACGCGGCCCAGATCCTCGGCGACCTGGGCGCCGACGTGATCAAGATCGAGTCCCCCGCGGACACCGTGCGGGTGGGCGAGTACCGCACCACGCCGGGCATGACCGCACTGAACCTCAACGTCAACCGCAACAAGCGCAGCGTGGCCCTCAACCTCAAGGACGAGACCGAGCGCGAGCAGGCGCTGAAGCTGATCGACACGGCCGACGTGCTGATCACCAACATGCGCCCCGGCGCGCTGGCCCGTCTCGGCCTGAACTACGCCGACGTCGCCGAGCGCAACCCGCGGCTGGTCTACGCCCACGCGCAGGGCTTCCGCGGCGACTCCCCGCAGGCCGGCAACGCCGCCTACGACGAGACCGTGCAGGCCTCCTCCGGCCTGGTCGACGTGGCCAACCGGGCACTGGGCCAGCCGGTCTACCTGCCGACGATCATCGGCGACAAGGTCTCGTCGCTGACCATCGCCTACAGCGTGCTTGCCGCGCTGGTCCACCGCGACCGCACCGGCCAGGGCCAGCAGATCGAGATCCCGATGACCGACACGCTGATCGCGTTCAACCTGGTCGAGCACCTCGCCGGGCACACGTTCGAGCCGGCCGAAAGCCCCACCGGGTTCGCGCTGTCGATGACGAAGGGCCACGCCGCGGTCCGGACCAAGGACGGCCTCGCCTGCGTCATCCCCTACAACCCGAAGAACTTCCGCGACTTCTTCGCCGCCGCCGGGCGCCCGGACCTCGCCGCGGACCCGCGGGTGAACGGCGAGGCCATCAACCGCGCCGACAACGAGTGGCTGACCGAGCAGATCGCCGCGTGCGCCCCGGCGCTGACCACCGAAGAGTGGGCGGAGGTCTGCGCGAAGCACAGCATCCCGATGGCCCCGGTCCTGGAGCTGGACAAGGCCCACGAGGACCCGTACGTCCGCGACGGCCACCTGCTCGACACCGTCGAGCACCCGAGCGAGGGCACCATCCGCACGGTCGGCATCCCGGTGAAGTTTTCCGCGACGCCCGGCTCGATCCGCCGCCTGGCCCCGCTGGCCGGCCAGGACACCGCCGAAGTCCTCGCGGAACTCTGAAAGAAGCAGCTCATGAGTGAAGTACGCACCGAACGGATCGGCAGCACCCTGCTGATCACGATCGACCGCCCGCAGGCCCGCAACGCGGTCAACGCCGCCGTCGCGAAGCAGCTGGCCGCCGCCCTGGACGAACTCGAAGCCGACCCCACGCTCCGGGCGGGTGTCCTGACCGGCGCCGAAAACACCTTCAGCGCCGGGATGGACCTCAAGGCCGCCCTCAAGGGCGAGTCACCGGAGATCCCGGGCCGCGGGTTCGGCGGCCTGACCGAAGCCGAGCTGGCCAAGCCGCTGATCGCCGCCGTCGAAGGGTTCGCCATGGGCGGCGGGTTCGAGCTGGCCCTCGGGTGCGACCTGATCGTCGCCGCCGAAGACGCGCAGTTCGGTCTGCCCGAGGTCAAGCGCGGCCTGATCGCCGCGGGCGGCGGGGTGATCCGGCTGCCCCAGCGGATCCCGCACCACCTCGCGATGGAGTTCCTGCTGACCGGCGAGCCCGTCACCGGCCGCCGCGCCGGCGAGCTGGGCCTGGTCAACCGCGTCACCGCTACCGGTGACGCCGCCGCGGTCGCCGTCGGCCTGGCCGAGCAGCTGGCGCAGAACGCGCCCCTCGCGCTCGCCGCGGTCAAGAAGATCGTGCGTGCCGCGGACCCGAAAGCCGCGGAACGCGAAGAAATCCGGAAGCTGATGCAGTCGAACGACGTCCGCGAGGGCATGACCGCCTTCGCCGAGCGCCGCGCTCCGAAGTGGACAGGCGAATGAAGATCGAAGAAGTCCGGCGGCACGTGACGACCCCGCTGACCGCCCCGGCGTTCGCGCCGGTGGTCCCGAGGTTCACGAACCGCGAATACCTGAACATCGTCTACCGCACCGACGCCGCCGCCCTGCGCGCCGTCGTGCCGGAGCCGCTGCAGGTCGAGGAACCGTTGGTGCGGTTCGAGGTCATGAAGATGGGCGACGTCTCCGGCTACGGCCCGTACACCGAGTCCGGCCAGGCGATCGAGGTCAGCTTCGACGGCGAGCGCGGCGAGTACCTGCACGCGATGTACCTCGACAACTTCCCGGCGACGGCGTCCGGCCGCGAGGTCAGCGCCTACCCGAAGACCGTCGGGTCGCCGAACCTCTATGTCGACAACGGCGTCCTCGTCGGCACGCTGGACCACGGAACGCTCCGGGTGGCGACCGCGACCATGGGCTACAAGCACCACGAGCTGGACAGCCGCGAAGCCGAGCGCCAGATCACCGTCCCGACGTTCATGCTCAAGACGATCCCCGGCTACGACGGCGCCCCGCGCGTCCAGGAGCTGGTCCGCACCGAGATCACCGACGTCGTGGTCAAGGAGGCCTACACCGGCCCCGCGCGGCTGCAGCTGTTCCAGCACGTCCTGGCCCCGCTGGCCGACCTGCCGGTGCTGGAGGTCGTGTCCGCGAGCCACATCACCACCGACCTGACGCTCGCCCCGGTCAAGCCGGTCTTCGACTACCTGAAGGGAGCGCAGTCATGAGGAACGCGGCAGTCATCGGCGCCGGCACCATCGGCCTGTCCTGGACGGCGCTGTTCGCCCACCACGGCCTGACCGTCCGGGTCACCGACCCCCGCCCCGACCTCGCCGAGGCCGTCTCACAGGCACTGGCCCAGTACGCCCCGCACCTCGGCACCACCGCCGAGGAGCTGGCGAGCCGCGTCCACCTCGCCGCCGACGTCACCGAAGCCGTGCAGGACGCCGACGTCGTGCAGGAGAACGGGCCGGAGAACGTCGAGTTCAAGAAGGAGCTGTTCAAGCAGCTCGTCGAGGAGGCGCCGCAGCACGCGCTGCTGCTGAGCTCGTCGAGCGCCATCCCGTCGACGGCGTTCACCGGCGAGATCGACGGCAGCCGGGTCCTCATCGGCCACCCGTTCAACCCGCCGCACCTGATCCCGCTGGTCGAGGTCGTCCCCGGCGAGCGCACCAGCGACGAGTCCGTGCAGCTGGCCGTCGACTTCTACACCTCACTCGGCCGCACGCCGGTCGTGGAGCGCAAGGAGATCTCCGGCTTCGTCGGCAACCGGCTGCAGAACGCGCTCAGCCGCGAGGCGATCTACCTCGTCGAGCAGGGTGTCGTCACCCCCGAAGACCTCGACAAGGTCATCACGAACTCGCTCGGGATCCGCTGGGCCACGGTCGGGCCGTTCCTCGGCTCGCACCTCGGCGGTGGCCCCGGCGGCTACCGGCACATGGCCGAGCACATCGGCAAGTCCATGAAGAAGATGTGGGCCGGGCTGGGCGACCCCAGCCAGAGCCCCGAAGAGCAGGAACGGCTGATCGAAGCCGTCGAAAAGGCTTACGGCTCCTCCACGTACTCGGAACTCGCCGAGACGCGCGACCGCAAGCAGCTCGCCGTCCTGTCCGCATTGGAGGAGAACTGAGATGACGATGGAAGCACTCGAAGGCCAGCTGACCGCCGACTTCTACAACTACGAGACGCTGCTGGGCGACGACGAGCGCAAGCTGCTGGTCCAGGCCCGTGAGTTCATGCGCACCGACGTCAAGCCGCTGGTGAACGAGAACTGGGAAGCCGGCACCTTCCCGAAGGAGCTCATCGGGATGTTCCGCGAGAGCGGTCTCGCGGGGCTGCCCTACGAGGGCTACGGCGAGCACAAGCCGGCGGTCAGCCACCTGCTCACCGGCATGATGGCGATGGAGATGAGCCGCACGGACGCCTCCGTGGCGACGTTCTTCGGTGTCCACAACGGACTCGCGATGTACTCCATCTACAGTGGAGGGAGCCAGGAGCAGCGGGACCGCTGGCTGCCCGAGATGGCCGCGATGGACAAGATCGGCGCGTTCGCGATGACCGAGCCGCTCGGCGGGTCCGACGTCGCCGGCGGCATGCGCACCACGGCCAAGCGAGACGGTGACACCTGGGTCCTCAACGGCGCCAAGAAGTGGATCGGCAACGCGACCTTCGCCGACTACGTCGTGGTGTGGGCCCGTGACCTCGACGACAACCACGTCAAGGGCTTCGTCGTCGAGAAGGGCACGCCGGGCTTCGTGGCGGAGAAGATCCAAGGCAAGACGGCCTTCCGGATCGTCGAAAACGCCGAAATCACCCTTACCGATGTCCGCGTCCCGGAGGCCAACCGCCTGCAGGGCATCAACTCCTTCCGCGACGTCGCCGAGATCCTGCGCGCCACCCGCGGCGGCGTGGCCTGGCAGGCGCTGGGCGTGATGGTCGGCGCCTACGAGCTCGCGCTGGACTACGCCAAGGAGCGCACCCAGTTCGGCCGTCCGATCGCCCGCTTCCAGCTGGTGCAGGACCTGCTCGTGAAGAGCCTCGGCAACATCACCGCCTCCTGGGGCATGCTGGTGCAGCTCGCCCGCCTGCAGGACGCGGGGATCTTCCAGGACGAGCACTCGTCGCTGGCCAAGGCGTTCGTCACCGCGCGGATGCGCGAGGTCGTCGCCTGGAGCCGGGAGATCTTCGGCGGCAACGGGATCGTGCTCGGCTACGACGTCGCGCGGTTCTTCGCCGACGCCGAGGCGATCTACTCCTTCGAAGGCACGCGCGAGATGAACACCCTGATCGTCGGCAAGGCGATCACGGGCCAGTCCGCGTTCGTGTGAGGCGCTAGTTGACGCAGCCGGCGGCCGCCGTGGTGGTCGCCGGCTGCTTCGCGTTCGAGGAAGGCGCCGGCGCCTTGGTGCCGGTGGCGGCGACCGGCTTCACGTTCCCGGCCGGGTCGTCGCCCGCGGCCTGGACATTCGTGGTGCTGATCGCCGTGCGGACGAACTGCTGGACCTGCGCCGGGTCGACCTTGACCGCGACGCCGTCCGACGGCGTCGGCAGGGACAGGCTCTGCACCGGGATGGTGGCGAACGCGATCGCGCCCGAGGTCATCCCCCGCAGCTGCTGGGCGAAGCTCAGGATGTCCCAGCCCTTGTCCAGCACGACCGCGCCCTGCACCGCGCTGACCAGCAGGCCCAGCTTCGACGGGTCGGTGAACGTGCCCGCGCTCAGCACCTTCTTCGCCATCCCGGACAGGAACGCCTGCTGCCGCGCGATGCGGTCGAGGTCGCCGTTGGTCAGCCCGTGGCGCTGCCGGACGAAGGCGAGCGCCTGCGGACCCGAGAGCGTCTGCGTGCCCGCCGCGAAGTCCGCGCCGGAGTAGGTGTCGTGCACCGGCGCCTTGAGGCAGACCTCGACGCCGCCGACGGCCTGTGACAGCGCGTCGAAGCCGGCGAGGTTGATCGCCGCGTAGTGGTTGATGGTCAGCCCGGTGAACTTCTCCACCGTCTGGATCGCGGTCTTCGCGCCCGCCTGGTTCGCCGCCACCTCCAGCTGCGCGCCGGAAAGCCCCTGGGCGCGCAAACCGGACATCGCGGCGTTCTTGCCACGGCTGTAGGCCGAGTTGATCTTGTGTTTGCCGTAGCCGCCCGCGATGTCCACATAGGAGTCACGCGGGATCGAGATCGCGGTGGCCGCGGCGCCGCCCGCCGGGATGTGCACCACGATCATCGTGTCGGTGGTGTCGCCGCCGTCGTCCCCGCCTCCGGCGTGCAACGCGTCGAGCACGTTCTGCGGCAACGGGTTGCCGTAGGTGTCGGTCCGCGAGTCGATCCCGACGAGCAGGATGTTCTGGGCGACCTGCAGCGGCTCGCCGACCGGCGTGTCCTCGCTGTCGATCTGCGCGGCCGGCGGGATGACGTCGGCCGTGACGATGCCGTCGTCCAGCGCACTCAGCTGCGTCCACAGGTAACCGGTGGCGCCGAGCACCACGGTCGAGACGACGCCGAGCGCGACCCGGCCGCCGATCCGGCGGCCCCGCGACGACAACAGCACGACGTTCCCCTTGCTTCCCTCTGGTGTTCCCCCTCCTTCGAGGATCACCGGGTTTGCTGGGAATCAGCTGAGAAAGTTGTCGGAAACCTGTGACGCTGCCCGATCGGCCGAGCGGAATCCGGCCTATCGGCCGAATTCTGCCACGCAGGGTAGGGAAGCGCGCACGGGAACGTGCTGTGGCTCCGGCCACAGTGGCCGGCGCGATCGCGTCACCGCGGCAGTTTGCGCCAGATCGCCCGCGGCAGGAGGCGCATCGCGAAGAAGACCGGACGGAGCATTCCGGGCACCCAGACGACGTCGCGGCCGCGGCGCAGGGCCGCGACGGTCGCTTCGGCCACCTGGTCCGGCGTGCTGGAGAACGGCGCCGGTGTCATGCCTTCGGTCATCCGGCCGATCACGAACCCGGGCCGGACGAGCACGAGCCGGACACCGGAGCCGTGCAGGGCGTCCGCGAGGCCGCTCGCGAAGCCGTCGAGGCCGGCCTTGGCCGAGCCGTAGACGTAGTTCGCGCGGCGCACGCGCACCCCGGCCACCGAAGAGAACACGACGAGCCGGCCGTGGCCCTGCGCGCGCAGCAGGTTCGCGGCGTGGGTCAGCACACCGACCTGGGCGACGTAGTCGGTGTGGACGATCGCGGCGGCGTGGGCGGCGTCGCGCTCGGCACGCGCCTGGTCGCCGAGGATGCCGAAGGCGAGCACGACGGTCTCGAGCGGGCCGTGCTCGGCCGCGACCTTCTCCAGGAACGGGCCGTGCGCGGCGAGGTCGTCGGCGTCGAAGTCCACGGTCTCGACCGTCTCGGCGCCCGCCTCGCGCAGCGCCGCCACCTCGCCCGCGAGGTCCGCGCCCGGCCGCGCGGCCAGCACGAACCGCCGGACGTCCCCGCTGACCAGGCGTTTCGCCACGGCGAGGCCGATTTCGCTGCGGCCGCCGAGGACCAGAACCGTTCCACTCACCAGACCAGTCTTTCAGCCCGGGTGCGCTAGCGTTCCCGGGTGGGTCAGGACTTCGAGACGCTCGTCGAACGGCACCGCCACGAGATCCAGGTGCACTGCTACCGGATGCTCGGTTCCCTGGCCGACGCCGAAGACCTCGCGCAGGAGACGTTCCTGCGCGCGTGGAAGGCCCGCGACGGGTTCGAGGGCCGGGCGAGCGTGCGCACCTGGCTGTACCGGATCGCGACGAACGCCTGCCTCGACGTACTCGCCCGGCGCCCCCGGCGCGTGCTGCCCGACCAGCTCGGGCCGGCCGGGGAGCCGGCCGGGCCGATCGAGGCCGCCGACCTGCCGTGGCTCGAGCCCTGCCCCGACCGGCTGCTCGACGACGCGGCCCCGGAGGACGCCGTCATCGAGCGGGAAACCATCGAGCTGGCCTACCTCGCCGCCGTCCAGTACCTGCCGCCGCGCCAGCGGGCGGTGCTGGTCCTGCGGGACGTGCTCGGCTGGCCGGCGCGGGAGACGGCGGCGGCGCTCGAGACGAGCGTGGCGTCGGCGAACAGCGCGCTCCAGCGGGCACGGGCGACGTTGCGTGAGCGGTTGCCCGCGCGGCGTGCCGAGTGGACGGTCGGCGACCCGACGGCGGCGGAAACGGCGCTGCTGAAGCGGTTCATCGCCGCGTACGAAGCCGGTGACCCGGCCGCGGTGGCCCGGCTGCTGCACGAAGACGCCCAGGCGGTCATGCCGCCGTACACCTTGTGGTTCGGCAACCGGACCTCGATCGTGCGCGCGCTCTCCCTTTCGCTGGACCCGGCGTCACCGGACTGCGTGGGGCGGTTCCGGATGCTGCCCGTGCGCGCCAACCGCCAGCCCGCCGTCGCCACCTACCTGCGGCGCCCGGGAGAGCACGATCACCGGTGGTTCGGGGTCACCCTGCTCACGGTCGAAGCCGGGTCGATCACGGCGATGGCCGCGTTCGAGTCGGTCCCGGCGGCGGCGTGGGGCCTGCCGGAGACCTGGCCCACCGAGCACGATGACCACGGGTCGGCAGGAAAGATGCAAAGCGACGCATAGATATTGCGCTGAAAAAAAGCCCGGGTGGGTGATTCACGGGGAATCACCCACCCGGGCAAGCGCACAACCGGAATCTCATTTGCTTTCCGGATTTGCTTGCTGTCCTTGCGGCCGCCGGGAAGAGGTCACCGGCCGGCGCGTCAGGCCACTCGGTGCCGCTGAGGCGCGGTGCGCACCAGCCGGCGGCGTTCGTCCGCGGTGGTGCCGCCGAAGACGCCGTGGTCGAGGCCGTTGTCGAGCGCGTAGCCGAGGCATTCGGCGCGCACGGGGCAGCGGGCGCACACGGCCTTCGCCTGTGCCGTCTGCCGGGCGCCGGGGCCCATCTCGGAGATCGGGAAGAACAGTTCCGGGTCCTCGTCCTTGCAGGCCGCGAGTTCCGCCCAGCCCGTCATCGTGGCTTCCATTTCCTTCGTTCACCTCCTTCTCTTACTGCTTCCCATTGTTGGGGCGCGTCAACCGACTTAACACTGGCGGGCGCGCGAGCGCATCCGCCTGGGTCAAGGGGGTTTTGGCTTCGGTCCCCGGCTCACCCTCCGGGCAACCAAGACTGCAACACATGAGAGTACGCCTTTCTTCCGGGGATCTCGATGTCGATCACGTCACCCGATCGGCGAACTCCGCGCAGCACCGACCGGCGGACGGACAGTCCTCCACCATCCGCTTGCGTTGTCCGAGAGGGGTTTCCGGCTCTTCGGGCGGGTAAACACGTCCGTCAGACCCGAGGGGGAGCCCGTCCGGAACCCGCCGTTCGCGGACCGGCGCGGCACCCGGCCGGAACCGTTCGTCACCAGCCGTCACCGAGGCAACGCATTCCATTACTCCTACCGGGCAGTCTTGATCGAATCGTTACACGTAGCGGTCACTTCACTGCACCTGTCCTAGTGAGGCGAGGGGTGGTGGGGTCCGGTGTGCGGTCACGACGAGTTCGACGCGTTCTTCCGCGCGGACTTCCCGGCCCTGGTGGCGTTCCTCTGCAAGGCCGGCTTCGAGCTCGAGACGGCCCGCGACGTCGCCGCCGAGGCGATGCTGCACGCGCTCGAAGCGTGGCCGATCGCCGAGGACCCGCGGGCCTGGGTGCGCCGGGTCGCCGGGCGCCTGCTCGACGCCGGGGGCGGCGCGCGGGCGGACTGGACCGTGGCGGGCGACCCGCAGGACGACGACGAGCTCGCCGGGCTGGTCGAGCAGCACGCGGGCCTGCTCGAGCTGCTCGCCGCCCTGCCGGGCAAGCAGCGGATGGTGCTGGCGTGGTCGCTCGACGGGTTCACGCCGTCGCAGATCGCGGAGGCGCTGCGGATCGCGCCGGCGACCGTCCGGTCCACCCTCCGCCACGTGCGGGAACGCCTCCGGCGACTCCGGGCCGCCCGGCCCGGCGACCAGCGGGACAGGGAAAGGTGAGCGAAATGCCGGCAACCGAGTACGGGGATCGGGCGATCACCGAGCAGCTGCGGGAGTCCAACGCCGCGCTGCACGACTCGCTGCGCGCCGGGCTCGACGTCGAGGGCACGCTGCTGCGGGTGCGCAGCCGCGCCCTCGTCCGCGAGATCGCCGCCGCGCAGCCCGCCGAAGCGTTCCCGCCGCACTGGCGGCGCCACGACGAGCCGGTCGCGGCCGCGATCGCGGGCGACGACGCGGCGACCGCACGCCTGCTCGCCACGATCCGGCCCCTGGTGGTGCGCTACTGCCGGGCCCGGGTCGGCCGGCACGAGCGCTCGTTCGCTTCGGCGGACGACGTCGCCCAGGAGGTCTGCCTCGCGGTGCTGACGGCACTGCCGTCCTACCACGACCAGGGCCGCCCGTTCCTGGCGTTCGTCTACGGGATCGCCCAGCACAAGGTGGCCGACGCCCACCGCGCCGCGGCCCGCAACCGCAGCGACCCGGTCCCGGAAGTCCCGGACGGGGTCAGCGAAACGGCCGGCCCCGAGCAGCGGGCGCTGCGGTTCGAGCTGAACGAGCGGCTCGCCCGCCTGCTGGACGTGCTGCCGGCGAAGCAGCGGGAGATCGTGGTGCTGCGGGTGGTGGTCGGGCTGTCGGCGGACGAGACGGCCGCGGCGGTGGGGTCCACGCCGGGGGCGGTCCGGGTGGCGCAGCACCGGGCCCTCGGCCGGCTGCGGCGGCTGCTGACCGGCGAAGAGGAGTAGCTCCTCCGTCGAGGGCGGCGGAGGCACCGGCGGAGTGACCGGGAGCGCAGCTCCTCCGTTGAGGGTGGCGGTGGGGGTATCGGCGGACTAACGCCGGACCCGCTCCAGGATGAACTCCGCCAGCGCCGCCGCCGGGCCTTCCATCGACTCCCTGGCCAGCAGCATGAACTCGATGTCGCCGGGGTCCGGGAGGCCGTCGAGCTCGATCAGGTCGGCCGGGACCAGGCTGCGGGCGTGCACGGTCACGCCCAGGCCGGCCGCCGCCGCGGCGCGCAGGCCGGTGAGGCTCGACGTCTGGCACGCCGCCCGCCACTCCAGGCCGGCGCGTTCGAGGACCTCCACCGCCAGCCGGCGGGTGATCGACGGCATCGGGTACTGCACCAGCGGCACCGGCTGGCCCGGCTCCAGCACGGTGGCGGCCGACCCGATCCAGACCAGCGGCTCCCGCCACAGCAGCCGGCCGTGGTGCGCACCCGGGCGGCGCTTGCCCAGCACCAGGTCCAGCTGCCCGGCGCGCAGCCGCTGCGCCAGGACGTCCGACAGCTCGACCGTGAGCTCGACGTCCACCAGCGGGTGACTGCGGCGCAGCCGGTGCAGGATCTCCGGCAGCTCGCCGAGCGCGAAGTCCTCCGAGACGCCGAAGCGCACTCGGCCGCGGAGCTCGGCGCCGCGGAAGTGCCGCTCGGCCCGCTCTTCGGTGTCGACGACCGTCTGCGCGAACCCGAGCATCGCCTGCCCGCGCGCGGTGAGTTCCACCGTGTGGGTGTCACGGGCGAACAGCAGGCCGCCGGCGTCGCGCTCGAGCCGTCGCACGTGCTGGCTGACCGTCGGCTGGCCGACGCCGAGCCGCCGCGCGGCCGCGGTGAAGCTGCGCGTCTCGGCGACGGCGAGGAACGAACGGCAGAGGCGGGGATCCAGCACCGGCGCAGCTTATCGCGAATCGTGATGACAGTCAGTCCGGTCATCGGGGTTCACAATGAGCGTGGGGTCGCCGAAAATGGCGGTGGAAGGAGAGCCATGTTCCGGTTGCGTCCAGACCCCTTCGTCCTCGCCATCCTCGCCACCGTCGGCGTCGCCACCCTGCTGCCCGCATCGGGCGCGGTGGCGGACGGCTTCGGCGTCGCCACCACGATCGCCGTCGGCCTGCTGTTCTTCCTGTACGGTGCCCGCCTCTCGACGCAGGAAGCCCTCGAAGGGCTGCGGCACTGGCGGCTGCACGCGGTGGTGCTCGCGGCCACCTTCGTCCTGTTCCCGCTGCTCGGCCTGGCGCTGTTCCTGCTCCCGGCCGCGGTCCTGCCGCCGCAGCTGGCGGCGGGGGTGCTGTTCCTGGCGGTGCTGCCCTCGACGGTCCAGTCGTCCATCGCGTTCACCTCGATCGCCCGCGGCAACGTCGCGGCGGCGATCTGCAGCGCGTCGCTGTCCAACCTGGCCGGGATCGTGCTCACGCCGTTGCTGGTGGCGCTGCTGCTCGCCGGGGACGGCGCGGGCGTCGACGGGTCGGCCGTGCTCGGGATCGTGCTGCAGCTGCTGGCGCCGTTCGTGGCCGGCCAGCTGGCCCGCCGCTGGATCGGCGGCTGGATCGCGCGGCACGCGGCCCCGCTGAAGCTGGTCGACCGCGGCTCGATCCTGCTGGTGGTGTACACGGCGTTCAGCGCGGGCATGACGGAAGGCATCTGGCACCGGCTCGACCCGGGTCACCTCCTGGTGCTGCTGGCGGTGTGCGGGGCGCTGCTCGCGGCGGTACTGGCGGCCACCGGCTGGGGCGCCCGCCTGATGGGCTTCGCCCGCGCGGACCGCATCACGATCGTGTTCTGCGGGTCGAAGAAGAGCCTGGCCAGCGGCCTGCCGATGGCGACGGTCCTGTTCGGGCACGCGCAGGTCGGGCTGATCGTGCTGCCGCTGATGCTGTTCCACCAGCTCCAGCTGATCGTCTGCGCGACCTTGGCCCGGCGGTACGCGGCCGAGCAGGACCTCGTGCCGGCCTGATTTTCGTCGATTCCGTTGTGGACGGTCAGGAACACCGGCCGGCGAGCCACTTCCGGTAGTCGGCCGTCCAGCTGGTCGCGACCCGTTCCGGGCCGGTCGCCAGGTTCGCCTGCCAGCTCGCCGCGTTCCCGCTCCACGACGGCGGCGGCTCCTCCCACTTCACCGTGTCCGGCCACGACGGGCCACCACCGAGCACCGCGGGGAACGTCCCGGCCGCCACGCGGGACTTCAGGGCCGCCGCGATGTCCGGGTCGTGCGAGTACACCGTGATCGCCTGGTTGCGGTAGCGCTCGCGCACCGGGTCGGCGATCTCGCTCCACGCCTTCGCCTTCACCGCCGCGGATCCGTCGACGAGGAACACCTTCGTCTCCGGCTTGATTTCCAGCTCGGCGAACGCGCCCTTGGCGGCGACGTGGTCCAGCCACTGCCGCAGCGAATAAACGCCCTCGCCCTGGTACGGGCCCCACTGCAGCGTCCGGCCTTCCAGCTTGTCGCTGCCCGAGGACCAGTAGATGTCGGTGATGTTCTTCTTGACGCCGTTCAGTCCGTGCGTCGAGGTGTTGTGCCACATCACCGCCTTGCCGCTGACCGTCCCGTCCGAGCCGACCGCGACCTTCGTCAGCTGGACGTCGGCCTCGAACCCGCCGGCGCCCTGGCCGATCAGGGCGTCGACGGCCTCGGGGTTGTTCGGGGCGCGCAGCTGGTCGCGGTCCCACGGGTTCGCACCGGTCGGGTAGCCACCGTGGCTGACGATCACCGGGCACGCCGGGAGCGCCTGCGCGGCGACGCCGGCGAAGGAAGCCGCCGCGAGCGCGCCGGCGAAGAGCGTGGTTGCCAGTTTCATGCGTTCACCAGGACGTTCTTGTAGAAGAGGTTGGCGTACCGGTTGACGTTGTCCATGCTGCTGCGCGAGCCGAACCCGAGGAACAGCCGCGTCTCGCCGTCGGCCGTGCGGTAGACGGCCAGGCCTTCGGGTTCGCGGTAGACGAGCGTCGAGCCGGCGCGGGTGATGTCGCGGTCCGCCACCAGGCCGGTGTTCATGTCGATGCGCGTCACGTACGAGTCGATGTCGGCCGCGTCGGCGTGGCCTGATCCGTCCAATGTGTACAGGCTGCTGCCGAGGATCGTGTAGCCCTGGAAGACCACGCTCGTCGTGCTGAGCGCGGGCTGCGGGAAGTGCACCAGCGGCTTGGAGAAGTCGCCGGCGGCCGCGCCGGCGAGCGGGAAGACGCTGTACCACATCCGGCCGCCTTCGCTGCGGCGCACGGCGATCCGCTGGTACACCGGGTCGGTCGCGCAGGTGATCGTCTTGCTGCCGGTGAGGAACTTCTTCACCGACGGCGTGCCGCCGTTGACGAACTTGAAGCGCGCCAGCGCGGTGCCGCGGGCGTCGGTGGTCGTGCCGTCGGCGTCGCACTCCATCCAGATGTAGGAGGAGGTGCCGACCGGCTCCACCCCGATCGAGACGCCGTGCCCGGCGTGGTCGACGTGCATCGAGCCGAGCAGCTCACCGCTGAAGCTGAGCTGGTTGATGCACAGGTCGTCGCCGGAGGTCCCGTTCCGCGCCTGGACGACGAACAGCCGCCGGTTCACGTTGTCGAAGGCGAACCCCTGCATGACGTGGTGCGATTCGTGCAGCATCTTGCTGCGGAAGAGATCCGATGACGGCTGCGTGATGTCGATGTGGGGCGACGCGGGGATCCCCTCCCCCTCGGCGGAGGCGACACCGGGGAGCAGAGCGGCGGAACCGAGCGCGACGGCGGTCGCGGCTCCGGCGCGGAGGAAGGAGCGCCGGGAAAGCGCTCTCGACGTGATACACGGATTCTGCGACACGGGCTCGCCTCCTGGTTCGGATGTCGGCGAGAGCGTCCAGCCGGGGCGTACAGACGCCGTACAAAGCCAGTACACGCGTAACAAGCCGGAACGGCCAAGCGATCCGGAGGACGGCATCGATCAGGGGAGGTTTCCATGGGGACTCAGGGACGAACCGCGCTCGCCGCGCTGGCCGGGGCGGTGGTGGTCACGGCGGGCGCAGTGGTCTTCGCGGGTGCTTCGGCCGCCGTCGGCCCGTCACCGGCACCGATCGTCCAGGCGGCGCAGGCCACCTGCGTGACCGACGGCGGCGGCTTCTGCACCGTGCCGCACGGTCTCGGCAAGGTGCCGGAGGCGGTCGTGGTGTCGGCGAACACGCCGAACCCGTACAACGGGTTCATGCTCAACACGGTGCAGGGTTCCTTCACCGCGACCACGTTCCAGGTGCGGGCGATGTTCTCGCAGACCACGCCGAAGACGTACGGCCAGATCTGGTTCAGCTACGCGGCCTACGCCGCACCGGCGGCCCCGACGACGCCGGCCACCACCCCGACTTCACCGCCGTCCACCACCATGCCGCCCACTACAACGCCCGCCGATACACCGACTCCGTTCACCACACCGTCCGGTGGCGGCAGCTGAACGAAATCCGCACCCTTCGCCCGGCCCGCCGGGATTTTCCGTCATCGCGGGCGGGGCGAAGGCTTCTTTCCCAGCTCTTCCGCGAAAATCGTCTCGACGCGTGAACTCGCGCGCCGCAAAGCGCGGACCGCGGTGCGGATCAGGTAGCCGGAAACGAACGTGAACAGCAGTGTCAAGCCGATCAGCCCGGGATTCGCCACGATGACCTCCCGGTACTCGTGTGCGAGGTACCCCAGCCCGGCCCCCGCGGCGAATGCGTCCAACAGCGCCAGCCGGGTGGCCAGGGAACGGAACGAGGTGGCAGTGCCCATTGTCTTACTCCCGCCGTTCCGGTCAGCGGTGGCGCCCTTGCAACCTAGACGAGCGTGCGCCGCTCGGCGGTCAGTTCAACCTGTTTGGCCTACCGGATCTGCCCGGATGGCCGCTGTGATAACTTGAAGCGAACTGAGTGTTCTGTGCACATGCAAACCTCGGGCCGCTTGCGCACGCCCGAGTGAGGGGGCGGTAGCTCAGTTGGTTAGAGCAGGGGACTCATAATCCCTTGGCCGCGGGTTCGAGCCCCGCCCGCCCCACGAGGCGGCTCCGGCTACCCGGTGCTGACGCACCTTCGCCGGTGCCCGCACTCTCCATCCGGAGGACAACCTCCGGCGCGACGCCGTTCGCCGTCGAAACCTCACCCGGCGCAGAGGCAGCGCTCGCACGCCTCGACGAAGACCCGCACCGCCCGGCGTCCGTCCTCCGCCCGCCAGACGACGGCGAGCTCGCTCGGCGGCAACCCCGTGACCCGGCGGTACACGATGTCGTCGCGCTGGTAGATCTGCGCGTTGCCCTCGGAAACCAGCACCGCACCCAGCCCGGCACCCACCGCCTCCAGCGACTCTTCGGCCGTCTCCGCCTCGGCGACCACCCGCGCCGGCACCTCGCGCCGGTCGTTGCCCAGCCAGAACTCGCGCAGCGGCCCGGCCGCCCGCGGCAGCGCGATGAACGCCTCCTCCGCCAGCTCGCCCAACGGCACCGCTTCCCGCGCGGCCAGCCGGTGCCCGGCCGGCAGCGCCACCCAGCGGTCCTCGGTGGCGACGACCTTCCGCGCGAATCCGGGCGGCACCGGCAGCCAGGCGACGGCCACGTCCACCTCACCGCCGCCGAGCCCGGCCGTCGGATCGCTCCAGGCGACCTGTTTGAACAACAGCTTCCACTCCGGCAGCGCCGTCGCCATCTTCGCCGTGACGTTCGGGATGAGCCCGCGGCCGATCCTGGTGTGGAACCCGACCGTCAGGGTCGCCCGCTGCGCCGCGGCCACCTCGGCGAGCGCGTGCTGCGCGGTCTCCCACTGCCGGATGATCCGCTGCGCCTCCGGCAGCAGCGCCGCCCCCGCCGCGGTCAGGGTCACCGTGCGGTGGTCACGCTCGAACAGCGCGACCCGCAGCGACGTCTCCAGGCGGCGGATCTGCTTGCTCAGCGACGGCTGCGCGATGTACAGCCGCCCCGCGGCCCTGGTGAAGCTCAGCTCCTCCGCCACCGCGACGAAGTACCGCAGGTCCCGGACGTGGACATCCATAGCCACAGGCTATAGCGCCCGATCTTGGACGCCGGGGGCCGCGCGGCCCGACGATGACCGTGATCATCGACGGCGGCGAAGGGCAGAAGGACATGGAACTGGGCGTGTCGGGACTGAACGCCAAGGCGACGCTGGCACCGGCCGAGACGGTCCGGCTGGCGCGGCTGGCCGAGGACCTCGGCTACCGGTCGTGGTGGGCGGGCGAGCACGTGGTGCTGCCGAGCCCGCGGGTGCCGCCGGCGCCGATGGAACCGACCGACCCGATCCTCGACCCGCTGGTGCACCTGGCCTACGTCGCGGCCGTCACCGAGCGGCTGGACCTCGGCACCGGCGTGGTGATCCTGCCGCAGCGCAACCCGCTGGTCCTCGCCAAGCAGGCGGCGAGCCTCGACGTGCTCAGCGGCGGCCGCCTGCTGCTCGGCGTCGGCGCCGGCTACCTCGAGCCCGAGCTGCGCGCACTCGGGGTGCCGATGGCCGGGCGCGGACGGCGCACCGACGAGTACCTCGACGCGATGACCGCGCTGTGGACCGATCCGGCGCCCGCGTACCAGGGGGAATACGTCGAGTTCCGCAACGTCGACGCCCACCCGCGCCCGGCGGGTGTCCGCATCGTGGTCGGCGGCCACAGCCCGGCCGCGTTCCGCCGCGCGGTGTCCCGCGGCCACGGCTGGTTCGGCAACGGCGGGCTCGCCGACCTGCCCCGCCACCTGGCCGGGCTGCGCCGGGCCGCCGAGGAGGTGGACCGCCCGGCCCGGTTGGGCCAGCTGGAGATCAGCTACCTGCCGCTCGACCCGGTGGAGGTGGACGCGCGCGCCGCCGAGCAGTACGCCGCACTGGGCGTGGACCGGCTCGTGGTCTACCCGCTGCCGCTGGAGGATCCCGCGGAGGTCGCCCGGTTCCTGGAACGGCACGCCGCGCTGGCGCGGTGACCCGGCGCCGTACGATCACGGCGAGGGTGCGGCCAGGCCGGGATTCCGGCACCGGCGTGCGGGAGGGAGCAGGATGTTCGGGTGGAAGAAGAAGCTGAACGCTCTGAACGATCTGGCGGGGCAGCTCAGGCCCGACCTGAGTCCGGAGTCGCTCGGTGTCGGGCCCGCCTTCCCGGGCGTCGCCGCGAACCCGCTCCTGAGCAGTGACGCCCGGAAGCGCACCGCGGAACTGCGTACGGGGGCGCTGGCGCTCGGCGTGCTCGTCGACTGGCGGGAAGTGAACAGCAATCCGCGCGTGGTCCTGATGTTCGACGTGGAGACCGCCGAAGGCGTCGCGTTCCGCGGCATCGCGGACGAAGACCTCACGATCACCGAGCTCACCCGGCTCGCTCCGGGACAGACGCTGCCCGTGCGCTACCGGCCGGCCGTCATGGACCACTACGTCGCGCTCGCCCGGGACGCGGACCCCGCCCGTGTTCGGCAGCTCTCCGAGGAGATCGCGAGCCGCAGGCGAAGCTGAGCCGGCGGCCGGCCTAGGGCGTGTCTGACAAAGGTTCCGGCTGGTTGCTGGGATGCTGCTGGTCGTGTCGCGGTTTCAGTTGCTCTCCGATGCTCAGTGGGCGTTGATCGAGGACTTGCTTCCGGTCCGGACCGGTAGGCGTGGTCGTCCGTTCTCGGATGCGCGGGCGATGGTTGAGGGGATCATCTACCGGTATCGGTGCGGGATCCCCTGGCGGGATGTGCCGGCGGTGTTCGGACCGTGGCAAACAATCTGGACCTGGCATCGCCGGATGGCCGGTGACGGCATCTGGGACACCGTGCTGCAACGCCTGCTCACCCACGCGGATGCGGCTGGCCTGGTGGACTGGTCGGTGTCGGTCGATTCCACGATCGCCCGGGCGCATCAGCACGCCACCAACATCACCCGTCCCACAGGGGGCTGGGTCGAACTACACGGATCTGCTGACCGAGTCGCCTGACCACGCGATCGGCCGTTCCCGCGGCGGGTGGAGCACCAAGGTGCATCATCTCGTCGACGGGCACGGCCGGCCACTGGTGGCTCTGGTCGGTCCTGGCCAGGCCGGGGACGCACCGATGTTCCCGCATCTGATGCGGCATCTGCGCATCCGCCGGGCCGGGCGTGGTCGGGCCCGCACCCGGCCCGATCGGGTTCGCGGCGATAAGGCCTACTCCTCGAGAGCGATCCGCGGGCATCTGCGCGCCCGCGGCATCGTCGCAGTGATCCCCGAGCCGGCCGATCAGGCCGGGCACCGCAAACGCCGCGGTTCCCGCGGCGGCCGCCCACCTGCCTTCGATGCGGTCCACTACCGCGGCCGCAACGTCGCCGAACGACAGTTCAACCTGCTCAAACAATGGCGCGGCCTGGCCACTCGCTACGACAAGTTGGCCATCGTCTACCGATCAGCGGTCGTCCTGCACGCCGCGATCACCTGGACCAAAGCATTGTCAGACACGCCCTAGTGCCCGCCGTGGCCGGGCATGCCCGGGTGGTGCCCCGTGCTCCCCGCGTGCCGGTGGAACCGGCTGACCTCCGGCGGGTGCACCACGAACGGGCGCATCATGCCCTCGTCCTCGTGGTCGAGGATGTGGCAGTGGTACATGAACTCGCCGGTCGCGTCCTCGAAGCGGCCGGCGACGCGGATCCACTCCCCCGCCCAGGTGGTGAACGTGTCCTTCCAGCCTTCCTCGTGCTTCTCGATCGCCGCGCCGGCTGCTGGGGCGGGCAGAGGCCGGGTCGTGCCGCCCGCCGCGAGGTCGAACGCCGTCAGGTCGGCGAACTTGTTCCTGGTCAGCAGCTGGAACCGGGCCATGTGGATGTGCATCGGGTGCGGTGCCCCGCCGAGCTGGAGCAGGTTCCACACCACCCAGCGGCCGCGGTCGATGAAGATCGTCGTCGTGTCGTCGAACAGGCTGGCCACCCTGCGGAACGTCCGCACCTGTCCCGTCGCCGGGTCGGTGAGCTGGAGGACGCCCTCCTCCGGGAAGCGGGCGGGCAGCTCGGCCGGGTCGGTGATCTCCTTCAGCTCCCACATCTCCGGGTGCGGCCTACCCGCCACCCCCGGCGGGGTCGACACGACGAACACCTCGTCGTGGTCCTCCGGAACCCGCTCCAGTCGCGCGTACGACGGCGACAGCCGCGCCGGCAGGCGGAACGGTTCGGGGCGACGGCGGCTCTCGACGCGGAACTGCATGATGTCCGGCTCGATCGACGCCCCGGTGTTGACCAGCCGCAGCCGCTGCCCCGGGAACCGGCTGAAGTCGATCAGCAGGTCGGCGCGCTCGGCCGGGGCCAGGGTCAGGCCGCCGGCCGGTACCGCCGCCGGGGCAGGCAGCAGGCCCGCGTCCGTGCCGGCGATCCGCACCGCGTCGTTGTGCACGGTGCCCGCCTCGTCGACCAGGTCGAGGCGGAAGAACCGGCCGTTGGCCGTGTTGAGCACCCGGAAGCGGTACCAGCGCGCGTCCACGTCCAGGTGCGGCCAGATGCCGCCGTTGACGAGCGTGAACGGGCCGGTGACCGGCGCCGTCGTGCCGGACGCGGGCAAGTACTGGAACTTGAACAGCACCCGGCCGGTGAGCGCGCCGGTCGCCGGGTCGGTGTCGAGGTTGCGGTCGGCCAGCACCAGCGGGATCTCGTGGTCGCCGCCGGGCAGGCGCAGCCGGTCCTCCTCCTCGTCGCGGATCAGGTACAGCCCCGCGAGTCCGGAGTGGACGGTGAAGCGCGTCACGGCCATCGCGTGGTCGTGGTACCAGAGCGCGGTGGCCGCCTGGCGGTTCGGGTACTCGGTGAGCTGCGTGTGCCCCGGTGAGATCCCGTTGTGCGCCCAGCCGTCGTTGCCGGCGTTCGTCAGCGCGCCGTGCAGGTGCACGACGTTCCACGGCGGCAGCTCGGCGACGCCTTCGACCAGCTCCACCCCGGCGGGCAGGCTGCCGTCGGCAGCGCGGTAGCCGGGCCGGTTCGCCGGCGTCGGCACCTCGTACGGCGCCCGCACCGCCACCAGCGGGACCGTGCCCGTCAGCTCGTTGGCCCACGCCACCCGCAGCCGCCGGCCGCCGCGCACCTCGATGGTCGGGCCCGGGAAGTGGCCGTCGTAGGTCCACAGCGTGGTTTCCGGCAGCTGCGAGTGCAGCCGCGCCCGCACGGTGGTCATCGTGACGGTGAGCTCGCCCCGGTACTGCCGCGAATGCGCCTGGAGCACCGGCGGGATCCGCAGCGGGTCGAGGAACTTGGTGAGCCCGAAGGTCGGCGCCGCCGGCGCACCGGTCGCCGCCGACGCCGTCCGCGGGGCACTCGGACCGAGCAGCACCCCCGCCGCGACGCCCGCGGAACCGAGCGCCGCGGCGGTGAGGAAGGTGCGCCGGTCGACGGAGTCGTCCACTTTTCCCTACCAGGCAACCGGAAGCTCGGTGAGCACCTGGAACCCCGCGGTGGGGTTGAACGGGATCTCCTCCGCGGGCACCGCCAGCCGCAGGCCGGGCAGGCGTTCGAGGAGCGTGCCGATGGCGATCTCCATGGTGACGCGCGCGAGGTTCTGCCCGAGGCACTGGTGGGCGCCGAAGCCGAACGACACGTGGTCCCGGGCGGTGCTCCGGTGCCAGCCGAGGGCGTCCGGCTCCTCGTGGACGTTCTCGTCGCGGTTGATCAGCGAGGTGATGAAGAAGACGCCGTCGCCCTTGCGGATGGTGGTGCCCTCGACCTCGATGTCGTCGATGGCCAGCCGGGACACCCCGTCCGGGATGGACAGCACCCGCAGCAGCTCGTCCACGGCGGTGGGCAGCAGCGACGGGTCGGCGCGCAGCTCGGCGAGCCGCTCGGGTTCTGCAGCAGGACGAACGTGCTGAGCGAGATCATCGTGCCGGTGGTGCCGTGGCCGCCGGCCACCTGCAGCACGAGCGTCGACACCAGTTCTTCGTCCGCCTCGCCCTTGGTGCGCTCGGAGAGGAGGTCGTCGAGGACGCTGTCGCCGGGGTTGCGCCGTTTCTCGGCGATCAGCTCGGTCATGTAGGCCATCAGCTCGTCGTAGGCCGAGTTGGCGTCCGGGCCGCCCGCGAGCTGCTGCGACGTCTTCTCGAAGTACTCGTGGTCGCTGTCCGGGATGCCCATCAGCCGGTAGAGGATGGTCACCGGCACCGGCCCGGCGAACGCGGGGATCAGGTCCGCGGGCGGACCGGCCGCGAGCAGCTCGGCCAGCTGCCGGTCGACGATCGCCTGGATCTGCGGCCGCAGCGCGTTGACCCGCCGGGTCGTGAAGCTGGGGATGAGCAGCTTGCGCCGGGCGTTGTGCACCGCGCCGTCGACCCCGACCAGCGCGGTGACGATCTTCATCACCTTCTGCTGGACGTCGCTGACGGTGGCGGCGATGCTCGCGAACATCATCGGCCACGCGGGATTGGTGCGGTCACTGGAGATCCGCGGGTCGATCAGCAGGCGGCGGGCGACGTCCCGGCCGGTGATCGCCCAGACGCGCCGCCCGTCGTAGAGCGCGACCTGGGCGAGCGGCTTCTGGTCGGCCAGCGGGAGGTAGGCCGGGGCAGGCTGGTAGGGGCACGTGCGGTCCTGCGGGAACACAACGGTTTCGGTCATGCGGGGACCCTCCGGGGCACGGGGAATACCGACGACCCGCACGGCACGAAGAGCATGATCGGTGCGGCTCGGATTCGGAACGTTAGTGAAGCGGCGACCGGCCGCGCATCCCCTCACTTGGTATTCCTCGCGCGGCCCGGCGGCCGGGACCGGCGGCGGCCGCGCAGCGAAAACCCCGCCGCCGCAGGGTCACTTCCAGCGGAAACCGCTCTCTGGAGTCCTCAGTGGACACTCGGAGAACGGCGCGGACCCGGACGACCGGGTCCGCGCGCGGAATTGCCGTGCGGGCGACGGGGTGGTAGTGGGGTGCGCTAGTTCGTGAAGTCCGCCTTGTGGTCCTCGGCCCACTCGGCGAAGGTGCGCGCCGGCTTGCCCAGGACCTTCTCCACCGTCCGGTCGATCTCCTCGGGCCCGTCGAGCGCTTCCTCGTAGTACCGGATCCGCGTCTCGATGATGCTCGACGCGTCGTCGCGGCCGACCGTCCCCTCCTCGACCAGTTCCTCGAACCGACCACCGATCCGGGCCCGGAAGTCGGCGCGGGCGGCGTCGCCGGTGAGGTCGACGTACGGCAGTTCACGGCCGATCGCGCGGCCGATCAGGGCGAGCTGCTCGGCTTGGGTGATGCTTTCGCCGCCGGTGATGTGATATTTCGCGCTCGTGTGGCCGTCCTGGAGCATCGCCGTCGTGCTCACCTCGGCGATGTCGCGTTCGTGGATCGAGGACAGGTACGAGTGCGCGTAGAGGATCGGCACCGGCTCGCCCCGTTTCACGAACTCGGCCCACTGCAACGAGTTCACCGCGAACGCCCCCGGCCGCACGAACGTCCACGCCAGGCCGGACCGCTCGATCGCCGCCTCTTCGGCCAGGTGCCACCGCGCGATCCAGTGGTCCGGGTCGCGCCCGGCGGCGGCCAGCGACGACAGCAGGACGACGTGCCGGACACCGGCGGCCTTCGCGACCTCCAGCACCCCTTCGACGCCGGACGGCTGGGTGTACAGGAAGAGCTTTTCCACGCCCTGCAGGGCTTGCCGGAACGTCTCCGGCTCGGCGAGGTCCGCCCGGCGGACGTCGACCGCGGACGGCAGGTCGAGTGCGTCCGGGTTGCGCGAGGTCGCGCGGACGTCGGCGCCCGCCCGCAGCAACAGGTCTACGACGTTGCGGCCGACGTTTCCGGTCGCGCCGGTCACCAGGATCGTCATGAATTCCCCAGTCAGCTAGGCTGAATACAGGCTCGGCGTCCATTGTGGACGCCTTTCGCGCTCCGCCCCCGGTGAGCAAGTATCGGCCAGCCGCCGGATGCCGTCAACCGATCCCGGCTGCCGCGCAGGTCAGCGCAGGCGGTCGTGGGTCACCGCCGTGTTCCCGGTTCGCGGGCTCGTCCGCGTGCGCCTCGATGGCCGCAGGTGTTCACCCCGGGAAAATATTCACGTCATGGAATATCTTGGCCGGGCAGCCAGCGCAGCCCGTAGGCGTACCCCAGCTGCGGCCCGGCGAACTCCTGCGCCACCTCGCAGGCGCCGTCGAGCGGCAGCGGCTCGCCCGGCTGGGGCGGGTCGGCGAGCACCGAAGGCGGCACGCGGTCCAGCCGCCACACCACGCGCGGCGGCCGCCGCGGGTCGAACCGGACGCGGACTTCGAACGACTCGCACGTCACCAGCGGCACGAACACGTACGACGGCCGGATCGGCAGGCCGTCCCGGATGCGGTAGACCAGCGAGTACGTGTGGGTGTCGCCGCGGTCGAGAGCGCGCGGCAGGTCGAGCAGCCAGCGGAAGTGGCGCTGCCCCTCGCGGTGCCCGCGCTGATCCGCACGCCGTGCCGGGCGTCCACGGCGACGTCGCGTTCGCCGTCGCGGCCGTCCTCGGTGCGCGGGACGGTGAACTGCGCGGCGATCCGGTCGAGGGCGTCGCGGGTGGCGACGATCAGCCGTTCCTCGGTCACCTCCGGCTCGCCGGTGTCGAGCCGGACGAGCACGCTGAGCCGCTTGACGAACCAGCCCTCGTCCGGGTTCGGCAGCCCGTTGCCCGGCCGCACGCCGGCCTCGATCTCCGCGGCGAGCCGGGCGAACGACCGGTCGACGCGGCGCCGGGCCGTGCGTTCGGAGACGCGCAGCCGATCCGCGAGGACGCCGATCCGGTCGCTCAGCAGCGCGTGCTGCGCGCCCGGGGCGATGCCCAGCGCGATGTTCACCGCCAGCCGGTCGTCGGCCGGGAATTCCGCGATCGCGGCGGAAATCGCCGCCCGCAGGACGCGGCGCGCGTCACGATCGCTCGTCGTCCGGTGGATGGCGCACCAGCCGGAAACGAGCGGCCCGAGCCGGCTGCGCAACCGGTCGGCTTCCAATCCCCAGCCGCGCCGCAGGGTGGTGAGTTCCCGGAGCAGCCCATCGTCCTGTGCCATGGGTTTTTCATTGTGACACGCGCACTTCACTGCGCTCGGCGGAACCGGGTGCGCCGATCAGGTGATTCCGCGGTGGCCAGCCATTGGCCAGTTCCGCGCGATTTCGGCCAGTGCGCGGCCTTTTCCGCTTCGCCGGCTGCCCGACGATTTTCCCCGTCGAGTTTCCGTCGGCATTCGGGGAGGAAGGGTGCTCGACACTACCGGCCCGGCCGACGTCGCCGGCGTCCGGCGGCTGGCCCGCGACGGCCTGCTCGCCGGCTCCGCGGCGGCGGCGCGGCCCCGCGCCCTCGCCCGGCTGCGCGGCGGGGTCTACACGGTGGCGTGGCCGCTGGTCTTCACGCGGATCACCAAGCCGCTGGAGCACCGGCGCCGCCACGCGGACTGCGCCCGCGGCCTCGAGTGGCTGCGGCCCGACTGCCTCGACCGCTTCCACGACGACGTCGAGGCGGTGGTGGACCACACGCTGCGGCGCGCGACGGGCCCGATCGGCAACCTCGAGGGCTGGCTGGCGACCCGCCTCACCCCGGCGACGGTCGACGCGCACCGGCGCCGCCGCGGGGAGATCGGCGCACTGCAGCGCCCCCGCCTGCCGGCCTGGCTGTCCGGCGCCCTCGACGGCGACGGGTGGCTGTGCGACCTGGCGGTGCAGATCCTGGTCTGGGTGGGCGTCCCGGCCACGGCGGGAGCCGAGCTGTGGCCCCTGGACGGCTGGGCGGCGCGGCGCACCGAGCTGACGGGCGAGCCGCCACCCACCCGCGACACGCTCGACCGCGAGGTCGAGCGTGTCCTGGCGGCGATGCGCACCCGCCCGGCCTGGTACGCCGAGCACGTCGAGCGCCCGCTCGGGCACAAGCAGGCCCCGGTCGCCCCGATGCCGGCGGAGCTGCCCGCCCTGGAGCTGGTGGCGTCGCACGAGCGCGCGGACGCCCGGTTGGCGGGTCTGGCCGAGCAGGCGCTGCGGGCGATCGAGCTGCGGCTGAACCGCGGGGAGGCGGCCGCGGCGGCGGTGGCCTCGGTGGTCCGGACGGTGTTCGGCGAGGCACCGTCGAGTTCGGTCGACGCGGACTGGCTGACGACGGCGCTGGCGGATCGCGGCCGGCTGGACGAGATCGTGGCGGCGGCGCTGGCGATCCTGCACCGCTGAACCGCGGCCTGCTCCCGGCTCGGCGGAGGACAAGCGGCAGCCGCGACGGCTTTCACCACCGGCGAACTCGGGCTGCGGCCGCAGCGGTGCCGGCGATCCCCCACCGCCCAACCCGGCTCGACCGAGGAGAAGCAGTGCGCGCGATCTTCGACCGCCTTCGCAGCGCCCGGTCAGCCGTCCTCGATCGAGCGGCGGCGGGCCTCGAAGACCGCCGTCAGCACCTCGGGCGGGCAGCCCGCCGCTCGCGCCCGGCGGCCCGCGGCCGTCAGCTCGGCCAGCAGGAGCGCGCGGACCGCCGCGCGGGTCGGCTCCGGGAGTCTCGAACACGGGTCGGTCACCCTCGGCCTCCTCTCGACCGGCACCAGCCTTCCCCTGACGGACACGCCCGTCACCGCCACCACGGCGGCGGGGGCACCGGGAGCCGCAGCGGGCAGCCCGAATGCGCGCCCGTCCAGCAGTCCGCGAGCCAGCGGGTCAGCGCCACCGGCCCGAGCAGGCTGTCCTCCCACACCGGGGTCAGCTCGCCCGCCCGGCGCAGCATCGATTCCGCCGTGCGGCAGAAGCGGACCACCCGCGCGATCGCCGCGTCGGCCCGTTCGGCGGGCCAGGCGACGGCGGCGCCCGGGAGCCGGGCCGGGATGGCCAGGCCGGTGCCGATGGTGCAGTTCCGCGCCAGCTGCAGGGCGAGATCGAACTCGACCGCTTCGGCGTGACGCTGTCTCGCCCGCCATCGGGGCGAAGCGGCCGCGGCGTACAGCCCGGCCAGACGGGCGGCGGCGAGCCCGTCCCACACCGTCAGGAGCACCGCTCGCGTGTCGGCCGGAGGGGCGTCGGCGAGCTCGTGGGTGACGGCGCTGAGCCAGGCACACGGGTCCTTGACTTGACGATCAGCGACGACGGTCACGGCAGTCAGTTTCCCACCGGTATCCGCCGGCAACCCCGAGATGATCATCGTTCACCCGAGGACCACCCGGTCGGTGGCGACCCGTTGAGCGGCGCCGTAACCCGATCGGGCACTGGGCGTGACCAAATCGTCACAGCTATGCGATCATGTCGGCGCTCAGTGAGGCTTGTTCAGCCGTCGGCCGCCGCATGACTTCCAAGTCCCGCGGCGGTATCGGCGCGGGGCGCGGCGGCCTAACCAGAACAAGCCTCAGTGCCGAGCACGCATGCCCGAACCGTTCCCCGCGAAAGGCCCCACCAGTGATCAAGATCAGCAAGAGCCGGGCCGGCACCCAGCGCGTCACCTTCAGCCTCCCGATCGGCGCGCCGCCCGGCCGGGTGAGCGTCGTGGGCTCGTTCAACGACTGGACCCCCGGCAGGCACCACCTGACCCCGCGGTCCAACGGCCGCCGTTCGGCGTCGGTCGACGTCGCGCCGGGCACCGTCCTGCAGTTCCGCTACCTCGGCGAGAACGGCCACTGGTTCGACGACCCCGACCTGGCCGACCGCGCGGACGGCAACTGCGTCTGCACGACGTCGTAGCGGCTCAGCCCCGCCGTCGCCGCTTGCCGGGGCCGCCGCCGCGCCGCGCCGGTTTCGCCGCCGCCGCGGGCTTGCGTTCCGGGCGCTTGCGCTCCGCCGGCGCCTGCTGCCGCCCGCGCGTGCTGTTCACCGTCCGGCCGCGGACGATCCCGATGAACTGCTCCATCAGGTCCGTCGTCTCCTCCTCCAGCCACGACAGCGCGACGCTCGACTGCGGCGCGTCCCCGACCGGCCGGTAGGTCAGGTCACGGCGGTGGTGCAGCCGGGCGAGCGACTGCGGGACGACGAGCACCCCGACCCCGGCCGCGACCAGCTCGACCGCGTCCGCCGTCGTCTCCGGCCGCGAAACCGCCGGGCGGCCGGGCGGCTCCGGCCACTCCAGCGTGTCGTCCAGCGGGTGCAGCACGACCTCGTCCGCCAGGTCCACGGTGGACACTTCGTCCGCCGCCGCGATCAGGTGGTCCTTGGGCACCACGACGACCGTCGTCTCGGTGTAGAGCGGGATCGCGTGCAGGCCGTCCCGGTCGATCGGCGAGCGCAGCAACGCGGCGTCGGCCTCCCGGGTGCGCAGCAGCCCGGTGGCGTCGGCGGCGGCGACCGGGACGAGGGCCAGCGGCACCTCCGGCACCCGCTCGCCCCAGGTCCGCACCCACTTGGCGGGCGTCGCTCCCGGGACGTACGCGAGCTTGAAAGTGGTCACCGGGTCAGGTTACCGGGAGTGACGCTGGCTACCCTGGACGGCATGACGTCGCACAAGACCACCCAGACGATGAAGCCGGCGACGGCGGCGAAGAAGCTGGGTGTGTACCTCGAAGCCACCCCTGCGGAGTTCCGCGAGGGCGTCGTGACGCGCGACGAGCTGAACGCCCTGCAGGCCGACCCGCCGGAGTGGCTGCGCGAACTGCGCCGCACCGGCCCGCACCCGCGGCCGGTGGTCGCGGCGAAGCTGGGCGTTTCCATCGGCGGCCTCACCCGCGGCGGCATCACCGAGCCGCTGACCACCGAGCAGATCGAGGCGCTGAAGGAGGAGAGCCCCGAGTGGCTGGTCCGGGAGCGCGCGACCCAGGCGGAGGTGCGGAAGGAAACCGTGCGGGTCAAGGAAAAGAACCGCTGAGCGCCACCGACCTCTCCCCGGAAGCCGCGGACCGCCTCGACGCCGCGGACGAGCTCGCCGCCTTCCGCGAGCGGTTCGTCCCGATCACCGATCCCGGCGTCGTCGCCTACCTCGACGGCAACTCGCTCGGCCGTCCGCTGCGCGCCACCGCCGAACGGCTGCAGGAGCTCGTCGCGCACGAGTGGGGTGCCCGGCTGATCCGGTCCTGGGACGAGCGCTGGCTGACCCTGCCCGAAGAGATCGGGGACGAGCTCGGCCGCGTCGCGCTCGGGGCCGCACCGGGGCAGACCATCGTCGCCGACTCGACCTCCGTGTGCCTCTACAAGGCGCTCCGGGCCGCCGTCGCGCTGCGGCCGGGCCGCGACGAGATCGTCACCGACACCGCGAACTTCCCCACCGACCGGTTCCTGGTCGAGAGCGTCGCCGCCGAGCTCGGCCTCACCGTGCGGTGGGCCGGGAGCGACGACGTCGCCGCGGCCGTCGGGCCGCGGACCGCGGTGGTCACCCTGTCCCATGTGGACTACCGGACGGCGGCGATCACGGACCTGGCCGCCGTCACGCGGCTGGTGCACGAGCGCGGCGGGCTCGTCGTCTGGGACCTCTGCCACAGCGTCGGCTCGATCCCGGTCGCGCTGGACGCCGCCGAAGCCGACTTCGCCGTCGGCTGCACGTACAAGTTCCTCAACGCCGGGCCCGGCGCCCCCGCGTTCCTCTACGTCAACGCCCGCCACCACGAGACCTTCGGCCAGCCCATCACCGGCTGGATGGGCGCCGCGGACACCTTCGGGATGGCCGCGGAGTACGTTCCCGCGCCGGGCATCCGGCGGGCGCTCTCCGGCACGCCGCCGGTGCTCGGCATGGTGGGTGTCCGTGAAGGGGTGGCGCTGCTGGCGGAAGCAGGCCTCGACCGGGTGCGCGCCAAGGCCGTGGCACTGGGCCGCTGGGTGATCGCGCTGGCCGACGCGTGGCTCGTCCCGCTCGGGTTCACGGTCGCCTCCCCGCGCGAAGACGACCGCCGGGGCGGCCACGTCACCCTCCGCCACCCGGACGCCGAACGGCTTTCGCGCGTCCTGATCGAGCACGGCGTGCTCATCGACTTCCGCCGCCCCGACGGCATCCGCATCGGGCTGAGCCCGCTCACCACCGGCTTCGCCGAGGTCCGGCGGGCCGTGGAGCGCATCCGCGAGCTCGCCTGACGGGCACCGCTCCGAGCCGGACCCTCGTCGGCCGAAGATAGTAGCCATGTACTTAGTAGCCATGTACAGTATCTGGCATGAGCACCCCCGGTCACCTCGTCTGGCGGCTCTCCACGAAGTGGCGGGTCGCCGTCGACCGCGCCCTGGCCCCCGCCGGGCTCACGCACGCGCAGTACGTCTTCCTGTCTTCGCTCTTCGGGCTGGAGCGCGCCGGCGCGAGCCCGAGCCAGCGTGAACTGGCCGACCACACCGGCCTGGAAGCGCTCTACGTCTCCAAGCTCGCCCGCACGCTCGACGCCGACGGGCTCGTCGAACGCACCCGCGACCCGGCCGACACCCGGACCGTCCGGCTGCGCCTGACCGCCCGCGGGCGCGAGGTGACCGAGCCGGCGATCGCCACCGTGGCCGAGCTGCTCGACCGGCTCCTCGCCCCGCTCGGCGGCCGGCACGGCGACCGCACCGCGGCGCTGGTCCGGGAACTCGGCGTCCTCCTCGACACCCCACTGGATTCCTGAAAGGACAGATCCGATGCTGCACCACGAAGAAACCGGCACCGGTACCCCGATCGTGTTCCTGCATGGCAATCCCAGCTCGTCGCACAGCTGGCGCAACGTCCTCCCGCACGTCGGCGGCGGTCGGCTGCTCGCCCCCGACCTGATCGGCATGGGCCGCTCGCCGAAGCCGGACATCGCGTACACCTTCGCCGACCACGCCCGCCACCTGGACGCCTGGTTCGACGCGCTCGGCCTGGACGACGTCGTCCTCGTCGGGCACGACTGGGGTGGCGCGCTCGCCTTCGACTTCGCCGCCCGCCACCCCGGCCGCGTCCGCGGGCTCGCCTTCTTCGAAACCATCGTGAAGCCGATGGCCTGGGAGGACTTGACGCCACAGGCAGCCGAGCGCTCGCGGAAGATCCGCACGCCCGGCGTCGGCGAGGACATGGTGCTGACGCAGGACCTGTTCATCCGCCAGGCGTTCACCGGCGGGGTGCGCACCCCGGTCGGCGACGACGACCTGGCCGCCTACCTCGCCCCGTTCCCGACACCGGAAAGCCGTCGCCCGGTGCTGGCGTGGGCGCGCCAGCTGCCACTCGGCGGCGACCCGGCCGGGCTCGTCGAGCGCATCGAGGCCTACGACGAGTGGCTGGCCGGCAGCGCGAGCACGCCGAAGCTGCTCCTGACGTTCGAAAGCTCACCGACGCTGCTCATCGGCGAGAAGATGGCGCAGTGGTGCGCGGAGCACATCGCCGCGCTCGACGTGGTCGCCTGCGGGGAAGCGGGACACCACGCGCAGGAGGACCGCCCGAAGGAGATCGCGGCGGAGATCGCCTCCTGGCTGGACCGGCACGGGCTGCGCTGAGGCTCGTGCGCTGAAGGGGGGTCCCGCCTACGTGTGCCGCCGCGGCGGACCTGTCCGCCTCCGACCACCGCGGCAGGCATCGAGTCCCTTGCCTGGGAAGGGCTTGGCCGATCGCGGGTGAGGCACCCCGCCAGATCGGCGCCTACGTGTGCCGCAGCGGGGGGTTCGCCGTCACGCCGAGGACGCGGGCGACGACCCAGGCCAGGGCGTCCGCCGTCCGGGCCGGGGTGTCCGACGGTTGCATCACGTGGCTGAGCACCGCGCGGACGACCAGGTCGATCACCACCTCGACCTGGTCCTCGGCCAGCGGAAGCCGGTACGCCGCCACCCGGGCGGCCAGCACCGCCTTCGCCCGGGCGAGCAGCGCACTCGCGTCGGTCGTCAGCAGCGGCAGCAGCTCCGGCGCCGTGCCGTGGGTGGCGGAGGCGATCGCGCGCAGCAGCGTGTTGTCGTCGGCCAGCTCGAGGACCGCGCGGACCGCGTCGTAGATCGCCTCGACCAGGTCGTCCGGGTGGCGGTCGAACGCGGCGCCGACCGCCGAGAGGAACCGGTCGAGCTCGTGCGCCACCATCGCGTCGGCGAGCGCGGGCTTGGACCCGATCTCGTTGTACACCGTCTGACGGCTGACCCCGGCCAGCTCGGCCAGCCGCGCCATCGTGACGGCCGGCCAGCCGGACCGCGCCGTCAGCTCGATCGCCGCGGCGATGATCGGCTGCCGGTGCTGACCACCTTCCGCCGGCACCGGAACCGCCCTGCTCATGATCGGCATTCTAGGTCGTGCCCGCCGCGGCCGGGCCCACCCGCCCCGGCGCGACGAAGTCGATCTTCTCGCGCACGCCGCAGTCCGGGCAGCACCACGAGTCCGGGATCGCCGCCCACGGCGTGCCGGCCGGGAAGCCCTCCCGCGGGTCGCCGCGCCGCTCGTCGTAGACGTAGCCGCAGCCGGGGCACATGCCGCCTTCGGTGGCGTCGCCGCGGGTGTCGGCGAGCTCCGGCGCGACCGCCGTGACGCGGGTTCCGTAGCGGGCCAGCACTTTCGCGCGCTTGCCGGGCTGGATGTTGGCGCGCGAGATGTCACCGTCGTAGTGGGCGAGCACCCGCGGGTCCATCACCCGGCGCCACAGCGGCGGGACGAGCGCGAGCAGGATCATCCCGGCGTACCCGGTGGGCAGCACCGGCGACTCGGCGAAGTCGCGCAGCGTCTGGTAGCGCCGCGTCGGGTTGGCGTGGTGGTCGCTGTGCCGCTGCAGGTGGTAGAGCAGGACGTTGGTGGCGATGTTGTTCGAGTTCCAGCTGTGACTGGGATCGACCCGCTCGTACCGGCGCCGCCCGGGCGCGCCGACCCGCTGCCGCAGCATGCCGTAGTGCTCCATGTAGTTCACGACCTCCAGCAGTGAAAAGCCGACCACGGCCTGGATCACGAGGTAGGGCAGGATGCCGGCGCCGAGCCAGGCGACCATCGCCGCCCACAGCACCGCGGACATCAGCCAGGCGTTGACGACGTCGTTGCCGAGCCGGTACGGGTGGCGGTTGCGCCGGGCGTAGCGCTTGCGCTCCAGCCGCCACGCGGACTTCAGCGAGCCGGCCACCGTCCGCGGCCAGAAGCGGTAGAAGCTTTCCCCGACGCGGCTGCTCGCCGGGTCCTCCGGGGTGGCGACGCGGACGTGGTGGCCGCGGTTGTGCTCGATGTAGAAGTGCCCGTACCAGCTCTGGGCCAGCGCGATCTTCGACAGCCAGCGCTCGTGGCTTTCCTTCTTGTGGCCCAGTTCGTGCGCGGTGTTGATGCCGATCCCGCCGACGCACCCGATGGAGACGGCGAGCCCGATCTTGTCCACGACGGTGAGCTCGCCCCGCGCGATCAGCCAGAACGCCGCCGCGAAGCCGAGGTACTGGACGGGCAGGAAGGCGAAGGTGATCCAGCGGTAGTAGCGGTCGTTCTCCAGCCGCGCGATGACGTCGTCGGGCGGGTTGCTCCGGTCCAGCCCGGCGACCAGGTCGACGAGCGGCACGATCACGAGGATCACGACCGGCCCGATCCAGAACCAGCCACCCCACCCGGTGGCGGCGTGCAGCCCGATGGCGAGGAACGCCAGTGAGGGCACGACCAGGCCGATCAGCCAGAGGTACCGCTTGCGATCGCGCCACCGTTCGGTGGAGCCGGCGGCCACGGTCCCGGTCGCTTCGCTCATCACACCCTCCTTGGCGGTTGAGTTGACAAGACGGTAACCGACGTCCAGCTTAATTGACAATACTTCGCCCGATGTAAAGCGACGCAGCGTGGTACCCGGTGGCGCACATCCCGCCGTGGCGAGCACTTCCAGGCACCGTCCGTTCCCCTTTTTCCTCCGCCGCGAAGCACTGCACGCGCCGAACCGGCGGAATTCACTTTCACCCGTTCAGCGCAGCGATCAGCATCCCCGAATAGCCGACAGCGCCAGTACCTGAGGAAATGCCGGTGATCGTCTCCGAACGCTGAGTAAACACCGTTCGCCGGAGGGCGGACGAGTGTCCGCAAGCCGGGTCGCACCGAACAGGGGTCAGGGGTTCGTGGTAAAAAACGGACCCTGATCGATTCCGCGGCAACACGGAGGGTGAGGCGAAGACGGGTGACGGCGGCCGCTGTGTCCCATCGTCGTGTCCGCTTCCTCGTCCGGGTCCCCTTTCCTCGCCGACCGTCACTCAGGAGTTCGTGAACCGCCGTGCTGAACAAAGACCCCAGGGACGAGTCGGACAAGCCGTACGACAAGTCGATCCGCAAAAGGCTGACCAGGACCGTTCTCATTCCCAGCGTGACGTTGCTGGTGCTGTGGATCGCGGTCTCGTCCTACTTCCTCTTCAACGGTGTTTACGTCCGGCTGGTCGCGGCTTCCGTCCGTGAGGTCTCGATCCCGGCGGCCACCGCGCTGGCCGAGTTCCAGAAGGAACGCCAGTCCGCCCTGCAGTACCTCGACGACCCGGCGCTCGGCCCGGCCCGCCTCCAGCAGCAGCAGCGGGCCACCGACGAAAAGCTGGCCGCGCTGAAGGACGCCTTCGCCGCGACGATCTCGAACGCGCCGGACGAGATCGCGTCCAAGGTGAACGCGCTGAAGGCCCAGTTCGACCAGCTGCCCGTGCTGCGCTCGCAGATCAGCTTCCGCAGCATCGACCGCGCCCAGGTCAACTCCTACTACAACGGCGTGATGGACACCGCGTCCAACCTCTTCGACACCCAGGCGCGGATCGTCCCCGACGCCGAGGCCGCAACCGGCGGCATCACGGCGACGTCGGTGTTCCGCGCCGGCGACATGATGTCGCGCGAGACGTCGCTGGTCTCCACCGCCTTCTCCGCCGGGACGTTCGCGCCCGACGACTTCGCCCAGTTCGCGCAGCTGTCCGGGCTCTACCGGACGCAGCTGGCCCAGATCGAGCCGTTCCTCGACCCCGGCGTCCGCCAGAAGTACCAGGCGCTGGCCACCAGCACGGCCTGGCGCCAGCTGGCGACGGCCGAAGAGGCGCTCGTCAAGCGCGGTCCGTGGTCGACGGGCGAGCAGAACTCCGTGCCGGTGTCCGAAACGGACTGGCAGAACGCCACGACCCAGGTCGCCCAGAGCCTCAACGACCTCGCGATCACCCAGGCGGACAAGGTTTCCGCCGCCGCGATCGACGCCGGTGACGCCCAGCTGCGCAACGTCATCATCGGCAGCATCGTCGCCCTGCTCGCGTCGCTGGCGGCGATCATCGTCGCCGTCCGGGTGTCGCGCTCGCTCGTCGACCGCGCGCTGATGACGCGCCTCGCGCGGCTGCGCAACGACTCGCTCGACCTCGCGCGCAACCGCCTGCCGGACATCGTGGAGCGGCTCAAGAGCGGCGAACCCGTCGACCTGCAGCAGGAACTCCCCCGGCTCGACCACGGCCGCGACGAGATCGGGCAGGTGGCCGAGGCGTTCAACGTCGCCCAGCTGACCGCCGTCAACGCCGCGGCGAGCGAGGCCAAGGCCCGCAGCGGTGTGCACAACGTGTTCCTCGGCATCGCGCACCGCAACCAGGTCCTCGTCCACCAGCAGCTGCAGATCCTCGACGAGATGGAAGCGCGCGAGGACGACTCGACGCAGCTGGCGGCGCTGTTCCAGCTCGACCACCTCGCCGCCCGCGCCCGCCGCACCACCGAGAACCTGATCATCCTCGGCGGCAAGCAGCCGGGCCGCCGCTGGCGCAAGCCGGTGCCGCTGATGGAGGTCCTGCGCGCGGCCGTCTCGGAAACCGAGCAGTACGCCCGGGTCCAGGTCGAGCAGGTGCCCGACGTCGCGATCGTCGGCGCCGCGGTGGCCGACACGATCCACCTGGTCGCCGAGCTGGTCGACAACGCGACGTCGTTCTCGCCGCCCGGCTCGCCGGTCGAGGTGACCAGCCGGATGGTCGCGCGCGGGGTCGTCGTCGACGTGTCGGACCAGGGGCTCGGCATGAAGGACGGCGTCCGCGAGTGGGCGAACGGGATGATGGCCGAGGCCCCCGAATTCGACGCGATGGCGCTGCGCGCCGACTCCAGCCTCGGCCTGTTCGTGGTCGCGCGGCTGGCCGACCGGCTCGGCATCACCGTCACCTTCGACCCGTCCCGCTACGGCGGCCTGCGCGCCACCGTCCTCATCCCCACCCAGCACCTGGCCGGCGAGGACGCCGACCGGGCCGACGGCCCCGAGTCCAGCCCGGCCGAGACCACCGCGGTCCTCGCCCCGGTGGGCGCCCCGGCGCCGCAGGCGGCAGAAAGCTCGCTCCGCACGATGGACACGCCCTCCTCGTTCAGCGGTCAGATCCCGATGAAGCGAGACACCAAGCCGAGGCCGTACCCGGCACGCGCCCTCACCCCGCCCGACGCCCTCCCGTCGGTGCCGTCGGCGGAACCGGAACCGGTGACCGCGAGCCCGGCGGCGGAGCTCAAGCCGACCGACGACCGGCCCCGGCTGCCCCGGCGGGAGCCGCAGCAGAACCTCGTCGCCCAGCTCGAGAACGAACCCGATGACAGCGCCGACGACGTCGTGGCCCCGGGTGAAGGCACCGCGCGCACGCTCGCGGCGTTCCACAAGGGCACCCGCCGCGGCCGCGGCGGACCGGACGACAACTCGTAGTTCCCCGGCCCCACACACACGGAAAGTCCACACAGGAAAGTCAGGGTCTGAAGTCGAATGAACGAGTACGGGAACCCCAAACCCGATCTCAACTGGCTGCTCGACGACATGGTGAACCGCGTGGTCGGCGCGCAGAACGCCATCGTGCTGTCCGCCGACGGGCTGCTGATCGGCAAGTCGGCCGGGATGAGCAAGGACGACTCGGACCAGCTTTCGGCCATCGCCTCCAGCCTGCAGAGCCTCGCCAAGGGGTGAGCAAGCAGTTCAACCGCGGCCCGGTGCTGCAGAACATGATCGAGATGGAGCGCGGCTACCTGTTCGTCTCCGCCGCCGGTCAGGGTGCCTGCCTCGCCGTGCTGGCCGCGGACAACGTCGATGTCGAAATGATCGCCTACGAGATGAGCCGGCTCGTCAAGCGCGTCGGCGACTACATGGCGTCCGCGCCGCGAGAAGCGGCGTCGGTGCTGCGGGAGGCCACATGAGTGTCGACGACGGCTGGTACGACGAGGCCGCCGGGCCGCTGGTCCGGCCGTACACGATCACCAGCGGCCGGACACCGGCCGGTACCGCACGGCTGGACCTGTCCACGCAGGTGATGACCCTGCGCTCGGAGCAGGAGCCGGCCGGGCTGGGCCCGGAGCACAACGCGATCGTGCAGCTGTGCCGCCACCCGGTGTCGATCGCCGAGATCGCCGTCTACATCAAGATCCCGCTGGGGGTCGTGCGGGTGCTCGTCGGCGACCTGATCGAACGCGGACTCGTCATCACGCGGTCCCCTGCCCACCACCCGGCGCAGTCGCCGGACCTCGAAACACTCCAGGCGGTTCTCGATGGCCTCATCAAGTACTGACGGCACGGGGGCGGACATGGTCCCCACGCCGGTCAAGATCATCATCGCGGGCGGTTTCGGCGCGGGGAAGACCACGATGGTCGGTTCGGTCAGCGAGATCCCGCCGCTGACCACCGAAGAGGTGCTCACCGAGGCGAGCGCCGGCGTCGACGACCTCTCCGGCGTCGAGCGGAAGACGACCACGACGGTCGCGCTGGACTTCGGCCGGATCACCATCTCGCCGCGGCACGTGCTGTACCTGTTCGGGACGCCGGGCCAGGCGCGCTTCTGGTTCATGTGGGACGACCTGGCCCGCGGCGCGATCGGGACGGTCGTGCTGGTCGACACCCGGCGGCTGGAGACCAGCTTCGCCGCGATCGACTTCTTCGAGCGCCGGAAGATCCCGTTCGTCGTGGCGGTGAACTGCTTCGACAACGCGCCGCGCTACACCCCCGAGGAGATCCGCGAGGCGCTGGTCGTCCCGGACCGTGTGCCGATCGTCATGTGTGACGCACGCGACCGCGACTCCAGCAAGCTCGCCCTGATCCGGCTCGTGAAGCACGCCATGACGGTGGTCCCGGCCGCCCGGGTCTGAGCTGCGCGTTGTCCGGTTTTGTCCGGACAGGACACCGCCGGTGTCCGCTGTGGCCCTGCGTGCCCGCGGCGGACACCGGCGTACCCACATGGCGCAATTGACTGGACCACCCGGGTGCAGATTTTTAGTTGAGCAAGCATCCAACTGATAGCATCCGCTCGTGACGAGTCGCGCGCCGGAATTCCCTGAATATATAAGGGAAAACTACCCGGCACAGGGTCGTCTCTTCGGCGACTTCCTGGGTGGACTGTGGGCCACCGCGTGCGAGGCGCTCGACGTCCCGGTGGAACAGTCCGTCCGGACCACCCGGATGCTGCGGTCCCTGCTGCCGCCGTGGGCGCACGAGCGGATCGGCTCCGCACCCGCCCAGCCGTCCTATGTGGCGGACGACGGCTTCCCGGCCGAGATGTCGGTCAACTGGTCGGGCGCGCAGCCGGAGCTGCGCATCCTGTTCGACAGCCTCGGCCACGACGTGGTTTGGCCTGGTGAGAGCGTTTTCCGCAGCCGTCGGCTCGACCACGTCCGCGAGACGTTCACCCCGCGCGCGGGCCGGCCGACCCCGGCGCCGCTGTGGCATTCGATCGCCTGGCGGCCTCCGTCCGGCGTGGTCCACAAGACGTACTTCGGGCTGTACTCCTGGCCGCACACCCACCGCGAGGCCGCGGTGACCGACGCGATGGCCCGGCTCGGCCTGGCCCGGGCGTGGGCCGACGCCCGCCGCCGCGTCGAAACTGTCGAAGGCGAGCGCGAGATCGAGTTCTTCGCCGTCGACCTGACCGACGAAGCCCAGGCCCGGGTGAAGATCTACTACCGCAACCACGACGCCGGCCTCGCCCAGGTCGAGCGCGTTGCCGCGGTGGCACTGCACCACGACTCCGAGCGGGCGCTGGCCGCGTACCGGACGCTGGCCGGCGAACGTCCCGACGCCGGCGAGGCGGCGTTGAGCTGCCTGGCGTTCCGCTCCGGCGTGGACCGGGCCGCCGAGTCCACGACGTACTTGAGGATGCCCGCGCTGGTGCCCGACGACGGCGAAGCCGTGGAGCGCACGGCCGCGCTGCTGCACGACCAGGGCGTCGACCCCGGCCGGTTCCGCACCCTCGCCGCCGCGCTGGCCCCCGGGCCGCTGAGCGAGGGCAAGGGCGTCCTGGAGCTGGTGAGCTTCCGCGCCGCGGGCCGGCCCGGCGACGTGACCACCTACTTCCGCCTCCCCGTCTACGACCGGCCGCCGCCGTCCCCCCTCTCGCCCGTCGATCTCGGATGACCCCGACCGGAAGGAGCAGATCGTGACCGAGCAGGACGTCGAGCGCGTTGCCCGCCACAACGAGCAGCGGCAGCGGGAGTACGAGGGGTCGGACCTGATCCGGCTGCTGACCGACGAAAGCACCACCGCCGAGACGAAGAAGGCGGTGCTCACCTACCTGCAGCCGTGGTCGAACGCGTTCCAGCGGATGATCAGCGCGCGGGTGACCTTCGAGAGCGACCCCGAGCTGCGCGCGCTCGCGTGCGAGCACCAGGCCGAAGAGGTCGGCCACGACAAGATCCTGGCCCGCAGCCGCGCGGAGGACCGGGAGCTGGTCTGGGACCCGGTGATCGAGATGGGCGCGTCCTGGTTCGTCGACCAGTTCGCGATCCTGCCCGGCGTGCAGCGCGCGGTGCTGGCGCACCTGGCCCTGGAGGCGGGCAGCCTGGCGTTCAGCCAGGCCGGCACGAAGGCGTTCCCCGACGACGAGTACTTCGAGCTGCACGACGAAGCCGACGTCGAACACCTGGAGATGGGCTACGAAGTGCTGCGGCGGCGCACAGACTGGACCCCGGAGGCGGCGATCACGGTGCTGGACCGGGCGTGGCAGGTGATCGGCGTGGTGTCCGACCGCATCGCCGAGTGCGCCCGCCGCGATACGGTGGCTGCGTGACGACAACCGAACCGGAAGCCGCGGCCCGGGAAATCGCCCTCGAGGCCGCCGGCGCGTACCAGGAAGCGTTGGGAGAGCGCCTGATCGGCGCGTACCTGCTGGGCAGCCTCTCCTACGGCGGCTACTCGGCAGCGGCGAGCGACATCGACCTGGCCCTGGTCCTGACCGAAACGGGCGACGACACGCGCTCGTCGGTCGAGAGTACGACGGCGGACCTGCAGGAGCGAAGCCCGTTGCACCGCAAGCTATCGGTGTTCTGGGCCTCATTGCCGGCGTTGCGCGAGGGCCGCGACGACGGCCGTTTCCCGGCACTGGACCGCCTCCAGCTCGCCGACGACGGCCGGGTGCTGACCGGCACGGACGTCCGCGCCGAGATCGCCCGCCCGCAGGCGCGGGAGCTGCTGCTGGAGAGCGCGGGCTTCGCGATCGCGGTCCTGGCGACGGACGAGGTGACGGCGGAGTTCCGGACGCCGAAGCGCCTGCTGGTGGACAAGGTGTGGTTCACGAAGGCGGTGCTGTTCCCGGTCCGGTTCCTGTATTCGGGAACGACACCGACCGGCCGCGCGGCGAACAACGACGAGGCGATCGAGTGGTACCTGGGGCTGGCCGACGCCCCGGGGACATCGTTGGTCCGGTTGGCACAGCAGGTCCGAGCGGGGCACCCGTTGGAGGCGGCCGAGGTGGAGCCGGAGCTGGCGGCGGGGCTGGTGCCGTTGTACCGGCACTACATCGAGGCCGAGACCGGCCGGCTGCGGGAGACCGGGGCGCCGGAGGAGCTGGTGAGCGCGTTCGAGGAGTGGGCCAAGCGCCTGGGGTGACGGGGAACCGGCGGCGTGCGGGGAAGCACACCGCCGGTCTCACCGCAGGGTCAGCGGCGTCTCCGACTCCACCCGCGTCAGCTTCTCCGGGTTCCGCACGAAGTACAGCCCGCTGATCCGCCCCCCTTCCACCCGGACCGCCATGATCCCGTCGAACGCGCCGTCCACGTGCATCGCCAGTGCCGGCTTGCCGTTCACCACCACCGGTGCGCCGGTCAGCTCCACCGCCGCCTTGCCGATGCCGCCGATGATGAAGCGGGTCACCTTGTCCGCGCCGGACACCGGGCGCAGGGCGGCCTGCTTGACTCCACCTCCGTCGCTCAGCAGGACCACGTCCGGTGCCAGCAAGTCCAGCAGCCCCTGCAGGTCGCGGCCCTCCAACGCGCGCTGGAACGACTCCAGCACCGCCCGGGTCTCCCGCGCCGACACCACCTCACGCGGCCGGCGGGCGTCCACGTGCCGGCGGGCCCGGCTCGCGATCTGCCGGACCGCCGCCGGGGTCTTCCCCACCGCCTCGGCGATTTCGTCGTAGCCGAGGTCGAACACCTCGCGCAGCACGAACACCGCGCGCTCGGTCGGCGCCAGCGTTTCGAGGACCAGCATCAGCGCCATCGAAACGCTCTCCGCCAGCTCGACGTCCTCGGCCACGTCCGGCGCCGTCAGCAGCGGCTCGGGCAGCCACGGCCCGACGTACGCCTCCTTGCGGCGCTTCAACGTGCGCAGCCGGTTGAGCGCCAGCCGGGTCGTGATGCGGACCAGGTACGCGCGCTCGTCGCGCACCGCCTCGTGGTCGGCTTCGGCCCAGCGCAGCCACGTCTCCTGGAGGACGTCCTCCGCGTCGGCCGCCGAGCCGAGCATCTCGTACGCCACCGTGAACAGCAGGTTCCGGTGGGCCACGAAGGCTTCCGTCACGACGTCTCCCCCGCTCATGCCGGCACCGGTCCGAACCGGCCCCAGGCGACGAACGCCGCGACGGCCAGGTAGGCCAGGTTCAGCACGGCGAACCCGGCACCGCCGTGCCGGACGTGGATGATCATCGCACCCACCATCAGCAGCACCCAGCACCCGGCCGTCACCGGCACCAGCACCGGCGCGATCCCGGTCGCCGCCGGCAGGACCAGGCCGAGCGCGGCGAGCAGCTCCAGCACGCCGAGGCCCTTGACGAAGCCGGGCGCCGCGTCCGTGGTCCATTCCCCACCCGGCGCCGCCGCCAGTTTCTCCCGGGGCACGAACGCCTTGCTGACGCCCCCGGTCAGCGCCACGACGGCGAGCAGGCCGGCCGCGAGCCACAGGGCCAGGTCCATGACGGTCTCCTCTCGAACGGTGTCCGGCCTCAAGACACCGCCCGGCGGGAAGGTGTGACAACGTTGATTCTGTACCTACTAGTATGTACAGTCTGGCCCATGGGAACCCGGGACCAGCTCGTCGAGAGCGCCCGCGAGCTGCTGTGGGAACGCGGCTACGTCGGCACCAGCCCCAAGGCCATCCAGCAGCGGGCCGGCGCCGGCCAGGGCAGCATGTACCACCACTTCGCCGGCAAGAAGGACCTCGCGCTGGCCGCCGTGCAGCGCAGCGCCGAGGAACTGCTGGCCGCCGCCGAGGCGCAGCTGCGCACGCCCGGCACCGCCGTCGAGCGCATCACCGCCTACCTGCGGCGCGAGCGCGAGGTGCTCAAGGGGTGCCCCATCGGACGGCTCACCCAGGACCCCGAAATCGTCGCCGACCCGGTCCTGCGCGCCCCGGTCGACGAGACGCTCACCCGGCTGCGCGCCCGGCTGGCCGAGGTGCTCGGCGAAGGCCGGGACGCGGGCGAGCTGCCCGCCTCCCTGGACACCGCGGCGCTGGCCGCCACGATCGTCGCCGTCCTGCAGGGCGGGTACGTGCTCGCTCGCGCCGCCGGCTCCCCCGAACCGTTCGACCAGGCCGTTTCCGGCGTGCTCGCCCTGCTCGCCGCCCACTGACCCAGGAGAACCCCGTGCACGTCCGCCGCGTCCCGGCCACCAGTACCGCCGCCCCCGCCGACGCGGTCACCGGCAGCGCCTGGGTCACCTCGCTCGCCGTCCCCGAAGGCCCGTCGCGGACCCGCGTCGACCGCGTCCAGTTCGCCCCCGGCGCGCGCACCCGCTGGCACCGGCACCCGCTCGGCCAGGTCCTGGTCGTCACCGAAGGCACCGGGTACGTCCAGCGCCGCGGCGGCGCGGCCCAGCTGATCCGGCCGGGCGACACCGTCCGCGTCGCCGCCGGCGAGTGGCACTGGCACGGCGCCACCGACACGACTTCGCTGACCCACCTGGCCATCGAGGAGCTGCCCGCCGACGGCACGCCGACCGAGCTCGGTGACCCGGCGGGCGAGGGCGAGCCCGCCGCCGTCCCGGCCCTCACCCGCACCCTGCTGCTGGACCAGCAGCTCCCGGCGCCGCGCGTCATCGATCACGTCGAAATCCGCCGGATCACCATCGCCCCGGGTGAGCACCTCGGCCTGCACGTCCACAACGGACCGGTGTTCGGCAGCATCGAAACGGGTTCGGCCGTCTACCAGATCGAAGGCGAACCCGAAACCGTGCTCACCGCCGGAGACGTCTTCCACGAGCCCGAATCGGCGCGGATCGCCCGGTTCGACCCCGAAGGCGACGGCGTCACCTTCCTCGCCTACTTCCCGGTCGGACCAGGCGAGACGCCGAGCCTGACCATGCTGGACAGCTGACCGGCGCACTCCGCGCCTCACCGAGCTACACGGCTCCCGGTTCATTGCGGTTCACCACATTTCCGAACTCTTTCCTCACGCGACGAAGCACTGGACAACGGGGCGGGCACGGGTCACGATTACGCCCGTGCCCGCCCCTCGTTGAGCTCCCGGAAAGAATCGGTCAGCTTTTCACAAGGCGGACATTGTTATCGCTAACAGAGAACCGCGCCACTGGTGTCGGGCCAGTGGATTCTCTTCCCCTTGAACCCCACGGAGTCACGTCATGCCCGGAAACGCGGGAAAGCACCGCATCTCCCGACGAACCAAGATCGCCACCGGCGTCACGGCACTGGCCCTTGCCGCCGGCGGCATCGCGGTGGCAACCACCTTCGGCGCGTCCGACCAGGCCAGCGCCGATCCGGCCGATCCGTCGCTCTACATCGACATCCTGAAGGTGAAGCCGAACAACTTCGCGCCCGCGAACGCGCGCGGCGCGTCCACCGGCACGTTCACCGTGGACTGCGGCCGCAACGAGAACCAGCACTTCAACCCGGACAACTTCGTCGCGCAGCCCGGGGTGCACAACGGCGCCCAGCACCTGCACGACTACGTCGGCAACCTCTCGTCGAACGCGGACTCGAACAACAAGAGCCTCGAAGCCGCCGGCACCACGTGCAAAAACGGCGACAAGTCCGCCTATTTCTGGCCGGTTGTCCGTATCGACACCGGAGACGACGAGAAGAATCCGCCCGCCAAGTCCGCGGACAGCGACCGCGACCAGGCGGCCCAGGCCGCCGCGTCCCCGGTGATCACCTGCCCGGACGTCGCCAGCCGGCTGCCCGACGTGCCCGACTCGGCGATGGCCGAGGTCAACCGCAACCTCGACCTGCTCGACACGCAGATCGACGAGGCGAACAAGCGGCTGGTCAGCACGCGCGGTCAGGGCGGCCCCAACTTCGTCCAGAACGCCATCCTCGGGCCGCTCGAGGACAAACGCATCGCCACCATCGACCGCATCGCGATCGCGATCGGCCGCACCGCCGCCAAACCGCAGGGTCTCGGCGTCCTCGCCCCCTGCAAGCTCAAGGAGCAGGCCGGTACCGGCGGCAACCCGGCGAGCAACGGCGGCGGCGCCCCCGGCGGTGCGGTACCGCAGATCACCTGCCCGGACGTGGCGAGCAAGCTGCCCGCGATCCCGGCGTCGGCCAAGGCCGAAGTGGACCGCAACCTGCAACTGCTCACCACGCAGATCCAGGAAGCCAACCAGCGGCTGGTCAGCACGCAGGGCCAGGGTGGCCCGAACTTCGTCCAGAACGCCATCCTCGGGCCGCTCAAGGACAAGCGGGTCGCCACCATCGACCGCATGGCCATCGCCATCGGCCGCACCGCCGCCAAGCCCCAGGGCCTCGACGCCCTCGCGCCGTGCAGTCTCGGCCAGGCGAACAACAACGGCGGTGCGACGGCGACACCGCCGCTGCCCGGCCCGGACGCCAACAACGAGCTGCCGGACAACGACGGGGTGATCCAGCGCCCGGTGAAGGTGGGCATCACCTTCCGCGGCAGCGCGGCGGGCAAGGTGGTCGCGATGCCGAAGTTCCTGCGCGCGCTCAGCGGTGACGCCAAGCCGTCCATCAACGGCACCAAGAACACCCGCGCCGCGTGGACCTGCACCGGCTTCGAGAACCGGCTGACCGACAAGTACCCGATCTGCCCCGAAGGCAGCAAGGTGGAGCGGATCCACGACTTCCCGAGCTGCTGGGACGGCCAGAACACCGACAGCGCCAACCACCGCACGCACATCGTGTTCCCCGACGGCAGCGGCCGCTGCGCCGCCGGGTTCAAGGCGGTGCCGCAGCTGCGGACCACGCTGGTCTACGACATCCCGCACGACATCCAGGTCAAGAAGCAGTACAAAGTGGACTCGTTCCCGTCCGAAAAGCACAATCCGCTGTCCGACCACGACGATTTCGCGAACGTGATGTCGCAGAGCATCATGAACCAGGTCGTCAACTGCATCAACCGCAACAAGAACTGCAACGCCTGACCTCCCCGCGGGTGCCCGCCGCGGACGGCGGCGGGCACCCGTGAGGAGACAGCGATGACGGTCCCGATCGTCCCGGGGTTCCACCCCGACCCGTCGATCTGCCGGGTCGGGAACACGTACTACCTGGCGAATTCGAGTTTCGAATACGTGCCGGGCGTCCCGATCCGGCGCAGCACCGACCTCGTCACCTGGGAGCTCGTCGGGCACGCGCTGACCCGGCCGAGCCAGCTGCCGCCGAGCGAGGGCGCCGCGAACACCGGCGTCTTCGCGCCGACGCTGCGGCACCACGACGGCCGGTTTTACCTGGTCACCACGAACATCCTCGACGACCACGGGCAGCTGATCGTGACGGCCGAGGACCCGGCCGGTCCGTGGTCCGACCCGGTCCACGTGCCCGGCACCACCGGCATCGACCCGGACCTGTGCTGGGACGAGGACGGCGGCTGCCACCTCACCTGGGCGTCGTTCCGGCCGGACCTGCCGGGCATCGCGAGCGTCCCGATCGACCCGGCGACGGGCGCGGTGCTGGCCGAGCCACGGCTGCTGTGGAACGGAACCGGGCTGGCCGCACCCGAGGGCCCGCACCTGTACCGCGTCGACGGCTGGTGGTACCTCCTGCTCGCCGAGGGCGGCACCGAACGCGGGCACGCCGTCACCATCGCCCGCGCCCGCACGCTGGAGGGCCCGTACGAGCCGGCGCCCGCGAACCCGGTCCTGACCCACCGCAGCACCACCCACCCGGTGCAGAACACCGGGCACGCCGACCTGGTCGAGTGCGCCGACGGCAGCTGGGCGATGGTGTACCTGGGCGTCCGGCCGCGCGGCAAGACACCGCAGTTCCACGTCAACGGCCGCGAGACGTTCCTGGCCGGCGTGGACTGGGTGGCCGGCTGGCCGGTGGTGGCCGAGGACCGGTTCCCGGTCCCGAAGGCGGACAACGGTTTCATCGACGACTTCGCCGAGCTCCACCCGCGCTGGGTGGCCCCGGGCGCCGGGCCCGGGACGTTCGCGCGCCCGGTCCGCCGGGGCGAGCTGGCCCTCACCCCGGGCCGCCCGCTGCTGACCCGGGCCCTCGACGAGTACTGGACGGCCGTGGCCGACCTGGACGTTTCCCGCGGCACGGCCGTGTTCGTGGTCCGCATCGACGACCGGCACTGGTACGGCCTCACCGCGGACGGCACGAAGGTGACGGCCACGCTCGCCATCGGCCCGGTGGTGCAGGCGATCACCGAAGTCGCGGCCGGATCGGTGGTGTCACTGAGGATCCGGGCGCTCCGGCCGGAACCTTCGGGCCCGCTGCGGGAAGTCACCGAGCCGGACCTGGTCGAGCTGTCCGTGCTCGGCGAGCAGGACCACGTCCTCGGCGCGTTCGACGGCCGCTACCTGTCGACGGAGGTCGCGGCGGGCTTCACCGGCCGCATGATCGGCGTGGAGGCACTCGCCGGAACGGTGACCCTGCGCGAATTCCGCTACGAGCCGGGGGAATGACACCCGTCAGCGCGCGTCCTCCGGTGCCAGGCCACGGCCCGCAGCCCGCTGCCACCCCGGCCGGGGTGGGCCTGCATCTGCCGGCGAGCGAGGGCCATCACCCCTCGATGACGCGCCGCAGGCGTTCCGCTCCGGCTTCGCGGCCCAGTCCGGGCTCATGCGCCCACGAGAGCCGCGTCCCGGAGCTGACGGCGTGAACTGATCCCGAGCTTGGTGAAGATCTTGCGCAGGTGCCATTCGACCGTGCGCGGGCTGAGGAACAACCGGGTGCCGATCTCCGGGTTCGAATACCCCTCCGCCGCCAGCCGGGCGATCTGGAACTCCTGCGCGGTCAGCTCGCCGGTCGGTTCCGCCGTGCGCTTCCGCGCCGTTTCACCGGTGGCCTGCAGTTCGCGCCGGGCCCGGTCGGCGAACGCCGCCAGCCCCATCGCGGCCAGCTGTTCGTGGGCCGTGTGCAGGTGCGCCCGGGCGTCGACGCGGCGGCCTTCGCGGCGCAGCCATTCGCCGTACAGCAGGTGGCTGCGGGCGAGGTCCACGCGCAGCGTCGTCCCCTCCAGGCACGCGATCGACTCGCGGTACAGGGCGTCGGCCTCCGCACTGCCCAGCGCGCGCACGCGGGCGTCGATCCCCCGCGCTTCCGCCGTCCCGGCGCCTTCGGCGCGCTCCGCGGCTCGGACCGCCGCGGCCGCCAGCCACTCCTCGTCGCCCGTCCGGGAGGCCGCCTCGGCCAGTTCGGCCGTGACCAGGCCTTGGAACCCCAGCACGTCGTGCTCGAACACCCGGCGGGCCGCGGCCAGCGCGGCGTCGTGCCGGCCGAGGCCGTTGTACAGGACCGCCCGCCCGTAGTCGGCGAAGGTCACCAGCCGGAGCTGGCCGCGCGCCGACGCCTGGCGCGCGGTCTCGTCGAGCAGCTCGGCCGCCTGGGCTTCCCGGCCGCGGAACGCCTCGAGCAGCATCGCGGCGTAGCCGACCGGCGCGTTCCCGGTGACGTCGGCGATCGCGCGGTCCTCTTCGACCGAGGCCGCCGCCGCGGTGAGCTCGCCCGCCAACAGCTCGTTCACGGCGAGGAAGTTGAGCGCGAACTGCAGCTGCACCAAGGCGCCCGCGTCCCGCGCCAGCTGCACCTGACGCGCGGCGAACGCCCGTGCCGCCGCGAAGTCCGCCGCCTCGGTGGCGACCAGGCCGCCGGCCCGGTTGCCCAGCAGCCACAGCACCCGCCCGGCGTCCTCCGCGCCGACGTCCAGGCGGCCGACCGCCGCCACCGCCGTGGCCAGCAGCGGCGCCGCGGCGCGATAGCCGTCGGTGAACCGGGTGACCAGGGCGTCCAGCAGGAGGTCGACCGCGCGGGGCGGCACCGGCGCCGGCGGGGCGGCCCGGGTGGCTTCCGCGACCGCGACGAGACCACTGCGGTCCGAGCCCGCCCACAGCGCCGCCGCCAGCGCCTCCAGGTACGTCTCGCGCGCCCGGCCGGCGTCGAGCGGGATCAGCCGTTCGGCCGCGTGCAGCAGGAGGCGGGCCGCGTCGCCACCGCGTCGGTCGTCGAACGCGAGCTGCCCGCGCAGGCGCTCGACTTCGGCCGCGCGCCCGGCGTCCGGCGGCCCGGCCGCCACCGAGTCCAGCAGGCCGAGCGCCTCTTCGAGCGCGCCGGCGTCCCGCTTGACCGTGGCCGCCGCGAGTTCGCGGTCCGCGCGCCGGGCGGGTTCGGGGGTCAGCAGCGCCGCTTGTTCGAAGAACGCGGCCGCGGCGACCAGCCCGCCACGGGCCTGGGCCCGGCCCGCCGAGCGTTCGAGGTCGGCCGCGACCTCTTCGTCCGGCGCGACGGTCGCCTGGGCCCGGTGCCACGCCCGGCGGTCGGGGTCGCGGTCCGGGTCGGTGACGTCGGCCAGGGCCCGGTGCACGTCCTGCCGGTCCCGCGGCGGCGCCGACCGGTAGACGGCCGACCGCACCAGCGGGTGCCGGAACCGGATCCGGCGGCCGAACTCGATCAGCCCGGTCGCCTCGGCCGCGGCGGCGGGGTCGGCACCGAGCCCCAGCCGGCCCGCCGCACCCCAGAGCAGCGTGGCGTCGCCGAGCGGCTCGGCGGCGGCGACGAGCAAGAGCCGCCGCGTGTCGGCGGGCAACGGCTCGAGCTGCTGGACGAAGCAGTGTTCGATGCGCCCGGCGAGGTGCCCGGGCGCCCCGACCCCGTCGGCCGCGGTCCACGTGCGGGGCAGTTCCAGCAGCGCCAGCGGGTTGCCGTGGGTTTCGGCGATGATCCGGTCGCGGACGCGGGTGTCCAGCGGCCCCTTGAGCACCGAGGCCAGCAGCGCGTCCGCGTCGGCCTCCTCCAGGCCGCCGATCGGGAGCTCCGGCAGCCCGGCGAGATCGGGCTCGCGGCCGCCCTCGCGCACCGCGAAGACGACCGCGATGCGCTCGGCGAGCAGCCGCCGGGCGACGAAGGTGAGGACCACCTCGGACATCCGGTCGAGCCACTGGACGTCGTCGACCAGGCAGAGCAGCGGCTGGTCCTCGGCCACCTCGGCGAGCAGGGTGAGCACGGCCAGCCCGACGAGGAACCGGGTCGGCCGGGCGCCGGCGCTCAGCCCGAACGCCGTGCCGAGCGCGTCCCGCTGGGGTGGGGGGAGCCGGTCCAGCCGGTCGAGGAAGGGCGCGCAGAGCTGGTGCAGTCCCGCGTAGGCCATCACCTGCTCGGCCTCGACGCCGGCGGCGCGCGCGACGCGGAAGCCGCTCGCCCGCTCGTGCGCGTACTCCAGCAGCGCGGTCTTGCCGATGCCGGCCTCGCCGCGCAGGACCAGCACCCGGCCGCGCTCCGCACGGGCATCGGCCAGGAGGCGATCGAGCGTGGCCCGTTCGCCGTGCCTGCCGATCAGCGCGGGCGCACGCCCCGGCATGCCAACCTCCCACGGCCCGCCGGCAACGGCGGGACGACCGTGCCGGGTGAGCCGAACCCTAGCGCAGCGCGCCGGCGCGTCACGCGTTGTCGGCGATGCGCGCCTCGATGGCCCGCGCCGTCTTCGCCAGCTCCCCGCCGAGGACCCGCTTGCCCAGGACGCCGAGCAGGGCCCCGAGCAGCCGTCCCTTGAGGTTCTTGCCCTCCCGCACCACCACGGCGTCGACCTGCGTCGTCCCGTCCGCCAGCCGGGTGAAGGTGTAGGTGTGCCCGGAGGCGCCGCCCCAGGTGTTGGAGTCGGTGGTCGTCATGACGACCCGGGCGGGGTCGGACCAGTCGTAGCGCAGGCGTTCCCAGATGCCGCCCGACCCTTCGGTGACGTCGGCGTGGCCGGGGCCCTGGTCGTGCACCCGGAGGTACTCGTTCGCGCTGCGCCCGAACAGCTTCGCGCGCTCCGGCCCGAAGTCGGTCAGCCCGGCGAGGAACTGCTCGGGCGAGGCGGTGGTCAGCTGGCGCAGGTGGATCGTGGACATCGCGTTTCTCCTGGAAGTGGTCAGGCGTCCTGGTGCTCGGCCATGTAGCGGGAGTACCAGGCCGGCCACTGTTCGTCGTACTGCCCGGTCTCCTTCTCGTGCTCGCCGTGGGCGGCCGCGGCCTGCTTCAGCGCGTGCTCCAGCTCCTCGGCGGAGCCGTAGGTCACGCCGGAGGTGCGGCCCGGGAACCGGGTGGTGATCTCCTGGATCAGCCAGGTGTTGCCGTCGGGGTCGCTGAAGGAGGCGAACGAGCCGTACGTGCCGTGGTCGGGGTGCACGCCGGGGGCGAAGGCGCCGGTCTCGTCCCGGTGGAACACCTCGCTGACGGCGACGCCCAGCCCGGCGAGCTCCTTGCGCGCGGCCTCGATGTCGCTGACGACCAGGTAGGTCCCGCGCACCGAGCCCGGGGCGGCGTCGGTGATGCCGGTGCCGAAGTGCACCGACGCGGCCGACCCCGGCGGGGTCAGCTGGACCACCCGCGAGGTCCCGAAGGCGATGTCGGCGTCTTCGCGCCAGCCGAGTGTCTTGTAGAAGTGCTTGGTCCGGTCGACGTCGGTGACGGGCAGGACCACGACCTCGAGCTTCATGTCCATGATCGGCAACTCCTCGTGTCTTCGCGGCGGGTGCGCCGCTCGACGTTCAGAGTGGTCCGCCAGGGGTGCCCTTCGCCCCAGGGAGACACCCTGGTCCCCGCCCGGGTCCCTGGTTCAGAAGAGGGTCGCGGGCTCGACCGGCTCCGGTTCGGGCAGCGGGTCGAGCCCGGGCACGAGCGCCCGCACGTCGTCGTGGAACCGGCGGGCGAGCGCCGGGGCGTCGTCGTTGTCCGGAGTGTGGAGGAAGACCGTCGGCGACCGGCCTTCCCGCAGCCAGCCGGCGACCACCTCGGCCCAGGGCTCCCACCCCGCGGCCGTCTCCTCGGCGGAGTCCCGCCCCAGGTACCGCACCACGGGCCGATCGGTCAGCGCCCGCGTCCGCCGCGGCAGCCGGGGTTTCCGGGTCCAGGCCTCCTGTTCCGCTGCGCTGACCGGAGGCCGGGCGAAGAAGACGGTGGTGTCGAACGGCACCCATTCGGCCTCGGCACCGGCAAGAGCGTCTTCGAGCAGCGACGCCGAGCGGGGGTCGGTGAAGAAGTCCGGGTGCCGCACTTCCACGGCCCGCCGGAGCCCGGTGGGAAGCCGCCGCAGGAAGCGGCGGAGAGCGTCGACGTCGCCGGGCCCGAAGGAGCCGGGCACCTGCGTCCACAGGACGGCCCGCGCACCGAGCGGTTCGACGGCGTCGAGGAAGGCCCGCATCTCGGCCTCGACCCCCTGGAACCGGCGCTCGTGCGTGACGGCCTTGGGGATCTTGACCACGAACCGGAAGTCCGGGCCGGTCTGCTCGGCCCAGGTCTCGACGGTGGCCCGCGCGGGGGTGGCGTAGAAGGTGGTGTTCCCTTCGACGGCGTTGCACCAGCCGGCGTAGGCCCGCAGCCGTTCCTTGGCGGGCAGGGAGGGCGCGAGGAACCGCCCGGGCCAGGCTTTGTGGGTCCACATCGCACACCCGACGTGCAGGCGTGGCACTCGTCAGCTCCTATCGGCAGGTTTCACGCGCGTTCGCCACCATGGTGGAACACACCGCGCCGAACCCGCACGGCGGCCTCGCCGTCCAGCCAGTGCAGGCTGAACCGCTCGCCGTACCAGTCGAGCTCGGCGGCTGCCAGCTCCTGCTGCGCGCTGGCGGTCCCGGGGTCCGCGCGGTCTTCGTACCGCCACTGGAGGTCACGGTCCGGGCGCGCGAACACCATGTCGACGTAGGTGGTGCCATCGCGGGTGAGCATCTCCGGAACGGTGACGTGGAGGTACCCGTGAAACCGCGAGCCATCGGCAACTTCGGCGATCCGGTCCGCGAACTCGAAGACGGGCGCAGTATCGCCCATCAGCGGCGCGCGGTCCGGACGTCGTCGAGGCAGGTCGAGCTGACGGTGAGGTCGCGGTACGGGTAGCCCTCGCGATCGAGCAGCTCCATGGTGACCAGCTGGGCGTGCTCGTGCGCGCCCTGCGCGTCGTCCGCCGTGACCAGCACCCGGAAGGTGAAGCCGCCGAGGTGCCGGGGGAAGGTGAGCGACCCGGTTTCGCTGAACGACAGTTCGGAAAGATCCCCGTCACTCGCGCGGGCGAGGAGCTTCTCACGGACGGCGCCGGCCGGCCGGTCGAACTTGCCCCGGACGAGGACGCGATAGGTCGGCATGGGTGCCAGGCTATCGAGACCGAGCCGAAGCGCAGAACGGTTTCCGCCGAACCCGGAGCCTCAAGGAATGGCGCCGGTGACTGCCGATGAGGCCCGGTGTCCGCTCAGAACTGGAAGACCGGTCGCACGCAGCCGTCCTGCTTGTGCTTGAACATCTCGTAGCCCTTCGGCCCCTCGTCGAGGGTCATCGGGTGAGTCGCGAAGTGCCGGGTCGGCAGGTCGCCGCGGGCGATGCGGTCGAGCAGTTCGGGGATGTAGCGCTGCCCGTGCTGCTGGGCGCCGCGGAAGACCAGCCCCTTGTTCATCAGCGCCCCGAGCGGGAACTTGTCCACCACGCCGGCGAACACGCCCAGGCAGAACACCGATCCGCCCTTGCGGCACGCCATGATGGCCTCGCGCAGCGCCGTGGGCCGGTCGCTCTGCAGCCGCAGCTGCTGCTTGATCTGGTCGTAGGCGTACTCGGGGCCGGGGCTGTGGGCCTCCATCCCCACGGCCTCGATGCACACGTCGGGTCCGCGACCGCCGCTGAGCTCACGCAGCTCGGCGCCGACGTCGGTCCGGGTGTAGTCGAGGGTTTCCGCGCCCATGTGCTCGCGGGCCTGGCGCAGCCGTTCGGGGATGCGATCGATGACGATCACCCGCTCGGCGCCGAGCAGCGCCGAGGCGCGAGCGGCGACCTGCCCGACCGCCCCCGCACCCCACACCGCGACGACGTCACCCGGCTTCACCCCGCCGAGGTCGGCGCCCATCCACCCGGTCGGGCCCGCGTCGGAGGCGAACACGGCGGCCAGGTCGTCGTCCAGGCCCTCCGGCACCGGGAAGCTGCCGTGGTCGGCGAAGGGCACCCGGATGTACTCGGCGTGGCTGCCGGCCAGGCCGCCGAGGGCGTGGGAGTAGCCGAAGCAGGCGCCCACGTCCGCGCCCCACAGGGCCTGGGTGATGCCCGAGTTGGTGTTGGCGTTGTCGCACAGGGACCACAGGTCGTGGGTGCAGTACCAGCAGCTGCCGCAGCCGGCGAACGAGCACACGACGACCCGGTCGCCGACCTTGCGGTTCCGCACGCCCGGGCCGACCTCGACGATCTCGCCGAGGAACTCGTGCCCGAGCACGTCGCCGGCCTGCATGGCCGGGATGTACCCGCCGAGCAGGTGCAGGTCCGAACCGCAGGCCGCACTGGCCCGTACCTTGACGATCACGTCGCCGTTGTTGCGGATCTCCGGATCGGGCACCTGCTCGACCCGGACCTCGTTGACTCCTTCCCAGCACAGCGCCTTCACAGCCGACCCTCTCCTTGTGCGATGTGGGTGGCCCGGCTCAGCAGACGGCCGAGCGGGCCCGGATGGGTGGTCGCGGGCGCGTCGGGGTGGACGATTTCGCCCACCTCGAGAAGGGATTTGGCCTCGCGCAACGCGACACGCACCCGCTGGCGCGGGTCCTTGCCCTCCAAGCGGGCGAACGCCGAGGCCGGTTCGTGGCGGGTGAGCCGGGCCGCGAGTTCGGTGCCCTTGTCACCAGGCGCGGGCCGGACCTGGACCTCCACGAGGTCGCCCAGTTCCCGGAGCGGCGCGGGCAATGCCCCGTCGGCGACGACTTCGTCCGGCGATCGGAGGACGGTGACGACCAGCCACCTGTTCACGGCTTCGTCGTCCTCACTCCGCTGCCCGGACATCGCGCGCCGCACCGCGCTGATGCCCGCAACTCCTATTCCCGCCACGGTCGCCAGTTCCGCGAACCGCATCTTCGCCGTCATTTCTGGTCTCCTCGCCCCAGGCCGGTGATCCGCATCTGCACGTCCCGGACGCTCAGCCGGCGAGTGCCCTTGACCGCGCTCAGATTCCCGCTGCCGTCACGGGTACACGCGACGGCGCGCTTTTTCTGATTCCTGGTTCCGGCGCGGCGGCAATGGCGATGACACGCGTTCGGCGAGTCACCCGACCGTGGAAGGCGTCAGCTCCGCCGGTGGCGGAGCCACTCGTCGAACTCGGTGGCGACGATGCGTTCATCGTGCACCTGGTCGGCCGCGGGCGAGCACAGCCAGCGCACCGGAGCGGCCATCACGTCCGCCGGGAGCAGCCTCGAGGTGTCGACCGCACCGTCCGGGATCATCCCGGTGACCGTGGCGCCGCCGGGGAGCAGGAGGTTCACCCGGACGGAAGTGCCCGCGAGATCGGCGGCCATGATCCGGGATAGGGATTCGGCACCGGCACGAGACGGGCCGTAAGGGACGAAACCGGCGCGGCGCATGGTCTCGTGATTCATCGTGACGTTGATGATCCGGCCGCTCGGCGAAGCGAGCAGGTCGGGCACGAAGGCCTTCGCGACGAGGAAGTAGCCGGTCAGGTTCGTCCTGACCACGTCGTCGAACCCGGTCTCGGACACCTCCCAGAACGGCTGCGGCTCGGTCAGGAACCGCGGGTTGACCGTGCGCATCCCGATTCCGGCGTTGTTGATCAGCACGTCCAGCCCGCCGAACAGGGCGAGCACCCGGTCGCGCCCGGCCCGCACCGAGTCCGGGTCGCGCACATCCATCGCGATCCCGTTCGCCCCGATCCCGGCCGCGGTCGCCGCCGCGCGATCGGCTTCGCGACCGGTGAGCACGACGTGATGTTCGTCGGCGCGGAGTGCCTTCGCCATCGCCCACCCGAGACCGCTGGTGCCCCCGGTGATCAAGATCCGCATGCCGCCAGTATGGCTTCCTGCCTCCGAGGCCGCCGGGCGGCGAGAGTCGCGGGCGATCTGCCGACGCGGCAAACCGAGTACCGCACCTTGCCCTCGCGCGGCCACCCAACGATAGTGGGAAAGATGCCGCCACCGGCCGACGGGTTCGCGCGATTGTTGCTCACCCCGCGCGAGCGCACCGTCCTGCTCGGGGTCGGGCAACAGCTGACCGACGGCGAGATCGCCGACGCCTTGAACGTCTCCAGACGCACCGTGGCGAGTCAGGTCGCGGCCCTGTCCGCGAAATTCGGTGTGCAGCGGCGAGCGGACCTCGCCGCACTGGCCGCCCGGGAGGTGGCGGAATCGCCTCCCGGCGCTCCCGCGCGCGCCGACGGGGCGCTGTGGCGAGAGCTCACCCGGCTGCGCGCGCAGCTGCACGAGTCCGCGGCGGCGGCCCGCACCCTCAAGACGCTGGACCAGGCGTCCGGCATCCTCTACGAACGCTACCGGCTGCCGAGCCTCACGGTGGCGTCGCGGCTGCTGCGCCAGGTGGCCGAGCGCCACGGGCTCGGAGTGGCGGACCTCGCCGCCGCGCTCCTCGCGGTCGCCCGCCCCGACGGCGACGGCTGCTGGTTCCCGCGCCGCGACTGGCGGCGTGGCCCGGAACTGACCTTCCTGCCCGAGCGGCCTTCGAACCTGGCGCAGGTGCTGACGGCGGCGCTCGACGCGTCGGCCGAGCGCGCCGACACCCGGCAAGGGGACCTGCAGCTCGTCCCGGCCGGCGGCCGCGGCCTCGACATCGTGGTCTCCCGGGGATTCACGCAGGCGTTCGTGACGCATTTCGCCCACGTCGAAGGCGACAACACCGCGTGTGCCCTCGCGTTGTCGACGCGGGAACCCGTGTCGATCCCCGACATCACCCGAAGTGAGATCTTCGACCCGATGGGGCGCGACGCGCTCGACGCCGAACGGGTCCGCACGGTGCACAGCACCCCGATGCTGACCGACCGGGACGGCTGTGTCGGTGTGCTGTCCACCCACCGCTCACGGGCGAGACAGGAACCCAGTCAGGCGACGCGGGGCGAGCTGACACGAATCGCCACCCAGACCGGCACTTGGCTCGCCTGGCAGCGGCGGACCGCCCGGCTCGACGCGCTCGAGGATTTCCACCGCAGCGCCGGTCGGCATCCGGCCACCGCGGACGACGGGCCCGATCAGCGCGAGGCTTCTGCTCCCGTACCCGCCGAGCGCGGCGACCGCCGGACCGGTGCGCCGTCGACCGGGCCGAGCACGTCCGGGTCGTCGGGGTCGTCGAACCAGTAGCCGTTCTCCCCGAGGTAGCGGAACTGCACGGCGACACCGGCGGCGACCTCCACGGTGGCCGAACGGCGCCCGGTGGTGTGCGACTGCAGGCGGTGCTGGCCCGGCGTCCAGTTGTTGAACGAGCCGACCACGCTGACGCGGCCGGGAGGCTCGTCGGCAGGCAGGCTGAAGACGATGCGTTTCGCGCCGTTCCCGTCGCGGCCTCGGCAAATCTTGATCACTCGGCGATAGCCTCTCGGTGTGTCCATGGGAGACCGGGCGCTCGACGCTGAGCGCGTCCATGATGCCATTCCCGCACCGCACTTCGTTCCCCCGCCGCCGGGGTGATCACCCGGTCGAGCTCGCAGGTCCGAACGCAGACGGCACGGACGGTGGGCCTGAGCACGGTGGGCAACTGTGTGGGCGGGAGTCGTGGCGCCCGGGGTAGCCCCGATCGTGTGAGCGGGTGCGGAGCTGAGCTCGGGCGTCACGGGGTTACCGCCGCGGTTTTCCCCGCCTGGCGCGGAAAACCGCAGTTTGGGAGAGCCGGCTCCGGCACCGCGGGAGTTACCGTCGGACCATGACGATCCCCCTCGCGCAGTGGCAAGCGGTGCGCGCGGCCTTCGCCGCGACGGGCGAGCGGTTCGCGGCGGCCGTGGAGAACGCGCCGGACCCGCACGCGAAGGCCGTCGGCAAGTGGTCGGTGGCCGAGACCGCCGCGCACGTCGGCTGGATCGCCCTCGTCTACACCGTGATGGCCGGGGGTGACGGCGGCCCGCTGCCGCTGCCGGAGCTGGAAGCGCCGATGGCGTCGGCGAACATCGAGACGGTCTCGGCGATGAACGAGATCGCGATGACCGCCTACCCCGAGCGCGACCCGCGGCGGCTCGCCGAGCGCCTGCGCGCGGACGTCGCGGAGGTCCTGCGGGTCACCCGTGACTTCGACCCGGACAAGCCGGTCTGGTGGCTGGGCGGCAGCCGCGTGCCGGTGGCCGGCCTGCTCGCGCACCTGATCAACGAGCTCGAGATCCACGGCTGGGACATCGCCCGCGCGAGCGGCGCGCCGTGGCGGATCGACCCGGCGAACGAAGCGTCGTTCCTCGAGCTGTTCTTCGTCGGCATGGTCCGCAACGACATCGGAAGCCTGCTGGACTACGCCAAGCCGTCGCCGCGCCGGATCGCCGTCGAGTTCCGCTCGGCGTACACGACGCCGGTGGTGATGGTGCTGCAGAACGGAGGCCTCCGGGCGGAGGAACCCGACGGCACAGCCGACGTCCGCCTCACCTTCGACCCGGCCGTGCTGGTCCCGATGATGTTCGGCCGCATCTCCCCCCTGAGAGCGGTCGGGACGGGCAAGGTCCGCGTAGGCGGCCGCCGCCCGTGGCGGCTGCCGGAGTTCCTCCGCACGGTGCACATGCCCTAGCTGTATGTGGCCATTAGGTTGGTGGCAGTCGGCTGGCCCGGATCACCTGCCCGGTGATCGGGTCCAGCGCAGCCAGCCGCGGGATCTGGTGGCGGGCCAGTACCCGTGACACCGTCCGTGCCGGGACACCCAGCTCGCAGCCCAGCCAGGCCGGTCCGCGGCGTTCACGCTGCCGCAACGCGACGATCCGCGCTTCGAGCTCGTCGCTGGTCCGTCGTGGTGAGGTATGCAGGCGTGAGGATCGGTCCCGCAGACCGGGCTCGCCCTCGCTGGCGTAGCGGTCCAGCCAGGTCTTCACGCATTTGCGGGAAATCCCCATCGCAGATGCGATGTGCGCTTGCGGCCATCCGGCCTGGTGACGCTGGACGATCAGCAACCGGCCCAGAAAGGTGGTCCGGGCGTTACGGTGAGACACGAGAGCCTCCGGTTGGCGTGGGTCCTAGACAAGCCACACCTCAACCGGAGGCCCTCCCCACGTCAACCACGACCCACCGCCACCAACGTCCTGGCCAAGTACACCTAGCAGGGCGGACGTGTGAGGTCGGGGACGCGGCGCGGTTGAAGCCGTTTGCCTGCGGCCCATGGGGACGAGTGCCGTGGCCGGACGCTCGTCAGAGCAGCCACGGGATCGCCCCCTGCTCCCGGATAGCAAAAAGACCCAGGTCGATGACCTGGGTCTTGCGCTCCCCCGCTTGGACTCGAACCAAGAACCCTCCGGTTAACAGCCGAATGCTCTGCCAGTTGAGCTACAGGGGAATGTTGCTCACTTCCGGTGCCGGTCTCTCCGACCGACGAGAAGAACTTTAGACCATGCCCCCGAAGCCCCGTGCACCACCCCCCACTTAGCGCAACCGCCCCCGCTCGCGCGGTTTTCCTGGACAATGGACAGTCGGACGACCTAACGACGGAAGGCGTGGACGCGGATGAAGAAGTTCCTGCTGGGGGCAGGCCTGGGGTACGTACTGGGCGCCAAGGCAGGCCGGGGGCGGTACGAGCAGCTCGTGCGCACCTACCGCCGGGTCGTCGACCACCCGATGGTCCAAGGCGCTGCCGGGGTGGCCCGCGCGAAGATCGGGGAGAAGATCAAGCGCTGACCCGAGCCACGAAGAACACGCGGCGGAACTCGAACCACGTCACTCCGTCCGGCCGGGGTGGGTAGGCCTCGCGCAACAGCGGGGCCAGCGAGGCGCGGAACTGCTCCCACTCCGCGTCGGCCAAGGCTGCGCGGATCGGGCGCAACGCCGTCCCGGTGATCCACTCCAGCACCGGTGACGGCCCGGTCAGGGGCTGGACGTACGTCGTCTCCCAGGCGTCGACGTCGCAGCCCGCGTCGGCCAGGAGGTTCGCGTACTCCACCGGCGTCGACACCGCGTCGTCCTCGCGCAGGGCCACCTCCGCCAAGCGGGACGCCCACGCCGGGGACGCCGCCAGCGAGCGTGTCAGCGCGTGCGAAGGCGCGTTGAAGTTGCCCGGCACCTGCACCGCCAGGTACGCCCCCTCGGGCAGCGTCGACGCCCATCGCCGCAGCAGCGCGGCGTGGTCGGGGACCCACTGCAGGACGGCGTTCGACACCACGACGTCGGTGTCGGGCGCCGGCTTCCAGTCGCGGATGTCGAGCTGCTCCGCGTCCAAGCCCCGGGCGCGGGCTGCCGCCACCATTTCGGGTGAGCTGTCGCTGCACTCCAGCGCTGCCGACGGCCAGCGGTCACGGAGGGAAACCGTCAGGTTGCCGGGGCCGCAGCCCAGGTCGACGACGCGACGGGGGGCCGCAGCTCCGATGCGGGACACCAGGTCGTAGAACGGCCGGGCGCGCAGGTCGGCGTAGTCGAGGTACTTGCCCGGATCCCACACCAGAGCCTCCCGGATAACAGTACGCCTGTACTGAGTACGAGCGTACTGCTATTCCGCCGGGTTGACCAGCTTCGCGGCGGCCTGCTCGGCGATGGCCTCGACCAGCTCGACGTCGGTGCCGGGGTCCGGCCGGACCTGCAGCACGGTGCCGTCGCGCCCGGGCACCTTGCGCTGGACGAACCACGCTCCCCCGGCCCCGATCTCCTGCCGGTGCCGCGAGCGGATCGAGCCCTCGACGCGCTGGTAGGCCTCGCGCGGCAGCTTGCCCGGCGCCGGCAGCCGGAAGCGCACCGGCGGGAGGTCGGCCAGGACGACCGCCGCTCCGGCCGTGCCCACCTCCGCCGACTCGGTCAGCGTGAAGACGCCGTCCGCCCAGGCCGCCTTGCCGATCAGGTGCCAGCCGACCCGGCGTTCTCCGCCCTCGGCCGGGATCCACAGGCCCAGGGCCGTGACGACCAGGTGGCCGCCGCCCTCGACCGGGGCGCTCTCCACGACTTCTTCGCCCGGCGCGAGCGATCCGGTGAACCCTTCGGGCGTGCGGTCGCCGAGGAGACGGCGCAGGAAACTCATCTCAGCTCCACGCGCCGGCGGCCGCCTGCTCGCCCAGCGACTTCTTGTACTGCTCCAGCGCGACGAGGTCGCCGAACAGCGCTCGGTAGTCGTCCGGCGCCTCGACCGGCGACAGCCGCTGCAGCTTGCCCTTGATCTCCGCGATCTGCCGTCCGACGAGCCCCTCCTGCAGCCGCGCGAGGATCGACGAGATGTACCGGGAGTCGACTTCGTCTTTGGCCTGCAACGGTTCCACCGCCAGCTCGGACAGCACGCGCCGGACCGTCCCTTCCGGACAGTGCGGGGCCGCGGCGTCCAGCAGCGCCGGCCCGGTCAGGCCCGAGCCCGCGCCACCGGCCTTCAGGACGGCCTCGTGGACGGCCACGTACACCGGGTGGGTGAAGGCCTCCAGCGGCAGCGCGTCGTACTCCGGCCCGGCGATCGCGGGCTGCTGCAGCGCGGCCTTCAACGCCTCGCGCTGCACGGCGAACCGGGGATCCTTCGGGGCCGGGCGGGCGACGTCCTGCGTCGGCGCGGCCGGCGCCGCCTGCTGGGCGCGCCCGGGCTGGCGGGCGGGTGCCCCGCCGCGCTTGTCGGTCGCGCCCGCGGCCCCGCGGACGCGGTTGACGACCTGGGCGACGTCCTGCCAGCCGACCCACCAGGCGAGCTTCGAGGCGTAGCCGTCGCGGGCCGCGCGGTCCTTGATCGACGCCACCAGCGGCACGGTCTTCTGCAGCGCCGCGACCTGGCCGTCGACCGAGTCGAGGTCGTAGTTCTTGAGCGTGCTGCGGATGACGAACTCGAACAGCGGGGTGCGCCGCGCGACCAGGTCCTTCACCGCGCTGTCGCCCTTGGCCAGGCGCAGCTCGCACGGGTCCATGCCGTCCGGCGCGACCGCGATGTACGTCTGGCCCGCGAACGTCTGGTCGCCCTCGAACGCCTTCAGCGCGGCCTTCTGACCTGCTTCGTCACCGTCGAAGGTGAAGATGACTTCGCCGCGGAAGGCGTCGTCGTCCATCATCAGCCGGCGAAGCACCTTCATGTGGTCTTCGCCGAACGCGGTGCCGGACGACGCCACGGCTGTCGGCACACCGGAAGCGTGCATCGCCATGACGTCGGTGTAGCCCTCGACCACGACCACCTGGTGCCGCTTCGCGATCTCGCGCTTGGCCAGGTCGAGGCCGAACATGACCTGGGACTTCTTGTAGATCGGCGACTCGGCGGTGTTGAGGTACTTCGCCGAGATCCGGTCGTCGTCGAACAGCCGCCGCGCGCCGAAGCCGACGACGTCGTTGCCGACGTCGCGGATCGGCCAGACCAGCCGCCGGTGGAACCGGTCCATCGGGCCGCGCTGGCCCTCCTTGGACAGCCCCGCCGTGAGCAGCTCCTTGACCTCGAACCCGCGGTTGAGCAGGAACTTCGTCAGCTTGTCCCAGCCGCCGGGTGCGTACCCGCAGCCGAACGTCTTCGCCATCGACGCGTCGAACCCGCGCTCGGACAGGAAGTCCCGCGCCGGGCGCGCCTCGTCGGTGACCAGCTGCTCGGCGTAGAACTCCTGGGCCAGCCGGTGGGCCTCGACCAGCCGGGTGCGGCTGCCGCGGTCGCGCTGGATCGTCGCGCCGCCGCCCTCGTAGGTGAGCCGGATGCCGACGCGGTCGGCCAGCCGCTCGACGGCTTCCACGAACGAGATCAGGTCGATCTTCTGGATGAACTTGATCACGTCACCGCCCTCGCCACAGCCGAAGCAGTGGAAGGTGCCGTGCGTCGGCCGGACGTTGAACGACGGGGTCTTCTCGTTGTGGAACGGGCAGAGGCCCTTCAGGCTGCCCCCACCGGCGCGGCGCAGCGCCACGTACTCCCCGACGACCTCGTCGATCCGGTTCCGCTCGCGCACCTCGGCGATGTCGCTCTCCCGAATCCGTCCTGCCACGTCAACCACTCTAGCTTTGCCGGTTGCGGCACACTCGGGGCATGGCCTCCACGCCCACCGCCCAGGACACGCTCGCCGCGGAGTTCGCCGCGCACCGGTCCCACCTGATCGGCGTCGCCTACCGGCTGACCGGCACCCGCGCCGACGCCGAGGACGCGGTCCAGGAGTCCTGGTTCCGGCTGGCCGGCCTGGACGACGCCGGCCGGGCGGCGATCCGCGACCTGCGCGGCTGGCTGACCACGGTGGTCGGCCGGATCTGCCTCGACCGGCTGAAGTCGGCCGCCGCGCAGCGCGAGAAGTACGTGGGCAACTGGCTGCCGGAGCCGGTCGTGACGCCGTTCGGGCGGCCGGTGAGCGAAGACCCCCTGGATATCGCCGTCCGCGACGACGGCCTGCGGATGGCCGCGCTGGTCGTGCTCGACAAGCTGACGCCGGAGCAGCGCGTCGCGTTCGTGCTGCACGACGCCTTCTCTGTGCCCTTCGCCGAGATCGCGGACGCGCTCGGCGTCTCCGTCGACGCCGCCCGCCAGCACGCCTCCCGCGGCCGCAAGGCCCTCGCCGACGCCGACCCCGCGCCGCGCGTACCCCTCGAGGACCAGGCGAAGCTCCTCGAGAAGTTCGTCGCCGCCCTGCAGCAGGGCGACATCCGGGCGATGACCGAGCTGCTGGCCCCGGACGTCGTGCTCATCGGCGACTCGAACGGCAAGGGCCGGACCACGCGCCAGCTCATCGTCGGCGCGGACAAGATCGCCCGGTTCTTCATCGGCCTCACGGGCAAGTACGCGCCCGGGGTCCTCACCGGCGGCACGCCGGTGCTCGTCAACGGCGACCTGGGCGTGCACCTGGCCCCGCAGCCCGGCCCGGACGGCTTCTTCGACCTCGACGAGCACGTCCAGGCGGTCAGCATCCGCGACGGGAAGATCGTGGCGATCTACGACGTCGTCAACCCCGACAAGCTGGCCCGGATCACGCGTCCCGGCGCTTGACCGCAACGATCCCGGCGGCCAGCAGGACGGCGGCGAAGGCCCCGAAGTAGGCCAGGGCCCAGCCCGGGCTCAGCGGCGAGTCGGAGAGGACCGCGGCATTGCCGCCGTCCCGGCCCGCGTTCGCCTCCCCGTTCCCGCCGAGGAACTTCGCGACGGCGTTCAGCGGCAGCCACCGGTGGATCGCCTGCCCGGCCCGCGGGATGAGCAGGACGACGTTCTCGGCCATCAGCGGGTAGGCGACGAGCAGCGCGACCGCGCCGGCGGTGTGCCGCAGGAGCAGGCCGACGCCGACTCCGCAGACGGCGGCCAGCGCGAACACCGGGCCGGTCCCGGCGACGATCCGCCAGTCGGCGGCGCTGTCCAGGGCCAGGTCGGCGTCCGGGGCGAGCACCCGCGCCACCAGCCAGGCGGTGAACGCGGCGGCTTCGCCGAGCAGGAAGGCGTACCCGGCGACGAGCGCGGCCTTGGCCAGCACCACCGGCGTCCGGCTCGGCACGGCCTGGAAGGTGCCGTGGATCGTGCCGGAGTGGTATTCGCTGGTCACCGCCAGCGCGGCCAGGACCAGCACGGCGACCAGCGCGAGCTGGGCGCCGAACTGGGTGCTGGCGACCGTGGGCGGCAGGTGGGCTTCACCGGCGCTGAGCGCGGCGATCGCGGCCGGCATGACGAGCGCGACCACGGTGAAGGTGCCGCACACCCAGGGCGTGGCGATGCTGAAGAGCTTGATCCGTTCACTGGCGACGAGGTGCATGCGCAGCACGGTCTCGCGGCGGACCCCGGCGGCGCGTCCCACCGGGGTCAGGTTCGCGGCCTCCTACGGGAGCGGGACCCGGCACGCGTCGCCGGAGGTGAAGCCCTGGTCGACGAGGCCGAGCGCGCTGTTCATCCGGGCCCGCGAGTTCTCCAGCGCGATCTGGTAGGTCAGCTCCAGGACGCCCTCGCGGCCGAACTCGCGCTCGAGCTCGGCGACCTGCTCGTCGGTCACCGTCACCTGGTCGGCCGACATCGCGTCGGCGTAGGCGATCGCGAGCCGCTCCTGGTGGCTGAACGCGGGTGAGGTGGCGTAGTCGTCGATCTTCGTGAGCCGTTCGATGTCGAGGCCGTCGTGCTTCTGCAGCATGGTGCCGAAGTCGACGCACCACGAGCAGCCGATCCGGGTCGCGACCCGGTAGACGGCGAGCTCCCGCACGTTCGCGGGGAGCTTCTTCGACGCCCGCTCGGCCAGCAGCTCGTGCACCACGGAGGCCCGCAGCAGGCCGGGGTGGTGCGCGGCGACGGCCATCGGCTCGGGCACCGCGCCGTAGCGGCGGCCGGCGAACCGGTAGGCGAGCTTGAGGAAGAGCCCGGCCTCGGACGTCTTCTTGGCGGGGATGCGCGGCATTTCGGTCTCCTTCGTCCGTGTGTCTACGAGCTGGACGAGACGGCATCGGCGGACGTGACAGCCGGCGAAGTGAGCCACGCCACCAGCATCGTCACGGCCGCCACCGCGAAGACGACCGTGAGCCCCGGCGCGGCCAGCCCGCCGGTGGTGGCCAGCGCGAGCCAGCCGAACACCGCGGCCCCGGCCAGGCCGCCGGCCTGCCGGGCGAAGGTCAGCGACCCCAGTGTGACGCCGAGCAGCGCCCGGTCGGCCCGGGTCTGGCCGAGGACCGTGTATGCGGACGTGCAGACGGCGAAGGCCGCCCCCATGGCGAACAAGCCCGGCGCGAGCAGCCACGGCGTGCCGCCGACGGCCGCCGCGACGGCGATCGCGGCGAGCCCGGCCGTGCCGAGCAGGCAGCCGAACCGGCCCCACGCCGTCATGTCCGGGTGCCGCCGGGCCAGCGCGGCGAAGGACGTCGACAGGACGAGCTGGCCCGCGGTCATGGCGACGAGCAGCAGCCCGGTGCCCGCCGCGCCCGCACCCGAGGCGGCGACCAGGGCGACGTAGGTGAAGGTGCCGTAGAGCGCGGCGCCCGCCAGGCCGTTGACCACCACCGCGCGCTTGAGGACGGCGTCCGCGAACACCTTCGGCGAGATGAGCGGGCTCGGCGTGCGGCGCTGGCGGCGGACGAACAGGAACCCGGCGGCCACGGCGCTCCCGAGCAGGCTCGGCGTCCACAGTGGACTCCGAGCGAGTGCGTCGACGGTGCCGAGCGCGACGACGGCCGCACCCGCGACCGCCAGCAGCACGCTGCCCGGGACGTCGAACTTTTCCTTGCCCCGTTTCGGTTTCGCGGGCAGCCCGCGCAGCCCGAGGACCAGTGCGGCCCCGCAGAGCGGCAGGTTGACCAGGAAGATCCACCGCCAGCCGGGCCCGGCGGCGAGCAGGCCGCCCAGCGGCGGACCGCCGAGGGTGGCGGCCGCGAAGACGGCGGTCTGCCGGCCCTGGCGGCGCAGCAGTTCGTCGCGGTCGAACAGCTCGCCGAGCCCGCTCATCGCCGCGACGACCAGCCCGCTGCCGCCCAGGCCCTGCAGCGCACGGGCGGCGATCAGCGAGCCGAGATCGGGCGCGGCGGCGCACCACGCGGAGGCGGCGGCGAAGACGACGACCGACAGCGCGAAGGAGAGCCGGCGGCCGTGGAGGTCACCGAGCCGGCCGTGCAGCGGTGTCGCGACGGTCAGGGTCAGCAAGCCGGCGGCGGTGACCGCGACCAGCCCGGTGCGCGCCCCGAGGTCGGCGCCGATCGAGGGCAGGGCCGCGGTGAGGACCAGGCCGTCCAGCTGGGCCACGGCCATGCCGAGCAGCAGACCGGCGTAGGCGAGGTTCCGAGATGTGTGCATAACGCACACGTTATAACGTGTCTTATGCACACATCAAGCGACGGCGGCCCCGCCCTCTTCCGCCTGGTCCGCCACTGGGCGCGCCAATGGGCCCCGGACGTCGTCGAGCGCTTCGCCGCCGACGCCCCGCCGTCGTGGACCGTGCCGAACCTGTTCGTGATCCAGGCGATCGCCGGCGCGACGGGCGACGAAGTGACGGTCGCGGACGTGGCCCGCCAGCTGGGCATCGACCGCTCGGTGGCCAGCCGGATGGTGAGCGAGGCCGCCCGGGAGGGTTTCGTGGTGCGCGCGACGTCGACGCGTGACGCGCGCCGGGCGGTACTGACACTGACCGAGGCGGCGAAAGGGTTCCTCGAGGCTTCGCAGGCCCACCAGCGTCAGGCGTTCGACGCGCTGGTGGGCCACTGGGCGGAGGAGGACCGCGAACGCTTCGCCGGCTACCTCGGCCGGCTCGCGGACGAGGTGCTCGGCTGAGCCAGGATCTCGTTCACCGCCTCCCACGCGTGCCACGCCCGCGTGACACCGAACTGGGCGTTGAACCGCAGCGCCGCCCGGACGTCCTCGGGTGACGCGCCACCGCGCAGCGCGCGCCCGACGTGCGTGCGGAACGTGTCGGCCAGCGTCTGGTAGTGGACATCGACGCTGAGGCTGACCAGGCCGCGCTCGCGTTCGCTGAGCGTGCCGGGTCCGTGGCCGGTCCGCATCCGCGACTGCAGGTCGAAGAAGCCGGCGAAGTGCGGGTCCAGCTCCGCCACCCGGGCCCGTACCGCGGGTGGCAGCGGGCTGGGTGCCGCGTCCGGGCCGGTCGACACCAGCTCCGGAGCCAGGGGTTCGGCGTCCGGGCGCGGCAGGCCGATCCGCTCGACCCCCGCGGCCGCGGCGTGGTAGCCGCAGTCGTAGGAGACGAACCGCAGCAGCTCGCGGATGTCCCCTGTGGACACCCCGGCCGCGAGCCCGGCTCGCACGTGAGCCTCGAAAGCGCAGCCCAGGCTCGCCTGGCAGACATCGGCCGTGACGCTCAGGAAGGTCTTCTCGCGATCGGTCAGCTCGGGGATCGCCCGGACGTACGCGGCGGTCGCCTCGGTCATCTGCGCGAACACCGGGTCGAGCTCGGCGAGGTCCGGCCGTGTTTCGGTGGTGGTCAAGTCCGTGCTCCCTCAGTTTGCCGAACGTGCGTAGCGCTACAGCTGTAGTGCAAATGACGCTACACCTGTAGCGCAATGGGTGTCCAGGTACACTGGGTGCCGATGGAAGAGACCAGACGCCGCCCGAACGCCCGCGGCAAAGGCGAGTTGCTGCGCGAAGAGATCGTCACTGCCGCCGTCCGCATGCTCGACGAGCTCGCCGACGACGAGGCGCTGTCCCTGCGGGCCGTCGCGCGGGCGGTGTCGATCGCGGCGACGTCGGTCTACCTGCACTTCCCGGACCGCGACGCCCTGGTGCTGGCCGCGATGCAGCGCTGCCACGAGGAGCTCGTCGGCGTCGGCGACGAAGCCGCGGCGGCCGCCCCCGATCCCGCGGCCGCGCTGCGCGCCCGGATCCTGGCGCAGGCCGGGTGGGCGCAGGCGCATCCCGGGCTCTACAAGGTGCTCCACGAGAGCAAGGTCCACCGGCGGCTCGGCATGCCGTTCAAGGAGGTCATGGTCGCGCGCACGATCGAGGGCGTGCAGCGCTGCATGGACGCGGGCGCGGCCCCGGCCGGCGACGCCGCCACGGTCGCCATCGACCTGCGGACCGCCGTCAACGGCATGCTGGCCCAGCGGATCAACGAGCCCGACCTGCCGTGGCCGCCCGCGGTCGAGCAGCTCGACCGGTTCCTGGTGAAGCTGGTGGGCCTGCGGCTCTGACCGCCCGGCTACTCCCCCGTGCTGCCGTCGATCGCCTCGCGGATCAGGTCGGCGTGGCCGTTGTGCCGGCTGTACTCCTCGACCAGGTGGACCAGGATCCAGCGCAGGCTCGGCGCGCTGCCGTCGCGGCGGGTGCGCTGCGCCGGCTGGGCGAGGTCACCGCTCGCCAGGGCCGCCGTCACCACCGCCCGCGAGCGCTCGACCGCGGTCTCCCAGAGCGCGCGCAGCTGCTCCGGCGTGTCCTCCGCGGCCGAATCCCAGTCCCAGTCCGGCGTGGCCGCCCAGTCGACCGCGTCGAACGGCGGCATCCGGTCACGGCCCGCCAGCACGTGGGAGAACCAGTGGTCCTCCACGTAGGCCAGGTGCTTGAGCAGCCCGCCGAGCGTCATCGTGGCCGGCGGGTGCGTCGCGCGCAGGCCCACCTCGTCCAGGCCCGCGCACTTCCAGGCCAGCGTCGCGCGGTGGAAGTCGAGGAAACCGAGGAGCGTGCCGGCTTCGTCACCGTCGAAGGGCGGCTCGGGGCGGCCCTGATCGTCCACAGTGGTCACGAGGCCGACGCCGTCAGCGGCCGGACGTCCCAGATCCACACTCCGCCGACGAACTCCGCCGGCTTGCGCAGCAGCAGCTCCACAGTGGACTTCAGCGCTTCCTGGTTCTGCCGCGGCCCGACCACGAGCACGCTCGCCTTCCAGGCCCGCAGGTCCGCGAGCGCCTGCGTGCGGTCGCCCTCGGTCACCTCCGCCGCCTGGCCGGTCCGCTCGACCTGCGCGAACAGGTCCGACGTCGGCAGCGGAACGGCGCCGTAGCGGCCGCGGCGGTCGTCCGGGGACGTCGGGCCGACGAAGTAGCCCTCCGGCATCGGGTAGCCGAGACCGGCGTCGACCTGCCAGTGCAGCGGCTCGGCCTCCCCGGTGCTCGGCAGCGGCACCGGCACCAGCGAACCGCCGGGCGCGACGTACTGGCGCCAGATCCCGTCGGCGAAGAACGGCGGCGACAGGGGACGCTGGTGCGTCACCAGTTCCGTCGGCGCGATCGGCAGCAGCACGGCCACCACCGCGCCGATCCAGACCATCCGCAGCGGGAACGCGGGCTTGCCGTCGGACGGCGCCGTCAGCTGGGCCGCCGCCGTCCAGACGCGGTGCGTCGCGATCGCCAGCAGCGCGCCCACCGCCGGGATGCAGCCCATCGCGAGCCGCGATTCGAGCACGGAGTCCAGCAGCGGCAGCTGGCCGAGCCACTTCCACGGGCCGGCGACGCCGGTGTCCTCGTGCGCCACGGTGATCTCGACGCCCAGCGAAAGCACGGCCATCACGTACACCGTGATCGCGAGCGCCCGCGAAACGACGTCACGCCACAGCCAGATCGTCAGCACCACCACGAGCACGATCAGCGGCCAGCCGAAGAACGCGTTCTCCTCGGTGCGGTTCATCGAGACGTCCGCCGCCGCTTCCGGCGCGCCGGCGACCGACTGCGTCGCGAAGCGGGTGAACGCCGCCGTGTCGTTGCCCGCCGAACCGTGCAGCAGCGAGTGGAAGCTCTGCGGGCCGAAGAACTGCCAGTACAACGGGAATCCGGCGATCAGCAGCGCGACGACCGCGCCGATCCCGATGCCCTTGCCCAGCGGGGCCAGCATGCCGCGGATCTCCGCGCGGTGCGGGATCAGCCACGCCACCGCGAACACGAGGAAGGCGAGCGCGAAGATGGCCAGCGGCTCTTCGCCCAGCAGGATCTGCCACGCGACGAGCAGCCCGAGCACGATGCCGTTGCGCACCGGGAGCACGCCGCGCGCCACCTGGATCGTCTTGAGCGCGATGAACGGCAGCACGAACAGCACGACGAAGTTCGGGTGCGCGTTGCCGTGCGAGATCATCGGCGGCGCGAAGCCGCAGAACGCGCCGCCGATCGCGGCCGCCGTCCGGTTCGGCACCAGGTGCCGGGAGAACACCCAGTACCAGCCGGTCGCGGTGCCGGCCAGGCCGGCGGTGAGCACGATCGCCCAGGTGAGCGTGGCACCGAAGGTCAGCGTCAGCGGCGCGAGCGGGATGTTCAGGCCGAACATCGCCGCGTTCGCCGCCATGTTGACGCCGCGGGGGTAGTTCTGCAGGTCCGTGGTGAACGGGTTCTGGAAGTGCAGCACGGCCTTCGCGACGACCGTCGAGTACCACTCCCACTGGCTCTGGTCGGCGCCGCCGTTCCAGAGGTAGCCGCGCTTGAGGTCGAACCACAGCCCGTTGTAGAGCAGGACGGTGAACAGCAGGAACCCGCCGGCGATCGCGGAGTCCTGCCACGCCCAGCGCTTCGGCCCTTCGGGCGGTTCGGGAGCGGGCGGGACCAGCTCGGGAACGGCTTCGGACTTCAGGCTCACGGTTCGACCACCCTGGCGAGGAAGTAGAGCGCGCCGGTCGCGGCGTGCCGGACCAGCAGCAGGAACGGCCGGTCCACCGTGACGGCGACCGGGTCGGCGATCATCATCGAGGTCAGGCGCATGACCAGCGCGGTGGCCGCGGCCCCCTCGAAGCCCTGTTCGTCGACGCGCAGGACGGCCTGGTGCAGCACCTCGGACACGAACAGCCGCGGATCGGGCGAAAGCCCGCTGAGGTCGGCTTTGCCGGTGAACAGCGTGCGCACGCCGAGCCCGCGCAGCACGCCGGTGAGCGGGCTCGACACGTCGAGCGAGATCTTCGGGAGGGCGAGTTCCACCGGCTTGAAGCGGATTTCACCGAGCAGGCCGGTCAATGTTTCCTGGTCGAGCCCGGGTTCCGCGTCGGCGAGGTCGCCGTCGGGCAGCAGCACCACGGCCTGCAGGCCCCCGACCGCGGTCAGCTGCACGGCCTGCCAGCCGGCGGCGTGCGCGTGGCCGACGTTTTCGCTGAGCCACATGGTCGGCACGTCCCGGGTGCCGGACGGGGCGTGGAAGGGCGCGTCGCTGGTGTTGGCTTCGCGGAAGGGCAGTTTCCAGGCGGCCTTGAGGTAGAGGGCGTTGACGAGCACCGCGGCGACGTCGGCGGCGATCGAGCCGGGCGGCAGCAGCTGCGGGATCAGCCCGCGCGTGGTGCGCCCGACGTCGTCGTTGATCAGCGCGCGGGCGGCTTCGGGGTCCTCCTCGAAGGGCGCGCTCGCGACGGCGGCCCCCGGCCACTCGGCGAGCTCGGCCTTGAAGGAGTCTTCGAGCGGGAGCCGGTCGTCGGCCCACAGCGTGTTCGCGACGGCCAGCTCGGCACCGTCTTCGACGAGCTGGGCGGCCTCCCGCAGCAGGGCGGTCTGCCGGTCCGGGTCGCCGAGCAGGGCGACGAGCTCCTCCTGCGTCGTCCCGCGGGCGGCCCGCGCGGCGAGGGTCAGCGCACTGGCCACCGAATACGGCGAAAAGCAGGTGTTCCCGCCCCCGGCGCCGAGGGCCGAGTGGACGGCGAGAGCGAACCGGAGGTGGCTGTCCGTGGCCATGCGGGCGAGACTACCGGAACGCCCGCCCCCACCGGCCGCCCACGCGCAAGTCCACCCGAGGATGACAATTTCCCCCGAAAGTTTCGGCCGTGCGCCAATAGGCATTTCCCGTGACCGGGAAGGCATCATGCGTGATTCAGCAGGCATCACCCGTGATTGAGCGGCCATCACCTGTGATCAGCAGGTCGACACGCCGCCGACCGGGCACCACCGCGTGTCGCCCCTCCAATCACGGGTGATGCCCCTTCAATCACGCGTGATGCCTCTTCAATCACGGGTGATGCCCGGGTGGGTCAGCGGTGGAGGCGGGTTACGTGCCAGGAGTACCAGACGTGGGCCTGGGCGTCGGTGAGGGAGGCGACCTGGTCGACGACCACGCGGAGCAGGCCGGCGTCGTCCGCGGCCGCGTTCCAGGCCGGGGCGAACAGCGGGTCGAGGGATTCCGGGGCCCGGCGGGCCAGCGCGTGGACCAGCTCGATCAGCAGCTCACGCTGGCCCTCCTGCATCGCGAGCCGCCGTCGGTCGCTCATCACGTACCGCAGGGCCAGCGCCTTCAGCAGGGCCACCTCCGCCGCCACCTGGTCGGGGACGCACAGGTCCGCCCGGTACCGCCCGAGCGGCCCCTCGCCGAACTCCGCGCGCGTGCCGGTGACCGCTGCCGTCGTGAAGCGGCCGACCAGCTCGCTCGTCAGCCTCTTCAACGCGACCTGGGCGCCCGGTGACCCGTCCGGCTCGGCCGACACGAGTGCCGCCACCGCGGGCAGCGCCAGCAGTTCCGCCGCCGCATCCTCCAAAGTGGACACCGACTGCGTCGAGAAGTGCTTGGCGGCGGCCTCGGCGACGGCCGCGCGCTCGTCCGGGTGGGCGAGCACGCGCAGCTTGATCCGGCCGGCCAGCACCCCGTCCTCGACGTCGTGCACCGAGTAGGCGACGTCGTCCGCCCAGTCCATGATCTGCGCTTCCAGGCACCGCCGCTCCGCCGGCGCGCCTTCCCGGAACCACTCGAACACCGGAACGTCGTCGCCGTAGACGCCGTACTTCACCTGCCCCGGCCGGCGCGGCCACGGGTACTTCGTGGTCGCGTCCAGGCAGGCCCGGGTCAGGTTGAGCCCGGCGGGGTCACCCTCGGGCGAGAGCAGCTTGGGCTCCAGCCGGGTGAGGATGCGCAACGTCTGCGCGTTGCCCTCGAACCCGCCGCACGTCGCCGCGACCTCGTCGAGCGCGCGCTCGCCGTTGTGCCCGAACGGCGGGTGCCCGATGTCGTGCGCGAGCCCGGCCGTGTCCACCAGGTCCGGGTCCGCGCCCAGCTCGTCGGCGATGCCCCGGCCGATCTGGGCGACCTCCAGCGAGTGGGTCAGCCGGGTGCGCGGGACGCCGGTGACCTCGGCGCCCTCCCCCGGCCCGACCACCTGGGTCTTGCCGGCCAGCCGCCGCAGCGCCGCGGAGTGCAGCACCCGGGCCCGGTCGCGGGAGAACGGGCTGCGGCCGTCCGCCAGGGCACCGGGCAGCGCCGCGCCCTTCGCCGGCTCGGGCAGCAGGCGGGCGGTGTCGTGCTCGGTGTAGTTCACCCGGCCAGCGTAAACGCGGCCACCGACATCTTTCGGGGGTTCGGGTGGCGGAGCCCCCGACCTGGGGCGAAGCCCCAGGTGTCACCGACAAACTCAGCCCAGGAAAGTGGCGAACAGGTCGTCGGCCGGGGTCTTCGTCAGCCGGTAGTACAGCAGCGCGCCGGTCTCACGGACGATGTACCGCACCTGGGTGACGCGCTCCTGGACGATCGGCCCGCTGTGCGTCGGCGCGGTCCAGGCGTCGAGGCCCAGGTCGTCGGCCATGGTCCGGGCGCGGAAGGAGTGCCACGGGTCGCTGACCAGCACCGCCGTCCGCCAGCCGCGGGCCTCGACCTGCAGCGCCACCGCCCGCAGGCTGCGCAGCGTGTCGCTGCCCTCGCCGACGGCCAGCGTGGCCGCCGCCGGCACGCCGCGCCGGGTCAGCCACAGCTGGCCGGCCCTGGCCTCGGTGAAGTTGTCCTCGGCCTTCTTGCCGCCCGCGGTGACGATCGTCTTGGCGACACCCGCGTCGTAGAGCTGCTTGGCCTTCACCAGCCGGGCGGCGTAGATGTCCGACGGCCGGCCGTTGTACTGGGCCGCGCCCAGCACGACGATCACGTCGGCCGGCGTCCGGTCGTTCTCGCGGGCCACCTGCCACACCCGGAACGCGGTGCCGCCGACCAGCGCCACCAGCACCAGGACCGTGCCGAGGACGATCCGGCGCACCCAGCTCGCGAGCGACGGTTTGCTGCGTTCAGCGGTACCCACCCGGCCCATTCTTTCAGAGCCGGTTCAGAGCCAGCCACGCTCCTCCGCGACGCGCACGGCTTCGGCGCGCGTCCGGGCGCCGGTCTTCCCGATCGCCGCGGACAGGTGGTTGCGGACCGTGCCTTCCGACAGGTGCAGGGCCCGGGCGATGTCGGCCACCGTGCTGCCGTCCTCGGCTTCCCGCAGCACGTCCCGCTCCCGCGCGGTGAGCGGGCTGGCGCCGGTGGCGAGCGATTCCGCGGCCAGCGCCGGGTCCACCACCCGCAGTCCACTGTGGACCCGGCGGACGGCCTCGACGAGCTGCTCCGGCGGCGCGTCCTTGACGACGAACCCGGCCGCGCCCGCCGCCATCGCGCGGGCGAGGTAGCCGGGACGGCCGAACGTCGTGCAGATGATCACCCGGCAGGACGGCAGCGCGGCCCGCAGGTCGGCCGCCGCCTCCAGGCCGTCCTTGCCCGGCATCTGGACGTCCAGCAGGGCGACGTCCGGCTTGGCCTCGCGGGCGGCGGCCACCACCTCGTCGCCGGAGCCGACCTGACCGACCACTTCGATGTCGTTCTCGAGGCCCAGCACGGTGGCCAGTGCCCCGCGGACCATGGCCTGGTCGTCGGCCAGCAGCACCCGGATCAAGCGAGTCCTCCCGCGGGTTCGGCGCGCACGGCCGGGGTGGCCGGGCTCGGGTCGGGCAGCGGGATCTCGGCCCGCACCAGCAATCCTCCCCCGGGCCGCGCGGACGTCCGCAGCGTCCCCCCGACCGCGGCGAGCCGCTCGGTGAGCCCCCGCAGGCCGTTGCCCGCGACGACGCCGGTGGCGGTGCCGTCGTCCTCGATCTCCAGCCAGTTGTCCCCCAGCTTCACCTTCACCCGCTTCGCCCCGGAGTGCCGCAGCACGTTCGTGACGGCCTCGCGCAGCACGTACCCGAAGGGGTTCTGGAACTCCGGCCGGACGTTGTCGACCGCGTGCGGGAGGTCGGCGTCGATTTCCGCGGCCCGCAGCGCCGCCCGCGCCCCGACCAGCTCCACCGACAGCGACACCTCGCGGTTGGCCGACACGGTCGCGCGGACGTCGGAGAGCGCGCTGCGGGTCAGGCTTTCCACCTCGCGGATCTCCTCGACCGCGCGCGGGATGTCGCCGGCGCTCTCCAGCACCCGGCGGGCCAGCCCCGCCTTGACGGTGATCGTGGTGAGGCTGTGCCCGAGCAGGTCGTGCAGGTCGCGGGCCAGCCGCTCCCGCTCGTTCGCCACGGCGAGCGTGGCGATCTCCCGGTTGGCCTGTTCCAGCCGCCGGACCGCGCGCACGAGGTTGGCCATGAAGAACATGGCCAGCGTGATCGAGGCGACCGTGATCAGGTTGCCGTAGTCGTCCAGGAACCGGCCCTGGGCCAGCAGGATCACCGCACCGAGGGCCAGCGTGGGCAGGTCGATGAGCACCGACCAGGCGGCGGGCACCAGGAACACGGTCACCGCGGTGCCGTAGAGCAGGACGAACCCGCTCCCGGCGGCCGTGGCGAGCGAGGCGAGCCCCAAGACGTTCATCGTGGTGCAGAAGGCCAGCTTCACCCGGCGTTCCCGCTCGAAGAAGTACGGGAACACCACGTAGCACGCGGAGTAGGTGTAGACGACGACGGCGGTGAGCACGAGCCCCGGGGTGACCACGGGCTGGGCCAGCAGCGAGCGCGTGACCGGGAGCAGGAACGGCAGCAGGAAGACCACCGCCATGAACGGCCAGCGCCAGCCGCCCGGCCCGTTGTTGCGGGCGTCGGGCAGCGGGTCCACCCACCACGATTCCTTGCTGTCCAGCCCGAAGCTGCGTTTCCCGGTCTCCGCCATCGCCGTTCCCCTCCGGCCCTCAGACGCGGGCGCTGTCCTTACGGTAACGCCCGATCACCAGTGCCCCGAGCACGACCGTCCACGCGCCGAGCACCCCTGCGGCCGTCGGCAGCGAGACCACCATGTCGGTGGTGACCGCCGGTCGCGCCACCTGCAGCACCCAGTACGTCGGCATGAGCCGGGCGACGTCGTGCATCCAGCCCGGCATCGATTCGATCGGGATCCACAGCCCGCCCAGGAAGCCCATGCCGAGCGTGACGAGCATGGTGATCGGCTGCATCGAGTCCGGCGTGCCGAACTGCCCGAGCAGCAGGCCCAGCAGCACCAGCGGGATCGTGCCGAGCCAGATGCCGGCGAAGATGCGCACCCAGCCGCTCGCGTCGACGTGCACACCCTCGGCCAGCACGCCGAGCAGCGGCACGAGGACCAGCGCGGGCAGCCCGACGAGCATCCCGGAGATCCCCTTGCCCGCCAGGTAGCCGGTGCCGGTCAGCGGGGTCAGGCGCAGCTGGCGCTGCCAGCCGACGGCCCGTTCCAGTGCGAGCCGGGCGCCGCTGTTGGTCGCCGCCGCGAAGACGCCGAACGTCATCATGTTGATCATGATCACGGCCGCGATCTGCGCGTGGTCCGGATCGGAAGTCTTGGTGAAGACGTTGGCCTGCAACAGGAACATCAGCACCGGGAAAGCCACGACGAAGATCAGGAAGCGCGGCGCCCGGAAGTTCCGGCGGATCTCGGTGAGCAGGTAGGTGGCGTTCATCGGACGGGCTCCGCGGTGTCGTCGGCGGTCAGGGACAGGAAGGCGCCTTCGAGGCCGACGGCGCTGATTTCGACGTCGTGCACGGCCGGGACCACGGCCTTGAGCGCCCAGAGCGTCGCGTCGGAGTCGGCGCTGGAGATCGCCACGCGGTCGCCGCGCAGCTCGAACTCCTTGACCCCGGGCAGCGCGGCGATGGCGGCTTCGGTCGCCCCCGGCACCGCGGCGCGCAGGGTGCGGCCGCCGGCCAGCGCGCGGACCTCGGCGACGGACCCGTCGGCGACGATCCGGCCGCGGCGCATCAGCACCACCCGGTCGGCGAACTCCTCGGCTTCTTCGAGGTAGTGCGTGGCGAACAGAACCGTGCGGCCGGACTCGGTGAAGGAGTACATCGACTGCCAGAACTCGCGCCGCGTGCCGACGTCCATCGCCGCGGTCGGCTCGTCGAGGATCAGCAGGTCGGGCCGGCTGACCAGGGCGACGGCGAACCGCACCCGCTGCTTCTGCCCGCCGGAGAGCTTGTTGGCGCGGCGGCCGGCCAGCTCCTCGACGCCGGCGGCGCGCAGGGCTTCGGCCACCGGCATCGGCTCGCGGTGCAGTGCGGCGACCATGCCGACGGTCTCGGCGACGGTCAGGTCGTCCATCAGGGCGCCGCCCTGCAGCATCGCGCCGATCAGCCCGGCGCGGACGGCGTCGATCGGCTTGCGCCCGAACACGCGCACGTCACCGGCGCCGGGGCTGGTCAGGCCGAGGATCATGTCGACGGTGGTGGACTTGCCGGCGCCGTTGGGGCCGAGCAGGGCGACCACCTCGCCCGGGGCGATGGTCAGGTCGACGCCGTCGACCGCGTGGACTTCGCCATAGTGCTTGCGCAGGCCGGTGAGGTGGATCGCGGCCCCCGCCGCCACCGCCTGGGTGTCTGTTTCTCGCATGACCCCAGGCTGCCGCCCGGAGGGCCCGGGTCCCCAGACCGTGCGTCACGACTCGGCCGTGACAGGTGTCAGGGGTACCCGGGCTCCGGGTGGGTCAGCAGCCGATGAGGCGGGCCGCCAGGTAGGACTCGAGCTTGTCGATCGCGATCCGCTCCTGCGACATCGTGTCGCGCTCGCGCACGGTCACGGCCTGGTCCTCGAGCGAATCGAAGTCGACCGTGACGCAGTACGGCGTGCCGATCTCGTCCTGGCGGCGGTAGCGGCGGCCGATCGCCTGGGCGTCGTCGAAGTCGACGTTCCAGTGCTTGCGCAGGGTGGCCGCGACCTCCTTCGCCTTCGGGGTCAGGTCGGCGTTGCGCGAGAGCGGCAGCACCGCGACCTTGAACGGCGACAGCCGCGGGTCGAGCTTGAGCACCACGCGGGTGTCGGTGCCGCCCTTGGCGTTCGGCACCTCTTCCTCGACGTAGGAGTCGATCAGGAACGCCATCATCGAACGCCCGACACCCGCGGCCGGCTCGATGACGAACGGCCGGTACCGCTGGCCCGAGGCCTGGTCGAAGAACGACAGGTCCTGGCCCGAGTGGTTCGAGTGCGTCGTCAGGTCGAAGTCGGTGCGGTTGGCGATGCCCTCGAGCTCACCCCACTCCTGCCCCGCGTTGAACGAGAACCGGTACTCGATGTCGACGGTGCGCTTCGCGTAGTGCGAGAGCTTTTCCTTCGGGTGCTCGTAGTGGCGCAGGTTGTCGGCCTTGATGCCGAGGTCGGTGTACCACTTCGTGCGCTCGTCGATCCAGTACTGGTGCCAGCGCTCGTCTTCGCCGGGCTCGACGAAGAACTCCATCTCCATCTGCTCGAACTCGCGCGTCCGGAAGATGAAGTTGCCCGGCGTGATCTCGTTGCGGAAGGACTTGCCGATCTGGCCGATGCCGAACGGCGGCTTCTTCCGCGACGTCGTCTGGACGTTGGAGAAGTTCACGAAGATGCCCTGCGCGGTCTCCGGGCGGAGGTAGTGCAGGCCTTCTTCGGACTCCACCGGGCCGAGGTAGGTCTTCAGCATCATGTTGAAGTCCCGCGGCGCGGTGTACTTGCCGCGCGTGCCGCAGTTCGGGCACGGCACCTCGGACAGGTCGTCCTCGCTGGTCTCCTTGCCGGTGCGCGCCGCGAACTCCTCGGCGAGCTGGTCGGCGCGGAACCGCTTGTGGCACGACAGGCACTCGATCAGCGGGTCGGTGAACACGTTCACGTGCCCGGACGCGACCCAGACCTCACGCGGCAAGATCACCGAGGAGTCGAGGCCGACGACGTCGTCGCGGCCCTGGACGACGGTCTTCCACCACTGGCGCTTGATGTTGTCCTTGAGCTCGACCCCGAGCGGCCCGTAGTCCCACGCCGAGCGGGTGCCGCCGTAGATCTCTCCGCTGGCGAAGACGAAACCACGGCGTTTGCACAGGCTGATGATCTTCTCAATGGTGTTCGTGGGCACTCCACGCTCCGAAAAAGCTTGCGGGGACGGTTCAGGACTGGAACGTCCAGGGTATCCGCCGGGGCCCACCGCTTTTCGCGCAGGTGAGCCTACGGCCGCGTCACCAGCGACGCCGTCACGACGCGGTTGTCCTCGTACCCCTCGCTGCCGCCGACGTACTCGCCGCCGCAGGTGACGAGCAGCAGCTTGTGCGGGCCGTCGGGGTCGAACAGCTGCTCCGACCGGCCGGCCAGGTCCGACTTGTGCACGGTCTCGGTGGCGTCGATCTTGTACACCCACGCGCCGCCGGCGGCGTCGGTCAGCTTGACCTCCTGCCCCGGCTTGACCTGCCAGAGCTCGGTGAACGGCCCCTTCTTGCCCTTCCAGTTCACGTGCCCGGACAGCAGCGCGACACCGTGGCCGGCGCCGAGCCCGGCGCCCCACCAGGCGGCCTCGTCGAGCCCCTCCGGGATCTTCAGCGCCCCCGCGGCGTCGAGGTCCTCCTGGACCAGCTTCGCGGTGCCGCCGCCGGGCAGGGACAGCTGCGCCGGTGCCTTGCCGGTGTCCTGCGGGGTGCCCGCCGGGGCGGGCTGGTTCGCGGCCGGCACGGTCCCCCCGACGCCGTTCGCGACCGCGGGTTCATCCTTTCCGGTGAACACCAGCAGGGTCGCGACGAGCGCCGCGACCACGAACGCCCCGGCGACGCCGACGATCCACCAGCGGCCGGAGCCCTTCTTCGGCTCCGGGTTCTGCTCCTGCATGGGCTTGCGCTCCTTCGCTGTCGTGGCCAGTGCACGGACAGGCATGCCGCGAGGAGCAGCGGAGGTTGCACCGGATTCGATCAGCCGGTGGGGCGCGTCACCAGCTCGGCCGTGACCAGGCGGTTTTCGTCGTAGCCCTCGGTGCCGCCGACGTAGTCGCCGCCGCAGGTCACCAGCACCAGCCGGTGCGGGCCGTCCTGCCCGAACCACCGGGCGGCCTGGGCGGGCAGCGCTTCCTTCGGCAGCGTGACGACGTCGTCGACGCGGTAGACCCACCGGCCACCGCGGGCGTCGACGACGCTGACCCGGTCACCGGCCCGCATGCGCCACAGCTCGTCGAACGGCCCCCGCTTGCCCTCCCAGTTCACGTGCCCGGACAGCAGCGCCGCGCCCTGGGCCGCGCCCAGCTTCGCGCCCCACCAGGCCGCGTCGCCGAGGCCGCGCGGGATCGGCAGCACGCCGGTGTCGGTCAGCTCGGTGCGGACCAGGCGGGCGGTGGCCCCACCGGGCAGCCGGACCGTGCCCGGCCGCTGCTGCGCGGCGGACTCGCTGTCGGCGGGGAGCACGGCCGGGGCCGCGTTCTCGCCCGGCAGCGTGCCGGGCGCGGGGGCTGCCGCCACCGGCGTCGCCGACGGCGGCAGCCAGGTCAGCACGACGATCCCGGCCGCGAAGGCGGCCACGGCCAGTGCCGCCGAGACGGCGGCCAGCGCGGTGCGCAGCACCTAGTCCGACCCGGTTTTGCGCCGCCGGCCGAGCAGCAGGGCGACCGCGGCGAAGAACACCCCGCCGAAGAGCAGGCCGATGCCGAACGGGATGCGCGAACCGTCACCGTCGGTGGCGGGCGCGGCCGCGCCCAGGTAACCGGCCGGGACCTGGGTCGGGACGGCGGGCTGGGTGGCGGTCGTCCCACCGGCCGGGCCGCCGGCCTTCGCGACGAAGCCCTTCGGGATCGAGCAGCTGACCCCGCCGAGCACGATGGTCGTCTTCACGTCCTGCAGCGCGGCGCCCTGGGCGTCCTTCACGTGGGTGGTGATCTCGACCCGCCAGCCGGCGGCGGCGGTGAAGTCGCCCCCGCGCCAGCCGTCCTGGCGGATCAGCTGGTCGAACGCGGCGACGCGGGTCAGCTTCAGGTCGGAGACGGTGGTCGCCCGGTCGGCGTTGGTGATGTCCCCCGGCGGGCCGAGCCGCAGGTTCTTCAGCTGCAGGCCCGCGGTGCCGCCGGGCATCGGGACGATGCCGAGCCCACCGCCGGCCTGGCGCACCCACAGCCGGGTCACCGTCGAGGCGGCCGAGAGCTTCGCCGGGCCGGTGCAGTCCACCGACGTCTTGGCGCCTTCCAGGACGAGCACGGTGTCGTCGGCCGGTTTGGTGCCGCCCTGCCAGGTGTCCCGCAGCGCGTAGTTCGTCTCCGCGACGGCGGTGGGCACGGTGGTGGCCTGCAGGGCGGCGTAGACGTTGTGGTCCCGGCTGGGCACACCCGGCGGGTAGGGGTTCTGTGACGCGCTGTAGCGGCCGAGGTCGATCCGGTAGTGCCCGCCGAAGGTGGCGCGCTCGCCGTCGTCCTTGGGGACCGAGACGCGGTCCGCGCCGAGCTTCGACTGGCCGGGCAGCAGCGGGGACCGTTGCGTTTCGGTGATCAGGGCGCCGCCGCGCTGGCCTTCGTCCCCGATGCGCACGGAAGCGATGTTCGCGAACGAAACGGGCCCGGTCTTCTCGTCGACCGCCTGGGTCTGCGCCCCGGCGACACCCACGTTGACCAGCGGGAACACCGCGACGGCCAGTGCGGCTGCCTTCGTCACCAAACGCGTCATGTCTCCCCACTGCTCTGCTCGGGACGGGTCGCCGGCGTCCGGGAAACGGCGAAACGCTCCGCGACAACCTTGCACCGTCCGCGACAACATGCGAAGCCGCAGGGCCAATATCCCACGAACTCACCCGTTCGGGGTAATACGACCGGCCGTAACCCGCAGTCGGCGCCGAGGCGGGGGTCCCGGACGGGGGAACACTAGGATGGCTGCAGCCGTTATCGGCAATGACTACGGAATTCATGGTCGCGGGCAGTGTGGAGGCGGGAATGGCGACGGTCACCGGCAGTGGCGCCCAGCCGGGGCTCGCGGACTGCGCCCCGGCGGCCGACGGGTCCCCGGTGCCGGCGCACCCCGCCCAGTCGGTGCTGACGGACGCGGGCGACCTGCTGCGCGCGCTGGCGGCGCCGGTCCGGATCGCGATCGTGCTGCAGCTGCGCGTGGCCGACCGGTGCGTGCACGAGCTGGTGGACGCCCTCGACGTCGCGCAGCCGCTGATCAGCCAGCACCTGCGGGTGCTGAAGACGGCCGGGGTGGTGCAGGGCGAGCGCCGCGGCCGCGAGGTCGTCTACCGCCTTGCCGACGACCACCTGGCCCACATCGTGGTCGACGCCGTCGCCCACGTGCAGGAAGGAAAGTGATGAACACGGCCTCGTCGCGCAGCCAGGCCCCGGTCCCCGGGCGCCGGTCCACCCGGCAGCGGGCCGCGGTCGTCGAGCTGCTGAGCACGATCGACGACTTCCGCTCGGCCCAGGAACTGCACGACGAGCTCCGCAAGCGCGGCGACGGCATCGGCCTGACGACGGTGTACCGCACCCTGCAGTCGCTGTCGGAAGCGGGCGAGATCGACGTGCTGCGCACCGATTCGGGCGAGGCGATCTACCGCCGGTGTTCCGCGCACCACCACCATCACCTGGTCTGCCGCCTGTGCGGCCGCACGGTCGAGGTCGAGGGCCGGCGGTGGAGCGCTGGGCGGAGAAGATCGCGGCCGAGCACGGCTTTTCGGAGATCTCCCACACGGTGGAGATCACCGGCACGTGCGCCGAGCACTGACCCCGCGTACCCGGACAGTCGACTCGCGTACCCGGAGGGTCGGCCCGCGTACCCGGAGGGTCGGCTGGGCCGCTGAGCGCCGGGCGGGCCATCCGACCGCCTGGATACGCGAACCGACCGCCTGGATACGCGAACCGACCGGCTGGGTACGCGGGCCGACCGGCCGGGTACGCGGATTTCAGTATTCGTAAGGGTCCTTGGGGGCGGGGACCGAAGTGAGCGAGGCGGGGGTGAAGTCCGGCGTGTAGCTGTTGTCCTTCGTGGCCGTGCCCGGGACGACCTGGCCGGTCACCTGGATCCAGGCGTCGCTGGCCAGGTGGTCGGCGGCGCCGCCGCGGAGGCGGACCGTCACCGGGAACGCGTCCGCCGCGCAGCAGCTGATCACCAGGCGGGCCAGCAGGGTGCTGCCTCCCGTGTGGACGACGAACCCGGTCAGCGAAACGGTGCGGCCGTTCAGCGTGCCTGCCGCATCCCAGCCGGCGCGGGTGACGAAGTCGTTGACGGACAACGGAACCACGTCCCCCGCGGGCAGTGGCGGGAAGGCGGCCGCGTTGGCCACCGCCGCGCTCGACGGGGCGCGGGCCTCGGTGCGGATCACCGAGTCCGCGCCCAGAGCCGGCGGGGCGACCAGGAACACGGCCAGCACGGGCACCAGCAGCAGCCAGGCGGGACGCGCGGAGTGTGCGTGACCATCGTGCTCGTGCGCGGCGGCCTTCCGCGAGGCAACCAGGTCGCGGACGATCGCCACGGCACCCAGTAGCACCATGACCCCACCACCGGCGATGATCCACGGCTGCTGCGCGGGCTTGACGTACCGCAGGTAGTCGCCGTTGGCCGCGATCTTGACCAGCGCCCCGCCCAGCAGGATCAGCAGGATGTTCTGGGTTTCCCGCTTCACACGACCCCCACTACGAATCCGGCCCCCAGCGCGCAGGCCACCGCCACCACGAACGTCACCGGCGCGAACCGCACCGCGAACGACCGGCCGAACGTGCCCGCCTGCAACGCGAACAGCTTGACGTCGATCGCCGGGCCCACCACCAGGAACACCAGCTTCGGCAGCAGCGGCAACGCCGTCAGGGAGGCCGCGACGAACGCGTCCGCCTCGCTGCAGAGGGCCAGCACCACCGCCAGTACCGCCATCACCACCACGCCCAGCACCAGCTGGCCGCCCAGCACGCCGAACCAGCGGGCCGGCACCAGCACGTTCAGCGCCGACGAAATCAGCGCCCCCAGCACCAGGAAACCGCCCGCCTCCACCAGATCCGTGCGCGCGGTCTCGGCGAACACCCGCCACCGCCGGCCACCCGCCACGTCCGGGAGGCGCTGCAGCGCCCGCGCGGTGATCCACTCGAGCTTGCCCCAGCGGGCCCACAGCCAGCCCATCACCATCGCCGTCGCCAGCGAGCCCGCGAAGCGCGCCAGCACCATCTCCGGCTTGCCGGGGAACGCGACCGCGGTCGCCACCAGCACCACCGGGTTCACCGCCGGCGCCGCGAGCAGGAACGTCAGCGCCGCGGCCGGAGCCACCCCTTGCCCCATCAGCCGGCGGGCCACCGGCACCGAGGCGCACTCGCACCCCGGCAGCGCGACCCCGGCCAGCCCGGCGACGCCGACCGCCGCCCCGGCCCGCCTGGGCAGCACCTTCTCCAGCACGCGCGCGGGTACGAACGCGGCGATGGCCCCGCTGATCAGCACGCCCAGCACCAGGAACGGCAGCGCCTGCACGCACACGGCGACGAACACGGTCGAGCCGGTGCGCAACGCGGGCACGTCGAACACCTGCTGCAGCCGGCTCTGGGCGAGGATCGCGATCAGCAGGATCGCGCACAGCACTTCGACCGAGCTGATCCGGAACCGGCGCGTGCGCCGGCCGGGCTCGGCCTCGGTGTCGGAAACGATGTTCACGACCGCGATGATGCCAGGGCCGTCCGACAAGACCGGACCCGCACGGGCCGCGAACGGAAGATCACGGTCCGTTTCGGTACGGAATCCTCCGTTCGCGGTGGAAAGTCCACCCCGGACGGGTCAGTCGCCGGGCACGATTCCGGGCAGATCGGTCCGCAGCTGCGAAGCCGTCGACACGACCAGCATGAGCAAAGTCCCGAGCGCCGCCGCGTCCAGCCCGGCCGCCGGGAACGCGTACCGCAGCGTCACGTCGGCCCCGTTGTCCGAATGCCCGACCCCGAGCGTCCCGAACAGCCCCTGCCCGGCCCGCTCGGCGACAGCGATCGAAAGCGCGGGCTCGTCCGCGAGGTCCCAGCCGACCACGCAGGTCAGCGTGAGCACCGTGAGGCCTTCGCCGAGCCGGGTCGCCTGGATGACGCACGGGACGCCGCCGTGGGAGAAGGTCAGCGCGCCGTCGTCGTCGACGTGGACCTCGAGGTACCGCTCCAATGCCTCCCGGGCCCGCGTCAGCAGCTCCGCCGTTTCGACCGCTTCGGTCGCGCTCACGAAGAAGCCGCCTGGTCGACGGCGCCGCCGAAGCGGCGATCCCGCTTCGCGAATTCCAGGCAGGCCCGCCACAGGTGGGTCCGGTCGAAGTCGGGGAACAGCGTGTCCTGGTAGACCATCTCCGCGTAGGCCGATTGCCACAGCAGGAAGTTCGACGTCCGCTGCTCGCCCGAGGGCCGCAGGAACAGGTCCACGTCCGGCATTTCGGGCTGGTACAGGTACTTCCCGATGGTCTTCTCGTTCACCTTGCCCGGATCGAGCTTCCCGGCGGCGACGTCCTGTGCGATCCGCTGCATCGCGTCACCCAGCTCCGCGCGGCCGCCGTAGTTGACGCACATGGTCATGTTCAGCGCGGTGTTGTGCTTGGTCTTTTCCTCGGCCGCCTGCAGTTCCTTGATCACCGACGCCCACAGCTTCGGCCGCCGCCCCGCCCAGCGGATGCGCACGCCGATCGAGCCGAGGTAGTCGACCTGGCGGCGGATGGTGTCGCGGTTGAAGCCCATCAGGAAGCGGACCTCTTCGGGGCTGCGCTTCCAGTTCTCCGTCGAGAACGCGTACACCGACAGCCACTTGACGCCGAGCTCGACCGCGCCGCTGGCGACGTCGATCATCACCGCTTCGCCGCGCTTGTGACCCTCGATTCGCGGCAGGCCGCGCTGGTTGGCCCAGCGGCCGTTGCCGTCCATGACCAGCGCGACGTGCTTGGGCACCAGCTCACGCGGGATTTCCGGCGGCTTCGCGCCCGACGGGTGCGGATCCGGGGCTCGCAGCTCGAACCGCGACGCCTTGTTCTCGCGTCCCCTGCGCAGCACTGCGAGCCTCCCTGGATGGGTGATACCGGTCAGCCCGACCCTACTGCCCGGGTGACCCCTGTCTTTCGGGGGGCGCGGCGCCCCCGCATGGCACAGCCTGCTGTTCGGGGGTGCGGGTGGCGGAGCCCCCGCCCCGCGGCGAAGCCACGGATGACACTGCCTGCACTTCGGGGGTGCGGGTGGCGGAGCCCCCGCCCCGGGGCGAAGCCCCGGACGGCACTGCCGCTTCGCGGGCGCGTCGCTCGACCAGGGGAAGGGACCGCAGCTGCCGCTCCAGGTGCCACTGCAGGTGCGCCGCGACCAGGCCGCTCGCGTCGCGGCGGGTGCCGGGCAGGGTGGCCTCGGCCAGCGGCCATTCGCCGTGCAGCAGGGCGGTGAGCAGGTCGAGGACCTCGGGGGCCGGGTGCACGCACCCGGCGATCCGGCAGTCGGCGCACATCGAGCCGCCGGCGGCGATGCTGAACGCGGTGTGCGGGCCGGGCAAGCCGCAGCGGGCGCATTCGGTGAGCGCGGGGGCCCAGCCGGCGTAGGACATCGCGCGCAGCAGGAACGCGTCGAGCACCAGGGAGGAGTCGCGCTGCCCGTCGGCCAGCGCCCGCAGCGCCCCGACGACGAGCAGGTACAGCTTGAGCACCGGCTCGCCCTCTTCGGCCGAGAGCCGGTCGGCGGTTTCGGCGATCGCACTGGCCGCGGTGTAGGCCTGGTAGTCGGCGACCAGCGGCAGCTGGAACGCGTCGACGGTCTCGACCTGGGTGATGACGTCGAGCGTGCGCCCGGTGTAGAACTGCACGTCGACGTGGCCGAACGGCTCCAGCCGGGCCCCGAAGCGCGACGAGGTGCGCCGCACGCCCTTCGCGACCGCACGGACCTTGCCGTGCCGCCGGGTCAGCAGGGTGACGATCCGGTCGGCCTCACCCAGCTTGTGCGTGCGCAACACCACCCCGGTGTCGCGGTAGAGGTTCACCACCCCGACATCGTCCCACTTCGGGGTGATGCCGGGGTGGAGCGCCCCGCGGAATCAGCAGTAGTAGCCGTAGCAGGTGCTGACGGCCACCGCCGAGGCGATGATCACGATGATCGCCACGACGCAGCCGAGGCCGCCCAGGATGGTGGAAATCAGGCAGAGCGTCTTGGTGGTGCGGGAGGCCTGTTCGGCCATCTGGTAGTTGCCCTGCATCTTGTACGTGCCGACCTCGTTGGACTTCATGATCGCGAAGATGCCGAGGATCAGGCCGCCCAGGAAGAGCGAGGCGATCGCCCAGCCCTTGTAGTCCTTGATGGCGTTGATGTCACCGCCGCCGGGCATGCCGTAGCCGGGCGCGCCGAACGGCGGCTGGCCGTACGGCGCGGGCTGCCCGTACGGCGCCGGCTGCTGGCCGTAGGGCGCGGGCATGCCGCCGGACGGCGGGCCGTAGCCCGGCTGCTGCGGCTGCTGGCCGTAGGGCTGCTGCTGGCCGTAGGGATTGGTCATGACGTGGTACCCCAACTATTCGTGAACTTCCGCCGGGTGACTCCGGCGGTGGTGGTGCGGGAGGAACGGGGTCAGCGCTGCTCGTTCGGCGGCTGGCCGAACTGGCCCGGCTGGATCTTCTGGGTCGCCTCGGGCTCACCCGGGGTGGCGTCCGGCCGCAGCATCTGGGTGCGCTCGGCCTGCTCGTCGAAAGGACTTCCGGTGCCCGGGCGGAGCATCTGGGTCCGCTCGGCCTGCTCGTCGAAGGCGCTGCCACCCGGCGGCGGCGCGAGCGGCTGCTGCGCGAAGCCGCCCGGCTGCGGCGGCTGGGCACCGAACCCGCCGGGGGACGGCGGCTGGCCGAACCCACCCGGCTGCGGCTGGCCGAACCCGCCCGGGGCCGGCTGCTGCTCGAAGCCACCGGACTGCGGCTGCTGCGGGAAACCACCGGAAGCGGGCTGCTGCGGGAAACCACCGGAAGCGGGCTGCTGCGGGAAGCCGGCGGACGGCGGCTGGCCGAACTGGCCGGGCTGGCCCGCGGGCGGGTAGCCGCCGAACGCCTGCACGCCCTGCTGGCCGAGCGGCGCGGCCGCGTCGTCGGCGTTGACCACGACGGTGCCGATGATCTTGTCGGCCAGCGTCTGGCTCTTGTCGTCCCACAGCGGCCACAGCCAGCCGACGTAGCAGATGACGTTGTCGACGAAGTGGGCGAGGTCGCGCACGAACGCCATGCCGGGGCCGATCGGCTGCCCGGTGTCCTCGCGGACGAGCTTGATCTTCGCGATGCGCTTGCCGAGCGACTGGCCGGTGTTGCCCTGCTGGATCCACCGGTTGTAGACGCACCAGCCGATCCAGGCGAGCGAGCCGACCAGCGCCAGCACCGAGAAGGCGTTGCTCCCGATGATGGCGACGGGGATGAGGATCAGGTAGAGCAGGACGACCGGTCCCATGTCGACCAGCCAGCCGAGGGCGCGCTGACCCCAGCTCGCGTAGTTGCGCGGCGGACCGAAGGGGTTGCCCTGCTGGCCGAACGGTGCGGGCTGGCCGAACGGCGCCTGCTGGCCGTAAGGCGCTTGCCCCGGCTGCGGCTGCCCGAACGGCTGCTGGCCACCGGACGGCTGCCCGAACGACTGCTGACCGTAGGGATCGGTCATCGGTGTCTTCCCCTCGCTGGTCACTTCCCCGACACGCGGAACGGATCCGCCCTCGTCGGTCCGGTCCGCGGGAGCGTACTCGGTTCACCTCACGCCGCGCCGCCCAGGCTTCAGCTGTCCGGGTGAACCGCGCGACCCCTCCGACGCGGTGCGTACCCGCCCGGTTCCCGGCGGCCGCGATTCAGACGTGCAGGCCGGTGAACGGCGCGAACGGCAGGTTGCGGATGACGAACCAGACGACGAACACGACGGAAAACGCCAGTGGCGTCCAGCGCCAGTGCAGCCAGCTGTCCACGAAGCGCCCGCGCAGCCGGCCGACCGTCCACGCGATGATGCTCCACACCAGCAGCAGCACGGTCACGAACGACACGGCGTTGTAGTGCAGGGCCGCGGGGATGTCGCCGTGCATCAGGCTGTACGCCATCCGCATGCCGCCGCAGCCGGGGCAGTCGATGCCGAGCAGGGCCTTCGTCGGGCAGACGGGCAGGAACCCGCCCGGGGTCGTCGGGTCGCCGATCCAGACGGCCACGCAGCACGCGCCGAGCCCGGCGACGACGGCCATCGGCGCGCTGAGCGCCCGCAGCTTGGCCTTGGCGCCGCGGGCCGGGTATCCCGTGTAGACGGTCGTCGCGGTCATGACCGGCCGACCGAGAAGATGCCGATCCCCGCCAGCACGACGAAGAAGAGCACGTAGAGCAGCAGGATGACCCCGGTCGAGATGGCCGACCACATCGCCCACTTGCGGGCGTCGTCCGCGGCCTTCTGCGCCTCGGCGGGGAAGCCCTGGTACCACAGCGTGTGCACCTGGTTGGCCTTGACGATCGCGACGATCCCCAGGGGCAGGCAGCACAGCACGGTGCTCAGGATGGCCCACACGAGGTTGTTCTCCGGCGGCGGCCCGTAGTTCGGCTGCCGGTAGCCGTAGCCGTAGCCCGGCCCGCCCGGGGGCGGGTAGGGCGGCGGGTACTGGTCGGTCACCGGGATCCTCCTGCTGCTCGGCTACGTCAGTATGACGGCGTGCTGGTGCCGAAGGTGAAGGCACCCGCGATGAGCAGGATGATCCACAGCACGTTGACCACGACACCGGCGATGGCGGCGATGATCGCCCACTTCTTCGCGGCGTCGGCGGCTTCCTGCGCGGCGGCCGTCTGGCCCTGCGCCCACAGGCCGTTCACCTTCGCGGCCTGCACGATCGACACGATGCCGAACGGGAGGCAGCACAGGATCGTGGTCAGGATGGCCCACACGAGGTTGTTGCTCGGGGGCGGGCCGGGCTGGTAGCCACCCGGCTGCCCACCGGGGTAGTTCGGCTGCCCACCGGGGTAGTTCGGCTGGCCGCCGGGCTGGTTCGGCTGGTCGCCGGGGTAGTTGGGCATGCCCTGGCTGTCGGTCATCTTCGGTCGTTCCCCTTCGTCGAGCTCCACGGACGACCACCGGGTCCGCGGGCCGCCCCGACGGGCCGCGGTGTGGTCGAAGCCGCGACTGTAGGGGGAGAGATCATTGCGCGCCCCGCGTTTCGTCCCGCCGCGACCGAATCGAGACCAGGAATTCGGCCACCGCTCCCCCGGGCGGCAAAAAACCAGGTCAGAAGCCGAGCCGGCGTAACTGACGGGGGTCACGCTGCCACTCTTTGGCCACCTTGATGTGCAGGTCGAGGTAGACCTTCGAGCCGAGCAGCCGTTCGATGTTCCGGCGGGCGGTGGCTCCGACCTCGCGCAGCCGTTCGCCCTTGTGCCCCAGGATGATCCCCTTCTGGCTGGGCCGTTCCACGAAGAGGAACGCGTGCACGTCGATGAGGTCGTCGCGGCCTTCGCGGGGCAGCATCTCCTCGACCGTGACGGCGATCGAGTGCGGCAGCTCGTCGCGGACACCTTCCAGCGCCGCCTCGCGGATCAGCTCGGCGACCAGCGTCTGCTCGGGCTCGTCGGTGAGCTCGCCGCCCGGGTACAGCTGCGGGCCCTCGGGCAGCCGCTGGACCAGCAGGTCGGCCAGGGTGGAGACCTGGAAGCCGTCCACTGCGGACACCGGGACGAGCTCGGCGAAGTCCATCACTTGCTGCAGCGCCAGCAACTGTTCGGCGACCTGCTGCGGCTGGACGAGGTCGGTCTTGGTGACGATCCCGATGACCGGGGTCCGCTTGGCGATCTTCTGCAGCTCGTTGGCGATGAACTTGTCGCCGGGCCCGATCTTCTCGTTCGCCGGCACGCAGAAGCCGACGACGTCCACTTCGGACCACGTGGTGTGCACGATGTCGTTGAGCCGCTCGCCGAGCAGGGTGCGCGGGCGGTGCAGGCCCGGCGTGTCGATCAGGACGAGCTGGGCGTCCTCGCGGTGGACGATGCCGCGGATCGCGTGCCGGGTGGTCTGCGGCTTGCTGGAGGTGATCGCGACCTTGGTGCCGACGAGGGCGTTGGTCAGCGTGGACTTGCCGGCGTTGGGCCGGCCGACGAAGCAGGCGAAGCCGGAACGGTGCTCGGTCATCGCTCGAGCACCTCGAGGACCGTGCCGTCCGGGGCGGCCAGGATGATCGGCGCGTACTTCGCGATGTCGCGGACCGCGTGCACGGACGCGCCCTTGAGCAGCCCCTCTTCGCTGACGACGGCGGCGGCCTCGATGCCTTCGGCGCCGCTGGAGAGCGCGGCGGCGACCGCGGCCTGGAGCGCGGTGAGCTTGAACGACGGCTGGTCGACCGTGCCCGCGGCGTACGTGCGGCCGTCGGTGTCGCGGACCGCGGCGCCCTCGGGGGCCTGGATGCGGGCGCGCGAGGACCGGGCCAGCACGACGAGTTTCTGGTCCTCGGCCTCGAGGTCAGGCATGTTCGACGCTCCTGTCGCGTTCGTCGGGGTGGGGCAGGCGCGTGCGGCGGCGCGTCCGGTCGACGGGGTCCGTCATCGCCTCGGCGTCGGCCGGGTGCACGACCACGGAGGTGATCCGCATCCGGCCACGGCGGTCCTTGCCCCCTTCGGCGAACAGCCGAAGGCCGGCGACCTCGGCTTCGGCCCCCGGCAGCGGGACCCTACCCAGTCGTTCCGCGAGCAGCCCGCCCACGGTCTCCACGTCGTGGTCTTCGAGGTCGATGCCGAACAGTTCGCCCAGGTCGTCGACGGTCATCCGGGACGACACGCGCACCGCGCCGCCGTCCAGTTCCTCGACCTCGGGGCGTTCGTCGGCGTCGGACTCGTCGGTGATCTCGCCGACGATCTCCTCGAGGACGTCCTCGATGGTCAGCAGGCCCGCCGTGCCGCCGTACTCGTCGACGGCGATCGCCATGTGGTTGTGCGACCGCTGCATTTCCTTGAGCAGCTCGTCCAGGCGTTTCGAGTCGGGGACGAAGGACGCCGGGTTCATCACCGAGTCGACGACCGTGCTCGGCCCGTCGGGGTCGAGGTAGCCGGTCATCAGGTCCTTGATGTTGACGACGCCGACGATGTCGTCGACGGACTCGTCGATCACCGGCAGCCGGGTGAACCCGGTGCGCAGGGCGAGGGCGAGGGCCTGTCGGACGGTCTTGGTGCGCTCGATCCAGACGATCTCGGTGCGCGGCACCATCACCTCGCGGGCCACGGTGTCGCCGAGCTCGAACACCGAGTGGATCATCTCGCGCTCGGAGTCCTCGACGACGCCGCGTTCCTGGGCCATGTCGACGAGCTCGCGCAGCTCGACTTCGGAGGTGAACGGGCCTTCGCGGAAGCCCTGGCCGGGGGTGATGGCGTTACCGATGAGGATGAGCAGCCGGGACAGCGGGCCGAGGACGGAGCCGAGGACCCGGACGGGCCCGGCGACGTAGCGGCCGATCCGGTAGGGGTGCTGGCGGCCGAGGGTGCGGGGCCCGACGCCGATGAGGACGTAGCTGACGACGACCATCACGACCGCGGTGACCAGCACGGCGAGCCCGAGCGGCGCCAGGCGGGTGCCGACGAACACCGTGACCAGCACGGTCGCCGTCAGCTCGCAGCCGAGGCGGAGCAGGAGCAGCAGGTTGATGTGCCGTCGCCGCTCGGCGACGACGGCGGCGAGCTGGCTGGCGCCGGGCAGCCCGAGCCGGGCGAGGCCTTCGGCCCGGGCTTGCGAGACGGTGCTGATCGCGGCGTCCGCCGCCGCGAACACGCCCGCCAGGAGGACGAGCGCGATCGCGAAGAAGAGCTGTTCCATGGCTGGTGCCTAGGGCGTTTCCCCGGCGGGGGGTTCGGCGGCGGGGGCCTCGAGGCCGGCGATGCCGAGCACGCGGTCGTCGGTGCTGCGCTGGGCGTCCCGCTTGTCCAGGGCGGCGACGGCCTCCTGGTATTCGCCGAGGATGCGCTTCTGGAGGCCGAACATCTCGCGTTCCTCGGCGGGTTCGGCGTGGTCGTAGCCGAGGAGGTGGAGCACGCCGTGCACGGTGAGCAGGTGCAGCTCGTCGATCAGGGCGTGGCCCGCGGTCTTGGCCTGGTCCTTGGCGAACGCCGGGCAGAGCACGATGTCCCCGAGCAGTGCCGGTGACGCGTCGGGCGCGTCGGGGCGGCGGGAGGAGTCGAGCTCGTCCATCGGGAAGGCCATCACGTCGGTGGGGCCCGGGAGGTCCATCCAGCGTTCGTGCAGGTCTTCCATGACTTCGAGGGTGACGAGCAGGATGGACAGCTCGGCGAGCGGGCTGACTTCCATCTTGTCGAGGGCGTAGCGCGCGGCGGAGACGATGGACGTCTCGTCGACGTTGACGCCGGATTCGTTGGCGATCTCGATGCTCAACGCCGGTTGCCCTTCCAGCCGTCGTTCTGCTGGGCGTCCTGCACGGCCTGCCACTTCTCGTAGGCGTCGACGATGCTCGCGACGAGCCGGTGCCGGACGACGTCCTGGCTGGTCAGTTCGGCGAAGTGGAGGTCGTCGACGCCGGTGAGGATGTCACGCACGACGCGCAGGCCGCTGCGCTGCCCGCTGGGCAGGTCGACCTGGGTGATGTCGCCGGTGACGACGATCTTGGAGCCGAAGCCGAGCCGGGTGAGGAACATCTTCATCTGCTCGGGCGTGGTGTTCTGGGCCTCGTCGAGGATGATGAAGGCGTCGTTCAGCGTGCGGCCGCGCATGTAGGCCAGCGGCGCGATCTCGATGGTGCCCGCCTGCATGAGCCGCGGGATCGACTCGGGCTCGACCATGTCGTGCAGCGCGTCGTAGAGCGGCCGCAGGTAGGGGTCGATCTTCTCGTTGAGGGTGCCGGGCAGGTAGCCGAGGCGCTCGCCGGCTTCGACGGCCGGGCGGGTCAGCACGATCCGGGTGACCTGCTTGGCCTGGAGGGCCTGGACGGCTTTCGCCATGGCGAGGTAGGTCTTGCCGGTGCCGGCGGGGCCGATGCCGAAGACGACGGTGTGCTTGTCGATGGCGTCGACGTACCGCTTCTGGTTCAGCGTCTTGGGCCGGATGGTCTTGCCGCGCCGCGAGACGATGTTGAGGCTGAGCACCTCGGCGGGCGAGGCGTCCCCGGTGGAGAGCATGCCGACGGTGCGCCGGACGGTGTCGGGTCCGACCTGCTGGCCACCGGTGGCGAGCTGCACGAGCTCGGCGAAGACGCGTTCGGCGAACGCGACGTCGGCCGGTGTGCCGGTCAGGGTGACTTCGTTGCCGCGGACGTGCACGTCGGCGGCGAGGAGCTCCTCGGCGACCCGCAGGTTCTCGTCGCGCGAGCCGAGCAGGCTCAGCGCGGCGGCGTCGGGGATGGGAAAACGGGACTGCGCGGCCTGGACGGAGGCATCCTCGGTCTTGGCGACGTCCCCGGGGACGTCGGGTCGGGCGGCACCACCCGGTACGGTTCCGGCCACGTGGCCTCAGGCCTGCTTTCTCGGTGAGGGAGCTCGGACCCCACCGATGCTACTGGCACCCACCGACAAGACGCAGGCCGGTTTCCCTAGTCCTGCTCCGGGGCCCCGAACAGCCCCAGGGGCTCCCCGCCCAGGACGTGGGCGTGAACGTGGAAGACGGTCTGCCCGGCATCGGAGTCGGTGTTGAAGACAACCCGGTACCCGCTCTCGACGATCCCCTCGAGCTCGGCAACCTTGCGAGCGGTGGCAACGACATCACTCAGCAGCTGCGGATCCCCGGCAGCAAGCTCCGCAACGTTCCGGTACCGCTTCCGAGGAACGACGAGAACGTGCACGCGAGCCTGCGGCCGAATATCCCGAAAGGCAAAGGTGGCAGCATCCTGATAGACAACGTCAGCAGGGATCTCCCCACCGATGATCCGTTCGAACAGCGTGTCAGCCTCAGTTTCACTCATAGAGGCACCCTATCGACCCACACCAGCGAGAAGGCCGAAGGCCGCCGAGCAAGCAACACGCCCTCGACAACCCGACCACAGCGGAAGCCGCGGGGGGTCCGGGGGCTCGCCCCCGGCTGGGGGTCTGGGGGTTTGACCCCCAGAAAACACAACGAAACCAAAGCCGCGGCTCGACGCGAGCGAAGCGAGCAGGAGGTGCCGCGGCGGCGGTGAAGCCTGGGGGTCGCCTCACCGCGGCCGCGGCGGCCGCCGGACCGAGGGGGGAGGTGCCCGGCGGAGTCTTTCTTCCCAGTGCGCACCGAGCCGATGGTCGGTGCGTTAGTAAATGAGAGTAACGGGTCGGAGCGTGATCGCGCCATAACTGGGCGCAAAATTATGGCGTCGATTTTCGCCGTGGGCTACTGCCAACGGGTGGTGAGGGCGCCGAGGGCGCCCAGTGCCACGGCGGCCGCGGTGGAGGTCCGGAGCACCGTCGTCCCGAGCCGGACGGCCCGCGCGCCCGCGTCGCGAAGGACCCGGAGCTCCTCGTCGGTGATGCCGCCTTCGGGTCCCACGATCAGCAGGACGTCTCCCGCGTCGGGCAGTGCCAGGTCGGTGAGCCGGTCGGGGACGTCCGATTCCAGCACGATGGCCAGTGACATGGTGGCCACGAGCCCGGCCAGTTCCCCGGTGGTCGCCGGCTCGGTGACGTCGGGCACGTGGGCCCGCCGCGCTTGTTTCGCCGCCGCTCGGGCCGTGGCCCGCCACCGCGCGAGCGCCTTCTCCCCGCGGCCGCCGTCTTCCCACTTCGCGACGCTCCGCGAAGCCCGCCACGGGACGATCGCGTCGACCCCGGCTTCGGTGGCGAGCTCGACCGCGAGCTCGCCGCGATCGCCCTTGGCCAGCGCCTGGGCCACCAGGACCCGCAACGCGGGCGGCTCCTCGCTCCAGGCCGACTCGACCGACAGCGTCAGGAGCGGGTCCCGCCCGGCCTGGACGCTCTCGACGACGCAGCGGGCCATCGCGCCCGCCCCGTCGGACAGGACCAGCCGCTCGCCGGCGCGCAGGCGGCGGACCGTGGCCGCGTGCCGGGCCTCCTCGCCGTCGAGGACCGCGCGGCCCGAGGCGGGCACGGACGCGGCGAGGAAGACCGGCAGGGTGGTTTCGGGCACGTCAGCGGTGGTTCTTGGCGCGGAGCTTGGAGAACAGCCCGCCGTGCTTGGTGCCGTTGGACGCCAGCGTCGGGACCTCTTCGCCGCGCTGCTGGGCCAGCTCGACCAGCAGCTCGCGCTGGGCTTCGTCGAGCTTGGTCGGGACCACGACGTCGATGTGGACGTGCAGGTCGCCGCGGCCGTCGACGCGGCCGGAGGACCGCAGCCGCGGCATGCCCTTGCCGGTGAGGACGAGCTCGGCGTTGGGCTGGGTGCCCGGTTCGACGTCGAGCTCGTAGTCGCCGTCGACGAGGGTCGAGATGGGCACCGTGGCGCCGAGCGCGGCCGTGGTCATCGGGATGCGGAAGTTGCAGTGCAGGTCGTGGCCCTGCCGGACGAAGACCTCGTGCGGGGTCTCGTCGATCTCGACGTAGAGGTCGCCCGCCGGGCCGCCGCCGGGGCCGACCTCGCCCTGGCCGGAGAGCCGGATGCGCATGCCGTCGCCGACGCCCGGCGGGATCTTCGCCGTGACGTTGCGGCGGGCGCGGATCCGGCCGTCGCCGCCGCACTGGCGGCAAGGGTCGGGGATGACCTCGCCGAAGCCGCGGCAGACCGGGCAGGGGCGGGCGGTGACGACCTGGCCGAGGAACGACCGCTGGACGGACTGGACCTCGCCGGCGCCGCCGCAGGTGTCGCACGTCTTGACCGAGGTGCCCTCGGCCGTGCCGGCGCCGCGGCAGAGGTCGCAGACGATCGCGGTGTCGACGGCGATCTCCTTGTCGACCCCGGTCGCGCACTCCTCGAGGGTGAGGCCGAGCCGGATCAGCGCGTCGGAGCCGGGCTGGACGCGGCTGCGCGGGCCGCGCCCGCGCCCGCCGCCACCGCCGGCCGCGCCGAAGAAGGCGTCCATGATGTCGCCGAGGCCGCCGAAGCCGGCGAACGGGTCGCCACCGCCGCCGCGGGCGCCGCTGTCCATCGGGTCGCCGCCGAGGTCGACGATCTTGCGCTTCTGCGGGTCGGACAGCACCTCGTAGGCCGTCGTGACCTCGGCGAACTTGTGCTGGGCGTCGTCCGACGGGTTGACGTCGGGGTGCAGCTCCCGGGCCAGCTTCCGGTACGCGCGCTTGATCTCCTGATCGCTCGCGTTCTTGGCCACCCCGAGGATGCCGTAGTAGTCCCTCGCCACCGTCTCTGCTTCTCCTTCTGCTCTGCCCGGCTCAGCGGCCGGCCAGGATCTGCCCCACGTAGTTGGCGACCGCGCGCACCGCGGCGATCGTGCCCGGATAGTCCATCCGGGTCGGGCCGACGACTCCCATGCCACCGAGCACGACGTCGTCGCGGCCGTAGCCGATCGAGACGACCGAGGTGCTGCGCATCTGCTCGTCCTCATTTTCCTCACCGATGCGCACCGTGATCGCACCGGGGTTGCGCGCGGCGGCCAGCAGCTTGAGCACGACGACCTGTTCTTCGAGTGCTTCGAGGACCTGGCGCAGCGAGCCGGGGAAGTCGGCGACGTTGCGGGTGAGGTTGGCGGTGCCGCCGAGCACCAGCCGTTCCTCGGGGTGTTCGGCCAGCGACTCGACGAGCACGGTGGTGACGCGGATGAGCACGTCACGCAGCCCGCCGGGCGACTTCTCGGGCAGCTCGGCCACGCGGGCCGCGGCGTCGTTGAGCCGCCGTCCGGCCATGGCCGCGTTGAGCACGGTGCGCAGCCGGGCCACGTCCTCTTCGGTGATGACGTCGCCGAGGTCGACCGTGCGCTGGTCGACGCGCCCGTTGTCGGTGATCAGGACCAGCATCAGCCGCGCCGGGGTGAGCGGCACCACTTCGAGGTGCCGGACCTTGGCGTTGGTCAGCATCGGGTACTGGACGACGGCGACCTGGCGGGTGAGCTGCGCGAGCAGCCGCACCGAGCGCTTGAGGACGTCGTCGAGGTCGGTGCCGCTGTCGAGGAAGGTGGTGATGGCGCGGCGCTCGGCGGAGCTCAGCGGCTTGATCTCCGAAAGCCGGTCGACGAAGAGGCGGTAGCCCTTGTCGGTCGGGACCCGGCCGGCGCTGGTGTGCGGCTGGGTGATGTAACCCTCTTCTTCCAGCGTCGCCATGTCGTTGCGCACGGTGGCGCTCGACACACCCAGGTTGTGCCGCTCGACGATCGCCTTGGACCCGACCGGTTCCTGGTTGGACACGTAGTCGGCCACGATCGCGCGCAGCACTTCGAAGCGGCGCTCCTCCGCGTTGGCCACCGGTTCCTCACCTACCTCGCTCGCTGCTGCGTCCGAGTTTACGGAAGCCTGAGCCGGTCGCGCTCAACACGGGCCGCCCGCGGCGGGTAAAGGGCGCGCAAACCTTTTCCCATGAATTGTTCTTGACCTGATTTTCCGGCTTGAACGGGGAACCGAAAACCGGTTTGCTCCCTCTGATCGACGCATCTTTCCCCGACTGACGAGGTCGCCGTGAACAATTTTGACCCGGCTTCGGCCGGTATGCCCGAAATCGCCAGGCGCGCGGCCGAGGCGAAGGCGCGGTTGCAGCGTGTCTCGGCGACCGCCACGAGTGCCGACGGAGCCGTCACGGTCACCGTCAACACCGCCGGTGCGCTGCAGGAACTCAGCTTCGGCCCCCGGGCGGACGAGCTGCCGCGGACCCGCCTCGCCCAAGCCGTCCTGGCCACCGCCAAGCGGGCCCAGCTCGACGCGGCGCAGCAGCTGACCGGGATCATGGCCCCGGTGATCGGCGAGGGAAGCGAAGCGATGGAATTCCTGAAGGAACAGATTCCCGCACCCGAAACACCGGCCGAAGAACCGCGCCGGAAACCGCCGTCCGACGAAGACTTCGGCGGCCCGATCCTGCGCCGGGAGCGGTGATGGCGATGAAGGTCGACTTCGACGTCCTCGGCGGCCACGAGGACGAGATCCGCGAGATCGCCGCGAAGGTCCAGGAGGCGCTGGACGCCGCGGGCACCGCGCAGGCCATCGACTTCGACGCCTTCGGGCTGGTCGGGCAGGTCTTCGCGCTGCCCATCCAGGCGTGGCTGACCACGGCCGACGGCTTCCTCGCCGCGGCGGTCGAGGCCGGTCACGAGGTCGCGGACCGGGTGAAGTCCGCGCACACGGCGTTCCGCGAACACGAGCAGAAGACGAAGTGCCTGCTCGAAGGCATCGGCAAGGAGCTGCCCGCATGACGGAGAACTCGCTGGTCGCCACGGCGGAGTCGCCGGGCGGCTTCTGGAGCGGCACGGGTGACGGCTCGAAGGGCGAGCTGGACAACCTCAACGCGCAGACCGGCGGCGCGGGCATCTTCAACGACGCCGCGGCCACGCTCACCGACGCGCGCAACGGCGACTGGGGCAACCTCGCGATGGACGTCGGCACCGACGCCCTCGACCTGCTCGGCGCGGCGATGGACCCGCTCGGGACACTGGCGAGCGCGGGCGTCGGCTGGCTGATCGAGCACATCAGCTTCCTCAAGGACGGCCTCGACAAGCTCGCCGGCAAGCCCGAAGCGATCACCGCCAAGGCCGTGACCTGGACGAACATCGCCAAGCAGCTCACCGAGACGGCCGAGAGCTACGAACAGAAGGCGAAGGAGGTCCAGCAGTCCTTCAGCGACTGCGGGTCCGCCGAGGCGTACCAGCGGACGGCGGAGAGCTACGTCGGCGTTCTGCGTGGAGCGGCTTCGCACGCCGAAGGGGCGTCGACGGCGATGAACGTCGGGGCGGCCCTGGTCGGCACCGAGCGCGGGCTGATCCGGGACATGATCTCCTCGTTCGTAGGCGAGCTGATCGTCAAGGCACTCGCCGCCCTGGCGGCCTCGTGGTGCACCTTCGGCGGGACGATCGCGGCGTTCATCGCGGACACGGTGATCGAAGGCGGCGTGCTGGCGGAGAAGATCAGCACGCGCATCGCGAAGATCGTCGAGAAGCTGGAGGGCCTGGCGAAGGGCGCGGGCAAGTCGAAGGCGGCCCTCGAAGGAGCGGCGAACGCGCTGAAGAAGGCGGGCAAGGCGGCCGACCGGATCGTGGACCGCAGCGTCGAGACGGCGGCGGGCATCGAGCGCAAGGCGAACGAGCTGAAGCAGGCCGGCCGCGAGGCGAAGTCCGCCGAGGAGACGGCGAAGGGCTGGAGCGACGCCGCCAAGGAACACGTCCCGGGCCGCGAGAAGCTCGAAGGGCCGGGCAAGTACTCCGAGGAGGGCCGCAGCGTGCTGAACCAGCACAAGCTCCTCGACCCGGACGAGAAGGTGCGCTGGAACACCGCCGACACCATCGGCGTGGTGACCGAGGGCCGCCGCCAGGAGAACGAGCAGCCCGACCGCTACCACGAGGCCCGGGAGGCCTACGAGAAGGAGCACCCCGAGTGAACGACCGGCCCGAGGTGGAGCTGGCCAACCGCAACGGCCGGCTCCACCCCGCCCAGCGCGGCAGGCTCCTCGACCTGAACTTCTGGGCCGCGGCGGCCCTCGTCGCCGCCGGTCTGGTGGTGACGGTGGGCCTCGCCCTCGTGGCGGAGACCGCAGGCGAAGTGCTGGGCACCGTGCTCCCGCTCCTGGCGATCACCGGCTGGTTCGCGTTCGTCTGCTGGCGCCGGCTCGCCGACGCCTTCGGCGGCCGGCTGGTCGCGGTCACCGGCTGGACGCACGACTTCGACAGCGCCCGCCTCACCGACGAGTACCCGATCGGCCTGCACCGCAGCCCGGAGGGCTTCAAGAGCCTCGAATCGTTCAGCCTGCGCGCCGGCGGCCGGACCTACCCGCTGGAGCGGAAGCTGCGCGAGCGGATCCGGCCGGAGCGGGTCAACACCGTGCTGATCGCGCCGCGGTCCAAGCTGCTGGTCAACGTCCTGCCGGCGTGACCCGCGGCTCGATCACCAGGTCGCCGCGGGTGACCGCGCGGAGGTGGTCGCCGCCGAGCAGGTCGTGCGGGTAGCCGAGCTCGATCGCGCTCGCCTCGTCGAGGCGGGCCAGCTGCTCCGGCGTGAAGTCCACGTCGAGGGCGCCCAGGTTGCCCTCCAGCTGGGCGAGCGTGCGGGCGCCCACGACCGGCGCGGTCACGCCCGGGTTCCGCAGCGTCCAGGCCAGCGCGACCTGGGCGGGGGTGTACCCCGCCTCCGCCGCGACCGCGGCGACCATGTCGGCGACGGCGAGCGTGCGGTCGGTGACCATGCCCAGCCCCGCGTTGAAGCTGCGGCGGGTGCTCTCCCCGGACCCGGCGCCGCGGTACTTGCCCGACAGCACGCCGCCGCCCAGCGGCGAGTACGGCGTCACGCCGAGGCCGAGCTCCCGCGCCATCGGGATCAGGTCGCGTTCGGCGTCCCGCCGGATCAGGCTGTACTCGACCTGCAGCGCGATCAGCGGCGACCAGCCCCGCAGGTCGGCGATCGCCTGCATCCGCGAGACCTCCCAGGCCGGGACGTTCGACATCCCCAGGTACCGGACCTTGCCCTGGCGGACCAGGTCGTCGAGGCCGCGCAGGATCTCCTCGACCGGTGTCGTGAAGTCCCAGACGTGCAGGAAGAGCACGTCGAGGTAGTCCGTGCCCAGCTGCCGGAGGCTGGCCTCCACGGACGCGAACAGGCTCTTGCGGTGCGGGCCGCCGGAGTTGGGGTCGCCGGGACGGCGCAGCGTCGTGTACTTGGTCGCCAGCACCAGGCTTTCGCGGCGCCCGCGGGCGAACTCGCCCAGCAGCCGCTCGGAGCTGCCGTCGGTGTAGGTCGGGGCCGTGTCGAGGAAGTTGCCGCCGCGCTCGACGTAGGTGTCGAACAGCTTGCGTGCCTCGGCCGCCTCCGCGCCCCAGCCCCACTCGGTGCCGAAGGTCGCCGTGCCCAGCGCCAGCGGCGAAACCCGCAGCCCGGACCGGCCCAGCAGCCGGTAGGTGTCGAGGGTGCGTGCCATCGGGTCCTCCTGTGTCGGTGATCGTCTCCGACCACCTTCGGCCCGCGGCGGCCCGGCGGTAAGGGAGGGACCTTCCTGGGAACAGCCGTCCCACCCTGCCGGTTGGACCCGGGTATGAGCACCGCCACCGTGGAGCTGGCCGCGTTCCTGCGGACCCGGCGGGAACGCCTGGACCCGCGCGACTTCGGCCTGCCGGTGCGCCGGTCGCGGCGGACGCCGGGACTGCGCCGCGAAGAGGTCGCCGAGCTGGCCGGCGTCAGCGTCGACTACGTCGTGCGCCTGGAGCAGGCACGCGGGTTGCGCCCTTCGGCGGCCGTCGTGGAGGCGTTGTCGAGTGCACTGCGCCTGACCGGGGAAGAACGCGCCTACTTCTTCGACCTGGCCCGGCAGCGTCCCCGCGGCACCGGCGAGCCGGCCACGACCGCGGAGCCGTCGCTCGCGCGGCTGGTCGAAGACCTCTCACCGCTCCCGGCCATGCTGCTGAACCACCGCTTCGACATCCTGGCCTGGAACGCGGGCATGGCGCGGCTGCTGCTGGACTTCGCCACGCTGCCGTCGGCACAGCGGAACGCGATGTGGCTGTGCCTGCTGCACCCGGAGATCCGCGAGTACTACGTCGACCGCGAACGCGTGGTGCGGGAAGGGATCGCCCACCTGCGCGCCGCCTGGGCCGCGCACCCGGACGACCCGGTGCTGACCGCGCTCATCGCCGAATGCACCGGTGGCAACGAGGAGTTCGCGCGGTGGTGGGCCGAACGGGACGTGCGGGGCACCGGCCGGGGCAGCAAGGTGCTGCGCCACCCCGGCGCCGGCGTGATCGCCGTGGACTTCGAGGTCCTCGTGCCGCTGCGGGAGTCCGGCCAGCGGCTGCTGATCGGCCGTCCCGCGGACGAGGCGAGCCGGGCCGCGCTCAGGAGTTGCGCGGGAAGCCCAGGTTGACCCCGGCGTGCGAGCGGTCCGGCCAGCGGGACGTGACCACCTTCGTCCGGGTGAAGAAGTGGAACCCTTCCGGCCCGTAGGCGTGGCTGTCGCCGAACAGGGAGTCCTTCCAGCCGCCGAAGGAGTAGTACCCGACCGGGACCGGGATCGGCACGTTGACGCCGACCATGCCGACCTCGACCTCGTTCTGGAAGCGCCGCGCGGCCGCGCCGTCACCGGTGAAGATCGCCGTGCCGTTGCCGTACGGGTTGGCGTTGATCAGCTCCAGTGCCTCGTCGTAGGACGCCGTGCGGGCCACCGACAGCACCGGGCCGAAGATCTCGTCGGTGTAGATCGACATGTCGGTGCGGACGTGGTCGAACAGCGTCGGGCCCAGCCAGAAGCCGTCGCCGGGCACCTCGATCCCGCGGCCGTCGACGACCAGTGAGGCACCGGCCGCCACCCCGGCGTCCACATAGGACTCGACCCGTGCGTGGTGCGCCGCCGTCACCAGCGGCCCCATCTCCGACTCCGGGTCGCGGCCGTCGCCGACGCGCAGCGCCGCCATCCGCTCGGTGATCTTGCGCACGAGGTCGTCGCCGATCGGGTCGACGGCGACCACCACCGACACCGCCATGCACCGCTCCCCCGCCGAGCCGAACCCGGCCGACACCGCCGCGTCGGCGGCCAGGTCGAGGTCGGCGTCCGGCAGCACCACCATGTGGTTCTTCGCCCCGCCGAGCGCCTGGACGCGCTTGCCGTGCCGGGTGCCGGTCTCGTAGACGTACCGCGCGATCGGCGTCGACCCGACGAACGAGATCGCCTTGACGTCGCCGTGCGTCAGCAGCCCGTCCACGGCCGCCTTGTCGCCGTGCAGCACGTTCAGGGCGCCCGCGGGCAGCCCGGCCTCGGCGAACAGCTCCGCGATGAACACCGCCGCCGACGGGTCCTTCTCGCTCGGCTTGAGCACGACGGTGTTCCCGCAGGCCAGCGCATTGGGGACGAACCACAGCGGCACCATGGCCGGGAAGTTGAACGGCGAGATCACGCCGACCACGCCCAGCGGCTGGGCGATCGAGTAGACGTCGACGCCGGTGGAGGCGTTCTCGCTGAACCCGCCCTTGAGCAGCTGGGCGGCGCCGCAGGCGAACTCGACGTTCTCGATCGCGCGGGCGATCTCCCCGGCCGCGTCGGACTCGACCTTGCCGTGCTCGCTCGTGATGATCTTCGCCAGCTCGTGCTTGCGGGCGGACAGCAGCTCGCGGAAGGCGAACAGGACGCGGGTCCGGCCGGCCAGCGACGTCCCGCGCCAGCCCGGCAGCGCCGCCTTGGCCGCGGCGACGGCGGCTTCGACCTCGGCGTCCCCGGCGAAGTCGACGTGCGCCCTGACCTCTCCGGTGGCCGGGTCGAAGACCTCGCCGGAGCGCGCGGCGGTCCCGCCGAACGGCTTGCCGTCGATCCAGTGGCTGATGCGGTCGGTCACGGCGGACACTCCTCGCACTCGGCAACATCCCGTCCCGAGTCTCCGTGCGGGCGCCGCGCCAGGCCATCGGCAACGTGTACGGACTCGCCGCCGCGGCCGTACAGTCTGTCCCTGCCGATCATTCGAGGAGCCATGTACCCGACCGTCGCCGAGGTCCTCGCGCTGCCGGTGCTGCGCCAGGGCCGCCCGCACGTCGTCGCCGGCGCCGCCGGGCTGGACGCGCCGGTGCGCTGGGCGCACGTCGCCGAGGTCGCCGACATCGCGCACCTGCTGCGCGGCGGCGAACTGGTGCTGACCACCGGTGTCGCGCTGCCCGACGACGGCCCGGCGCTGGCCCGCTACGTCGCCGACCTGGCCGGGGTCGGCGCGGCCGGGGTGGTGGTCGAGCTGGTCCGGCACTGGAGCGACAAGCTGCCCGCCGCGCTGGTCGACGCGGCCGACGAGCACGGGCTCCCCCTGGTGACGCTCTCGCGTGAGACGCGGTTCGTGAGCGTCACCGAGGCGGTGAACGGCCAGATCGTCGACGCCCAGGTCGCCGAGCTGCGCGCCGCCGAGCGCGTGCACGAGACGTTCACCGCCCTGACGGTCGCGGGCGCCGAGCCCGGCGTCGTCCTGGGCGAGGTCGCCCGGCTGACCGAGCAGCCGGTGGTGCTCGAGACGCTGTCGCACGAAGTCCTCGCCTACGACGCGGCCGGCACCGACCCGGCCGAGCTGCTCACCGGCTGGCCGTCCCGGTCGCGGGTGGTCCAGGTCGGCGAGCGGACCGGCTACCACCCCGGGTCGGGCTGGCTGGTGACCGTGGTCGGCGCCCGCGGGCACGACTGGGGACGGCTGATCCTGGTGTGCGCCGACCAGCCGCCGCACCGCCACCGGGTGGTCGCCGAGCGGGCCGCGTCCGCGCTGGCCGTGCACCGGCTGGTCGCCAAGGACTCCGACGGCCTCGAACGCCAGGCCCACCGCGCGGTGCTCGCCGAGCTGCTGGCGTCCCCGGCCCCGACGGCCGAGCTGCTGGCGCGGGCGTCGGCGCTGGCCGTGCCGCTGCCCGGACGGCAGCTGGTCGGGCTGGCGGTCCGGCCGCGGCTGACCGCGACGGCGCGGCCCGCGTTGTCGACGCCGCCGGTGCTGCGCGAGCTGGCCGAGGCGACGGTGCTGGCCGCCCGCCGCGCGAAGGTGTCGGCACTGGTGGCGACGGACGACCTCGGCGTGCGGGCCCTGATCGCGCTGTCCCCGGAGGCGAACGCCGACGCCGTGCTGCACCGGCTCGCCACCGACGTCCACGAAGCCCGCGGCAGCGCGCCGGGCGTGCTCGCGGTCGGGACGACGGTGACGTCCCCGGCCGAAGCCCGCCGCACGCTGCAGGAGGCGAGCCAGGTCGCGGCGGCCGCGCTCGGGGCGGGCGACGAGCGCGTCCTGCACCGGCTGTCCGACGTCCGCCTGCGCGGCCTGCTGCACCTGCTCTCCGGCGACGAGCGCGTGACGGCCTTCGCGACGCGCGAGCTCGGCCCGCTGCTCCAGCGCGACGCAGCGACGGGCAGCCGGCTGGTGCAGGCGTTGCGCCACTACTGCGAGCAGGGCGGCAACAAGTCGGCGGCGGCCGCGGCGGCCCACACCTCCCGGACGGCCTATTACCAGCAGCTCGCCCGGATCGAACAGGTCCTCGGCGTCCGGCTGGAAGATCCGGAGTCGATGTTGTCGCTGTACGTGGCCCTGCTGGCTGCGGACCTCACCCGGCCGAGCGAGGAAGACTCACTCGGACGTGCAGCACAGTGATCGACTCCGGACGGCCGATGGAACCGATATGGCCCTACTCCCCTTCGCAGCATGCTTGATGAGCATCGGCTGCCTGGCGCCGGCGCCGCCCGCGGCCTCGACGCTGCAGCTGAGCACCCACGACACCGCCGGCCGGATCGGCTCGGTGGTGCTGACGTGCGACCCGGCGGGCGGCACGCACCCCAAGCGCGACAAGGCGTGCGAGGTGCTGGCGGGCGCGGGCGGTGACTTCTCCCGGATCAACGCGCGCCACCAGGCATGCACGCTGATCTACGCCCCGGTCGAGGCCACGGCGATCGGCACGTGGCACGGGAAGCCGGTGTCGTACCGCACGACGTACGCGAACCGGTGCGAAGCCGACCGCGATTCGGACGGCGTCTTCGCGTTCTGACCCGGTTTTCTTGACGCAGCACTGCGACAGCAGAACGGCATCACCCGATGGGGCACGGCCTGCTCACGGGCAGGCTGTGCCCCATGCCACCACCGATCGCCACGCCCCGGGCCCGCGCGCTGGGTTTCGGGATGAAGAGAGCCAGGCAGGCGCGCAATCTGAAGGTCCGCGAGCTGGGCCGGTTGGTCGATGTGCTGCCGCAGAACATTTCCAATTGGGAGAGCGGTAAGCGAGTACCGAAGATCGACGAGCTCGCCACCATCCTGGGCGCACTCAGGGTGGAGCCCGCCGAACGCGCGCGGCTGATCAATCTCGCCCGCACCGCCACCGATCCCAACTGGCTCGACCAGCACGCGGTGGACGGACCGGAGCGGCTGGCGACCTACCTCGAATACGAGCGGGCCGCGGCGAGCATGGCCTGCTGGGCACCGGCTGTGGTGCCCGGCATGCTCCAGACGCCTGCCTACATCAGGGCGATCTTCGCCACCATGAAGCACCCCACTGCGCATATCGAGCGCCATGTCATGGTCAGGCTGGCCCGTCGCGACCTTCTGACCGGCCGGAATCCCCTGTCGTGCCGGATCCTGCTCAGCGAGGCGGTGCTGCACCAGAACATCGGCGGCCCGGCGGTCATGGCCGAGCAGCTCACCTACCTGCGCTCGCGGATGCGGCTGCCGAGCGTGTCGGTGCGCATCGTGCGGAACGGCATCGGTTACCACCCCGGCCATTTCGGGCCGTTCATCGTCTTCGACTACACGGACCTGCCCTCCCTCGTCTACCTGGAGCACCATCGGGGCAGCGGGTATGTTTACGACGAGGACGATGTGGCTGGTTACCGCGCGGCCATCGACACCCTCTCCTCCCTGGCGTTGAGCGAACTCGATTCCGAACGGCTCATCCAGGGGGTGATCACCGGACTGGAGGCCTGAAATGCCCGGAGCCGCCTGGCGGAAGTCTTCCTACAGTGGCAGCGAGGAATGCGTCGAAGTGCGAGTCGCGGGGCTGTCGCAGATCCGCGACACGAAAGACCGCGAGGGCGGCACACTCTCCGTCACCACCCGATCGTGGGAAGCCCTGCTGGCCGGCGTGCACGCGCGGAAGCCGCCGGGCCGCCCCCACGACGGCCCGGTGGCTCCCGCGTAACTCTTATCCACGCGCTACCCGGCGGTCCGGTTCACCGGCAGCCGGCGACTGGGCCGAACCGCACGTCGCGAGCCGCCGAACGGCTGAGGTTCCAGGCCGGCCAGCCGTCCGGGGTGTCGTCGCGCAGGACCCGCCTGAGCACGCACGTGCGCAGCGGTTCCGGCAGGCGGGCCGAGACCACCGGGACCACGTCGGCGGAAAAGCCGGCCAGGTAGCGGTCGTCCAGGGGCTTGCCGGCGGCGGCGCGGTCGAGGTTGGCGTCGGCGATGAGGCGTTCCGGGTCGAGGACGGCCAGCGCGAGCAGCGCCGCCGCGGCCGTCCCGATCGCCGCGCGGGGCAGCCAGGCCGGGCGCAGCCGGACCAGCGCGGCCAGCACCAGGACGAACACCGCGCCGAACCACAGTTCGCAGACCTCGACGAGCAGGCGCAGCACGGTGAAGCCGTACGCCTGCTGGTACGTCCACATGCGACTCAACGCCGAGCCGACGAGCACCAGGGTGAGCGCGCTGAGCGTGCCGAGCAGGAGGCGCTGCCGGAGCCGGTCGGCCTTCGTCGCGTCCGGCGCCCACCGCAGCGCCGCGGCGACGATGGCCAGCGTCAGGACGGTCACCGCACACAGCTGCCAGAAGCCGCCGCGGGCGTACTCCGCGGACGTCAGGTTGCCGGTGCGCAGGACGTACTCGGTGCCGCCGAACAGCACGACCAGCCGCACCCCGACGAAAACCCCGAACACCACGAGGAGGACGACCAACGGAACCGTCCACTCCAGACCGTACTTCGTCCGGTGTGGACGATCGGTCGACGCCTGCGGCGCCGGCGCGGCCAGGAAGTAGCAGGCGCCGGCCACGACCAGCGTGACGACGGCGAAGACCGAGCACCACCGCACGAGCGTGGCGATGCTGAGCTCGGGAACGACGGCGCTGACGACGGCGGCGAAGGCGGCATCGGCACTGGCCAGCAGCGGGACGAAGACCCCGACGAGCCCGGCGGCGGCGAGCACGGCGAGCGCGATCCGCCGGGCGACCCCGTCGCGCCGCGAGGCGAACCGCCCGGCCCCGCGCCCGACCCACGGAACGGCCCGGACGGCTTCGATCGGGACGGCGAGCATGTCGTAGAGGACGGAGTGCACGGTCCGTTCCCCGACAACGGCCAGCGACCCGGCGACCACGGCGGCCAGCACGCAGAGGACGAACAGCCACCCCGACGCCCGAACGGTCCCGACGGCGAGCAACGCGAGAGCGAGCGCGGCCCACCCGCCATTGCGCCAGGTGAGAGCCCCGGCCGAACCACCACGAGACCGCCGATCGGCAACGACGACCGCCCCGGCGACGGCCAGCCCGCAGAGCAGCCACCCGACCCCGGGCCGGTCGACGGGCAGCAGGAGAGCACCGGCAACCCCGGCCAGCCCGGCGGCGGGCAGAACCGCCGGAGGCAGCGGGACAACGACCGATTTCGGCGGCGGTATCGGCCGCAGCAGAAACGGCGGCGCGGCAACGGCAACACCACCACCCGCGGCCGGAGTCCCGAAGGCACTACCGGCCCCCGGCCCACCTCCGGCCGCCGCAGCCCCACCGGCCCCCGAACCCGCCTCCCGCGCCGCCCGCTTCCCCCGCGGCACCCCCGGCTCCCCGCCACCCCCGCCAAAACTGCTCTTCGGCATCTCCGCCCCTTCCCATTCGCAAATCCCACGGCCCGCCACCCCCGCAGACCACCGACGACACAGCTCTCAAGCCGGGAGGCTCACCCGGATCCGGCTCCCCGTCCCCGCCGATGGGTCGACCACCCCGATCGTCCCCCCGTGCAGTTCCACCGCCCACCGCGCGATCGCCAGCCCCAGCCCGGTCCCCCCGCCGGACGGCCGCTCCCCCCGCGTGAACCGCTCGAACACCCGCTCCCGGTCCGCCGGCGCGATCCCCGGCCCCTCGTCGCACACGTCGATGCGCACCTCCCTCGGCCGCACCTGGGCCACCACCCGGACCTGCCCACCCGCCGGGCCGTGGCGGGCCGCGTTCTCGAGCAGGTTCGCCACCACCTGGAACAGCCGCCCCCGATCCGCCGTCACCACCGCTCCTTCGGGCGACACGGACACCTCGAACGTCACCCCGCGGCCCGCGAACGCCGCCTCCCCCACCACCTCGGACAGCAGCGACCACAGCGAAAACGACGTCTTGTGCAGCGAAGAGGCCCCCGCGTCCAGCCGCGAGAGGTCCAGCAGTTCCTCCACCAGCGAAGCCAGGCGCTCGGTCTGCTGCAACGCCGTCTTCAGCGTCGCCGGATCGGGGTCCTCGACGCCGTCGACGAGGTTCTCCAGCACGCCGTTCAACGCCGTGATCGGCGTGCGCAGCTCGTGGGAGACGTTCGCGATCAGCTCCCGGCGCTGGCGGTCGGCGTTCCCGAGGTCGCCCGCCATCTGGTTGAACGCCTGGGCCAGCACCCCGACCTCGTCCCGTGTGGTGGCCCGGATCCGCCGCGTGTAGTCGCCCTTCGCCATCGCACGGGCCGCCGCCGTCATCTCGCGCAGCGGCCGCGTCATCCCGTGCGCGAGTACCTGCGACAGCACCAGCGCCAAGACCATCGCGGTGACCGTCGTCTTCGGCGGCAGCCAGCCGATCTGCCAGTTGAAGAACGCGAACGCCACCCCACCGGAGGCGACCATCAGGATCGCCAGCTTCAGCTTGATCGACCGGATCCGGTCCAGCGGCCGCGGGACGAGGTTCACGAGCCGGCCTCCAGCGCGTAGCCGACGCCGTGCACGGTCCGGATCAGGTCCGCGCCGAGCTTGCGTCGCAGCGCCTTGATGTGGCTGTCCACCGCCCGGGTGCCCGACGCCGTGCCGTGGACGTCCCAGTCCCACACCTCCGACAGCAGCCGTTCGCGCGGCTGCACCACCCGCGGCCGCCGCGCGAAGTGCACCAGCAGGTCGAACTCGATCGGCGTCAGCTGCGCCGCGACCCCCGCCCGCGCGACCCGCCGCTGGTCGACGTCGATCTCGAGGTCACCCAGCACGATCCGGGCCCCCGAAGCTCCGGCCGACGACCGCTCGACCCGCCGCAGCAGCGCGTGCACCCGCGCGGTCAGCACCCGCATCGAGAACGGCTTCGTGAGGTAGTCGTCGGCGCCGACGCCCAGCCCGACCAGCATGTCCGTCTCGTCGGCCCGCGCGGTCAGCATGAGCACCGGGACCGGACGGCGGCCCTGGATCCGGCGGCAGACCTCCAGGCCGTCGAACCCCGGCAGCATCACGTCCAGCACCACCAGGTCCGGCTCCCCGGACGCCTCGGCCGCGACCGCCGCCGGTCCGTCGTGGACGACGTCCACCCCGAAGCCCTCGGCCCGCAGCCGGGCCGCGATCGACGCGGCGATCGTGACGTCGTCCTCGACGACCAGCACCCGCCGCCCACCCAGTTCCATGACCACGACCCTAAGCACCCCCGGTGGAGACGGTTCGCGTGAAGTGTGAAGATCCTGTGGAGACGTTTCACCCTCTTTGCCGGTTCATGACGGCCGGATGTGTGACTCACGTCATGCACTCCGGCACCCCTTCGCGCAATCGACAGACTGCACTCCTGATCAGCGAAGAGTGAACAGACTGCCGTTGCCCCGGCCCTGACCCGGCGCGCAGGATTCCGCAATGGCGCCGACACCCGCAGACCAGCGCGTGCACGACGACGGCCGGGTCGAGCTCGACCCCGCCGACGTCCGGTCTCTCGAAGGCAGCCGGTTCTTCAACGAGGAACTGGCCCCCGTCCCCGTCGAAAAACGGACCTGGACCACTTACAACTACTTCGCGCTCTGGATGGGGATGGCCCACAACATCCCCAGTTACGCCCTGGCCGCGTCGCTCATCGCGCTCGGCATGAACTGGGTGCAGGCGCTCATCACGATCACCATCGGCAACCTCGTCGTGCTGGTCCCGATGCTGCTCAACAGCCACGCCGGCACGAAGTACGGCATCCCGTTCCCGGTGTTCGCCCGCGCGTTCTACGGCCTGCGCGGCGCCAACCTGGCCGCGCTGCTGCGCGCGTTCATCGCGTGCGGCTGGTTCGGCATCCAGACGTGGGTCGGCGGCGAGGCCATCTACGTCATCCTCGGCCGGCTGCTCGGCTCCTGGTGGCGGGACTCGCCGGTGGTCGCCGGCCAGCACTGGACACTGTGGCTGTCCTTCGTGGTCTTCTGGATCGGCCAGCTGCTGATCATCTGGCGCGGCATGGAGGCGGTCCGCCGGTTCGAGAACTGGACCGCGCCGCTGGTGTCCGTCGGCTTCCTGATCATGCTCGGGTACGTGCTGGTCAAGGCGGGCGGGCTCGGGCCGATCCTGTCCGACGGCGGCAAGCTCGGCTGGGGCCCGGACTTCTGGAAGGTGTTCGCGCCGTCCCTGATGGCGATGATCGCGTTCTGGTCGACGCTGTCGCTGAACATGCCCGACTTCACCCGCTTCGGCGGCAGCCAGCGCAAGCAGGTCCGCGGTCAGATCCTCGGCCTGCCGACGACCATGACGTTCATCGCGATCGTGGCCATCCTGACCACGTCGGGCGGGCACGTGCTCTACGGCGAGGACATCTGGGACCCGGCGCAGCTGGCCGACAAGTTCTCGAGCCCGGTCGTGGTCGTCGTCGCGCTGGTCGCGCTGGTGCTGGCCACGATCTCGGCGAACCTCGCGGCCAACGTCGTGAGCCCGTCCTACGATTTCTCGAACGCGTTCCCGAAGCGGATCACGTTCGCCGTCGGCGGCGGGATCACCGGTGTCATCGGCATCCTCATCCAGCCGTGGCGGCTGTACTCCGACCCGAACATCTACATCTTCGCCTGGCTCGGCTTCTACGGCGGCCTGCTCGGCGCGGTCGCCGGGGTGCTCGTCGCCGGGTACTGGGTCACCGCACGCACGAAGCTGCGGCTGAAGGACCTGTACACACCCGATGGGGTGTATTGGTTCAGCGGCGGCTGGAACTGGCGCGCGCTGGTCGCCACGCTGGTGGGAGCCGTGCTCGCGGTCGGCGGCGCTTATGGCGGGCCGTTCCCCGACAGCGGTCTGATCCCGTTCCTCAAGCCCCTTTACGACTACAACTGGGTGGTCGGCTTCGTCGGCGCGTTCGTCGTCTTCGCCGCCCTCTCGGTATCCGCGAACAAGGAGGAAGCAAGTGAGCGTCGTCCGAGCCGGATTGATCCAGCAGCGGTGGACGGGTGACAAGGAGTCCATGATCAAGGCGGCGGTCGACCACATCGCCACCGCCGCCTCGCAGGGCGCCCAGGTCGTCTGCCTCCAGGAACTGTTCTACGGGCCGTACTTCTGCCAGGTGCAGGACACCGACTACTACTCCTACACCGAAGGCATCCCGGACGGCCCGACGACCAAGCTCATGCAGGAGGTGGCCGAGCGCCACGGCGTGGTGCTGGTCGTGCCGATGTACGAGGTCGAGCAGCCGGGCGTGTACTACAACACCGCCGCGGTGATCGACGCCGACGGCACCTACCTCGGCAAGCACCGCAAGAACCACATCCCGCAGGTCAAGGGCTTCTGGGAGAAGTTCTACTTCCGGCCCGGGAACCTGGGCTACCCGGTGTTCGACACCGCGGTGGGCCGCATCGGCGTCTACATCTGCTACGAGCGGCACTTCCCGGAGGGCTGGCGCGCGCTGGGCCTGGCCGGGGCGAAGATCGTGTTCAACCCGTCGGCGACCAGCCGCGGGCTGTCGCAGTACCTGTGGCGGCTGGAGCAGCCGGCGGCCGCGGTGGCCAACGAGTACTTCGTCGGCGCCATCAACCGCGTCGGCAAGGAACCGCTGGGCGACAACGACTTCTACGGCCAGACGTACTTCGCCGACCCGCGCGGGCAGCTGATCGGCGACGCCGCGTCCGACACCGAGGACGAGGTCGTGGTGCGCGACCTCGACATGGCGCAGCTCGACGAGGTCCGTGACCTGTGGGCGTTCTACCGCGACCGCCGGCCGGACACCTACGGCCCCCTCACGGAGGCCTGATGACCACGCTCATCACCGGGGGCCAGGTCGTCTCGCCGTCGGGCGCTTTTGCCGCGGACGTGCTGGTGGACGGCGAGACCATCGCCGCCGTCGGCGCGCCCGGCGCGCTGACCGGCGACGAGACGATCGACGCCACCGGGAAGTACGTGCTGCCCGGCGGCATCGACGCCCACACCCACATGGAGATGCCGTTCGGCGGCACCCATTCGGTGGACACGTTCTCGACCGGGACGACCGCGGCGGCGTGGGGCGGCACGACCACGATCATCGACTTCGCCGTGCAGGCCAAGGGCACGTCCTTGTTGTCCACATTGGACAAGTGGCACGCCAAGGCCGACGGCAACTGCGCGATCGACTACGGCTTCCACATGATCGTCTCCGACGTCAACGACCAGTCGTTGAAGGAGATGGAAGCCTGCGTCGACGCCGGCGTCGGCAGCTTCAAGATGTTCATGGCGTACCCGGGGGTGTTCTACTCCACGGACGGGGAAATCCTGCTCGCGATGCAGAAAGCCCGCGAAATCGGCGCTACGATCATGATGCACGCGGAAAACGGCATCGCGATCGACCAGCTGGCGGCGCAGGCCGTGGCGGCCGGGAACATCGACCCGGTGCAGCACGGGCTGACGCGGCCACCGGAACTGGAGGGAGAAGCGACATCGCGGGCGATCCAGCTCGCCAAGGTGACCGGCTCACCGTTGTACATCGTGCACCTGTCGGCGTCGCAAGCGCTGGCGGCGGTGGCGGAGGCGCGTAACGACGGCCAGAACGTCTTCGCGGAGACGTGCCCGCAGTACCTGTACCTGTCCATTGAGGACCTGGCGAAGCCGGACTTCGAGGGCGCGAAGTACGTCGCTTCGCCGCCGTTGCGGGAGAAGTCGCACCAGGCGGACCTGTGGCGGGGGCTGCGCACGAACGACCTGTCCGTGGTGTCCACCGACCACTGCCCGTTCTGCTTCAAGGACCAGAAAGAGCTGGGGCGCGGTGACTTCCGGGCCATCCCGAACGGGATGCCGGGGGTCGAGCACCGGATGGACCTGCTGCACCAGGGCGTCGTCGCGGGCGAGCTGACGCTGGGGCGCTGGGTCGAGACGTGCTCGGCGACGCCGGCGCGCATGTTCGGGCTGTACCCGAAGAAGGGAGTCATCGCGGCAGGTTCGGATGCGGACATCGTGATCTACGACCCCTCGGCGAAGCAGACGCTGTCGGCTTCGACGCACCACATGAATGTCGACTACTCGGCGTACGAGGGGCTCGAGATCACGGGCCGGGTGCACACGGTGCTGTCGCGTGGGCGCGTCGTCGTGTCGCCTTCCGGCTTCTCGGGGTCGACCTCGCACGGCAAGTTCCTGTCCCGCTCGCTGAACCAGTACCTGAACTGAGCAAAAGACACAGTGTGGCGAAGCCACTCCGTTGAGGGTGGTGGAGGGGAGGAAGGCGGATGGACTTCGGGATCGTGCTGCAGACGGATCCGCCCGCGCGGGACGTCGTGCGGCTGATGAAGGACGCCGAGGCCGCCGGGTTCCGCTACGGCTGGACGTTCGACTCCTGCGTGCTGTGGCAGGAACCGTTCGTCATCTACTCGGCGATCCTCGCGGCGACGTCGTCGCTCGTCGTCGGGCCGATGGTGACCAGCCCCGGCACCCGGGACTGGTCGGTGATGGCGTCGACGTTCGCCACGCTCAACGACATGTACGGCAACCGGACGGTCTGCGGCATCGGCCGCGGCGACTCCGCGCACCGGGTGGTCGGCAAACCACCGTCCACTTTGGCCACCGTGCGCGACTGCATGCGCGTGGTCAAGGACCTCGCCGAAGGCCGCGCGGTGACCATGAACGAGAAGACCGTGCAGATCCCGTGGATCTCCAACGGCCAGCTCGAGATGTGGATGGCCGGGTACGGGCCGAAGGCGCTGCAGACGGTCGGCGAGCACGCCGACGGCTTCATCCTCCAGTGCGCGGACCCGGCGATCGCCCGCTGGACGATCGGCGCGGTCCGCGACGCGGCCCGAGCGGCCGGCCGCGACCCGGGCGGCATCACGATCTGCGTCGCAGCCCCGGCGTACGTCGGCGACGACCTGCCGCACCAGCGTGAACAGCTGCGCTGGTTCGGCGGAATGGTCGGCAACCACGTCGCGGACCTGGTCGCCCAGTACGGCTCGTCGGGCGCGGTCCCGCGGGAGCTGACGGACTACATCCGCGAGCGGGAGGGCTACGACTACAGCCACCACGGCAAGGCGGGCAACCCGTCGACGGAGTTCGTCCCGGACGAGATCGTCGACCGCTTCTGCCTCCTGGGGCCGGCTTCCGCCCACGTATCGCGGTTGCAGGAGCTGGCGGAGCTGGGTGTGGACCAGTTTTCGCTGTACCTGATGCACGACGACCGCGAGGCCACGCTGGCGTCCTACGGGTCGCAGATCATCCCGAAGCTCACCGCGTAGGAGGCCTCGCTCACCCCGGATCCGGTGGTTCGCGCCACCAGATCCGGGGTACGACGATCGGTCGCACGTCCCCTCCGGAAACACGGCGTCACGACGTTGCCTCGAGAGCTCTGGTTCCGCGAGTAAGGTGTCGCGCAGGGAGGAGCGCACCAGGTGACCGCAATCTTCGTGAATTTCCGCAACGGTGACGACAACTACGCTGCCGGATTGCTCTACCTCGAACTTGCAGCGCACCTCGGCGAATCCCGGGTTTTCCGGTCGACGGACTCACTGCGGGCAGGACAGGAATGGGAGCGGCAGATCCTCGGCACCCTCAGCCGCAGCGACGTGGTTCTGGTCGTGATCGGGCGCAGCTGGCTCGATGCGCGTGACGAGAGGGGAAGACGACGCCTCTGGCTGCGCCACGACTGGGTTCGCCGGGAGATCGCGCTGGCCCTGCGGGACGGGAAGGAAGTAATTCCCGTTCTGCTCGACGGCCGTGACCGGCTCAAGGCCGCGGAACTGCCTCCGAGCATACGTGATTTGGCCCGACGCCAGAGCGTCCGGCTCGACCACCGCCGGCTCAGAGCGGATCTTGCCGGACTCGTACACCACATCGGGTCACGGCCGGACTTCGCCGATCAGGGGCCCACACCTCCCCCCTCGTCGCCCGGGTGCACACCACGGGCTCCATCCACCGCAAAGAACTGATGGCAAAGCTCGACGACACCCTGCTGACGGGCCCGCACGCGGTGGCCGTGCTTCACGGCGGGCCGGGAACCGGTAAGACCCACCTGGCCAGGGAACACGCAGCCCTTCGGCGGGCGCACCACCACACGAGCCGGTGGATTGCCGCCGCACACCCTTCACTGATCACCGAACAGTTGCGTGAATTCGCCCGATCCACACTCGGCGATCCGACCACGAGCGTCGAGGAGCTCTTCGAAACCCTCAACGCCCGAGGCCCTTGGCTCCTCGTTCTCGACGGAGCGGACGATCCTGCCATCGTCTCGCCGATCCTCGCGGCTCGCCCGGGCCGGGTCCTGATCACGTCTCGGGACAGCGCGTGGACGCCTCCGGCTGCCGTCCTTCGCGTTTCGGGCTTCACCAGAGCGCAGTCGAAATCCTTGCTGGGCGAACGGATCGACGCCCGGCCGGACGAACTCGACGAACTCGCCCGCGCCTTGGGCGATCTTCCGCTCGCCGTGGCTCAGGCCACGGCTTTCCTGCGCGGGTCCACACTGCAGGTCGAGCACTACCGGGCTCTGCTCACCACGCGCGCTTCCGAAATCCTCGACCTCGGCATCGCAAACGGCTACCCGGGATCCCTCGCTGCAGTGTGGTCGGTATCCCTGGACGCGCTCCGGCGAGACCACCCGGCCGCCGGGCAGCTGGCCCGGATGTGCGCCTTCTTTGCCACCGCTCCGGTGCCGACTCGGTCATTCGAGAAGGCTGCTCCTCAGCTCGCCGAACCTCTGCGATCTATGGCCGCGGATCCCCTCGAACTCGAGTCTGCCGTGCGAGCCATCGCCAAGTCCGGTCTCGTCGAAGTTCGCCCGGGCGGCCTTCTACCCCACGCACTGTTCCAGGCGTTTCTCCGCGACACGACGACCGCCGAAGAAGCCTCGGTGGCCCAGCAGACCGCTCGTCTCGTGATCACGTCGGACCATCCCGGAGATCCCCGCTCGGCGGAGTCCTGGGAACGCTACTCGGCACTCCTGCCACACATGGTTGCCCTCGAGTTCGATCGTGCCAGCGCGCCCGAGAGTTGCCGGCTGCTCCTGGACGCTTCGCACTACCTTGTCGTGCTGGGGGACGCACAGACGGCCCGTGATCTCATTTCCCGCGCACGAGAGCGCTGGACGGACACGTTCGGCGCGGGGCACGAGATCGTGGTCTCCGCGACAAGTCACCTGGCCCGGGCGCACTTCGAACTCGGCCGGTACGAACAGGCCCTGGAACTGGACGAAGAGGTTTTGGCCTTCCGCGCCGAAACGTTGGGGCCGAACCACGAACTGACGCTGGCAGCAGCTCACGACGTCGCAGCCGACTCGTGGGTCCTCTCCCGCAGCAGCGATACGGAGACCCACGAAGACGTCCTGCGTCGCCGTCGGGAGACGCTGGGCGCCGACCACCCCGACACACTGCGTTCGGCGCACAACCTGGCCGTCCAGTGGCGAGCGACGGGAGCGATCGACCGGGCGCTCGACCTCGACCGGGACACCCACCGCCGGTTTCGGCGCGTGCTGGGCGACAGTCATCCGGACACCATGCGCTCAGCCCGTGCGCTGGCCGTCGACCTCCACCGGGCGGGTGAACACCATGCGGCTCGCCGGCTTGACGAGGAGACCCTGCCGCGGCTGAAGAGCGTGTTCGGCGACGACCACATCGAAACCCTCAGGTGCGCCAACAGCCTTGTTCAGATCCTTCGTGCCCTCGGCGAGTTCACCGAGGCAGAGCGGCTCGCCCAGGACGTCCACGTACGCCTGCAGCGCCTGGAAGTCAGCCGTCGTCGCGGATGAGCGTGGCTTCGCCGTCGCCGGGGAACTCGGGATCCGGAATCCACCGTTCGCCGTCGGAAACCTGCACCGCCCCGGTTTCGGTCATCCGCCGATCCCCCGGGGCGCCGGGCTGCTCATCGTTCTTCTTTCCCATCGTCCTCTCCTGGTCCGAGCACTGATCTCACCAAGCCGGCGAAGGCACGGGAATGCCAGTATGAAGAATGAGTCCACACGCCCCACCGCTCCAGATGCGGCACCATCGCGTCTCGCGGTCGCCGACCGTCGTGCAGCACGTAGCGGGTGGCCGCGACGAATGCGAGCGGGTCCAGAGGTTCCCAAGCGTTGGTCCAAGCACCGAGCGACGGCGGCAGCACCGCCGGAGCGTGGCCCTCGTGCGGCGCCAGCTGCCCGCCTCGGGGGTCGACCAGGTGGAACAGCGGCCATTGACTGCCGAACGTGACTAGGTCACGGATCCAGAGCGGATCGTCGTCCGTGGCCAGATCCATCGCGATGACGCCGCCCAGGCTGTGTGCGAGCACCCGGACCGGGGTCCGTTCGGTACCGACACCAGCGGCCCGGATCTCGTTGCGCACCCGCTGCTGGATCGTTTCGCGGTGGCGTTGGTAGACCAGTACGTCACCGACGAACCGCGCCGCTCCAGGAACCAGCCGGCTGCGCAGCGACTCGTTGACCCCGCCGAGGACAGCCGTACGAGTGGCGCCGACCATCCGATCGCAGCGGGTCAGCCAGCGACGGAAGATCGCGGGGTTGAATTCGCGCAGCCCGGCTTCGTCCGAGAAGTCCAAGAGGATCTCGGCAAGCGTCGCGCCGACTTCGGCCAGCACGACCGGATCGGATATCTCCGGCAAGGCAAGGGCTTCCGGCCAGAACGCCTCGATCTGCGCGACGACCGCCCGCACTGTGCCGGGGTCGGCCGCATCACCCAGCCGGGCCTGCATTCCCTCGACGACCTGGTCGATCGCCCGCTCGGCCAGGGCACCACCCCGAGTCCCGTCCGCGGGCGGAGTTTCGCCGCGGAAGCCGGCGCGGTCGCGGAACGTCGGGATGACGGATTGCACGTCGGCTTCCACGGCGCCGAGGTCACCCCAGTACACGGGCTTCATCGGCAGACCGGTCGCCTCGGCCAGACCGGCGACGAGGTGACCGAACGCCGTCTCCCGTCCCCGGTTCCCTGCACCGTGCAGGACGAAGACAGCCTCGATCACAACGTGTCCACCACTTCCACGGCGGCGGCGGGGTTGCCGTAGATCGTGTACGAGAGCCAGGTCGGATCGGAGCCGTCCGCAATGACTGCGGTCCGTGCCGTCATGGACGCTTCTCCCAACGACTGCTTACCGGCGAGCAAGGCTTCGTAGAAGGCTTCCGCGAACTTCATCGCCGACTCCGACCGCACGGCCCATGACGAACCGACGAAAGCAGCGGCGCCGGACCGCATGAACCGCGTCGCCCAGCCACTCGTGCCGGTCAGCGTCGCCACTTCACCGGCGCTGCGGCACGCGTTGACGAAAACGATCGGGCCGACATCTTCGAAGGTCCTCCGCTGCACCGCCAGATCGAGATCGGACGGCCGGAACGGGCCGCCGTCCAGCTGGATCGCCGAGCCGGTGTCGGCCCGGAAGGTGTTGTGACACGCGAAATGCAACAGGTCGAACCCACCTTCGTCGATGAGGTCGCCGAGACGACGGCAGTCGGCTATCACGCCGCGGTCGGCCACCACCGGACCGATCTTCCCGCGGATCGCAGCCACCTCGTCCTCGGCTTCAGGAGGTGACTTTGGCGGGATGACGAACCCCGCGTTGGACAACCGCAGCTGCCGTGGGTGGTGGTCCTGCCCGGACACCCTCCGGACCACCGGAAAGCGCTCGACCAGGAACTTGCCCGAGTCGGCCTCAGCGGAGTAGAAGAGCTCCCACGGGCTGGTGTCCAGTTCGCTGATGACCGAGAAAGACCTGATGGCCGGCAATTGAGCCCAGAACTGCTTCTGGATCATCGGCGGTACCACGTCGTTCCACAGCCCTGCGCCGAGGTGGACCAGCCGCCGTTTGACCAGGACCGGATCGTCGAAGACAGGCCGGTTGCCCACGAGGTTCCGGATCTCGGCGGCCACTTGGTCGACCACCACCGCCACATCGGGACCGCGCCGAGGCGAATACACCCGCTCATAGGGTGTCTGGCAGACCAGGCGGAAGGCGTAGCCGCCGGCGCAGGCCGACACCTCCATGGTCACTTCCCCTGGTTCGCGCACGATCTGCCGCAACTCCGCGGTGCGGATTCCCGGGTGTCGGCTCGGAGCCCCCTCCGCCACCGAGACCTCCGCCCGGAACTCTCCGAGGCAGGTTCCGGCCAGGAAAGCTCGCACGGTGACACGGTGCAACCCCGGGGCGATGAGGGTGAAGGCGAATCTCAGCTGGTCGGAGTCGGCCGCCACGGGGACCACGAGGTCCTGATCCAGGTCCCCGAGGCCGACCAGGCCCGGCCCCGCGGAAACGCTGATGTTCAGCGTCGCTGGTCCGTCGAGCACGAACGGCTTGAGCGGCGCCGAGCGCTCGTCACCTGGAAACCGCACGACCTGCACCATGAGCGGAATCTTCGCGCCGAGTGACGCTTGGTCGGGGAAGTCGACAGCCAGGTGGCGCTGAGCGACCGTCTCCGTAGACGCCACAGACCGGTAACCTCCGCGGCGCAGTTCTCGCTGGCGCCGAATCCACGCCCGCACTTCTGCGTGACCGGTCAGAATCCGGCGAAGCTCGGCCTTCGCCGGACCAAGCGGCAGAGCCAGCGCCAGTGTGAGTTCCCGGCCGACCCTCTCCGCCGCGTCCACGCCCAGCAGGGAGCTGAGGTGCGGGGCGACCACGGCCGCCCAATCGCGCCACTCGTCCTCTTCCACTCGACTCCCGTCTCAGACGCCGATGTGCTGGAAGGCGGCCCAGCGATGGATCCCGGCTTCGTCCCGGTCCTCCCGCCCCCGCAGGGAGAGCTCGTCTTCGAAGTGTTCGAGCACCCCGGCAGGCAATCCGGCCATGCTCTGCAGAGCACTGCTTTTCTCTTCGTTGGTGCTGTCGCGGATCCACCGCTGAGCTTGGCGCAAGGCCTCGGCCGGTGTGGCACCGGCCCGCCAGCGCCGGGTGAAATCGGTAATCGTCATCGCCGTCGTCAGGTCGTGCGCCGCCCAGCCGGACGCCACCACGCCGGCCGCCCCTGCCTGAAGCAGGCCGGTCGGCAGTCCCAGCACCTCGTCCGGCAGTTCCGTGCCAGGCAGCGCGGTCTCGCACGCGGACAGCACCGCCAGCCGGGCGTCGATCTTCAGGTTGAGCAGATTTCGCAAGCTCAACCGGGTTCCACCCGCGAGCACCAGATGGCTGTCGGCCGGGGAGAGCAGATCGGCAACACCATGACAGGCGAAATGCAGCACAGTCGCGGAGGGCAGTTCGTCGCACACGCGGGCGGCCGTCGCCTCTCCGGCGGCGAGGACCACCGGTTCGCCGGGGGCCAGCGCCGCCACCGCGAGGGCCTCCGGCCAAGCCGACTCGAGGGAGGACATTCCCTCGGGGACGGGCTGTGGATCGGCCACGGCGAGCAGCCGGTCCGTCTCGATCCGCAGCGCACGCTGACGGGCGACGGTCAGCGAGCGCGCGTTCGGAACGTAACTGATGGCAGCCAGATCGATCGCGTGACGGCGACCGGTGATGGCGGACTCGTCCGCATACCACGCGGCGTGCAGCGGAAGCAGACCGAGCAGGCCCCCGGCGACCAGCGTGATGCCGTCGGGTACATCGACCGCATCGAACACCGGCGCCATCGCGATGTCCCACAGCCGGCGGAGGGCTTCGTTCAGTCGGGACACCCAGGGCTCCGCGGCTTCGTCGTCGGCCGCCCGCGCCGCTCTGCTGAACGCGCGTGCTCCTTCCAGGTGCTCGAACACGACCTCGGAAACGGTCTCCACCGTAAGCCCTGGCAGGACGATCGGCATCACTTCACCCTCGGCGACGATCAGGGCGACCCCATCAGCATCGGCCGCTGTCAAGTAACACAGCGGGCGATCCGCCGCCGCGGCCTTGACATCATCGAACGTAGGCTCTGCCTGGAACCCCCTGTAGCCAGGCAAAGCGCGGATCTCTTCGACGACGCCGTCGAACTCCCGTCGTGCCGCACGGATCTCGTCGAAGGGGTTGATTGCTGCCATCCGGTCCTCCCGGCGATCTCGCCGCCGTCGCGCGAGCGCAGTCCGGCGTTCCACGGCTGCCTGAAAACGTGCGGCCAGGTCTTCGTGGCCCGCGGATGCCAGACCAGCCGGATCCGCCACGTCCTGTGCCAGCACCTCGGTCAGTACTCGTGCTCTGCTCTCCTCCACGGCCAGCAGGGCATCCTCGGCCGCACCGAGCCGCACGCCGGTCAGTGCACTGTCGGCTGCGAGACCAGGTGCCTGCCGTAGCCAGATTTCCTTGTGCGCGCGGTCGTTCTGTGCGGTGAAGAGCTGCCGGACCGCCGAACGCCCCAAGCCGTGCGCTTCGGCAGCGCCGGTCCAGTCTTCGCGTCTCATGGCCCACTGACCCCAGTTGCGTGCGGCCTTCAGAGCCCAGTGGGGGTCGGTCTCCAAACCGAGCACGCAGGCTTCGCGGTACAAATCGGCCACTTCCCGTGCTTGAGCGGAATCACCGTCGAGGTCAGCCCGGATCGCCACCGCCGCAGCGAGGTTGTTCAGCCATCGGACACGACCGGGCTGAGCAGTCCCGGCGCGGGCCGCCACATCACGCCACAGGCTCGTGGCCGCTTCGAGCTCTCGTACGTCACCGAACACCGCCCATCGCTGGAGCCGCGCTCCGGCCAGGTTGGCCAGTATCCGCGTGTGCTCCGCGGCGGACCCGGGCGTCAAGGCCAGGGCGGCGTTGAACGATTCCTCAGCAACGTCGAGAAGCACCGGGTCGTGATTACTCTGAAACTGTTCGACCAGACAGTTCGCCAGGTTGTCCAGGTAGATCGCCCGGCCCGGCGCCGACGGCCGCGCCAGTTCGATCGCGCGCCGGAAGCAGGCTGTGGCCTCGGCCAGGTCCGCGTCGGCACCGGTGTGTTCGAAACGCACTCGCAGCGCGTTCCCCCGGTCGTTGAGCAGTCCTGCCCGACCCGGGGCGTTCACGGGCACCTCGGCCAGCGCACGCTGATAGCCGGCCAAAGCTTCGTCGAGGTCGGCCAGATCCCCTGTGCGGTCGAACTTGTCGACCAGCAGGCCCGCACGCCCAGCCAGGTACTCGACACCTGCCGGGCCGGTGGCCGGCCGGAGGGCGATCGACCGCTCGTACGCGGCCAGCCCTTCTTCGAGATCGGCCGCGTTACCGGTCAGCCGGGAGCGCAGGGCGAGCGCCTCACCCAGGTTTTCCAGGTACAACGGCAACTGGGCGCTCTTACCGGTACGCACGGCCAGCCGGAGCCGGTTCACCGACTCTTCGAGGTCAGCTGGGTCGCCCGAACGGTTGTACCGATCGCGGAGGACGACGCCCTGGTCGTTCGCCGCCGCGGCGGAGTCCGGCGTACCGGCACCGGGCCGGAGCCCTCCTGCCGTCTCCAGCACTTCTCCCGCGCGATCCAGATCGGCGCTGTCGCCGAGGGCGTACCACCGGTGCGCCAGAACAGCCCCGTGGTGCCGGAGCCGCGACAGCCGTGCCGGGTGGTCGGCCGGTGTCCGGCGAACGGACTCTTCCGCAGCGGCCACAGCGCGTTGCAGGACATCGATCCCGCCATCGGCCTGATGAACTGCCAGCAGAACCGACGCGAGAGTGTCGTAGAACTGGGCACACATCGGCGCTTCGTCCGGCAGCCGGGCGAGCGCACGTTCCGCCCCCTCAACCGCCTCGTCCAGATCCCCAGGACGCCGCTGACGTTCGTAGCGGCTCAAGCAGGCCAGCGCGAAGTTGTGGTCGCACACGGCCGCGGTGGTACCGGACGACGAGCCGGCCGCCTCCCGGTAGAGCCGGATGGCGCGGTCCATGTCCGCGGTGTCCGCCGTTTCCTCGAAACGCGTCCATACTGCGTCGGCGAGCACCCGCATTTGCCGGGGCAGGTCCGCAGCGCCCTCCGGGCTCAGCTCGACCGCTCGCCCGGCCAGCCCGACGATCTTGTCGATATCAGCTGGCCCGTGGTCGTCACCGTATTCGTATCCGGTGTGGAGTGCGGAGGCGAGGTTCGCGAGCCGCATCGGCAGCTGGGGGTCACCGTCATCGGAGTGCTCCACCGAGGTCGTGTAAGCAGCAATCGCCCTGAACAGGTGTACGACCTCCCCGGACAACGTGAACCACTCGAGAGCGCAGTTGCCAAGGCTGTTGTGGAACATCGCGAACTCGGCGACCTCGGGGGCGGCCATCGCGACCACGTTCTCATGAAGGTCCAGCGCGCGACCCAGGTCGTCACAAGCGCCCAAAACAGCGTACCGCTCGGCCAATGCCTGTGCCAGATTGTCCTGGCACACCAGGAACGCCGGATCGTCGTCGGGCATCCGCCGCACGGCTTCTTCGAGCACCTCTACTGCCTCGCCGAGAGCCCCCGGCAGCCGGAGATCGCGGTGGCAGGCACACAGGCAGTTGCCCAGGTTGTTCAGAAAGACCGGATCGCGGTCCCGGCGGACAACCTCACTGTGAACGGCCCGCGCGCGCAACAGGTCGTCCTTGTCCGATCCCGCCTCGTAACGATCAAGCAGAGCACCGCCGAGCTCGTCGCGGTGGTCGACGGCCGGATCGAGGCCGACCACGGCGTCCCACAGCCGGACGGCGAGGTCAGCGGCCGCCAGGTCGCCCGTGCGCAGGTATTCGGCACGGGCTTCGTCGGCTCGGCGGATCATCTCCGGGAGTTCCTGTCCGTGCACGGCACAAGTCTGCCAAACCACCGGCAGAATGTCGCGCAACAGCCGATCACGCCCATTTATTGTCCATCAATTGCCACTCCGATCGACGGCCGGGAAGTCAACTCGATGACAGTTTTATACTACTGACGAGTAAGACCTTGCCCGATCGACCACAGATGCACGACAGTGCTTCGTCGACAGTCCAACCGACGTTTCCGCACACGACAGAAGAATCTTCACGAGGTCCGAGCATGCCACTCAGCTCTTTTCAGATTGCGTCGAAGCTCGTGCCACCCCACGATGTCGACCGGCTGATCCAGGTGGCGCGGGAGAAAGTGGACGAGGCCGGCGCCCGGCGCGCCCGGCGGGCGACGGCACTGGTGAAACTGGCAGGCCTCGTCCTCATCCGCTACCAGCACACCGGCCGATTGGCCGACCTCGACGAAAACCTCGACCTGCTCGCCACCGCGATCGACACCACTCCAGCCCGGCACCAGCTGCACATCTTTGCGCAGCGGTTATTAGCCGTATCGCTGATCGCACGCCGCCGCCCGGAGGACATCCGGACAGCAATCGATCTCCTGCGAGAACTGCTGGGGGGCTCGGCACAGCCCTCGCAAGCGGACGGGGTAACGCTGATGCAGCTCGGGATGGCTCTGCTCTCCGAGTCATACGCCACCGGTGAATCGGCAATGCTCGACGAGGCCGTCGCCGTTCTGGACACGGCCGCAAGCCGGGTCTCCCGCGCCAAGGGTCTGGCCGCGGAAGTCATCCGGTTCGCCCTGTTGATCGGCCTGACCGCACGATACAAAAAACACTGGTCGGCAGATCCACAGGACGCTGAGCGCGCCCGAAAAATCATGGACACACTTGACCCTGCGGCTTTGTGTGAACTTTTTCCCGAGACGCCAAGGATATTCGATCAGGTCGGCATAATACTTGGTGGCGAATTGCCCGAAGAGCCTCGCGGGCCTGCGATCACGAGTTCCGGAAGAACTTCGGAATTTCTTCCCGTTCGTCTGCAGTTCGAGCACATGAACGCCGCCTCGGACACGTTGCGAAGTGCATCGGAGTACGGGACCGCCGGCGACCTCCGGATCATCGACGAGCAGATCGGGTCGCTGCGCGAGCAGCTGGCGTCGCGGATCGCCGAAGAGCAGCTCGCCGAGGTGGTCATGGTACCGCTCGCCCAGCTGCACGCGGTCCGGTTCCGGACCCTCCAGCTCGCCGGGTTGTCCGGGCGGGAGGATCTCGACGAAGCTCTCCGGCTCGCCAAGGAGGCCGGCCGGGCCGCCACGATCGACCTTGCCGGGCAGACTTCGGCGATCATCGGGCAATGCCTGCTCGACCGCTACGGCCTGGGCCTCGGCAACGCGCTCGACCTGCGGGAAGGCGTCCGGCACCTGCGACTGGCCGCGGCCTCGTTCGAGGCAACGGACCGGCTGAGCCTGGCCCTGTCCCTCTCGCTCGCGGACGCACTCCTCGCCCAGGGCAGTACCGAAGGCGACCCGGCCTGTATCGACGAGGCCGAGGATCTGCTGCTCAAGCTCCGCGTCCGGCCGGCTGCCCCGGAACTGCGGCCGGTGGCGGCCGCGCGACTGGCCCTGGTGCGCCAGCACCGGGCCGCGTTGTCCGGTCTGACCGAGCACCTGCTCGCCGCTGCCGAAACGACCCGGGCGGCCGCCGAGGAAAACAGTTCCAGTGTCGTCTGGGGGTACGACACCGCTCTGCTCTGGGCCCGATGGTCCTGGGAGTACGGGTCCACCCGGGACGCGGCCGACGCACACGCGTTGCTGCTCAGACAACTTCACCGCTTGGCGAGCGCCCAGCTCGACCGCGGTTATGCGGAACTCGCAGTACGCCGCGGCGCAGGCGGGATTGTCGGGCGGGTGATGCGGGCGCTGGTCGCCGACGACAGGATCATCGAGGCCGCCGTCGGCGCCGAAGCCGGACGGGGAATTCTCCTGTCACTGGCCCTCGAACGGGACCGGGACCTATTGGGCGCCGATGTGCCCGCCAAGCTGCGTGCCCGGTTCGAGCAGGCCCGAGAGCGGGTGCGCGCGGCAGAGGCGGCCGCCACCGAGCTGACTGACGGCCGGGCGGGGGCCGCATGACCGAGGCGAAGCCGACGCGGAGGGACGATCCGGAACGTCCGGCCACCCGGCGTGACGTACCGGGTTCCGCAGAACGGCGGTCCACCCGGCGCGACGAGCCCGCGCCTTCCGGGCCCCGCCCGACCCACAGGGACGAGCAGGGCGGCACGGACGTCCCGGCGACGGACACCGGTGGACTGCCTGCGCCGGTGTTCGAACGGTACGAGCCCCTGGACGACGGCAACATCGGTGTCGGCGGCGAAGCTCACCTGGTCCTCAAAGTCCGCCACCGGGAGTTGGGCTCTTTGCACGTCGTGAAGGTGTACACCACCGCCTTCCGCCCCGATCCCCAGCTGCTCACCGCTCTTCAGGGCGCCGACGAACGTCATCTGGTAAAGATCACGGACTGGGGTGAATACACCAACCGCTACGGCACCTCGGTGAGCTGGGAAGTACTCGAGTACATACCGGACGGCTCGCTGCGCGACCTCATCCGGCGCGAAGGGCCGAAGCTGCCCGAATCCCGGATCCGGGAGATCCTCGTCGAGCTGACCGACGCACTCGACCATCTGCACACCGCCGTCCGCCACGGCTCGGCGGACGGGCTGGCCCACCGGGACGTCAAGCCGGAGAACGTTCTCGTCCGGACCAGAGAGCCACTCGACCTCGTGTTGTGCGACTTCGGTCTGGTCGCCGAAATCAGAGCCACCCGACTGTCAACCCGTCGCGCGGGAACAGCCGAATACCAGGCCCCCGAGACCTGGTGGGCGAAGAGCCGTGACGCCGCACAGGACTGGTGGTCGCTCGGCGTGGTGATCGCCGAGGTGCTGATCGGACGGAATCCGAACGCCGGCATCATGAACGAGCGGCTGGACGACGACCGGGCCCTCTTCGAGCACCTGACCCAGCACGGCGTGGACCTCACCGCGATCGCTGATCCGCGGTGGCGGATGCTGTGTTCGGGCCTGCTCACCTTCGTGCCCGACTACCGCTGGGGAGCCGAACAGATCCGGTTGTGGCTTGACGGCAAATCACCGGACGTTCATACCGACCGGTTCACGGAGACGAATCGGCGGCAGGCCGCGCCGCCGATCGAAATCGCAGGCAAAGCCTGCCGATCCCCGGGCGAAGTCGCCTTCGCACTGAGCGAAAACTGGGTTCCGGCGGCGCAGGTGTTCGCCCGTCGGACGGAACGGCTCGCCTTGGCCGACTGGCTCGAAGACAACTTCGCCGACGTCGACCTGCCGAAGGACCTCTTCCGCGCGGACCCGGCAAACCAGGCGGACGCCGGCCTGCGCGCGTTGCGGTTCATTTCGTGGATCGCCCCGGAGTTGAGGCCGGCGTTCGAGGGTTGGGCCATGGATGCTCCCGGCGTCGTCCGCTTGGCGGCGGCCGCCGCGGACAGCGGGGCGGCAGCCGATCTGCTGGCCCGGCTCGACAGCACCCACCTCCGCGTCTTCGGCAGGCACCACTGCACCATCCACCAGCGGTGTGCCGCGGCCGGAGCCGGCTGCGCCGTGCTGAACTCGGCCGCCGCGGAGATCGACAACGCCCGGCTTCTGCTCGATCGCCGGGTCGCGGCTCTCCGCGGCGAACGCGAATCCGCGAACGCACTGCCGGGTGACCTGACATCGACACGAGCTGCCCTGGTCCGTGTGCTCGTCGATCGAAAATTCGCCGATGAGCTGAGACGCCGGGTGGGCGCCAACCGGATCGCGACGGAAACCGTTTGGTGGCAACGCCTACGCCACGAAGATCATGGCGACAGTGCACCCGGCTCGCTCGTCGCTCTTGTCCTCGCCGTGGCGACCTCTGAGGGGGCGAGGGCGAGCGCGGCACGCGTCCGCGCGGCACAGGAACAGCATGCGGCGAGAGTTCGCAGCCAAAGGACCGAAGAGCGGCGCAACGCCCGGCGCGCAGCCTTGACCCGAGTGAGGCCGCTCGGCCGCCAGTTCCTGCTCTGGCTGATGTCCCTGCTGGTGATGTGTGCGACGATCTTCGTCGGCGTACAGATGACCGCACTGAACGCACCGGCCGTCGCCGGCCCAACCGCCGTCGCCCGGCTGATCACCGAACTCCAGCTTCGGCTCCTGTTCCCGGTGTCCGCGCTGCTGGCTTGCGCGGTTTTCCGGCCGCGGTTCCCGTACGTTTCCGGGACACGAGCATGTTTCGTCGCCGTGGGATCAGGTGTCTTCGCTGTGTTGGCGACGATCGCGGGACACCCTGAACTGGTGGGTTTTCCAATCGAGTGGCGAGCCGGGGCCGAGGGCGCCTTGTCTTCGCTCAACAGCTCGCTGATCGAGGACCAGCACAGCACGACTGCGACCCTCGTGGTAGTCGGCCTGGTAGGGGCGGTCCTGGTCAACCGGGTCGTCGCCCTGCCACGGCGCGGCGCGGCGCCCGGTACCGGAAGGCTGGGCACGTCCGTGCGCCGGGCGGTCGTTTTCTTCGTCCTCGCTTTGTTCGTCCTTCGTTTCGGGCACCTGATCGGTGGGTGGCAGCTCCCGCTCTGGCTGCCGTCACCGGTGTCCACCTGGCTTTCCGTCTGAACCTGGAGGCTTCCTTGAGTTCCATCACCGCCGTCAGCTACGTGGTCGAGTCAGCGGCAGAAAGCAGGCGCCGGGAACAACAGGCCGCATGGGAGTACTACGCAGCCCAGCGCGCCGAACTCAGCGCGTTGCGAGCCGAGGCCAAGGCCTACAGCGAGGTGCTGGGCGGCAGGATCACCGCGATCCCCGCCTGTCCGAAAGCCTCTCCCCGCTCGGCGCCGGAGAAGATCGCGGAAGCGGCCGAACGGGCACGCCGGATCGTCGTGGAGTACACGAAACGGCTGCAGGAGTCGGTGGCGGCGATCCCGCAGCACGACATCCTCCAAGAGATCAGTGGGGCCACGACCGGGGAAGAACCCACCCCGGTGGCCGCCGCACCGGCACGCGAGTTCACGATCAAGCGCGCAGCAGCGGACGATCGTCGGCTCGAAGCCGCGCGGCGGGCAGGAGAAGTGCGCAGGAAGCTGGTGGACCGGGCCACCGAGCTGCTGGCGCGTCTGCCACCGCGCGCACCGGCGGACACCCGGGCAGCCTGCGTCGAGGCGGTGCGGGAAATCGCCGACGTCCCGTCGGCCTCGGAGGCCAGGGCCCGGCTGGTGCTCGCCGACCTCTCCGTCCGGGTCCGGCAGGCGGTTGACGACGAACAAGCGATCCAGCAGGCGGAGATCGCCCTCGAAGCGCTTTCGACGAGACTGGAACTGCTCGCCGGAGCGGAAGCGGCCACCCTCAGACGGGAGATAGCCCGGCTCGCCGAGACCCGTCCCCGCGCTGTGCCGCGTGGTCTGGCCGACCGGGTGAGCGAACGTGTCGAAGAGGAAAATCGCGCCCAGCGGCGCAAGACGGTGGCCAACGCCATGCGCCTGAGTCTCGACGACCTGGGCTACACGGTCAGCGAAGGCTTCGAAACCGTCTTGGTCGAACAGGGTTCCGCATACGCCGGCGCGCCCGGCAGGCCCGGCTACGGCTTGAAGGTCCTCTTGGACCGGAAAGAGGCGGTCCTGCGGACGCAAGTGGTCCGGTCGCAGCAGGCCATGACGGACGACAAGGCCGATCTCGAGGCCGAGAGAGGTTTCTGCTCCGACCACCCCAACCTCTTGTCGAGACTGCGGCGGCACGGCGTCGCCGTCGGCGAGCCGACGCTGCGCGCGCCCGGGCAGGGCCCCCTTCTCCCGGTGGCCGAAGCCCTGCTGCCCGTCGCGGCGAGCACACACCGACCGAACGTACGGGAGATGCGGCGATGACGAGGCCCGAAACCGATACTCGGCCACCCTGGCTGCGCGAAGTCGAACTGGCGCTCTGCGCTCACCCGCAGATCGTGCTCACAGGCAACGTGCACGACCTCTACCGTCTCCCCGATCCCGCTGCTGAGGGCCAGATCCGGTTCATGAGCCTTGCCGAGGGTCTGTGGAGTGTCCTGAAATCCCGCGGTTACGGCGCGATGCTCACCTACACGACCGGCGTGGGAGTGCAGTTGTTCGCGCCGGCCGGCAAGCAGCCCCCCGAAGTGGCCGCCACACTGCGGACAGCGGGCGTCGGGCTCGGGGCGCAACTGCCCCTGTCGATGGTGCGTGATGTGCTGACCGCGGTGGTGGACCCGGACCGGGAGAGGGGCAACCAGCCTCCGCTCGCGCTGGTTCTCGCCGACGCGGCGCGGCTCTCGGTGACCGAGGTGCTCGCCTCACCCGAAGAGCGGTTGCTGACCTCGGTCGCGGATCGGCTCGCTTACGCGGCAACCCCGGTCGGCCAGGGGTACAACACGATCTTCTGGGTGGTTGACGGCAAGCACGATCTCCCGGCGTGGTTCGTCACGGGCAACCACACGCTGCGTGTCACCGCGATTCCCGAGCCCAGTCTCGAAAGCCGAGTGGAGACGGCGGCGGACCTGGTCGAGCTCCTGCCCGGCGTGCCGGAGGCGCCCGCGGAACGCACGCGGCTGGCGAAACGGTTCGCCGACGCCAGCCACGGTCTCCGGTTGCGAAGCATGCGTGACGTGGTGCGGCTGGCCACCGCCTCGGGCATCACGGGCGACCGGGTCGAGGACGCGATCCGAGCCTATCGGGTCGGTGTGCCGGACAACCCCTGGCAGAGCAAGGCGTTGCGGGACCGGCTGGTCGTCGCGGAGGAGAAGCTCAGCGAACGCGTCCTCGGTCAGCCCGACGCGGTCCGGCGGGTCATGGACATCCTCGCGCGTTCCGTGACGGGACTCGCCGGAGCGCACACGGGGAGCCGCAGCGCGCCGCGTGGCTCCCTGTTCCTCGCCGGACCGACCGGCGTCGGCAAGACCGAACTGGCGAAGGCACTCGCGGAACTGCTGTTCGGGGACGAGAACGCCTACCTGCGGTTCGACATGAGTGAGTTTTCCGCCGAACACAGCGAAGCGCGGCTGATCGGGGCTCCGCCCGGCTTCGTCGGTCACGATGCGGGCGGCGAGCTGACCAACGGTCTCCGGCAGCAGCCGTTCCGGGTCGTGTTGTTCGACGAGATCGAGAAGGCCCACCCGCGGCTGCTCGACAAGTTCCTGCAGATCCTGGACGACGGACGGCTCACCGACGGTCAAGGCGGCACGGTCTACTTCACCGAGTCGCTCATCGTCTTCACCACCAACCTGGGCATCATCGTCCCGGACGAGGACGGGAAGCCGAAGGAAAACGTGACGGCCGAGTTCGAGCTCCCCCAGATCGAAGAGGGTGTGCGGAGCTACATCGAGGTCTTTTTCCGGCATCAGTTGGGCCGTCCCGAGCTGTTCAACCGCGTCCGCAACAGCATCGTGGTCTTCGACTTCCTGCGCGACGAAGTCGCGGTGCAAATCGCCGAGCGGGCCATTGCCCGCGTCGTCGACACCGTAGCCCGTCTCTACGAGACGACGCTGACTTTCACCGAGGACGCCCGCGCCGACCTGCTCGACCACGCCACCTTCGACCTCGCCAACGGTGGCCGCGGGATCGTGTCGGCGATCGAAAGCTACCTGGTCAACCCCCTCGCTCGCGCCCTCTTCCTGCAACCACCGGACAAGGGATCGAAGATCACCGTGACCGGTTTCGAGAAGACCGGTCAGAACTGGGTGGTGGTCGTGGAATGAAGCTGCGCATCTCGCGACTGCACTACCCCGTGACCGCCCTCGGTCCAGGGCGGCGCATCGGTATCTGGACCCAGGGGTGCACGATCGCGTGTCCCGGTTGCGTCGCCCGGGACACTTGGCCGGCAACAGCGCAGCAGGAAGTCGAAGTGTCGGCGTTGCTCGCCTGGTGCGCTTCCCTCGATCCGGCGAGCGTCGACGGCATCACGATCAGCGGGGGCGAACCGTCGGAGCAACCGGAAGCCCTCACAAAGCTGGTCGAAGGGCTTGACGAATTCCGGCAGGCCCACGATTGGGACATCTTGTGCTACACCGGCACCGAGTACGACGTCTTCAAGAAACGGTGCCCGGAGGTTCCCGCCCTGGTCGACGCGATCATGACCGGGCCGTACCGGGCGGGTGAGCCGACCGATCTGGTCTGGCGAGGTTCGGCCAACCAGCAACTCGTGCCGACCACCGAGCGTGGCCGCGTGCGGTACGGACCGTGGCTGGACGCCGTCACCGAGCACCCGGCCCTCCAGGTGCAGGTCGACGACGACCGGATCTGGATGATCGGCGTGCCCCGGCGGGGCGACCTGGCCCGGCTGCGACGGGCCTTGGACAACCAAGGTATTCGGCTCGAGGAGGCCTCATGGCGGCCCTGATGTGCCCTCGACACGGACCACAGGAGACTCCCGGTCTACGTTTCTGTCCCGAGTGCATGGAGTTCCTGGTGCCGTGCGCAGAGCCGCCTCAAGCCGAGAGCGAGGAAAGTGATCGCTGTGACGAACCCGGGTGCGGCATGCTTCTCTCCGACGGTGTCTGTGCGGTCCACGCGACCGCACCGACACCGAAGCCGGCCGTCACCACCCGCGACGGCGGGCACACCACCGGCATACTCGAGTTTCCGTGGGGGTCTGTGCCCGTGGGCGCCGGAGAACTGATCATCGGGCGTTCGGACGAGAGCAGTATCGGTTTTGAAGCCGACGCCTATCCGAACGTTTCGCGGCGGCACGCGGTGTTGTGGCACGACGGCCGCTCGTTGCGGGTACGCGACGAGGATTCGCTCAACGGAACCTACGTGAACGATCGACCAGTCTCTTCGACCGACGGAGCCCGGGTGTCCGACGGCGATGTGATCCGTTTCGGAGCCCACTTGCGCGCGACCGTCCGCAACCGGCCGGAGCAGCCGTGACCACGGTCCAGGTGGCAGCCATGACCGCTCGCGGAAGGGTCCGGGCGGGCAACGAGGACGCGGTGGCCGTGTTCGGCTGGCTCAGCCAGGTCGCTCATCCCCAGGTGGTCGAGCTGAGGGCGGGACTCACAACACCGCTCGTGTGCGCCGTCGCCGACGGGATGGGGGGACACGCCGCCGGTGAAGTCGCAAGCGCGTTCGCGCTCACCGAGACCATCACACGCGCCACCGCCTGGACCGACGTGGAGGCAATCCGCGCCGGACTGACGGCTGTCAACGAAGCAGTTCTCGATCTGGCGAGCCGATCACCCGGGACTGCCGGAATGGGGACGACGGTCGCCGGCCTCGCCGTGACCACCGGCGGGATCTTCTGCTTCAACGTCGGCGACAGCCGTGTTTACCAGGTCACCGACGGGTTCGTCGAGCTGCTCAGCGTCGATGACGCCGTGATCGCGCCAGACGGCTCGGCCACCAGCAGCCTGACCCAGGCGATCGGTGACCCGTCCGGCCCGCGGTTCCGACCGCACGTCTGCGAGGTCATTGCGGAGGGTCCGTCGAGCCGCTTTCTCCTCTGTAGCGACGGGGTGACCGGAGTGCTCGAGGCTGACGCCTTTCGCAAGCTCTGCCGCCAACCCGAACTGCGTGACATCGTGACGGGACTCCGGGATGCCGTGTATGACTCCGGTGCCGAAGACAACCTTTCGATCATCGCATTGGACGTGATCGACTGGCCCCCGCCTGGTCAGTCCACCAGTGCCTGGTAGACCAGCTGCCGCAGCTGGGGGCGCAGGCGGTACGTGCTCGACGGCAGCAGCTGCGTGTAGAAACCCACCGTCAGGTCCTCGTCCGGGTCCACCCAGAACGCCGTCGAAGCCGCGCCGCCCCAGGCGAACTCGCCGGCCGAGGCCACCGTTCGGGCCTTCACCGGGTCCTCCAGGACCGAGAAGCCGAGGCCGAAACCGTGGCCGTCGAAGGGCATCTCCGCGAACAACGGACGGCCGAACGCCTCCAGGTCCACGTGGCCCGGCAGGTGGTTGCTCGCCATCAGCGCCACCGTTCGCGGGGCCAGCAATCGCACGTCGTCGAGGGCGCCGCCGCGGAGGAGCATCTCCGTGAAGCGCCAGTAGTCCTGGGCCGACGACACCAGGCCGCCGCCGCCCGAGAGGCAGTCCGGACGGCTTGTTCCCATGCGGCCGAACGCGTCGTTGCGGGTCGCCCGGCCCGAGGCCGGGTTGCGGACGTACATCGCCGCCAGGCGGTCCGGCGATGCGGCCACGAAACCCGTGTCCGTCATGCCCAGCGGCCCGAAGATCCGCGACTCGAAGAACTCGTCCAGCGGCAAGCCCGACACCACCTCGACGAGCCGGCCGAGCACGTCGGTGGCCACCGAGTAGTTCCACTCCGTGCCCGGCTGGAACAGCAACGGCAGGGACGCCCACTTCTCCGAACACGCCGCCAGATCGAGCCCCGGCGGGCTGCCCCATTCGAAGCCCGCCGCGCGGTAGATCGCGTCCACCGGGTGGCCGTGGTGGAAGCCGTAGGTCAGGCCCGCCGTGTGCGTCAGCAGGTGCCACACCCGGATCGGCGAGGTGGCCGGCTCGGTCAACGGCGCCAGCGCCGACCCCTTGACGTACACCCGCGGCGACTCGAACTCCGGCAGCCACCGCGAGATCGGGTCGTCCAGCTCCAGCAGGCCCTCTTCGGCCAGCATCATCGCCGCGACCGAGGTGATCGGCTTGGTCATCGAGAAGATCCGCCACAGCGTGTCGGTCTCCACCGGCAACCCGGCCTCGACGTCCCGCGACCCGCCACGGCCGATGTGCACGATCCGGCCGTGCCTGCTCACCACCGCGAGCCAGCCCGGCAACCGGCCATCCTCGACGTACCGGTCGAAATGCGCATCGATCCGGGTGAGCCGTGCCGCATCGAAGCCGGCCTCGGCCGGATCGATGTCCACTTCGAAGTCCGCCATACGGCGAGGTTACTGCGCCATCGAGCAACAAGCCGACCACAGCCACGGCCGCATGGCTTGGTGGCGACGGGCACGTGCCACGCGGAGGGGCGGCCTGCTTTTGGCCGGCGACGTTACTTCTCGCGCGCCCGCTCGGCCGCCTTCTCCTCGCGCCATGCTTCGTCGTTCTTGCCGTAGCGCCAGTAGCCCGAAATCGACAGCAGCTCGCGCCGCACGCCGCGCTCGTCGAGCAGGTAGCGCCGCAGCTCGCGCACGAAGCCCGCCTCGCCGTGGACGAACGCCTGGACGACGCCCTCCCGCCACGGCAGTTCGCGCACCGCCGCCGCGACGTCGCCGCCCGACGCCCGGTGCAACCACGTGATCTGCGCGTCCGCCTTCGTGACCAGCGGCTGCTCCTCGGCCTCGTTCTCGACCAGGATCACCGCGTGCGCCGGGACACCGGCCGGCAGCGCTTCGAGCGACGCCGCGATGGCCGGCAACGCGCTTTCGTCCCCCGCCAGCAGGTGCCAGTCCGCGTCCGCGCCCGGGGCGTACGCGCCGCCCGGCCCCAGGACCAGCAGCTCGTCACCGGGCTGGGCCGAGGCCGCCCACGGGCCCGCGATGCCCTCGTCGCCGTGGTGGACGAAGTCGAGCACGAGCTCGCCGGCCTGCGGGTCGAACCCGCGGACGGTGTACGAACGCTGCCGCGGCCAGTGCTCGCGCGGCATCGTCGCCCGGCACTCCTGGACGTCGAACGGCTCCGGGTACTCGACCCCCGGCACCTTGAACAGCACCTTCACGTACGCGTCGGTGAATTCGTTCGGCGTGAACTGCGCGATCCCCTCGCCGCCCGCGACGATCCGGATCATGTGCGGGGTCAGCCGCTCGGTCCGCAGCACCCGCAGCCGCGCCGCGGGACGCCCGGACCGCCGGGGTGCTTCAGCCATCGGCCACTCCAACCATCACTAAGGCTTACCTAAGTCACCCTACGCGCCGGAAACGGCGCGCGGCTACTCAGGTGTACCCAGATCCGCCAGCAACCTCCCGAACCCGATGGCCACCTCCTTCCGGAACCCCACGAAGAACCGGTTCGCCAACGGCACGCCCCACCGCCCCCGCGTGGCCGCGTTGACCACCCGGTGCTCGACGCGCGCGCCCGCCGGATCAGCCGTGACGCGGTACTCCCCGCGGTACCACCAGCCGCCCTGCACCGCGACGAACCCGCGCTCGCGATCGACCTCCACCCGCATCGGATGGCCGACGACCAGCTTCAGCCGCAGCCGCTCGAAGACCTCCGCCGGTGGCCGCGCGACCACCCCCGACGCCTCCGCAAGCGTTTTCACCCGCGCGGATCCGAAACCCGCGTGTTCTGGAACGCCGTGATCAGCCACTCGCCCTCCTCCCGGACGAGCACGAACGAAACGGTCGACTCACGCCCTTCGTCGGCAACCTCCGCCCCGGTCAGCGACGAACCGCCGCCGACGACCGCCACGGCGACGTCCGGCCGGACGAACCGCACCTTCGCCGCCCCACCCAGCGCCCCGGTGAGCTTCGACCCCCGCAACGGCCCCTCGAACAAGGCCTGGTGCGAACTCTCGATCGCCTCCCGCCCGGGGAAGTTCGCCCCGAAGAACGTCACGTAATCCGCATCCTCGGTGAACAGCCGCCCGTACGCGGCGGCATCTCCCGAGTTCCAAGCGTCGGTGAGCCGGTCCAGCACCCCACGGACATCGGCTTCGGCGGTGGCCACCATCGAATCCCCCTTCGAACAACGTTCGTCTTACAAACACCGTTCTACTCTCGAACAGCGTTCGCGTCAAGTACAGTGTTCCGGTGACCGTTCCCCCGCCGCCGTGGCGCAGTGCGCCGAGCCGCCGCGCCGCGAAACCCGTTCTCTCCCAGGCCTCGATCGTGCGAGCGGCCCTGATCGTCCTGGACGACGAGGGGTTCGACGCGGTCACCATGCGGCGGATCGCCCAGGAGCTGGAGACCGGCCCGGCCTCGCTCTACGCGCACGTCGCCAACAAGGACGAGCTGGCGGAGCTGATGCTCGACGCCGTGCTCGCCGACATCCTGATCCCCGAACCGGACCCGGCGCACTGGGACGAGCAGGTCAAGCAGCTCGTCCGCGACCAGATCCACGTGATGGCCGCCCACCGCGGCATCGCGCGCATCGCGTGGGACATCCCCGTGCCGGTCACGCCCAACACGCTGAAGCTGGGCGAAGCAACCCTCGCCCTGCTTCGCGCGGGCGGGTTGACCCTCAAGCAGGCCACTTTCGCGGGTGACGCGCTGGCGCTCTACGCCAAGGCGTACGCGTACGAAGCGAGCGGCTGGACCTGGGGCGAGATCGACCAGGCCGAAGCCGACGAACGCGGCAAGCAGATGGTGGCGTACATGCGGTCACTGCCCGCCGAGTCGTTCCCGAACCTGCTGCACGTCGGCGAGTTCTTTTCCGCGGAAACAGCGAAGGAACGCCTCGAGTTCGCACTCGAGGCGTTCCTGGCCGGGCTGAAAGCGCTGGCGAAGAAGAACTAGGGCCGTAGCACGATCTTGCCGCGCGTGTGCCGCCGCTCCAGCTCCCGGTAGGCCTCCCGGACCTCCTCCAGCGGGTACACCCGGGCGATCGGCAGCGTCAGCAACCCCTTGTCCAGCAACAGACCCAGCTCACGCAGCACGTCGGCCGACGCCGCGGCCGCGCTGCCGTCGGCCTTCACGTTGTACTTCTCCGCCGCCGCGAAGTCGATGATCGTGTTGATCCGCCCGGGTGGATCCCCAGGTGCAGGGCCAGTTCCACGTACCCGGAGCCGAACGTGTCGACGAACGCGTCCACCCCGGACGGCGCGGCTTCGCGGATCCGCGACAGCACGCCTTCGCCGTGGGAAACCGGGATGACGCCGAGCTCGCGCAGCCACTCGTGGTTCGCCTCGCCCGCCAGGCCGATCACCGTCGCGCCCGCCAGCTGCGCCAGCTGCACGGCGAGCGAGCCCACCCCGCCGGCCGCCCCCGAGACGACGACGGTGTCCCCTTCGCGCGGGCACACCGCGCCGACCGCCGCGTACGCGGTCGTGCCGGCGACGAACAGCGAGCCGGCGACCTCCCACGGGACGCCATCCGGCCGAGGCGTGAGGTTCGCGGCCTCCGCGACGACGAACTCCGCGTGACTCGACCGGGTGTCGACGAACCCGATCACCTCGTCGCCCACAGCGACGTCCGAGACGCCTTCACCGAGCGAAGCGACAACCCCCGCGAAGTCACTTCCCTGCCCCGACGGGAAAGTCGCCGGGAAGCGCGCATGCAGGAGACCTTGCCGGATCGACGCCTCGCCCGGGTTGATGCCGGCGGCCCGCACCTCGACGAGCACCTGCCCCGCACCCGGAACCGGCCGGGGGACCTCCTCGACCCGGAGGACCTCCACGTCGCCGTACTCGTCGAACCTGATCGCGCGCGCCATGGGGCCTCCTCGAAGTCGTTGCTGAATACAAGCAACGACCCGGTCCCCGGTTTTAATCCCTAACCGGCGAGGCGGCGGACCACCCCGTCGGCCAGCAGCCGGCCGCGGTCGGTGAGCACCGCGCGGCCCCGGGAGTCCATCGCGGACGGGTCGAGCAGCCCCTCGGCCGCCGCGGCGCGCGCCTCGGCCAGCCCCGGCTCGTCGAGCACGTCGAGCGGCAGCCCTTCGGCGACGCGCAGTTCGAGCATGATCCGCTCGAGGTGCTGGTCGTCGTCGGTGAGCACTTCACGCCCGCCCGCGGGCGAGTCGCCGGAGGCGAGCAAAGCGGCGTAGCGGGCCGGGTGCTTGACGTTCCACCAGCGCACGCCGCCGACGTGGCTGTGCGCGCCCGGACCGGCGCCCCACCAGTCGTCGCCCCGCCAGTAACCGAGGTTGTGCCGGCAGCGGGCCGCGTCGGATGCCGCCCAGTTCGACACCTCGTACCAGCGCAACCCCGCCGCGGACAGCGCCGCGTCGATCATCTCGTAGTCCGCGGCCAGCACGTCGTCGTCCGGCGCGGGCAGCTCGCCCCGGCGGACGCGCCGGGCCAGCGCCGTGCCTTCCTCGACGATCAGCGCGTACGCCGAGACGTGGTCGACGCCGGCGGCCAGCACCGCGTCGAGCGTCGCGAGGAGGTCGTCGGGACGCTCCCCCGGCGTGCCGTAGATCACGTCCAGGTTCACGTGCTCGAACCCGGCCGCGCGCGCTTCGGCGGCGGCCCGGCCCGGACGCCCCGGGGTGTGCACCCGGTCGAGGATCTTCAGCACGTGCGGCGCGGCCGACTGCATGCCGAGCGACACCCGCGTGTAGCCCGCTTCGCGGATCCCCTCGAAGAACTCCGGCGACGTCGACTCGGGGTTCGACTCCGTCGTCACCTCGGCGCCGGGGGCCAGCCCGAAGACGTCGCGGACGGCGTCGAGGACCGAACGCAGCCCCTCCGCGCCGAGCAGCGACGGCGTGCCGCCGCCGACGAACACCGTGTCGGCGGCCGGCGGCACGACGAGCACGCGCGCGGCGAGCTCCAGCTCGCGCCGCAGCCCTTCGAGCCAGGACTGCGGCGACGAGCCGGTGTCGAGCTCCCCCGCGGTGTAGGTGTTGAAGTCGCAGTACCCGCAGCGTGTGGCGCAGAACGGGACGTGCACGTACACCCCGAACGCTCTGCTGCCCAGCCCCTTCAGCGCGCTTTCCGGCAAGGCCGGATCGATCGGTGTGGCGGGGTCGGAACGCAGTTCGGGCACGGTCGAATTGTCCACCCGGTCACGCCCGGTCGCCTCAAGGGGCCGATCGGGTCAACACCGTTACGACACCGGCAGGTTGGCCGCCGCCCAGTCCGGGTCGACCGGGATGACCTCGATGACGTCGAGCAGCACGCCGTTCGGGTCCGCGAAGTAGAAGTGCCGCTGCCCGTAGACCTCGTCGACGACCGGTGTCACCAGTTCGACACCGGCCTCTTGCAGCCGTTTCGCCTCCGCGCGGGCGTCTTCGACGACCAGCCCGAACATCAGCCCGGCCGTCTCCGCCGCCCGGTGGCCCGGCGGCACCGACTCGTGCCCGCGCTGCACGAAGCTGATCTCGTACCCCGGCGCCCCGGCGTTGACGCTGGCGAACCAGTCGAGCTCGACGGTGACCGGCAGGCCGACGACGTCCGCGTAGAAGCGGGTGGTCACGGCGACGTCGTCGACCAGGTAACCCGCCCCGAAACCCTTGACCTGCATCCGCGGTTCCTCTCCTCAAACCACTGTACCTGAAGTACTCTACATGTAGTGATTTGGCCGGGCAAGAGAGCCTGCGCAAGGCGGTTGACACGGTTTTCGCAGGTGAGTGACCCTTCTCCCACCATTCGGGCAGACCTGGACCACATTGTGGACGCGTGGCACGCTGACGTCGTGACTCATGCCGGTGTTCTGCTCGTGGCCCGCCGCCACGTCGATCTCCTGCGGGTCGCGAGCGCCCTCTGCGCACCCGTTCGCTGACTACCGTCGCCACCACCTGCCACGAATTCTGGACAGCCGGCGCGGAGGAACCCGGCGAGCCGGTCGTCCTCCGCCGCCACGAAGAGCCTCTCGGAGGACGCCGCCATGGCCACGCCCCAAACCCCAGCCCGCCCCGCGCGCGCCAAGCAGAAGCGCGGCGAAGGGCAGTGGGCGCTCGGTTACCGGGAGCCGCTGAACCCGAACGAGCGGTCCAAGAAAGACGACCACCCGCTCAACGTGCGCGCGCGGATCGAGAACATCTACGCCCACCGCGGGTTCGACGCGATCGACCCGGGCGACCTGCGCGGCCGGTTCCGCTGGTACGGCCTCTACACCCAGCGCAAGCCGGGGATCGACGGCGGCCGCACGGCGACGCTGGAGCCCGAAGAGCTCGACGACCGCTACTTCATGCTGCGGGTCCGCATCGACGGCGGCGCACTGACCACCGGGCAGCTCACCGTGCTCGGCGAGATCTCGCAGGCGTACGCGCGCGACACCGCCGACATCACCGACCGGCAGAACATCCAGTACCACTGGATCCGGATCGAGGACGTGCCGACGATCTGGGCCAAGCTCGAGAACGCCGGCATGACCACGATGGAGGCCTGCGGCGACAGCCCGCGCGTCATCCTCGGCTCGCCGGTCGCGGGCATCGCCGCCGCCGAGGTCATCGACGGCACACCGGCGATCGAGGAGATCAAGCGCCGCTACATCGGCAAGCCCGAGTACGCCAACCTGCCGCGCAAGTTCAAGACGGCGATCTCCGGCCAGCCGGACGTCGCCCACGAGATCCACGACGTCGCGTTCGTCGGCGTCGACCACCCCGAGCACGGGCCCGGCTTCGACATCTGGGTCGGCGGCGGCCTCTCGACCAACCCGATGCTCGGGCAGCGCCTCGGCGCCTGGATCCCGCGGGACGAGGTCCCGGACGTCTGGGAAGGCGTCATTTCGATCTTCCGCGACTACGGCTACCGCCGGCTGCGCTCGCGGGCCCGGATCAAGTTCCTGGTCAAGGACTGGGGCGCGGAGAAGTTCCGCCAGGTGCTGCAGGACGAGTACCTCAAGCGCGAGCTGATCGACGGCCCGCCGCCGGTGGACCCGGCCGTCCCGATCGACCACGTCGGCGTGCACCCGCAGGTCGACGGCAAGTTCTACGTCGGCGCGGCACCGGTCGCCGGCCGCGTGTCCGGTGGCACGCTCGTCGCCGTCGCCAAGGCCGCCGAGCGGGCGGGCTCGGGCCGGGTGCGGCTCACCCCGCAGCAGAAGCTCGTCGTGCTCGACGTCCCGGAGGCCCACGTCCCGGCGCTCCAGGCCGAACTGGCCGAGCTGGGCCTGGAGACGAAGCCGTCGCCGTGGCGGCGCGGGGTGATGGCCTGCACCGGGCTGGAGTTCTGCAAGCTCGCCATCGTCGAGACGAAGGCCCGTGCGCAGCTGCTCGTCGCGGACCTCGAGAAGTCACTCGCCGACATCCAGGACGGCCTCGAGACGCCGGTCACCGTGCACCTCAACGGCTGCCCCAACTCGTGCGCGCGGATCCAGACCGCGGACATCGGCCTCAAGGGCCAGATCGTCACCGACGCCGACGGCAACCAGGTCGAAGGCTTCCAGGTGCACCTCGGCGGCGGGCTCGGCCTCGACGCCGGGTTCGGCCGGAAGTTGCGTGGCCACAAGGTGACATCGGGTGAGCTGACCGGGTACGTCGAGCGGGTGGTGCGCAACTACGTCGCCGGGCGCGAGGACGGCGAGCGGTTCGCGCAATGGGCCGCCCGCGCCGACGAAAGCGCCCTCCAGTGACCGAGCGAGCGGCGCCGTACTACTGCCCGTACTGCGGTGACGAGGATCTGCGGCCGGAAGAGAACGGCGGCTGGCTGTGTTCCGCTTGTCGCCGGGTTTTCTCGGTCAAGTTCCTCGGCCTGTCCCTTCCGGAGGTTTCCCGATGACCGCGACCGCCGACTACAAGACCCTCGCCGAGCGCGCTTCGAAGGAGCTCGCCGACGCCACCGCGGAAGAAGCGCTGCGCTGGACCGTGGACACGTTCGGCGACGACTTCATCGTCGCGTCCAACATGCAGGACGCCGTGCTCATCGACCTCGCCACCAAGGTGAAGTCCGATGTGGACGTTCTGTTCCTGGAGACCGGCTACCACTTCCCGGAGACGATCGGCACGCGCGACGCCGTTCAGGCGGTGTACCCGGACGTCCACATCGTGAACGCGCAAGCCGAACAGAGCGTCGCCGAGCAGGACGCCGAGTACGGCCCCAAGCTGCACGACCGTGACGCCACGCTGTGCTGCAACCTGCGCAAGGTGGTGCCGCTGCGCAAGACGCTGGCGAACTACTCCGCCTGGGTCACCGGTGTCCGCCGGGTGGACGCCCCGACCCGCGCGAACACCCCGATCGTCACCTGGGACGACCGCAACGGCCTGGTCAAGGTCAACCCGATCGCGGCGTGGACCGACGACGAGTTCAACGGCTACATCCGTGAGCACGGCATCCTCGAAAACCCGCTGGTGTCGATCGGCTACCTCTCGATCGGCTGCGCACCCTGCACGGCTCGCGTCGAGCCGGGACAGGACCCGCGCAGCGGCCGGTGGGCGGGGCAGAGCAAGACCGAGTGCGGACTGCACGGCTGATGTCAGACACCGAGGGACGCATGACAACACTGGAACCCGCGACCGATGCGGCACAGGACAACCTGGCCGCTCTCGAATCCGAGGCCATCCACATCTTCCGGGAGGTGGCAGGCGAGTTCGACCGCCCGGTGATCCTCTTCTCCGGCGGCAAGGACTCGACGCTGCTGCTGCACCTGGCCATCAAGGCGTTCTGGCCGGCTCCGGTGCCGTTCCCGCTGCTGCACGTGGACACCGGGCACAACTTCGACGAGGTCATCGAGTTCCGCGACCGCGTCGTCGAGCGGCACGGCCTGCGCCTGGTCGTCGCGAAGGTGCAGGACTGGATCGACGACGGACGGCTGGAGGAGCGCGCGGACGGGATGCGCAACCCGCTGCAGACCACGCCGCTGCTCGACACGATCGCCGAGCACAAGTTCGACGCGGTCTTCGGCGGCGGCCGCCGCGATGAGGAACGCGCCCGGGCCAAGGAGCGGATCTTCAGCCTCCGCAACGCCTTCGGCCAGTGGGAGCCGCGCCGCCAGCGGCCCGAGCTGTGGAACCTCTACAACGGGCGGCATCGCCCGGGTGAGCAGGTCCGGGTCTTCCCGCTGTCCAACTGGACCGAGGCCGACGTCTGGAACTACATCGCCCGCGAGAAGGTCGAGCTGCCGTCGATCTACTACGCGCACCAGCGCGAGGTGTACCTGCGCGACGGGATGTTGCTGGCCGAGGGCCCGTGGGGTGGCCCGCGGCCGGGCGAAGAGGTCCGCGAGCTGACCGTCCGCTACCGGACCGTCGGCGACGGTTCGTGCACCGGCGCGATCGAATCCACCGCGGCCACCGTCGAGGAGGTCATCGCCGAGGTTTCGGCCTCGCGGCTGACCGAGCGCGGCGCGACCCGGGCCGACGACCGGATGTCCGAAGCGGCCATGGAAGACCGCAAGCGTGAGGGGTACTTCTGATGAGTTCGCTGCTGCGCCTGGCCACCGCCGGGAGCGTCGACGACGGCAAGTCGACCCTGGTCGGCCGGCTGCTGTACGACACGAAGTCGGTGCTCGCCGACCAGCTCGACGCCGTCACCCGCGCGTCCGTCGACAAGGGATTGTCCACACCGGACCTCTCGCTGCTGGTCGACGGCCTGCGCTCGGAACGCGAGCAGGGCATCACCATCGACGTCGCCTACCGGTACTTCGCGACGCCGAAGCGGTCGTTCGTGCTGGCGGACACGCCCGGGCACGTGCAGTACACGCGCAACACGGTGACCGGCGCGTCCACCGCGCAGCTGGCCGTGCTGCTGGTCGACGCGCGCAAGGGCGTCATCGAGCAGACCCGCCGGCACGCGGCCGTGCTGGCCCTGCTCGGCGTGCCGCAGCTGGTGCTGGCGGTGAACAAGATCGACCTGGTCGGCTACGACGAGGCGACCTTCACCGTGATCGCCGAGGAGTTCGCCGAGCACGCGCTGTCCCTGGGCTACGAGCGCGGGTCCGTGCTGGCCATCCCGGTGTCCGCGCTGGAGGGCGACAACGTCGCGGCCCGCTCGGAGCGGACGCCGTGGTACACCGGGCCGAGCCTGCTGGAGCACCTGGAAGAGGTGCCGGTCGCACCCGACCCGCACGACTCCGCGCTGCGGTTCCCGGTGCAGTACGTGATCCGCCCGCGCACGGCCGAGTACCCGGACTACCGCGGCTACGCGGGCCAGATCGCGGCCGGCACGGTCCGGCCCGGCGACGAGATCGTCGTGCTGCCGCAGGGCATCCGCAGCCGCGTCGAGCGCATCGACACCGCCGACGGGCCGCTGGCCGAAGCCGGCGCCGGGACGTCGGTGACGCTGCTGCTCACCGACGACATCGACATCTCGCGCGGCGACCTGATCGCCGCCGCGGACAGTCCGCCGCAGGTCACCGACGAGATCACCGGCACGCTGTGCTGGCTGTCGTCCAAGCCGCTGAAGCCGGGCGCGCGCCTGCTCGTCAAGCACGGCACCCGCACGGTGCAGGCGCTGGTGGACGAGCTGCACGCCCGGTTCGACGAGCAGACGCTGTCCAGTGTGGACTCTCCGGCGTCGCTGGAGCTCAACGACATCGGCCGCGTCACCCTGCGGCTGGCCGAGGAGCTGGGCGTCGACGACTACGGCACCAGCCCGCGCACCGGCGCGTTCCTGGTCATCGACCCGAAGGACGGCGACACGCTGGCCGCGGGACTGGTGGGTGAGCGCTTCTCGTGACACCACCGCTGGTCGCCGTCGCCCACGGCAGCCGCGACCCCCGCTCGGCGGCGACCGTGCGGGCCCTCGTCGACGTCGTGCGCGACCGGGCCCCGGGGGTGCCGGTCTACGAGTCCTTTTTGGACCTTTCGGCGCCGTCGGTCACCGACGTGCTGCGGTCGCTGCACGCCGACGGCCACCGGTCGGCGGTCGTGGTGCCGTTGCTGCTGGGCAGCGCGTTCCACGCCCGGGTCGACCTGCCGGCCCTGATCGACTCGGTGACCGACTCCTGCCCGGGCTTCCGGGTGCAGGTGTCGGACGTGCTCGGTGCCGACCCGGCGTTGCAGGCGGTCGCGCTCGACCGGCTGGCCGCGGCGCCGCTTTCCGGCCGGGGCGTGATCGTCAGCGCGGTCGGTTCGTCGAACGCTTCCGCGAACGCCGTGGTCGCTGCGCTGGCCACCCGCTGGGAAGAGCGGCTCGGGGTGCCGGTGAGCGAGGCGTTCGCGTCGGCCGCCCAGCCGGACATCCCGGCGGCGGCGGCTTCGTTGCGGTCGCGAGGTGCGCGGCACCTCGTGGTGGCTTCGTGGTTTCTGGCGCCGGGCCTGCTTCCGGACCGGATCGCGCGGCTGGCCCGTGAGGCGGACCCGGCGGCGTTCATCGCGGCGCCGCTGGCCGACGATCCGCGCGTCGCGGACGTCGTGGTCAGCCGGTACGCGTCCGCGGTCAGCGGACTGCTCCGCCAGTACGCCTGACACCGCCAAAAGGCGAGTCTTATTCACATTTTTGTTACCACCCGTGCATGGGAACGGTAAATTCTTGACGTCCTACTTAACTTGCCGGTAACAATCATGGCGGCTGCGCAGCTTTCTTCCTCCCCTCGTGAAACCGCAGGTAGGTGGACACAGATGAAAGCTCTTCACTTTTCCCGGCTCGCCGCGCTGACCGCGGCCGCGGTGCTCCCGATCGCCCTCGCCGCCCCGGCGTCGGCGGCCACCACCGTCACCTTCGACTGCCAGGCCAACGCCCCCATCGTCGGGCCGCAGAAGGTGGCGCTGAACCAGGACGCCGCCGTCACCGCGCCCGCCACCGTCGCGCCCGGGGCCGCGTTCGACGTCGTCATCGACCCCGCGCCGAACACCGTTCCGAGCACGGTCAGCGGGAACAAGGTCAAGAACATCAACACGTTCGCGCTCAAGATCCCGATCCCGGCGAACTCGTCGTACGTCGGCGCGGACCTGGCGGGCGGTTCCGGCCTCGGCTCGACCCCGCCGACCATCTCCGTCGCGAACGGCGTCGCCACGCTGAGCTTCCCCGGCCCGATCGCCGGCGGGGCCACGTTCGAACTGCCCACCGTCACCGCCCACCTGACCGCGGGCCAGTCCGGCACCATCCAGACCAGGCTCGCCGGGACCAGCTACAGCGACCCGGGCCTGACGTTCAAGGCGGTGGCCGGCACGATCATCGGCGACCTCACCGCCCCGACGGCCTGTTTCCCCAATCCCAGCCCGGTCTTCACCACGACGACCATCGGCTGAACGCCGGATCACCCTGCGGGCGGAAGCCCGTAGGGTGATCCACATGGGGAACTTCGAACTCGCTCAGGTCAACATCAGCCGGATGAAGGCACCGCTCGACGACGAATCCTTCCGCGGGTTCGTCGAAGCGCTGGAGCCGGTGAACGCGATCGCCGACCGCGCGCCCGGCTTCGTGTGGCGCCTGCAGACCGAGGACGGCGACGCGACGTCGATCCGCGCCTTCGAGTGGGACGTGCGCGGCACGTCCGGGATCCTGGTCAACATGTCCGTCTGGACGTCGGTGGAAGCACTGGCGGCCTTCGCCTTCTCCGGCGAGCACCTGGCGATCCTCCGGCGCCGCCGCGAGTGGTTCCACCACGTGCGCGAGGCGATGACCGTGCTCTGGTGGGTCCCCGCCGGGCACCGGCCGACGACCGCGGAAGCCGAGGAGAAGATCAAGCACCTCCGCGTCCACGGCCCGACCCCCGAGGCGTTCACGCTCAAGCAGCACTTCTCCCCGGCCGCCGACGCTCGCGAGGGTGAGCCCGGCTGGCTGTGCCCCGCGTAACACCGGCCACCGGCGGCGAGTGTGCAAGGGTGTCGACCATGGCTGACGAACTGGTGCACTACGACGTGGTGGGCGGCACCGCCACGATCACCCTGGACTCCCCGCACAACCGCAACGCGCTCTCCGCGCAGCTCCGCCGCGAGCTCTCGGACTCCCTCGCCAAGGCGGTCGCCGACGACGCCGTGCGCGTGATCGTGCTCACCCACACCGGTCCGGTCTTCTGCGCCGGGATGGACCTCAAGGAGGCCCGCGGCGCCGGCGCCGGCGACCAGGGCGTGAACGAGTTCCCCCGGATCCTCGAGCAGCTGTGGACCAGCCCGAAGCCGGTGGTCGCCCGCCTGGCCGGGCCCGCGCGGGCCGGCGGGATCGGCATGGTGGCCGCCTGCGACATCGCCGTGGCCGTGCCGGACGCGACGTTCGCCTTCTCCGAAGTCCGCATCGGTGTGGTGCCGGCGATCATCTCCCTGACCGTGCTCCCGCGGCTGAACCCGCGCGCGGCCCACGAGCTGTTCCTGACCGGCGACACCTTCGACGCGCGCCGCGCGGTCGAGATCGGCCTGCTGAACTCGGCGACCGACGACCTCGACGCCGAGGTCACCCGGTTCGTGAAGGCCCTCGCGGCGGGCGGCCCGAAGGCGCTGGCCGAGACGAAGGCGCTGCTGAGCCGCCCCCGTCCCGCCACGCCTTCGGACGGCTTCGAGGAGATGCTCGGCCTGTCGGCGAAGTTCTTCGCCGGCGAGGAAGGCCAGGAAGGCATCCTGGCCTTCGCCCAGAAGCGCAAGCCGAACTGGGTCCCGCAGGACTGAGCCGGGCCGGACGCCGCTCAGGCGTCCGGCAGCACCACCGTGAGCCGCCACGAACCGGCGCTGGGGCCGAGCGCTCGCTGGGCGTCCGAGAGCACGCTGCGGATGGCCAGGTAAGTCTTGGGCTCGGCCTTGCGCAGCGCGTCCGAACCCGGCCAGATCAGCACGTGCTCCCCCGGCGGCAGCCACGACAGGTCGGTCAGGCAGTCGTAGAGCGCGTCGAGGTTGTGGCCGAAGTAGTCCGGAAAGGACAGTGCCTCGGCGAACGCTTCGAGTGTGCTGGCCTTGTCGACGGTCGGCCGCGAGTTCACCAGGTGCGGGTACGCGCCCCGGGCGAACGCCTCTTCCGCGGCGGCCTTCGCCAGCTCGCCGGCGCTCATCGGGCCGGGTCCACGACGACGAACGACGCGTAGTGGTCGCCGGTGTAGTACAGCTCGTGCGCCTGCCCGGTGATCAGCCGCCGGGCACCGCGGTCGGGGCTCCCGGGCGTCTTCACCGTGTACTCGTGGTAGTAGCCGGACTTCTTGCCGGGCAATCTCTTCTCGCGGTTCTCGAAGACGACGTCGTCGTTGCGCGGGTAGGGGTACGGGCCGCCCGCCTCGATCAGCTTCCACGTGTCCGTGGCCTGCGGCGGGAGCGCGGAAAGCGCCTTCACCGGCAGCCCGGAGTCCGCGCCCGGCACGGCGGCACTGCCCTTGGCGGGCGTGCTGCTCTTCGCGGGCGCGCTCGCCGAGGTGCTCGCCGAGGTGCTCGGCGAAGACGACGTCGAGCTGCTGCCGAGGTTGTCCTTGAGCAGCCAGCCCCCCAGCACCAGCACGAGGAGCCCGATCAGCGCGGCGGTGATCCGCCTTCGGTTGAACATGGTTCGCGAGCCTATGCCGACCCGTCGGGGGACTCGTCGTCACGCCCCGGAGCCAGCCGGCGGGCGAACAGGCCGACGACCTTGTCGAGCACCCACGCGGCAGCCAGGCACAACGGCACGACAACCACCATGACCAGCACGAACTGCACCGGGAACCAGGCCTGGGCGAGCCACAGCTCGACCCCGTCCCACCAGTCGGCAAGCCCGTTGAACACGGTGTGAGCCTACGCGCGCCCTGCTGCCACCGCGCCTCAGGGGCGGTACGTTGCGAAGCATGTTCGCCGTGTACGCGCAGGAACCCAACGCCGAAAGCCCGCTGGACTCGCTCGTCGTCGGCGAGCGCCCCGAACCCGAAGTGCCCGACGGCTGGGTCCGCGTGCACGTCAAGGCGGCCAGCCTCAACATGCACGACCTCTGGACGCTGCGCGGCGTCGGGATCAAGCCGGACCAGTTCCCGATGATCCTCGGCTGCGACGGCGCCGGCACCCTCGACGACGGCTCCGAGGTCGTCATCCACTCGGTGATCAACGCGCCGGGCTGGCAGGGCGACGACACCCTCGACCCGAAGCGCACCCTGCTCACCGAGAAGCACCAGGGCACCTTCGCCGACCAGGTCGTCGTGCCGGCCCGCAACGTCGTGCCGAAGCCCGCGGCACTGAGCTTTGCCGAGGCCGCCACCATGGGGACGGCCTGGCTGACCGCCTACCGGATGCTCTTCGTGAAGTCCGGGCTGCGGCCGGGGCAGACGATGCTGGTGCAGGGTGCCTCCGGCGGCGTCTCGACGGCGCTGGTCCAGCTCGGCCGCGCGGCCGGGTTCCGGGTCTGGGTGACCGGCCGCACCGAGGAGAAGCGGGCCCTCGCCACGAGCCTCGGCGCGCACCAGGCGTTCGAGTCCGGCGCGCGGCTGCCCGAGCGCGTCGACGCGGTGTTCGAGACCGTCGGCAAGGCCACCTGGTCACACTCGGTGAAGTCGCTCAAACCGGGCGGGATCATCGTGGTCTCGGGGTCGACCAGCGGCCCGGACGCGCACGCGGAGCTGCAGCGCGTCTTCTTCCTCCAGCTGCGGGTCGCCGGCTCGACCATGGGCACCCGTGACGAGCTCGCCGACCTGCTCGCCTACCTCGACCTGACCGGCGTCCGGCCGCAGATCGGCGCGGAACTTTCATTTTCCGAAGCACCCAAGGGCTTCCAGGCGATGCTGGACGGGGACACCGCCGGCAAGATCGTCTTCGCCCGCTAGACCGCCGCTGAGCTGGGCGGATCGGCGTGTCCGCCCGGCTCGGCATTCGGTGATTCTTCGACGTACTCAGTTCGAGATCTGGTTGTTAGCCCCTATTTTCGACCGAAACCCAATGGTTGCAAGGTAATCTTGGGGTATGACCGCGACGAAGCGGCCCACTCCGGCTGGACCGGACGGCCGGCCCAGCAGCGACCCGGACCCGATCCGAGTCTCCTTCCGGCGCTACGCCGGCGTCCGCACCCGCGTGCTCGAGGTCGGCGACCTCGCCCCCGAGCCGGAGGCTCCCCGTCGTTCCCTGCGCCGCCGGGCGGCCGCACCGCACGTCCGGCCCAGCGCCCCGCGGCTGGTGCTCCTGCACGGCTACTGCGACAGCGCCGACACCTGGCGCCCCGCGTTGGAGCAGCTCGCGGCCGCCGGCATCCCGGCGGTCGCGGTCGACCTCCCGGGTTTCGGTGACGCCCAGCCGCTGCGGCCGGGCCCGATGCTGCCCCAGCTCGACGCGTTCACCACCGCCGTCGTCCGCGAGCAGGCCGTGCTCGGCTCGGTCGTGCTGGCCGGCAACTCCCTCGGCGGCACCATGAGCCTGCGCGCGGCGCAGAACAGCCGCCTGCCGATCTCCGGCGTCGTCTCGATCGCCGCGCCGGGCTTCGTCGACTCGTGGCTGATCCGCACGGTCGCGCGCTACCCGCTGCCGCTGCGGCTGTACTCGTCGCTGCCCGTCCCGGTGCCGGGGTTCCTGGTGCGCAAGGTCGCCGAGCAGCTCGTCCCGCGGCTGCTGTACGCCGACTCGAGCGTCGCCGACGCCGTGCAGGTGCAGCGGTTCACCGCCCTCTTCCCGGACTACCGCGCGACCAAAAGCCGCCTCGAGCAGGCCCGGCAGCTCGTCGCGGAGCTCGCCGACGCCTACCGGCTCGACTCGGTCGAGGTGCCGCTGCTGGTCGTCGCGTGCGGCAAGGACAAGCTCGTCACCGCGGCGTCCGGGCGCCAGCTGCACACGCTGGTGCCGCACAGCAGGCTGCTGGTCCGCGAGGACTGGGGCCACTGCCCGCAGCTGGACGACCCGGTGGAGATCGCGGAACTGCTCACCTACTTCGCGGCGAGCGCGGTCCGGACCAGCCAGGCCAAGCGGGCCGCGGCGACGGCCCCGAAGGCCGTGAGCGAGGACACCGCGGCGGGCTGAGCGGCTCACGCTGTCTTCACGCGCGGATGGCGGTAGGTTCCGCGAAGGCCCGTGATCCGGGCCTTCCACCGACCGTTCGGGAGACGATGATGTCCGCTCCAGGAGGCTTGGGCTCGAGCTCCGGCATCTTCCGGCGCAAGCCGATCGACCAGATCCAGGACACGACGGAAAGCGGCGGCCTGCAACGCACCCTGGGGCTGTGGCAGCTGACCGCCATCGGCATCGGCGGCATCATCGGCGCCGGGATCTTCGCCCTCGCCGGCAGCGTCGCGCACGGCGACGACGCGGCGGGCATCCCGGGGGTCGGCCCGGCCGTGCTGATCTCGTTCCTCATCGCCGGCGTGGCCAGCGCCGCGGCGGCGTTCTCCTACGCCGAGTTCGCCGGCCTGATCCCGAAAGCCGGCTCGGCCTACACCTACGGCTACGCGGTGCTCGGCGAGGTCGTCGGCTGGTTCATCGGCTGGGACCTGCTGCTGGAGTACACCGCGATCGTGTCGGTGGTGGCGATCGGCATCTCCGGCTACTTCAACTTCCTGCTCGGCCAGATCGGCCTCGACCTGCCCGCGTGGATGCTCGGCGCGCCCGGCACCGGCCCCGGCCACAAGGTCGACCTGTTCGCCGCGCTGCTGTGCCTGCTGATCGCGTTCCTGCTCAACCGCGGCATCCGCAGCGCCGCCCGGTTCGAGACGGCGATGGTCGGGATCAAGGTCCTGATCGTGCTGGTGGTCATCCTGGTCGGCTTCTTCTACGTCAAGACCGGCAACTACACGCCGTTCGCGCCCGCGGGCTTCGGCGGCGCGGTGACCGGAGCCGCGACGGTGTTCTTCGCCGTCTTCGGCTACGACGCCATGAGCACCGCCGCGGAGGAGTCCAAGGACGCGCAGCGGCACATGCCGAAGGCGATCCTGTACTCGCTGGCCATCTCGATGGTGCTGTACGTGCTGGCCTGCCTGGTGCTGACCGGCATGCAGAAGTACACCGAGATCGACCCGAAGAGCGGCTTCTCGACGGCGTTCAAGTCGGTCGGCCTCGACGGGCTGGCCACGGTCATCGCGATCGGCGCGATCGTCGGCATCCTGACCGTGCTGTTCACGTTCCTGATGGGCGCGACCCGCGTCGGCTACTCGATGAGCCGCGACGGCCTGCTCCCGGCGTGGTTCGGCAAGACCAACGAGAAGCGCCAGGTGCCGAGCCGGATGACCTGGATCCTCGGTGGCGCGTCGGCGGTCATCGCCGGGGTGCTGCCGATCGGCGAGGCGGCGGAGCTGACGAACATCGGCATCCTGCTGGCGTTCGTCGTCGTCTGCGTCGCGGTGATCGTGCTGCGCTACAAGCAGCCGGACCTGCCGCGGACGTTCCGGACGCCCGGCATGCCGGTGGTGCCCGCGATCGGCGTGGTGTTCTCGATCTGGCTGATCACGTTCCTGCAGCCGGCGACCTGGCTGCGGTTCGCCGTCTGGTTCGTGATCGGCCTGGTCATCTACTTCCTGTACAGCCGGCGGCACTCGGCGCTGAACCGCACGGACGCCTAGCGGATCCGGTCGAGGCGCGCGGCGGCTTCGCGCGCCTCGACCTTCAGCCGCTCGAGGATCACCGCGGCCGAAGCGTCGTAGGCGAGCGGGTACGTCTGGCCCGCCCACAGCGAGATCGCCTCGGGGTCGCCCGCCTTCGCCGCGGCCTTGCGCACCGGGCCCGCCAGGTGGTTGAGCTGCGGGTACGCGGCCGGGGCGCCCTCGGACAGCACGTCCATGAACTTGTTGACCAGCCCGCGCGCCGGGCGGCCGCTGAAGGCGCGGGTGAAGGCCGTCTCGCGCTCGGCGACGGCGAGAGCCTTGCGGTGCGCCTCCGACGTCCCGGCTTCGTCCGCGCGCAGGAAGACCGTGCCCAGCTGGGCCGCGGTCGCCCCGGCGGCGAGCACGGCGGCGACGTCCGCGCCGTGCACCAGCCCGCCGGCGGCGATCAGCGGCAGGTCGACCCGGGCGGCGACGAGCCGCAGCAGCGCGAGCACGCCGTATTCGGCGCCGCCACCGGGCAAGCGCGGGTCGTCGGTGAACAGGCTCCGGTGCCCGCCGGCCTCGAAGCCCTGGACGACGAGCGCGTCGGCGCCGAGGTCGGCGGCCCGGTGCGCGGCCTCCGGAGTCGTCACGGTGACGACGACCTCGCTCCCGGCTTCCTTCAGGCGCAGCACGTCCGACGGCGTGGGCGGGCCGAAGGTGAACGACACCACGCGAATGCGCTTCTCGAGCACGACGTCCAGCTTCGCCGGGTAGTGGTCGTCGTCCCACTTAGGTTCTCCGAGTTCGACGTCGTACTCCCGGGCGAACTCCTCGAGCCGCTCGCGGTGCGCGCCGATGTCGGCGCCGGTGTCCGGCTGCGGGACGAAGAGGTTGACGCCGAACTCGCCGTCGGTCAGCTCCCGCGTGCGGTCGATCTGCGCGGCCAGCGCGGCGGGGGTGAGCATGCCGGCGGAGAGGAAGCCGTAGCCGCCGGCCTCGGTCACCGCGGCGACCAGCTCCGGGGTGGTGGGCCCGCCCGCCATCGGCGCGGCGACGACCGGGAACGTCAGCTCGTCGAACATGCCACCGAGCGTAGTCCTCAGGCGGGCAGCAGCATCGTGTAGAGCTTCGTGATCAGCCCGTTCTCGACCAGCGCGACATCGATCCCCCGCACGACCGGCGGTTGCCCTTCCGGGCCGAGCCGCCACGCGAGGTGGCCCAGGTCGTGGTTGACCAGCACCGGGCCGTCGGGCGCGAACACGAAGCCCGGGGACTGCTCCAGCAGGCCCTTCGCCTTGGCGTTCAGCTCCTCGTGACCGGTCGTGACGCCTTCCGGGTCGGCGAACTCGACGTCGGCCGCGTACGTCTCGGCGATCGCCTTCGCCCGCCGTTCGTCGTCGCGCTCGTTGAACACCTTCAGCAGGTTGGCTTCCATGAGCTCGGCCACCGTCGCCATGCACGTCCTCCTCGGGTCGGCACCCATATTACGTGACATGTCACGTAACTGTCAGGGGTGGTCGTCCGGCCGGGGCAGGCTGCCGTGCTCGACGAGCTTGTCGTAGACGCGGTCCAGCAGCGTCGTCAGCTGTGCCTTCTCCTCCGGGCCGAGGGCATCCAGGAACGCCTGCCGGACGAAGCCGACGTGGTCCGGCGCCGCCTGCCGCAGCGTCTCCCAGCCCGTTCCCGACAGCTCGACCTCGGTCACGCGGCGGTCGTCGGCGGCGGTCCCGGTCTCGACCAGCCCGCGCGCCCGCATCCGCTTCAGGTGGTGCGACAGCCGGCTGCGCTCCCAGCCGATGCGGACCGCGAGGTCGGTGACCCGCATCCGGCCGCCGGGCGCACTCGTCAGCGCGACCAGCACGTGGTAGTCGGCGAGCGAGATCCCGCTGTCGGCGCGCAGCTGCCGGTTCAGCTCGTACTCCAGCCGGAGGTGCACCTTCATGTAGGCGTACCAGGCGGCCGTCTCGGCGCCCGAGAGCAGCGCGAACGGCGACCCCGGCGCGAAGTCCCCTGTCACGCGGCGAGCTTAACCACCCAGACTGGTCTAGACCATCGGCGCAGGAAGTGCGACGATCCGGGCAGGTGCGACGGCGAGGTCGCACCCCCTTCTGCCTGGAGGTCCCCCGGTGAAGCATTCGTTGGCGCGGCGGCTCGGCCGCGCACTCGCCGTGCTGGCCCTGATCGGCGCCAGTACCCAGCTCACGCCGGCCGCGGCGGCCACGCCGGCGCTGCAGTCGATCGTGCCGGTGCCGGTCTCGGTGACCCCGGCGGCCGGCGTCACGTTCCCGCTGGTCGCGACCACTTCGATCGTCACCGAAGCCGGTTCGGCACCCGCGCGTCAGGTCGGCGACTACCTGGCGGGCGTGCTGCGGCCGTCGACCGGCTTCGCGCTGCCGGTGTCCGACGCGCCCGCGTCCGTGCCTTCCGGCAGCATCGCGCTGCTGCTCAGCGGCGCACCCGCGTCGGTCGGCGCGCAGGGCTACCAGCTGGTGTCGACGGCGTCCTCGGTCACCGTGCGGGCCACGACCGCCGACGGGCTGTTCGCGGGCGTCCAGACGTTGCGGCAACTGCTGCCCGGCCGCGTCGAGAGCGCTTCGGCCCAGCCGGGGCCGTGGAGCATCCCCGGCGCGACGATCGTGGACTACCCGCGGTTCGCCTACCGCGGCGCGATGCTCGACGTCGCCCGGCACTTCCACCCGGTGTCGACGGTCAAGCGGTACATCGACCAGCTGGCCCAGTACAAGATCAACCACCTGCACCTGCACCTGGCGGACGACCAGGGCTGGCGCATCCAGATCGACAGCTGGCCCCGCCTGACGACCTACGGCGGCAGCACCCAGGTCGGCGGCGGCGCGGGTGGCTACTACACGAAGGCGCAGTACACCGACATCGTGAACTACGCGGCTTCACGCCACATCACGATCATCCCGGAGATCGACATGCCGGGGCACGTGAACGCGGCCCTGGCCTCGTACGCGGAGCTGAACTGCAACGGCGTCGCGCCGGCGTTGCGCACCGACACGGCGGTCGGTTACAGCTCGCTGTGCATCTCCAAGGACATCACGTACACGTTCGTCGCGGACGTCCTGCGCGAACTGGCGGCCCTGACCCCGGGTCCGTACCTCCACATCGGCGGCGACGAAGCATCCTCCACCTCTTCGGCCGACTACCTGACGTTCGTCGGCAAGGTGCTCCCGCTGGTGGCGGCCACGGGCAAATCGGTGGTGGGCTGGCACGACATCGCCAAGGCGTCCCTGCCTGCCTCGGCCAGCCCGCAGTTCTGGGGAACGTCCACATCGGACGCCGGGGTCTCGGCGGCGGTTTCCCGCGGCAGCAAGGTGATCCTGTCGCCGGCGAACAAGGCGTACCTGGACATGAAGTACAACAGCTCGACGCCGATCGGCCTGTCGTGGGCGGGGTACATCGAGGTCCAGGACGCGTACAACTGGAACCCGGGCGCGTACCTGTCGGGCGTGGGCGAGTCCGCGGTCCGCGGCGTCGAGTCACCATTGTGGACGGAGACGGTGGTGACACCGTCGGACATCGACTACCTGGCGTTCCCGCGCTTGGGTGCGTACGCGGAGCTGGGCTGGTCCCCGTGGTCGACGCACGACTGGACGGCCTTCCGCACCCGGCTCGGCGCCCAGGCACCCCGCTGGGTGGCCCAGGGGATCAACTTCTACCGGTCGTCCCAGGTCGCGTGGGACACGGGCGGAACGACGAACCCGGGCACGTGCACGGACCCGGCCTGGAGCGCGACGCAGGTCTACACGGGCGGGAACGTGGTCTCCCACAACGGCCACAAGTGGACGGCGAAGTGGTGGACACAGGGCGAGGAGCCGGGAACGACGGGCCAGTGGGGCGTCTGGACCGACAACGGCGCCTGCTGAGGTACGGGGCCGGGACTGGTTCCCGGCCCCGCCCCGGGCGTGGCACAGTCGACGCGTGAGCGAACCGCCCGCACGATCCGACAGCCAGGCCGGTCTTCGCGACGAGCGGCTGGGCCGGGTGCTCACCACCCGGGCCATCGTGCTCGCCGGGCTGGTCGTCGTCCTGGTGGCGGCCGGGACGCTCTGGCTGCTGCTGGCGCTGTTCGGCGCCGGGACGCCGGCCGACCAGGCGCAGCTGGAAGTCTTCCGCGCGACCGGGAACGTGGTGCTCGGCGCGGGCGGCGCCGTCGCGCTGGTGCTGGCCGCGCGGCGCCAGCGCTTGGGCGAGCTCGAACTGCGCCGGAAGGAGCAGGAGCTCGCCCAGCGGGACCACGCCCAGAAGCACGTCGAGCAGGTGGCCTCGGACAACGCCGCGCACCAGCGGCGGCTGGCCGAGGACGCACGGGTCGACGCGGCGGAACGGCGCATCACCGAGCTCTACACCAAGGCGGCGGACCAGCTGGGGTCCGACAAGACGCCGATCCGGCTGGCCGGGCTCTACGCGCTGGAACGGCTGGCCCAGAACACGCCGGACCAGCGGCAGACGATCGTCAACCTCCTCTGCGCCTACCTCCGCCTGCCGTACGCGCTGCCCACCGGGCCGAAGCCCGGCAGTGACGCAGGCGAACTGGAACTCGAGGTGCGCAAAACGGCTCAGCGCATCCTCGCCGACCATCTCTACCCCGGCAACGCTCCCGGGGTGACGCGGCCGGAATTCTGGCCAGGGATTGCCCTCAACCTGACGGGTGCCGTTCTGTGCCACTTCGACTTCCGGGGGTGCCGGGTCGGCAACGTCCGGTTCGGCCGAGCGCGGTTCGCCGGCTGGACCCGCTTCGAGGACGTCGAATTCACCGGCTACGCCATCTTCGGCGGCAGCACGTTCGACACGTCCGCCAACTTCGTCCGGGCCCGGTTCCACGGCCGGGCGCTGTTCCGGGGGACGACCTTCCGCAGCAACGCGATGTTCGACGACGCTGTGTTTTCCGACGAAGCGTTGTTCGGCGGCGCGCGCATGATCGACGGCGTCCCCCATCCGGACGGCGCCGTGTTCGGCGGCAGGGTTTCCTTCGCCGCCGCGACCTTCGAGCGGGACGTCGTCCTCGAGCACGCCCGGGTAGCGGACGACGCTGCCGATCACGTCTGGCCGTCCGGCGCCCGGCCGACTCGGACGGAGCAGACGTGACCGGCGGCGAGTGCGTGATCTGCGCCAAGCACCGCGGCACCGGACCGTTGGCGGGGCCCGTGGTGTGGGTCGACGACCTGGTCATCGTCAGCCACCGGCCCGGCGACTTCCCCGGGTACCTCTTCGTCGAGACCCGCCGGCATGTTGCGCACCTCGACGGGCTCACCGAAACCGAAGCGCTGGGCGTGGCGCGGGCCGCCTGGGTGGCCGCCCGGGCGTTGCGGGCCGAGCTCGATCCCGAGTCCGTGCACTCGGCCGTGGCCGGGCGGTCGGTCGCGCATTTCCACCAGCACCTCTTCGTGCGCCACCGCGGCACTCCCGCCGAGGTGGGGTGGATGGAGGTCGGCTGGCCAGGGGCTCCTCGGGGCGATGTCACCGCCCTGTGCGGACGGTTGTCGGCTTACTTCGCGGGGTGAAGTCGGAGCGTCGTGCCCGGCGCGCGGGCTAGGTTGGGGTCATGAGCGCTGATCTGGAGCAGGTTCGCACGCTGTCGCTGCAGGAACACGGCCTGGCCACGGTGGCCACCACCCGCGCGGACGGCACCGTGCACGCCTCCGTCGTCAACGCCGGCGTCTTCGACGATCCGGTGACCGGGACTCCCGGTGTCGCGTACGTCGCCGTCGGGAAGGCGCACAAGCTGGCGCTGCTCCGGCGGGCCGGGCACGCCACCCTCACCTTCCGGCGGGGCTGGAACTGGCTCTCCGTCACCGGGGCCACCCACCTCATCGGGCCGGACGACCCCGACCCCGCGTTCGACCCCGCCGGGCTGCCGCAGCTGCTGCGGGACGTCTTCATCGCCGCCACCGGGACCCACGACGACTGGGCCGAGTACGACCGCGTCATGGCCGAAGAGCGGCGGGTCGCGGTGTTCATCCGGGCAGACCGGATAATCGGCAATCCCTGACCCCTCCGGCCCCAGGAGTCGTCCCGTTGTCCGAGTCACCGCCTCGCGTCACCAGACCGGTCAAGGTCCTCGTCGGCTTGCTCGTCGTCGCCGACGCCGGGTTCGGCGCGGCACTCGCCACCGGGCTGGTGCGCGGTCTCTCGCCGTGGCTGATCGGCGGCGCCTACGCGGCGACCGTGCTCGTCGCTGTCGTGGCCTTCCGCGTCTCCCGCGCACGCGACCTCAAGCGCGGCTTCGAGGGCCTGCGTGACCTCACCATCGGCGACGAGGGCATCCGCCTGCCCGCGGGCACGCTCAGCACGCGCCTGGTCCCCTGGCCGGAGATCGCCGAGGTGACCGTGCGCCGGTCGGCCCGCTTCGGCGACGGCTACCTGCGCGACGCCCTCTGGGTCGACCTGGTCACCGGCGGCGGCGTCGAGAGCTCGGTGCAGCGCTACGCACCGCGCGGCAAGCTCCAGCCGGCGCCACCCGGGCGGCGGCAGTTCGAGCAGACGGCGATCCTGCCCCCGGCCCTGTTCGACGCGATGCTCGACCGGCTCCGGAAGGAACTGCGCAACCGGCAGCTCGACGCCCAGTTCCGCGGCACCCGCTTCCTGCAGGACTGACGCAGCTCAGCCAAGGCGGCCCAGCAGCTCCCGTGGCACGATCCGCACCGGGAAGGGCCGCTCTGCCTCGAAGACCTCGTCGCCCGCCGCCTTGGCCACCTGGCAGTAGTGCCCCTCCTCGTCCAGCTCGAACACCGTCAGCGCGGGCTCATCCGGGTCGATCACCCAGTAGCTGTGGGTCCCGAGTCGTTCGTAGACCGCCTTCTTGGTGTTGAGATCGTGGATCGCCGTGCTCGGCGACAGCACCTCGACCGCCAGCACCGGTGCTGCCGGGAGGTCCTTGTCCGTGAAGTCCTCGTCCAAGCCGACCAGGACGTCCGGCTGGAGCTCGACCTTGTCACCCGAGTGCACCGCGAACGGCGCGCCGACCACCTCGAACTCAGGCGGGCACGATGCTTCGAGCACACCGTAGAGCCGGTAAGCGATCTTCTGGTGTCTTCGACCGGGCGCGGGGCTCACGAGGAGCACCCCGTCGATGAGTTCGTAACGTCGGCCATCGTCCGGCATCCCCTCGAGGTCCTGCACCGTCAGAGGGCCCGAATCGGCGGGATGCTCGATGTCAGCCATGACCGTCATGGTGCTCTCCTTTCGCTCTTCGCACCAGAGCAAACCAGAGACCACCGACAGAAACCGCATCGAACGCGAGTTCGGCACCCATATTCACGCGGAGGCGTGAATATGGGTGCCACTGTCACATCAACGGAACAGTTACTTCTTCTTGCCGGAGTCCTCAGTGGACAGTGCAGCGACGAAGGCTTCCTGCGGAACCTCGACCCGGCCGACGGTCTTCATCCGCTTCTTGCCTTCCTTCTGCTTCTCCAGCAGCTTCCGCTTCCGCGAGATGTCACCGCCGTAGCATTTGGCCAGCACGTCCTTGCGGATGGCGCGAATCGTTTCGCGGGCGATGATCCGCGAACCGACCGCCGCCTGGATCGGGACCTCGAACTGCTGGCGCGGGATCAGCTCGCGCAGGCGCGTCGCCATCCGGTTGCCGTAGCCGTAGGCCGCGTCCTTGTGGACGATCGCCGAAAACGCGTCCACGGTTTCACCCTGCAGCAGGATGTCCACCTTGACCAGGTCGGAAATCTGGTCGCCCGCCTCTTCGTAATCGAGAGACGCATAACCGCGCGTACGCGACTTCAGCGTGTCGAAGAAGTCGAAGATGATTTCGGCGAGCGGGATGTTGTAGCGCAGCTCGACGCGGTCCTCGGACAGATAGTCCATGCCGAGCAGGGTGCCGCGCTTGGTCTGGCACAGCTCCATGATCGTGCCGACGAACTCCGACGGCGCGAGGATGCTCACCTTCGACACCGGCTCGTGGACCTCGGCGATCTTCAGCCCGGTCGGCCAGTCCGACGGGTTGGTCACGACCACCTCGCTGCGGTCCTCCAGCACCACGCGGTAGATGACGTTGGGCGCCGTCGAGATCAGGTCGAGGCCGAACTCGCGCTCGAGCCGGTCGCGCGTGATCTCCAGGTGCAGCAGGCCGAGGAAGCCGCAGCGGAAGCCGAAGCCCAGCGCCACCGACGTCTCCGGCTCGTAGTCCAGCGCGGCGTCGTTCAGCTGGAGCTTGTCCAGCGCCTCGCGCAGCTCGGGGTAGTCCGAACCGTCCACCGGGTACAGGCCGGAGTAGACCATCGGCTTCGGCTCGCGGTAGCCCGCCAGCGCCTCCTTGGCGCCGTGGCGCTCCGACGTCACGGTGTCGCCGACCTTCGACTGCCGGACGTCCTTCACGCCGGTGATCAGGTAGCCGACCTCGCCGACGCCCAGACCCTTGCTCGGCTTGGGCTCCGGCGAGATGATCCCGACCTCCAGCAGCTCGTGCGTGGCGCCGGTCGACATCATCTTGATCTTTTCGCGCGGGGTGATCTTGCCGTCGACGACCCGGATGTAGGTGACGACGCCGCGGTAGGTGTCGTAGACCGAGTCGAAGATCATCGCGCGGGCCGGCGCGTCGGCGTCGCCCTGCGGCGCCGGGACCTGCTTGACGACCTCGTCGAGCAGCTCGGCGACGCCCATGCCGGTCTTGGCCGAGACCCGCAGCACGTCCTCCGGCTCGCAGCCGATGATGTGGGCCAGCTCACCCGCGTACTTGTCGGGGTCGGCCGAGGGCAGGTCGATCTTGTTCAGCACCGGGATGATCTGGAGGTTGTTCTCCAGCGCGAGGTACAGGTTGGCCAGCGTCTGGGCCTCGATCCCCTGCGCGGCGTCGACCAGCAGGATCGCGCCTTCGCACGCCTCGAGGGCGCGGGAGACCTCGTAGGTGAAGTCCACGTGGCCGGGCGTGTCGATCATGTGCAGGACGTGGTCCTGCCCGTCGACCTGCCAGGGCAGCCGGACGTTCTGCGCCTTGATCGTGATGCCGCGCTCGCGCTCGATGTCCATCCGGTCGAGGTACTGGGCCCGCATGGCGCGCTCTTCGACCACGCCGGTGAGCTGCAGCATGCGGTCGGCCAGGGTCGACTTGCCGTGGTCGATGTGCGCGATGATGCAGAAGTTCCGGATCAGCTCCGGCGGCGTGAAGGTGGTGTCGGCGAACGTCGTCACTCGAATGAGTCCTCGGAAAGTCGGGGATGGCCACGTCTATGTTCCCATGGCCCTCCGGGTGCGGGTGGGGGTCATCCCCGATGCGGGGTTCCGCGATCCGTGGTGCCCTCGAAGTATGAGCACTCCGCACCAGCCGGCACCCCCTCCCCAGCCGGAGACCAGCGGGTTCGCCCGCGTCCTCGACCGGACGTTCGGTCACCCCTCCGGCGCACTCGGCCGCCTCGGCGGCTGGGTCATGGCCCGCGGCAACGCCGCCACCGAACACCGCGTCGTCGACCTCGCGAAGATCGAGCCGGACGAGACCGTCCTGGTCGTCGGCCCCGGCCCCGGCGTCGGTCTGGAGGCCGCCGCCCGGCTGGCCGGCCGCGCCGTCGGCGTCGACCCCTCCCTCGAGATGCTCACGTTGTGCCAGGAGCGCTGCGGCGACCGGGCCGAGCTGCGCGAAGGGTCGGCGGCGCACACCGGCGAGCCCGACGCGTCCGTCGACGTCGTGCTGAGCGTGAACAACGTCATGCTGTGGGACGACCGCGCGGCCGGGTTCGCCGAGCTGTTCCGGGTGCTGCGCCCCGGCGGGCGGCTGATGCTGTCCGCGCACGAGAAGTGGCTGCCGGTGAGCAGGCACGTGCTGGCCGACGAAGCCGCCGCCGCGGGCTTCGCCGACCTGCAGACCTGGACCTGGGAGCCGCCGGGGTTCGCCGCGCTCGCCGCGCAGCTGCGGGCGGTCAAGCCCGCCTAGCGGGTGTCGGTGCGGATCGGGTGGCCCTCGGGTACCTCGACCAGCACGATGCGCGTGCCGTCCGGATCGGCGATCCAGGCCTCGTCGAGGCCCCAGGGCTCGCGCCGGGCGTCCCGCACCGGTTCCAGGCCCCGCGCCTTCAGCTCGCCCAGGGTTCCGGCGAGGTCGCGCACCTGCAGCCAGAGCACCAGATCGGGCGACGCGCCCGTCTCGCCGGCGCCGGAGACCTCCAGGGAGCCGTGGCCGAGGAAGAACACGGTGCCGCCCGGGAACTCCCGCTCCACGGCCAGGCCCAGGGTGTCGCGGTAGAAGGCCGTCGACGCGGCGGCGTCCCGCGGGCGGATCAGCAGCCGGCTCTTCAGGATCTCCATCCGACCATCCCTACCCGACGGGTTCAGGCGGCCGCAATCGCGGCGATGCCGGACAGCACGATCACCGAGCCGGCCAGCCGCCGCACGGCGTCCCGCTCGCCGAGGACCAGCCACGCGGCGAGGCCGCCGAGCACGATGCTCAGCTCCCTGGCGGGCGCGACCAGGCTGACCGGCGCCATGGTGAGGGCGAACAGCACGAAGATGTAGGCGATCGGCGACAGGACCGCGACGAGGAGGACTTCGCGGCGCTGTTCGCGCCAGAGCCGCCGCACCTGGGCGCGGTCGGCCAGTGCGCCGGGCACGAGCAGCACGCTCTGCAGGATCGAGCCGAGGCCGAAGTAGACGACCGGCGGCACACCGAGGCCGGTCACCGAGTGCGCGTCCCAGAGCGTGTACCCGGCGATGACGGCCCCGGTCAGCAGGCCGTAGAGGACGCCGGCCTTGACAGCCCCGGGGTCGCCGGCCTTGCGGCCGGTGCTGATCACCAGCACCCCGGCGACGACGAGGAAGGCGCCGAGCAGCCCGAGAGGGCCGGGCCGTTCGCCGAGCACCAGGACGGCGGCCAGCACGGACAGCAGCGGCCCGGTACCGCGCGCGACGGGGTAGACGACGGAGAGGTCCCCGACGCGGTACCCGCGCTGGAGGACGGTCCCGTAGGCGATGTGCAGCAGAGAGGTGACGACGGCGGCGAGCAGCCAGCTCCACTGTGGACGCTGGTTTTCGACCGCGACCAGCACGATGGTGACCGGCAGCAGCAGGACGGCACTGGCGGTGTAGTAGAGCCAGACGAACTGGGTGCCGCCCGAGGTGACCCGCTTGGCGGCGAGGTTCCACACGGCGTGCACGACGGCGGCGACGAGGACGAGGGAAAGCGCGGTGGCGTTCACGGGACCCTTTCGTGGGTTTTCGCGCGCGCGAAAACCGGGTCCTCCAGGCTTTTGCCCCGTCAGATGAACGACCGGCCGTCCGGGCCCGCCGATGGTGCCGCTCGGACCAGCCCCGCCGGCCCTGGTTGTGTGGTGCAGGCTGCACCGAATGCTCTGGCTGCGCGGACCGGCGACGGAACCCTAGGCACTGCCGACACCCACGGTACTCCCGGCTCCGGCCGCGCGTGGCCGGGTTGGTAGAGTGACGGCTCGCTGCCCGTGCGGCATTCCGTCATGGAGGAAACCCGCGTTTTCGCGGGGCCACTTCAGCGCGGCGGCGATCTCACCGAGTGAAACAGGAGTTGCCCTATGGCCAACATCAAGTCGCAGATCAAGCGCATCACGACGAACGAGAAGGCGCGTCAGCGCAACCAGGCGATCCGGTCCTCGGTGAAGACCGCGATCCGCAAGGTCCGCGAAGCTGCGGAGGCCGGCGACAAGGCCAAGGCCGCCGAGCTGCAGCGCGACGCCGCCCAGAAGCTGGACAAGGCCGTCTCGAAGGGCGTCATCCACGCCAACCAGGCCGCCAACAAGAAGTCGGCGCTCGCGAAGCGCGTCAACGCGCTCTGAGCTGGTTGATTTCTGAGAAGGCCCCGGCTTCGGCCGGGGCCTTCTTCGTGTCTTGGAGCGCTTTAGGCGGCACGGCCGCGGGTGCCCAGCCCGGCGCGGACCCGGCGCCACGGCTGGCTGCGGTCGGCGCCGGCAACTACCCCGGAGCGATGCAGACAGCGGCCGCGAGCTTGGCGACCACCGAGCCGCTCGCGCCGGTGAGGCCCCTGCGAATAGCCCAGAGCGACCGCCTGCGGCGGCGCGGCCTGCCAGCGGCCGCGAGTAGCTCGTGCCGGTGGGCAGCGATCAGCGGTCGCCCTTGGCTGCCGCCACCTCGAGGACCGCTCGTTCCAGCGCGTAGCCCGGGTCGGCCGCCACGCCCTTGACCTCGGCGTTCAGCCGGGCGACCACGCGCATCGCCGTGGCCAGGCCGTCCGGGTTCCAGCCGCGGGACTGGCCCTGGGCCTTGCGGATCTTCCACGGCGGCATCCCCAGCTCGCCCGCCAGCTGGTTCGGGTTGCCCCGGCCCGCGCCGGAGACCCGGGCGATCGTGCGGACCGCGTCGGCCAGTGCGTCGGCCACCAGGACGTGCGGGACACCCAGCTGCATCGCCCACCGCAGCGACTCCAGCGCCGCCGCGCGGTCGCCACCGACCGCCTTCTCCGCGACCGCGAACCCCGTCACGTCCGCGCGGCCTCGGTGGTAGCGGCGGACCGCATCGGCGTCGACAGCACCGCCCGTGTCCGCCACCAGCTGCGTCGCCGCCGACGAGAGTTCCCGCAGGTCGGAGCCCACGGCGTCGAGCAACGCGGCGACGCCGGCCGGGTCGATCTTGCCGCCCACCCGGCGGACCTCGTGGCGCACGAACTGCTCCCGTTCGGCCGGCTTGGTCAGCTTCGGGCACTCGGTGATCTCGGCGCCGGCCTTCTTGAGCGTCGCGGGGAGTGACTTGCCCGCCTTGCTGCGGCCGCCGCCGGTGTGCACGACGACGAGCACGACCCCGTCCGCCGGGTCCTTCAGGTAGGCCGCGACGGCGTCGGACAGCTCCTGCGAGATGTCCTGCGCCGACTCGAGAACGATCACCCGGCCCTCGCTGAACAGCGACGGGCTGACCAGTTCGGCCAGCTCAGGCGCTGTGAGATCGGACACCCGGACCCGGGTCAGCTCCGCGGTCGCGTCCGTCGCGCGGGCGGCGGCGAGCGTCTCGCGGACGGCCCGCTCGATCAGCAGTTCTTCCTCTCCCAGCACCAGGTGCAGCGGGGCCGGGGCGGTGGCTTGCGCGGTCACCCCGGAATCCTCTCACTTGCGCTCTCGTGCGCCCGCTCCGGTGATGTCGGGCCGCCACCGTGGCACGGGCCGAGCGCGATGTCGTACGGTGTAGCCGAGGCAGCCCGCCCCGGATCTCCGGCGCGCGGTACCGACAACCGAATACCGCTCATCCAGAGGGGCAGAGGGAACGGCCCGACGAAGCCCCGGCAACCGGCGTACAGCCTGTCATCCCGCGATCGCGGGATAGCTGACGACCACGGTGCCAATTCCGGCCCGCTTCGGCGGGGCAGATGAGGAAAGGAACCTCGCGATGACCGCCACCCTCGGCACGACCTCCACCACGAAGACCCCGGATCTCGGTCCGGCCGTCGAGCTGGTGTCGAAGGAAGAGGGCCACCGGCAGCCGCTCGCTCCGGAATTCGTCTCCGCCGAGGACTTCTCGCCGCTCGAGGTCGCCTACGACTTCGGCCGCGTCCGCCGCGAAGACATCGAAGCCGGCCCCAAGAACATCTGGCGCTACAAGAAACTCCTTCCCGTTCCGTCCAACGTCGAAGAGATCCCGAACACCGAGCCGGGCGCGACGCGGCTGGTGCGCGCCGACCGCCTCGCCAAGGAACTCGGCCTCAAGCGCGTGTGGGTCAAGGACGACACCGGCAACCCGACGCACTCGTTCAAGGACCGCGTGGTCGCCGTCGCGCTGGCCGCGGCCCGCGAGTTCGGGTTCGAGGTGCTCGCGTGTCCCTCGACCGGCAACCTGGCCAACGCGACGGCTGCCGCCGCGGCCCGCGCCGGCTGGCGGTCGGTCGTGCTGATCCCCAAGACCCTCGAGCGCGCCAAGATCCTCACCACGGCGGTGTACGACGGCGACCTCCTCGCCATCGACGGCAACTACGACGACGTCAACCGCCTTGCCACCGAGCTCGCCGGCGAGCACCCGAAGTGGGCGTTCGTGAACGTGAACGTCCGGCCGTACTACTCGGAGGGCTCGAAGACGCTGGCCTTCGAGGTCGCCGAGCAGCTCGGCTGGCGCATCCCGCCGCAGATCGTCGTCCCGATCGCCTCCGGTTCGCAGCTGACCAAGGTGGACAAGGGTTTCCGCGAGCTGGGCCAGCTCGGTCTCGTGGAAGCCAGCCCGTACAAGGTGTTCGGCGCGCAGGCGACCGGCTGCTCGCCGGTGTCGGCCGCGTTCCGCGAGGGCCACGACGTGGTCCAGCCGGTGAAGCCGGACACGATCGCCCGTTCGCTGGCGATCGGCAACCCGGCCGACGGCCCGTACGTGCTCGACATCGTCAACCGCACCGGCGGCGCGATCGAGGACGTCTCCGACGAAGAGGTCGTCGAGGGCATCCGCCTGCTGGCCCGCACCGAAGGCATCTTCACCGAAACCGCGGGCGGGGTCACCGTCGCCACGGCGAAGAAGCTGGTCGAGACGGGCAAGCTGGACCCGGACGCCGAGACGGTCCTCCTGATCACCGGCGACGGCCTCAAGACCCTCGACGCGATCGAGAACCACGTCGGCCCCAAGGCAACCCTGCCGCCGTCGGCCGCGGCCGTGAACGAGGCCCTCGGCTACTGAGCACCGCCCGGGGCGGGCACCTCGGCCCGCCCCGGGGCTCAGGCGCGCCGCAGGCTGTCACCGCCGGGGCGGCCCACGCGGCTCGCCCCGGCGCACTATGGCCGCTCCGGTGATCACCGCGGTGTCGCCGTCCAGGTCGGTGCGGGTGACTCGTGCGCCGAGCGCCACCAGCGTGTCCATTGTGGACTTGCTCGGGTGGCCGTATGTGTTTCCCGCGCCCACGCTGACCATCGCCACCCGTGGAGCCACCGCCGCGAGGAACGATGGCAGCGAGTAGCGACTGCCGTGGTGGGGTACTTTCAGCACCTCCGCTTTCAGATTGCCGATGTCGGCCAGCAGGTCGGCCTGCGCGGCCAGTTCGACGTCACCGGTCAGCAGGACGTGACCCGCCGGTGTCTCGGCCCGGAGCACCACCGAGCTGTTGTTGATCGTCGTGCCGTCCTGGGGGCCGTCCGCGCGGGCCGGGACGTAGCGCGGGCCCAGGACCTCGAGCGCCAGGCCGGGCCAGTCGAGCCGCTCGCCCGGGTTGAGCTCCACCAGCGGGACCGCCTGCCGGGCCGCCTCGGCGGCGACCTGACGCCACGCCCACCCCGGCGACCGCCCCGGGCCGACGGCGATCGCGCCGACCGTGCGGCCGTCGAAGACCGAGGCGAGACCGCCGATGTGGTCGGCGTGCAGGTGGCTCAGGACCAGCAGCGGGATCCGGTCGACGGCCAGCCGGTGCAGGCACTCGTCGACCGGCCCCGGCTCGGGCCCGGCGTCCACGACGACCGCGCGCCCCGGATCGGCGGTGGCCAGCACGACCGCGTCGCCCTGTCCGACGTCGCACTCGACCATCGCCCAGTTCCGCGGCGGCCACGCCGGCGCCAGCACCCGGACGGGCACGAACACCAGCAGCGCGCCGGCGACGAGCAGGGCCAGCAGCACCCGCACCCGCCGGTGCCGGACCGCGAGCACCAGCCCCACGAGGACGGCGGCGGCCAGGAGCCCGCCCAGCCAGCCGCCCGGCCAGGCGATGACGGCGCCCGGGGCTCGCGCGCCGTGGCGGGCCACCGTGATCAGCCACCTCGCCTCGGGATCGGCCAGGTGCACCAGCACCTTCCCGGCGCCCGGCCACCACGGGGCGGTGACCGTCGCCAGCACGCCGAGCACCGTCGCCGGGGCCACGACGGGTGCGGCGAGGACGTTGGTCAGGACCGAGACCAGGCTCACCGAGCCCGCCATGCCCGCCAGGACGGGCGCCGTCACCAGGAAGGCCGCCAGTGGGATCGCCAGCCCTTCGGCGAACCCCGGCGGCACCCCGCGGCGGACCAGGGCGTCGGCCCAGCGGGGCGCGAGCAGGACCAGCCCGCCGGTCGCGCAGACCGAGAGCGCGAAGCCGAAGTCCGTGGCCATCGCCGGATCCGCCACCACCAGCAGGCACACCGCGAAGGCCAGCGCGGGTAGCGCGGAACCGCGGCGTCCCAGCGCCAGGGCGAGGAGTGCCACGGCGGCCATGACGCCGGCGCGCAGCACGCTCGGCTCCGGGCCGACCAGGACGAGGAATCCCGCCAGGCACGCCCCGGCCACCGTGGCCGATAGCCGTGGGCCGAGCCGGAGCAGGCGCAGCAGGAGCAGGACTGCCCCGCAGACGACCGCGAGGTTTCCCCCGCTGACCGCGGTGAGGTGCGCCAACCCGGCGGCGACGAACTCCTGCTCGACGCGTGGGGACAACGCGCTCGTGTCGCCCAGGACCAGGCCCGGGAGGAGTCCTGCAGGTTCGTCCGGGAGGGCTTGGCACAGGTCGTGGAGGCCGGAGCGTAGTTGTGCTGCCGCCTGCTGCCACCACGGAGCCGGGCCGGGCGCGGCGGGTGGGCCGCGGACGGACAGCACGGCGACGGTCAGGTCGTCGCCGCGCGGGGGCATGAGCATGCCGGTTGCGGTGACCTCTTGGCCGGGCAGCAGGGGCGCCCACTGTGTGACTGGGGCCAGCAGCAGGATGCGACCGGATGTGGAGACGGGCTGTCCGTCGACCGATGCCGTGTGTACGTCGGCTGTCAGCACCACCGATCGGGCTCCTGCTTGCTGGTCGGCGTATCCGGCGCTGCGTACGGGTTTCGGACGCTCGGCGATGGTGACTCGCAGCGCCGCCGGGCGACCTTCGGTCGCGGCTGTGCGAAGCTCGTCTCGCTGGGCGTCGCGGATCCGCCAGGAGATGGGGCCGGCGGCCAGGAGGCCCAGGATCAGGAGGGCTGTCGCGGTGTCGCGTGCCCGGGGGTTTCGTCGGGCACGCCATAGGATCAGGACGGCGAGGATTGCCGCGGCGAGGCCGATGGCGAGTGCGGTCCACCAGCCGAGGAGCAGGCCGGGCAAGGAGGCCAGCCAGCATGCTGCTGCGGCTGGGATGAGCCGCATGTCCTGGCGGGTGTCGGGTGCGGGGATGGTGTTCATCCGGCCAGCACCTCGGAGCGGACGGGTTCGCCTGCGCCAGCGGCGCAGACGCGAATGGCCCCCGCCGGCCGTTGCCTCCGACAGGACGCGAGCACGCCCGCCGCTCGATGCACGGGCGAAGGACCTGCTACTCGCTCCAGCGGAAAGCACCGTGCGGCTGCTGCCCCGGATGAGGGGCCGGCGACAGCCTGCCGCTCGCTCCCGCAGAGAAGGCCGCTCGGCTGGCGCCCCGGATGGGGGCCGACGACAAGCCGCCGCTCGACGGCGCTCCCCTGCCACACAACAAGCCCCATGTCTTGGCAGGAGACGGGTGTGGGAAAGGTGCTCATCCGGCCGCCACCTCCAGGGACCGAACATCCTTGCCCACACCGGAGCAGACGCGGATCGGTGGCCGTTGCCTCCGCCGGCAAGCGAGCACGCCCGCCTGCCCCTTTGAGGCCCGGGCGGAAGTACTGCTCGCGCCAGCGAAGAGGACCATCCGGCTGCCGCCACGGAGAGCCGGCGACAGCCTGCCGCTGGCCCTTGCGAAGAGGACCATCCGGCTGCCGCCAGGGAGAGCTGGCGACAGTCTGCCGCTCGCTCCAGAAGAGAGGGACGCCCGGCCAGCGCCCCGGATCAGGGCCGACGACGACCCGCCGCGCGGAGACGCTCCCCCTGCCACACGGAAGGCGCATGCCATCGCTGGTGTTGGGTGCGGGGGCGCCCAGCGGCGCTCCCCTGCCATGCAGAAGGCGCACGCCCTCGCTAATGTTCGGTGCGGGGTCGCCCAGCGGCGCTCCCCTGCCACGCGAAAGGCGCACGTCCTGGCGGGTGTTGGGTGCGGGGGCGGCGCCCAGCGGTGCTTTCCTGCCGCGCGGAAGCCGCATGGCCTGGCGGGCCTCGGGTTCGGGGATGGTGCTCATCCGGCCGTCACCTGCTCCCGCAATTTCTCAAACTTGCTTTCGCCAATACCGTCGACGTCCCGCAGCTGCTCCACCTTGGCGAAGCCGCCGTGGTCTGTGCGCCACTGGACGATTCGCTTGGCCGTTACCTCTCCCACTCCGGGAAGGGTGTCCAGCTGGTCGGCCGTTGCCGTGTTGAGGTTGAGTTTTCCTCCTGGCGCCGGGGAGCCTGGGTCCGGTGCTGCCGGGGCCGGGATGCCGACCGCCAGCTGCTCGCCGTCCGCTACCTTGCGGGCCAGGTTCAGGGTTCCCACGTCCGCTCCCGGCTCGGGGCCTCCCGCCGCCCTCAGGACGTCCGCCACTCGGGCACCCTGGGGGACCGTGATCAAGCCCGGCGAGCGGACGCGGCCGATCACGCTGATCACCAAGCCCGCCGGGGGCGCCGCGCGGGCCTCCGCCGCCGGTTTTGCCGCCGGCAGTGTGGGCGGTGGCTCGGGTGCCGGGCCGGTGCCGGCCAGTGCCACCGCTGCGAGGGTGATCGCCACCACCGCGGCCAGGACGCCGGCCAGTGCCCAGCGGCGGCGGCCTGCTCCGGCCGCTCCGCCCGGCAGCCAGCGCCGGATGAACCGGCCGCCCGGGCCGACCGTGCTCGCGTCGGGCGAGAGCTGGTCGGCCAGCCAGGACAGCCGGTCGTTGACGGGAGAGCCCGGATCCCGGGCGGACTGCTCGAACACACGATCGACGTTAGGGCCCGCGGGGAGGGGTCCGACAGGGGTGGCGTCGCGTCCTGTGGACAACCGGGGTGTTGTGGATGGTTTCCCGGAGCCGGGCTAGCTCGGGACCGTCCGCTGGACGACCACGCCCAGCACGCCGGGACCCGTGTGCGCCCCGATCACCGCCCCCAGCTCGGACACCACGCAGCCCGCCGAGCGCGGCACGGCCTCCTCCAGCCGGTTCGCGAGCTCGACCGCCCGCTCCGGCGAGGCGAGGTGGTGGACCGCGAGCTCGACGTCGTCCTCGGCCGCCGCCTGGGCCGCCAGCTCCACCAGGCGGGCGATCGCCCGGTTCATCGTGCGGACCTTCTCCAGCGGCAGGATGCGGCCGTCGGACATGTGCAGCACCGGCTTCACCGCCAGCGCCGTGCCCAGCAGCGCCGCCGCCGGGCCGATCCGGCCGCCGCGGCGCAGGTGCTCCAGGGTCTCGACCACGAACAACGTCGACGAGCAGCCCGCCGCCGTCACCGCCGCGGCCTCGACCTCGGCCGCCGAAGCCCCGGCGGCAGCCGCCGAAGCGGCGTGCAGCGCCGCGAACCCGAGCCCCATCGCGGTGGTCCGCGAATCGACGACGCGGACCCGCTCCGGGCCCACCTCCTGCGCCGCGAGCACCGCCGCTTCCCAGGTTCCCGACAGCTCACGCGACAGGTGCACCGACACGACGGCGTCCGCGCCCTCGGCGAAGGCCGCCTGGTATTCCTTCACGAACTCGGTCGGAGTCGGCCGCGAGGTCGTCACGATCTTCCGCTGCTTCATCGCCTCCGCGACCGCCGCGGGCCCGGTTTCGACGCCGTCGAGGGAGACCACACCGTCGACCAGGACGTGCAGGGGCACCACCCGGACCGCGTGCCGTTCGGCGAAGCCCTCCGGCAGGTGGGCGGTGGAATCCGTGACTACGGCGACCGACACGCCGTCAGCCTACGTGGCCGGGGGCCGCCACCGGCGCCAGCAACGCGGACATCGCCTCGCCCACCGCGGCGTGCCCCGCCCAGCCCCAGTGCATGCCGTCCGGATTGCCCGCCCCGCTGAGCACGTGCTCGCCCACGACGGCTTCCAGGTCCAGCAACGGCACTCCGGCCCGCGCGCTCCACGCGGTCATCGCCGCCGCCGCGGCCGGGCGCGCAGTGTGCACGCCGCCGTAGGCCGCCGCGCGGTGGACCGACGGCAGCCAGCCGAAGATCGGCAGCCCCGGCCGCAGCACGCGCAGGGCGCCCACGGCGGTGTCGAGGTACTGCACGGTGAGCTTCGCCGGCAGCACCGCGGGCCGCCCGCGCAGTGCCACCGCCAGCCGCGGTTGCGCCGCGAGGTAGGCCTTGCGCACGACGCGGCGCACCGGGTCGGGCCGCAGGTAGCGCAGGCCGGTGCGCAGGTACGTCGGCAGCGGCGAGGGCAGCGTGTCCATGCTGCCGATCGCGAACACGACCGCGTCGACGTGGTGCAGGTCGGCCCAGACCCGCGGGTCGCCGGTCAGCGACCACCAGGCGTCCCGTGCGTTCCAGCCGATGCCCGCGACCAGGTCCGCGGTGCCGCCCAGCGCGGCAGCGGCGACGTTCGGCCACAGCCGCGGTTCGTCCGCAGCGCAGGGCCCTTCCGGACCGTGAAAGCTCAGCGAATCGCCGAACACCAGCAGGCGCGGCCCCATCGGCTAGCCGTGCATCCCCGCGTTGTAGGCGTGCAGCCGCCACTTCCCGTCGCGGCGGCCCAGTTCGACCCAGTGGCAGTTCGAGATGCCGCCCAACGACGGCCAGGTCGCGACCGGCAGGGCCAGCAGCCGCGCGGTCAGCGCGATGATCAGCCCGCCGTGCGCGGCCAGCAGCACGGTGTCGCCCACCGCGGAATTGGCCTGCTGCAGGTCGGTGACGACCTCGACCGCGCGCTCGGCGACGTCGACCCGGCTCTCGCCGCCCGGCGGGGCCCAGGTCGCGTCCGTGCGCCAGTGGTCGCGTTCGCCGGGGTAGGCCTGGTCGACCTCCTCGCCGGTGAGCCCCTGCCATTCGCCGAGGTGCGTCTCGCGCAGCCGCTTGTCGATCCGCAGCGGGACGCCGATGGCGTCGGTGAGCACGGTGGCGGTGTCGGTGGCCCGGCGCAGGTCGGAGGCGATGACGAGGTCCGGGGAGAAGCGGGCCAGCGCGGGCACCGCGAACCGGGCCTGGTTCCAGCCGCGCGGGGTCAGCGCCGAGTCGAGGTGACCCTGCATCCGCCCGGCGGCGTTGTAGTCCGTCTCACCGTGCCGCCAGAGCACCAGCCGCCGCGGGCTCACGGGACGTCCGGGTCCTCGTCGGCGGGTGGCTCCTCGAGGCCGGCCACCTCGATGCGCGGGCAGTCCTTCCACAGCCGCTCGAGGCCGTAGAAGGTGCGCTCTTCGACGTGCTGGACGTGCACGACCACGTCGACGTAGTCGAGCAGGACCCAGCGCCCTTCGCGGGCGCCTTCGCGCCGGACCGGCTTGTGCCCGCTCTCGCGCAGTTTCTCCTCGACGTTGTCGACGATCGCGCCCACCAGGCGCTCGTTGGACGCGGAGGCGATGACGAAGGCGTCGGTGATGACGAGCTGTTCGGACACGTCCAGCACGACGACGTCGCTGGCCTTCTTGTCCGCCGCCGCGTGGGCGGCCGCTACGGCCAGCTCTCGAGCCTCGGACGTGGCTGCCACGGTGCTCCTTTTCCAGATCGGGTTCGCCCGAGAAGGGTACCCGCAGGCACCGGCAGGGGTTCAGTCGCTCTTCCGGTAAAGGTCCTTTTTGGCGATGTAGCGGACGACGCCGTCGGGCACGAGGTACCAGACCGGCTCGCCGCGTTCGACCCGGTCACGGCAGCCCGTGGAGGAAATCGCCATCGCGGTGACCTCGACCAGGCTCACCTTGCCGCTCGGCAGGTGGTGGGAGTTGAGCCGGTAACCGGGCCGGGTGACGCCGATGAAGTGCGCGAAGTCGAACAGCTCCTCGGCCTTGTGCCAGGTCAGGATCTGTTCGAGCGCGTCGGCGCCGGTGATGAAGAACAGCTCGTCTTCGGGGTACTCGGCGTGCAGGTCACGCAGGGTGTCGACGGTGTAGGTCGGGCCGCCGCGGTCGATGTCGACGCGGCTGACGGAGAAGACCGGGTTGGACGCGGTCGCGATCACCGTCATCAGGTAGCGGTCCTCGGCCTTCGTCACCTCGCGGGCCGTCTTCTGCCACGGCTGCCCGGTGGGGACGAAGATCACTTCGTCGAGCCCGAACCGGGACTGGACCTCACTGGCCGCGACGAGGTGGCCGTGGTGCACGGGGTCGAAGGTGCCGCCCATGACCCCGATCCGCCGTGGTGACATGACCGGAGAGCCTATACAGCGGAGGGCCGGGATTCGGGGTGCTGTGCGCCACCTCGCCCGACCGGGAAATCTACCGGTCAGTACGCGTGATTCAGGTCACATTACGGCCCGTATGCGTCCGGAACCCTCCGTTCGCGGCGCCGCTGATTCCCGGTCTGTCGGTGTCATGGGGTAGACGTGGGGACGTGGACACGACCAGCACCACCTCAGCACTCCGCGACCGCGCCGAGACCCTCCTCCGGGCACTGGCCGGCGACGCGGCGAAGCTGCGCGAAGACCAATGGACGGCCATCGAGGCCTTGGTCGCGCAGAGGCGCCGCGCGCTGGTCGTGCAGCGCACCGGGTGGGGCAAGTCGGCGGTGTACTTCCTGGCCACGGCGCTGCTGCGCGAGCAGGGCAGCGGGCCGACGGTCATCGTCTCGCCCCTGCTCGCCCTGATGCGCAACCAGATCTCGGCGGCGGCGCGGGCCGGGATCCACGCGGCGACGATGAACTCGGCGAACCCGCAGGAGTGGGACCAGGTCCAGGCGGCGGTCGCGGCGGGCGAGGTGGACGTCCTGCTCGTCAGCCCCGAGCGGCTCAACAACCCGGACTTCCGCGACAACGTGCTGCCGAAGCTGACCGCGAGCACCGGGCTGCTGGTGGTCGACGAGGCACACTGCATTTCGGACTGGGGCCACGACTTCCGGCCGGACTACCGGCGGCTGCGCACGCTGCTGGGCGATCTCCCGGAAGGCGTGCCGGTGCTGGCGACGACGGCGACGGCGAACGACCGCGTGGTCACCGACGTCGCCGAGCAGCTGGGCCTCGGCACCGGCGGGGACACGCTGGTGCTGCGCGGCAGCCTCGACCGCGAAAGCCTGCGGCTGTCGGTGTGCCGGCTGCCGACGTCGCAGGCGCGGCTGGCCTGGCTCGCGGAGCACCTGGCCGAGCTGCCGGGCTCGGGGATCATCTACTGCCTGACCGTGGCGGCGGCGCATGACGTCGCTTCGCTGCTGAAGGACCGCGGATACCCGGTGGCGGCCTACACCGGCAAGACCGACCCGGCCGACCGGCAGGCGGCCGAGGACGACCTGCTCGGCAACCGGGTCAAGGCCCTGGTCGCGACGTCCGCGCTGGGCATGGGGTTCGACAAGCCGGACCTCGGGTTCGTCGTGCACCTCGGCGCGCCGTCGTCGCCGATCGCCTACTACCAGCAGGTCGGCCGTGCGGGGCGTGGTGTGGAGCGCGCCGAGGTCGTGCTGCTGCCCGGTGAGGAGGACAAGGCGATCTGGGCGTACTTCGGGTCGCTGGCCTTCCCGGACGAGCTCCGGGTGACCCAGGTGCTGAACACCCTTTCCTACGCCGACCGTCCGCTTTCGACGGCCGCGCTGGAGCCGTCGGTCGAGCTTTCCCGGTCGCGGCTGGAGATGGTGCTCAAGGTCCTGGACGTCGACGGCGCGGTCCGGCGGGTGAAGGGCGGTTGGACGAGCACGGGTGAGGAGTGGCAGTACGACCGCGGGCGGTACAAGCGGGTGGCGGAGGCGCGCGATCGCGAGCAGGAGGCGATGCTCGGTTACCTCGCCACCGGCGGCTGCCGGATGGAGTACCTGCGGCGCCAGCTCGACGATCCCGAGGCGGCGCCGTGCGGCCGGTGCGACAACTGCACCGGGCAGCACTGGGACACGTCGGTGGCCGACGACGTCGCCGAGGCGACCCGCGAACGGCTGCAGCGGCCCGGCGTCGAGGTCGCGCCGCGGAAGCAGTGGCCCACCGGGATGTCCTCTTTGGACGTTCCGGTGTCCGGGCGGATCTCGGCCGACGACCAGGCCGAGCCGGGCCAGGTGCTCGGGCGGCTCACCGACGTCGGGTGGGGCAACCGGCTGCGGGAGCTCGTCGGTCCGCAGGCGGCGGACGCCGAGGTGCCGGACTCGGTGTTCAAGGCGTGCGTGCAGGTGCTCGCCGGGTGGCAGTGGGCGCAACGGCCGGTCGCGGTGGTCGCCGTCCCGTCGGAGACGCGCCCGCAGCTCGTGTACAGCCTGGCGACGCGGCTGGCCGAGGTCGGCCGGCTGGACTTCCTCGGGGCGCTCGACGCCGAGGGGCCGCCCCCGCGTCAGGCGAACAGCGCCCAACGGCTGGCGGACCTGTGGCGACGGCTGAGCATGCCGGCCGACCTCGCGGACGTGCTGCCGTCCGGGCCGGTGCTGCTGGTGGACGACGTGATCGACACGGGCTGGACGATGACGCTGGCCGCGCGGCTGCTGCGGCGGGCCGGGGCGCCCGCGGTCCTGCCGTTCGCGCTGGCCAGCACGGCCTGAGGAAGGAGGAGCACGAGCAAACCGAACAGTCAGGATCTTTCGCACTGCGAAGGAATGTGGCAAAGTCCCGTTCCACCTTCGGGTGACGTGGAGGCCGCCATGACCGAATCCGCCGTCCAGGTGTCGCAGCGCCACCGGCTGCCGGTGCGCAAGCTGTTCGCGGCGAGCGCCGGCAACGCGCTGGAGTGGTTCGACTGGACGATCTACGCGACGTTCAGCATCTACTTCGCCAGTGCGTTCTTCCCCGCCGGGAACGACACACTCGCCCTGATCAACACGTTCGCCACCTACGCGCTCGCGTTCTTCTTCCGCCCGCTGGGCGGGGTGCTGCTCGGGCGCTTCGCGGACACGCGCGGGCGGAAGCCGGCCATGATCCTCACCATCCTGCTCATGGCGGGCGGGTCGGTGGCGATCGGGCTGCTGCCGACGTTCGCGCAGGTCGGGTGGCTTGCGCCGATCCTGCTGCTGCTCGCGCGCGTCGCGCAGGGGCTGTCGCTCGGCGGGGAGGTGTCGAACGCGTCGGCCTACCTGGGCGAGATCGCGCCGCCGGAGCGGCGTGGCCGGTACTCGGCGTTCTTCTACATCTCGACCGGGTCCGCCGTGCTGGTCGCGACCGTGCTCGGGTTCGTGCTGGCCCGGACGCTGGACAAGGCGCAGCTCGCGTCGTGGGGCTGGCGGCTGCCGTTCCTGCTGGGCGGGGTCTTCGGCCTGGTCGGCCTGTGGCTGCGGCGGAGCATCGCCGAGACCGAGCTGTTCGAGCAGACGAAGGCGAAGGCGCGCAAGCTCGAACGGCCGCTGCTGACGACGCTGACGCACCACCCCAAGGCCGTCGGCAGGCTCGTCGGCTTCACGATGCTCTCGACCCTCTGCTACTACACGTTCTTCAGCGCGCTGACGTCGTTCGCGGTGAAGAACCGGCACGCGGACGCGGACGCCGTCTTCCTCGCGTTGTCGGTCGGCACGGCGTTGTTCATCGCGCTGCAGTACCCGATGGGCGCGCTCGCCGACCGGCTCGGGCGGAAGCCGCAGCTGCTGGTCTGGTCCGGGGTGACCGCGGTGGTCGTCGTGCCACTGTCCACTTTGATCGGTCCGGGCTTCGGCGGGCTGCTCGTGGTGTTCTGCGTCGGGCTCGGGCTGTACACGGCCATGACGTCGATCGCGCCGGCCATCATGAGCGAGCTGTTCCCCACCGAACTGCGCGCGCTGGGCATCGGAGCCTGGTACAACCTGACCGTCGCGATCTTCGGCGGCACCGCTCCCCTGCTCATCACCCTGTTCGGCGCGGTCTCGCAGACGCTCTACTTCTGGTACGTCGCCGTGGGCGCCGCGATCGCGTTCGCGGTGATCCTCACGCTGCCGGAAACGAAGGGCAGCGAGCTGCGGTAAACCCTTCGTCGTCGGCCGGTCACGCTCGCTACGCTGCGGGCTTCCCGCGACCGAGCCGAAGGAGGGACACCGTGCAGCAGACCGCCGACGTCACCGAGGAGCTGGCGCGCCGCGTGGTGACCGCCGCCGGCCGGGCGCTGGACGTCGAACTGACGCCGGAACAGGCGCTCGTCCAGGCGTCCCCGCGCGAGGGCGTCGACTACCAGGCCAACCTCGCGATGAGCCTGGGCAAGCAGCTCGGCCGCCCGCCGCGCGAGGTCGCCGGGCTGATCGCCGGGGCGCTGGAGCTGGACGGGATCGCCGATCCGCCGGAAGTGGCCGGGCCGGGTTTCCTGAACTTCGTGCTGCGCACGGAATGGCTGCAGGCGCGCACCGCCGCACTGCTCGGCGATCCGCGTCTCGGCGTGCCGGAAACCCCCGTGCCCCGCCGGATCGCGCTCGACTACAGCAGCCCGAACGTCGCCAAGGAAATGCACGTCGGGCACCTGCGCTCGTCCGTGATCGGCGACGCCCTCGCCCGGCTGCTGCGGTTCGCCGGCCACGAAGTCCTGCCGCACAACCACCTCGGCGACTGGGGCACGCCGTTCGGCATGCTCATCGAGCACCTCCTCGACGTCTCCGCCGGGCAACGCACGATCGCCGACCTCGACGCCTTCTACCGCGAAGCACGCCGGAAGTTCGACAGCGACGAAGCGTTCGCGACGCGGGCGCGCACGCGCGTCGTCAAGCTGCAGAGCGGCGACGAAGAGACCCTCGCCGTCTGGCAGGAGCTCGTCGACGAGTCGACCCGGCACTTCGACGAGGTCTACGACCTGCTCGGGATTTCCCTGACGACCGAGGACATCTACGGGGAGAGCTTCTACAACCCGTACCTCGCCGCGGTCGTCGACGACCTCGAAGCCGCCGGACTGACCGAGGTCAGTGACGGCGCGATCTGCGTGTTCCCCGAAGGGTTCCGCAACCGCGAAGGCGACCGGCTGCCGCTGATCGTCCGCAAGCGCGACGGCGGCTACGGGTACGCGGCCACGGACCTGGCGACCGTCCGGTACTGGACGGCCGAGCGCGGCGCCACGGACCTGCTCTACGTTGTCGGAGCGCCGCAGGCGCAGCACTTCGCGATGCTGTTCGCCGCCTGCCGCGCGGCGGGCTGGCTGACCGGGCACGCGGAGCACATCGGCTTCGGCACCGTGCTGGGCGCGGACGGCAAGGCCATGCGGACCCGGGCCGGCGAGACCGTCAAACTGGCCGACCTGCTCACCGAAGCCGTGACGCAGGCCGCGGCGGTCGTCGCCGAACGCAGTGAGCTCGACGCGGCGGGGCAGGCGGAAGTCGCGCGGGCGGTGGGCATCGGCGCCGTCAAGTACGCCGACCTGTCCGGTGATCGCGAACGCGACTACGTCTTCGCGTGGGACCGGATGCTGGCCAAGGAGGGCAACACGTCGGTGTACCTGCAGTACGCGCACGCGCGGACGCAGTCGATCCTCCAGAAGGCGGGCGGAGTGCCCGGCGGCGCGGAGATCCTGTTGGAAGCGCCGGCGGAACGGGCGTTGGCCTTGAGGCTGCTCAGGTTGGGCGAAGCGGTGAAGGCTGCGACAGCCGCGTACGCGCCGCACAAGCTGTGCACTTACCTGTACGAGACGGCCGTCGCGTTTTCCCGGTTCTACGACGATTGTCCGGTCCTGAAGGCCGCGACGGAGGAGCTGCGCGCGTCACGGCTGAGGTTGACTACGCTGACGTCGAACACGCTTGCGCTCGGGCTTTCGCTGCTCGGGATCGAAGCGCCCGACCAGCTCTAGCGGGAGACCACTGTGGAACTGCCCGGCGACCTGCTCACTCTGCTGCGCGCGCCCAGCTTGTGCTTCCTGTCGACGCTGATGCCGGACGGCTCGCCGCAGCTCACCCAGACCTGGGTGGACACCGACGGCACGCACATCCTCGTCAACACCGTGCTGGGCCACCAGAAGCAGCGCAACATCGCGCGTGACCCGCGGGTGGCGCTCAACGTCGCCGACCGCGAGCGGCCGTCGCGCTACTACGCGATCCGCGGGCGGGTCATCGACACGACCGAGGACGGCGCCGTCGAGCACATCGAGGCGCTGGCGCAGCGCTACCTCGGCGGCCCGTACCCGTGGTGGGGCGGGCGCGACCAGACGCGGTTGCTGCTCACGATCAAAGCGGACCGGATCGCGTCGTGATCCTCGACGCGTTACCGGAGGTCGAGTCGGTCGAGGCGCCCTGACCCGCCAGTAGCGCCACCAGCTCGCCGGCCAGGCCGCGGCCGATCGGCTCCCGCGTCGCGAGGAGCCGGTACCAGAGCGTGCCGAAGACGACGTCGATGACCGTGCCGGGAGCGACACCGGCCGGCAGTTCGCCGCGCTCGCGGGCGCGGTCCACGATCGTGCCCAGCGCTTCGCGGCGGCGGTACAGGAAGTCCTCGCGGAAGCGGTGGCCGAACTCCGGGTCGATCTGCGCCTGCGCCATCAGCGCCCGCAGCGTGTCCGCGACCTGGTTCTTCTCCCCCAGCTCGAACGTGCTGTCCAGGAAGTGCCCGAGGTCGGCGCGGAACGAGCCCGCGTCGGGGATCGGGATCTGCAGGTCCGCCTTCGTCGCGAGCGCGTCGAGGAGGACGTCGGCCTTCGACGGCCACCAGCGGTAGATCGTCTGCTTGCCGACGCTCGAACGCGCCGCGATGCCCTCGATCGTCAATGCGCCGTAGCCGGCCTCCGCGACCAGGTCGAGCGTCGCGGCGAGGATCGCCAGCCGGCTGTGCTCGCTGCGCTTGCGGCCGGGGCGGGACTGGTCGGTCATGGGATCCGATGGTAGCGTCGAATTCGAAACGAGACGTACCGGTTCGAAATGGGGACAAGACATGAGCATCGCTCTCGTGGCCGGCGGCACCTCGGGCATCGGCCTGGCGACCGCGCGGCGGCTGCAGCAGCGGGGATACGACGTCCACGTCACCGGGCGCGACAAGGCGCGCCTCGACGACGTCGCTTCGAGCGATCCGGAACTGACGGGGCACCGGGCCGACGGCGGCGACGCCGAGGCGATGGCCGCGCTGGCCGGAACGCTGGGGACGGTCGACGTGCTGGTGGTGAGCCTGTCCGGCGCCGAGGGGATGGGGCCGATCGACGCGCTGGACCTCGCGGTGCTGCGGCGGGCGTTCGACGCGAAGTTCTGGGCGCACCTGACCACGATCCAGGCGGTGCTGCCGCACCTGGCTGCGGACGGGTCGATCACGCTGCTCAGCGCGATCACGGCCCGGGCGGCGATGGCAGGCACCGCGGGCATCGGCGCCGTCAATGCGGCCGTCGAAGCGCTGGTCAAGCCGCTGGCGGTGGAGCTGGCGCCGCGGCGGGTCAACGCGGTGTCGCCGGGCGTGGTCGACACGGCGTGGTGGAGCGGCTTCCCGGACGAGGTGCGCGAAGGGTTCTTCGCGCAGGCGGCGGCTTCGCTCCCGTCCCGCCGCGTGGCGACGGCGGACGACGTGGCGGAGGTGGTGACGCTCGCGGCGACCAACCGGAACCTGACCGGAACGGTCCTGGAAGCCGACGGCGGCGCTCGCCTGGTCTCGCTGGGCTGAGTACGGCGGCGCTCTCGGCCGGAGCGCCGGCCACAGGCGGGTATCACCCGTGATCCCCGGCGGATCTCGCGTGATTGAAGCCGGATCTCGCGTGATCAGAGGCGGATCTCGCGTGATCAGAAGGGCATCACACGTGATTGAAGGGGCATCACGCGTGAGGGGAGGGTCGACACGGGGGTCAGCGGCGGAGGGGGACCAGGTCGTCGGCGTGGACGACCTCTCTCCGCTGCTCCTCCGGGAGCTCGGGGGTCGAGCGGCCGATCAGGTCCGGGAGCTCGGTGGCGTCGAACGCCACCACTCCGCGGGCCACCGGACGGTCCTTGGCGTCCACCAGGTCGACCACGTCGCCCGCCTGGAATTCGCCGTCCACGCCGGTGATCCCGGCCGCCAGCAGGGACCGGCGGCGGCGGACCACCGCCGTCACCGCGCCGTCGTCGAGGCGGAGCTTGCCCGTCGTGTCCGCCGCGTAGCCCAGCCAGAACCTGCGGGCCGACAGGCGGGTGTCCGCCGGGGCGAACGCCGTTCCGGGGGACGCCGACGTCAACGCCGCCGAAGCCTCCGATGCCGCCGCCAGCAGCACCGGGATGCCCGCTCCGGCCGCCGTGCGGGCCGCCGCGAGCTTCGAGACCATACCGCCCGTTCCCAGGCCCGAGCTGGACATGCCGACCGATATTCCGTCCACATCGGACTCCGAGAGGACCTCGGTCAGCTTGCGGGTGGCGCCGCCGCGGGGGTCACCGTCGTACAGGCCGTCCACATCGGACAGCAGGACCAGCGCGTCGGCGCCGATCAGGTGGGCGACCAGGGCGGCCAGGCGGTCGTTGTCGCCGAAGCGGATCTCCTCGGTCGCCACCGTGTCGTTCTCGTTGACCACCGGGACCGCGCCCAGCGCGAGCAGCCGCGAGAACGTTCGCTGCGCGTTGCGGTAGTGCGACCGGCGGACGACGTCGTCGGACGTCAGCAGCACCTGCCCGACCGTCAGCGAGTACCGGCCGAACGACTCGGCGTACGCGTGCGCCAGCGCCAGCTGCCCGACGCTCGCCGCCGCCTGCTGCGTGGCCAGGTCACGCGGGCGCTTGCCCAGCGAGAGCGGGGCCAGGCCGGCCCCGATCGCGCCCGAGGACACCAGGACGATCTGGGTTTCCCGGGCGACGCGCTCGGCGATCGCGTCGACCAGCGCGTCCAGCCGGGCCGCGTCGAGCCCGCTGCCCGCCGTGGTCAAGGCCGACGAACCGACCTTGACCACCAGCCGGCGGGCCGACGCGATCGCTTCGCGGGTGCCGCTCACGCGTCGAAGTCCAGCTCGTCGTCGTCCTCGCCGGTGCCGTCGCGGCGGATCCGGCGGGCTTCCTTGCGCTCGGCCGCGCCGACCCGGTCGGTGCGCTCCAGCCGCACGTCGGTGCCGCGCCCGGACAGGTGGACCGCCACCGAAGGCGTCGACGGCTCCCACTCGAACTGGACGTCGCCGATCGTGACCGGGCTGCCCGGCCGCGCGCCGAGCTTCGCCAGCTCGTCCTCGACGCCGAGGCGGTTGAGCCGGTCGGCGAGGTAGCCGACGGCCTCGTCGTTGCCGAAGTCGGTCTGGCGGATCCACCGCTCCGGGCGCGCGCCGCGGATGATGAACGCGCCCTCCTCCTCCGGGTCGACCTCGACGGTGAAGCCGGAGTCGTCGACGGCCAGCGGCCGCAGGACGATCTTCTCCGGCTCCAGCACCGGCTGCGCCTCGCGGTACTTGTCGACGATCGCGGCCAGCGCGAACGTCAGCTCGCGCAGACCCTTGCGCGAGGCCGTCGAAACCTCGAACACCTGCAGGCCGCGGGCCTCGAAGTCGGGGCGGACGAACTCGGCGAGCTCGGCCGCCTCCGGGACGTCGATCTTGTTGAGGACGACCACGCGCGGACGTTCTTCGAGCTTCCCGCCCAGGCTGGGCGTGTACTTGGCGAGCTCCTCCTCCAGCGCGTCCACATCGGACACCGGATCGCGGCCCGGCTCCAGCGTGGCGCAGTCGACGACGTGCACCAGCACCGCGCAGCGCTCGATGTGACGGAGGAAGTCCAGGCCGAGGCCCTTGCCCTCGGACGCGCCGGGGATCAGGCCGGGCACGTCGGCCATCGTGAACACCGTGTCGCCGCCGGTGATGACGCCGAGGTTCGGCACCAGCGTGGTGAACGGGTAGTCGGCGATCTTCGGCTTGGCCGCGGACAGCACCGAGATCAGCGACGACTTGCCGGCCGAGGGGAAGCCGAGCAGGCCGACGTCGGCGACCGAGCGCAGCTCCAGGGTCAGGCTGCGGGCCTCGCCCGGCTCGCCCAGCAGCGCGAACCCGGGGGCCTTGCGGGCCTTCGACGCGAGCGCGGCGTTGCCGAGGCCGCCGCGGCCGCCCTGGGCGGCGACGAACGTGGTGCCCGGGCCGATCAGGTCGGCGACCATCTCGCCGTCCTCGGTGAACACGACGGTGCCGGACGGCACCTTCATCACCAGCGTCTCCCCCGCCGCACCGGCCCGGTTGCTGCCCTGGCCCATCTTGCCGTTGCCGGCCTTGGCGTGCGGGCGGAAGTGGAAGTCCAGCAGCGTGTGCACGTTCGGGTCGACGACCAGCAGGACGTCACCGCCGTTGCCGCCGTTGCCGCCGTCGGGGCCACCGAGGGGCTTGAACTTCTCGCGGTGCACCGAGGCACAGCCGTTGCCCCCGTCACCGGCGGTCAGGTGGATGACCGCGCGGTCCACGAACCGGGACGCCATGACTCTGCCTCACTTCACTAGCCGAAAAGGGTATGCACAAAACAAACGAGGGGTGGCACCGGATATTCCGGCCCCACCCCTCGTCAGAGGTCTAGATCGAAGCCAGGACTCAGGCTTCGACCGGCACGATGTTGACCGTCTTGCGGCCACGCTTCTCGCCGAACTTGACCGCACCGGCGGCCAGGGCGAACAGCGTGTCGTCGCCGCCACGGCCGACGTTCACGCCGGGGTGGAACTTGGTGCCGCGCTGGCGGATCAGGATCTCGCCCGCGTTGACTTCCTGGCCGCCGAAGCGCTTGACGCCGAGGCGCTGCGCGTTCGAGTCACGACCGTTGCGGGAGCTGGACGCACCCTTCTTGTGAGCCATAGCTCAGTCCTCTTTCTGCAAAACGAAGATCCGGAGAAACCCTTACAGGGAGATGGCGGTGACCTCGACGCGGGTCAGCTTCTGCCGGTGACCCTGGCGCTTGTGGTAGCCCGTCTTGTTCTTGAACTTGTGGATCCGGATCTTCGGACCCTTGGTCTGCTCGACGACCTTGCCGGTGACCGAGACCTTCGCCAGCGCGTCGGCGTCCGTGGTGACCTCGCCACCGTCGACGTACAAAACGGCGGGGAGGATGTGCTCGGTGCCCGGCTCGCCCTCGAGCTTCTCGACCTCGACGACGTCGCCGACGGCCACCTTGTACTGCTTGCCGCCGGTCTTGACGATCGCGTACGCCGACACGGAAGTCTCCTGCATTACTCGACAATGGGTGGGGGCTCCGCGCGATCGGCCCACCTGATGGAACGGCGGTCCTGGACTCGCGCAGGCGACCTGCTCTGGTGGCAGGCCGTACTACAGGTTACGTGGGGTGCCCCGGTGCGTTACCACCGGGGTCCCCCTAGTCGTTCACTGGCTCTGGTCGGAGGCGTGCACCGGCGGGCCCGCGGGCCGCGACGCCGCCCGGCGCGGACGGCGCCGGGTGGAGCGCACCGCCGGTTCGGGCACCGTGACGTCGACGACCGGCTCCACGGCGTCGGTCACCGGCTCCTCGGCCGGTTCCGGCGCCGGGGAGACCTCGACCTCGGGTTCCTCGTCCTGCGGGACCGGGGTCTCGTCGGCCTCGGTGGTCACCGGGGTGCCGGCGACCTCCTGGGCGGGCTCGGCGGGCGGCTCGGCCGTCACCGGCGTCTCGTCCGCCTCCGTGGTCGCCGGGACGTCCGCGACCTCCCTGGCCGGCTCCGGAGCGGGCCCGTTGCCGTTCAGCGCGCCGTGGTCGTGCTCCTTGGCGGCCTTCGAGGCGTTCGCCATCGCCGCCACCGCCGAAGCGATCGACTCGCGCTTCTCGGGCGGCGGGACCGCGTGCACCTCGGTCTTGGCGGCTTCGACCGGCTCCTTGGCGGCCTCCTCGGCCTTGCCACGGCCCCGCGACCGGCGGGAGCTCTTCTCCCCGCCGCCGCCGTTGCCGCCACCACCGTTGCCGTTGCCGCCCTGGTTGTGGCCGCCGTGGTTGTGACCACCGCCACCACCGCCACCGGCGATGCGCTGCGGCTCGGTCGAGACGATCACGCCCCGGCCCTTGCAGTGCTCGCACGGCGTCGAGAACGCCTCCAGCAGGCCGGTGCCGATCTTCTTGCGGGTCATCTGGACCAGGCCGAGCGAGGTGACCTCGGCGACCTGGTGGCGCGTGCGGTCCCGGCCGAGGCACTCGGTGAGCCGGCGCAGCACCAGCTCGCGGTTGGACTCGAGCACCATGTCGATGAAGTCGATGACGATGATGCCGCCGATGTCCCGCAGCCGGAGCTGGCGGACGATCTCCTCCGCCGACTCCAGGTTGTTGCGGGTCACCGTCTCCTCGAGGTTGCCACCCGATCCGGTGAACTTGCCGGTGTTGACGTCGATCACCGTCATCGCCTCGGTGCGGTCGATGACCAGGTAACCGCCGCTCGGCAGCCAGACCTTCCGGTCGAGCGCCTTGGTGATCTGCTCGTCGATCCGGTGGTCGGCGAAGGCGCTGCCGGTGCCGGTGTAGCGCTTGAGGCGCTCGGTGAGCTCCGGGGCGACGTGGCTGACGTAGCCGTTGATCGTCTCCCAGGACCGCTCGCCCTGGATCTCCAGCTTGGTGAAGTCCTCGGTGAAGAGGTCGCGCACGACCTTGACCAGCAGGTCGGGCTCTTCGTAGAGCATGGTCGGCGCGCCGCCCTTCTTGGCGGAACCCGCGGCGGCCTTCTCCTTGATGACGTCCCACTGCGCCTTCAGGCGGTCGACGTCCCGGCCCAGCTCCTCCTCGCCGATGCCCTCGGAGGCGGTGCGGATGATCACACCCGCGTCCTCCGGGACGATCCGCTTGAGGATGTCCTTCAGGCGGCGGCGCTCGTTCTCCGGCAGCTTGCGGGAGATGCCGGTGGCGCCGCCCGCGGGGACGTACACCAGGAAGCGGCCGGGCAGCGAGATCTGCGTGGTCAGCCGGGCGCCCTTGTGCCCGACCGGGTCCTTCGTGACCTGGACCAGCACGGAGTCGCCGGTGGACAGCGCCTGCTCGATCTTGCGGGCCTTGCCCTCCAGGCCGGCGGCGTCCCAGTCGACCTCGCCGGCGTACAGCACGGCGTTGCGGCCGCGGCCGATGTCGATGAACGCGGCCTCCATGCTCGGCAGCACGTTCTGGACGCGGCCGAGGTAGACGTTGCCGACGATCGAGCCGGAGCCCGACTGCGTCACGAAGTGCTCGACCAGCACGCCGTCCTCGAGCACCGCGATCTGCGTGGAGTCGCCGTGCTCGGCGACGACCATCGTGCGCTCGACCGACTCGCGCCGGGCCAGGAACTCGGCCTCGGACAGGATCGGGGCGCGGCGGCGGCCCGCCTCGCGGCCGTCACGGCGGCGCTGGCGCTTGGCCTCCAGCCGGGTCGACCCGCGGACGCTGCGCACCTCGTCGCGCGCCGGGCGCTCGGGCTGCTCGGCCTTCGCCTGGCGGACGTGCGTGACGGTGTTGGGCGGGTCGTCGGTGGCCTCGGCGTCCTCGCCGTCCGAGCCCTTGCGGCGACGGCGGCGACGGCGACGGCGGCTGCCGCCTTCGCCCTCGTCGGCGTCGCTCTCGGCGTCCGCAGAAGACTCAGCGGTCTCCTCGACCTCTTCGGTGTCCGCTTCGGGCTTTTCGTCGCCGTTGCGGCCCTTGCGGCGCGGCTGCTCCTCGGCCTGGTCGTCCTCGGTTTCGGCGGTGTCTTCGCCGCCCTCGGCGCCCTTGCCGCGGCCCCGGCCGCGACGGCCACGGCGGCGGCGACGGCGGCTGCCGGCGTCGTCGCCGTCCTCGTCGGCACCGGCGTCGGCGCCCGGCGTGGTGTCTTCGACCTCTTCTTCGGCGGCGGCCTCGGGCTCGGGCCGCGACGGCGGCTCCGCGAACGGGTCGGCCGGCTTGCGGGCCGGCTTGACGGCGACCTCGGCCGGCTCCGGCGGCAGGAAGACCGGCGAGGGCGCGGCGAACACCGGCAGGTGCGCGCGGGTCTTCTGCCGCGGCCGCGGCTTCTCGGCCTCGGCGACCGGCACCTCGGGCACCGACGGGCGGGTCTCGGCGGGCTGCTCGGCCGGGGTGTTCCCGGTCTCACCGGCGGGCTCGGCCGGCGCGAAGGCCTCGGCCACCTTGAGCGCCACGTCCCTGGTCACGCTCGACTGCGCGCTGCGCACGCTTTCGCCCAGCTCGGCGAGCTTGGCGAGGACGTCCCGGCTGTGCGACTCCAGCAGCTTGGCCAGCGCGTGCACCCGGATCCGGGCGGGCAGGTCGGCCAGCGGGCCGCCCGTGGGTGTGGCGGGATTCCCGCCGGTGTGCTCGGCGGGTGTTTCCGCGTTCGACATGTGTCTCCTCCGCCCCCGGGCGCGTCTGCCGGTTCGCACCGGCAGGGACGCGGCCGCGCAGGGGCCCCTTTCTGTTCGTTCCGCCGTGGTGGTCACCAGCGGCGGGAATCCTTGCCCGACAACCGGACGTCGCACCGGCTCTCCGGTGACGCGCAACCCGGTCAAAGGTCTGCTCGGCGGCGTGCGTGCGTGAGGCATTCGCGGCCCCCGACCGCCCGCCACGTCGTCCAGCCGCCCGGTTCACGGGCGGCGACGCGCGCCGCGGGAGTTCACGCACATCACCGGGCCACAACGCCGCAGGCAGCACCTCTCACGTGCGCCCCGCGGCCCAGCGGCCACCCCGAGTATCCCACACCGGGTGACCACTCCGGTGTACTCGGTACCTCCCGCAGGCACCCGGGCGTGCCGTGGCGCTCTCACTCGCCCCACCGCCGGGGGAACTTCGCCGCAGCGCTTGTCCGCGGAGCACCGGGTGGCTACGGTGCGGCTCGGGGTGCCCGGGTTCTCGCGCGCCGGCACCCGCGGTTCCTGCATCCGGTGGGAGGTCCGGTGTCCCTGCTGGCGCGGCCCCTGCGGGCGGCCGTGTGCACCGTCCTGGTGCTTTCGGGATGCGTCACCGCCGGCCCGGCGGCGGCCGACCCCGGCTGCGCCCACGGCCGGGCCCTGCGGTACGTCGTCACCTTCGACCGCGGCACGACCGAAGCCGCCGCCCGTGCGGAAATCGGCGGTGCCTGCGGCGCCACCACCGTCTACTACCCGCAGATCGCCGTCGCGGTCGCCACCTCCGGCGACCCGGATTTCGGTACCCGGATCGGGCCGGACCGGGCGTTCAGCGCGCAGGCCGAGCGGCTGGCCGCGCAGCGCGCCGCCGAGGTCAAGCCGCAGCCCGCGCGGGCCGCGCTGCCCGCCACCGATCCCGCGCGGGTGCCGGCCACGGACCTGAGCGGGCAGCAGTGGGACATGCGGATGATCGGGGCCCCGGCCGGCCCGGACACCTCGCCCGGCCGCCGTGACGTCGTGGTCGGCGTGCTGGACTCCGGGATCGACCCGGACCACCCGGACCTGGCCGGCGCCCTGGACCGCGACGACTCCGCCGGCTGCCTGACGGGTGCACCCGACCGGTCGCCCTCGGCGTGGGCCCCGACGACGTCGGTGCACGGGACGCACGTGGCCGGGATCATCGCGGCGGCCGGCGACGGGCACGGCGTGGCGGGTGTGGCCCCCGGGGTGCAAGTGGCGTCGGTGAAGGTGATCGACGACCGGGGTTACGCCGATCCCGAGGCCGCGGTGTGCGGGCTGATGTGGGCGGCCGCCCGGCACATGCGGGTGACCAACAGCAGCTTCTTCGTCAACCCGTGGTCGCTGTCGTGCATCCGCGGCCACGACCGCGGAGTGGTGCACGAGGTGCTGGCTCGCGCGGTCGAGTACAGCACGTCGGCGGGGACGTTGAACGTGGCGGCGGCGACGAACGAGGCGGTGGACCTGACGCCGTCGGCGCGCTCGGGGGCGCGGGGGGCGAGCAGCGGGTGCGAAGCCCTGCCGGCCGGGCTGCGGGACGTCGTCGCGGTGTCGGCCGTCGGCGCGGACGGGGTGAAGGCGGGGTACAGCTCGTACGGGCTGGGCGTGATCGACGTCACCGCGCCGGGCGGCGAGACGGGCGAATGCGTGCTGTCGACGGTGCCGGGCGGGTACGCACCGCTGTGCGGGACGTCGATGGCCGCGCCGCACGTCACCGGGGTGCTGGCGCTGCTGGCGTCGGCGGCCCCGGAGGCCCGGCCGCGGCAGCTGCGGCGGACGCTCGAGGCCCAGGCGACGCCGATGCCGTGCCCGGCCGACTACGACCTGACCGGGGACGGGTTGCAGGACGCGTACTGCGCGGGGTACGAGGGGTACAACGGGTTCTACGGGCACGGCATGGTGCACGTCCCGCCGTCGGGGGTGCCGTCCGGACGGCCCGACCCGGCCCGCTGACCAGCCGCGGCTGGTGCGGGAAGCCGGATCTCGCGTGCTTGCAGCCGGATCTCGCGTGATCGGAGGCGGATCTCGCGTGATCGGGCGCGTCACACGCGTGACTGGCGGGGCATCTCGCGTGATTGGCGGGGCATCAGGTCAGGAGGAGCTTGGCGATCCGGCGGGTTGATGCCCACAGGCCCAGCGCGCCCAGGACCAGCAGGTACGCCAGGTTGATCAGCATGCCGCCCGAGAGCAGGCCGGTGGCCAGGCCGCGCATCAGCTCGATCGCGTGGTAGAGCGGGAGGCAGCGGACCACCCACTGCAGGGGTTCCGGGTACACCGACAGCGGGTAGAACGTCGTCGCGAAGAGGAACATCGGGGTCAGGCCGAGCTGGATGTAGTCGAACTGGGCCGTCGAGCGCAGGAACGTCACCAGTGCCATGCCGATGGCCGAGAACGCCAGGCCGACCAGCAGCGCCGCCGGGACCATCAGCAGCGCCCACCACGAGGCCAGCAGCCCCATCGCCGCCGCGATCGCGAGGAACGCGACCGCGTAGATGCCGCCGCGGGTGATCGCCCAGCCGATCTCGCCCAGAGCCACGTCGAGCGGGCCGATCGGGGTGGCCAGCATCGCGTCGTAGAGCTTGGCGTAGCGCAGCTTGAAGAACAGGTTGTACGTGGATTCGAACACCGCGCCGTTCATCGCCGACGTCGCCAGCAGGGCCGGCGCGACGAAGGCGACGTAGCTCATCGGCTGCCCGTCCGGGCCCGCGACCTCGGTGACGAGCTTGCCGAAGCCCAGCTGGAAGGCCAGCAGGTAGAGGAACGGCTCGACCGCGCCGGACAGGAAGATCAGCCAGCTGCCGCGGTAGACCATCACCGAGCGTTCGACGATCATGCGGGCGCGGCCCGCGTACAGCCCGGGCGGCAGGATGCGCAGGAACAACCCGGCGCGGGTTTCGACGGTCGTCACGTCAGACCACCAGCCTCCGGTAGAAGGCCCGGTGCGCGAGCACCCACCCGGCCGCGAACAGGGCCGCCAGCACGGCGAAGTGACCGAGCATCGCCCAGCCGCCGACGCCGCCGATGCTCACGCCGCGGGCCAGCTGCGAGCCGTGCCACAGCGGCGAGAGCCAGGCCAGCCAGCGGATCGCGCCCGGCAGCTGGGAGATCGGGAAGAACGTGCCGGAGAACAACGTCATCGGCATCACCACGAACCGGAAGATCAGCCCGAAGCGCTGGCCTTCGTCGAAGGTGTGCGCGGCGAGCGCGCTCATCGGCGTGGTGCAGGCGAGGCCGGTGACGGTGCCGGCCAGGATCACCAGCAGCACACCCGGACCGGTCCACGCGCCGAAGAACAGCGCGACGAGGGCGTAGATCGCGCCCGCCAGCGTCAGCCGCAGGGCCGACCAGATCAGGTGGCCGCCGAAGACCTGGCCCGGCGAGACGGGCGTGGCGGTGACGGCGAGGTACTCCTTCTGCCACTTGAACCCGGAGAGCACGGGGTAGCTCGACTCGCCGACGGCCTGCTGCGCGGCCCCGGCGGCCAGCAGCGCGGGCGCGATGTACTGCAGGTAGGACAGGCCGCCGGTGACCGCGCCGGGCCGCACCTGCGAGCCGAACCCGAGCCCCATGGCGGCGAGGAAGAGCACCGGCTGCAGCCCGGTCGAGTACAAAGTGGACACCCAGTGCCTGCGGTACCAGGTCCAGCGGCCCTCGACCAGCAGCCAGGCGCCGGTCCACTTGCCGACCACCCGGCCGGTCGAGATCGTCGCCATCAGTCCACCAGCGTCCGGCCGGTGAGCCGGAGGAACACGTCCTCCAGCGAGCTGCGGCGGACCAGGCTCGACACCGGCCGCACGCCACGGGAGTGGGCCCGCTCCAGCGTGTCCTCGCCGTCGTCGCTGTACAGCAGGAGCCGGTCCGGGAGCACCTCGACGCGCTCGACCAGGCCCTCGGCCTGCTGGGCCGCCGCGACCTGCTCCCCGGGGGAGAACCGCAGCTCGACCACCTCGCGCGTCGAGTACCGCCGGATCAGCTCCGCCGGCGAGCCCTCCGCCGCGATGCGGCCGTGGTCCATCACCACCAGCCTGTCGCACAGCTGCTCGGCCTCGTCCATGTAGTGCGTGGTGACGATCAGCGTCGTGCCCTGGGCCTTGAGCCGGAACAGCCTGTCCCACAGCAGGTGGCGGGCCTGCGGGTCGAGGCCCGTCGTCGGCTCGTCGAGCAGCAGCAGCTCCGGGTCGTTGACCAGCGAGCGGGCGATCGTCAGCCGCCGCTTCATGCCGCCGGAGAGCGGGTCCACCTTGTCGTCGGCCCGGTCGCTCAGCTGCGCGAACTCCAGCAGCTCCGCGGCCTTCCGCCGGGCCGCCGCGCGCGACAGGCCGAAGTAGCGGCCGTAGATCAGCAGGTTCTCCCGGACGGTCAGCTCGACGTCCAGGTTGTCCTGCTGCGGCACCACGCCGAGCCGCGCGCGGATCCGCGGGCCGGCGATCTCCGGGTCGAGCCCCAGCACGCGGAGGTCGCCGTCGGTGCGGGGTGACACGCACGCGATCATCCGCATCGTCGACGACTTGCCCGCACCGTTCGGGCCGAGGAAGCCGAACGCCTCCCCGCGCCGCACCTCGACGTCGATCCCGCGCACCGCCTCGAACTCGCCGAAGCGCTTCACCAGTGCCTTGGCCTGCACCAGTGCCGGTTCCCGGTCCTCCGTATCGTCCACGCTTCGCACCATAGGACCCCCCACCGACAAAAACCGAGCGGATTACCCGCGTACCGTCACCACCAGTGTCCGCGACACCCCGTTGACCTGCACGGACAGCCGCGCCACCCCCGGCCGCAACGCCGTCAGGACACCCGAATCGGGGTCGAACGCGACGACACCCCGGCCGACCGTCCAGTCCGCGCTCACCGGGTAGGCCACCGGCACGTCCCGCGTCCCCTGGCGCACCGAAGCACGCACCGGAGCGCGCTCCCCCGGCGCCATCGACGACGGCCCGGTCAGCGTCAGCGCGTCGACGTTCGGCCGCGTTTCGAACCGCACCGGCTGGTCCCGGTCGGCCGGGTCCACGCGCAGCAGCGTCCAGCCGACGAAGCCGCCGTCGCCGGGCGCGGCCGCGGGCGCCTTGCCCGAGTTGCCGTTGACCAGGTACGGCACGCCGTCGACCCGCGACAGCGAGAACACGCCGGCGTGCGAAGCCACCGAAGCCGCGGGCTTGCCGGACGCCTGCTCGAACCCGGTCAGCCACTGCGTCAGCAGCTTCGCTTCCTTCCGGTCGCCGAGCTGGGAGTTCCCGGTCGGGCTCGGATCGCTCACCGGGTGGTGCATGGCGACGACGACCCCGCGGATCGACCGGTCCGCGGCCGCGGAGTCCAGCGCGGTGCGCAGCATCCGGACCTGGTCGAACCCGCCCGCGCGCAGCGAGCCGCGGGAGGAGTCCAGCAGCACGAGCCGGATGCCGTGCACGTCGGCGACGCGGTGGGTGACCCCGAACGCGGCCTGGAAGTTCGCGAGCCCGTTGCCGCCTTCGGCCTCGTGGTTGCCCGGCAGGTAGTACCAGGGCACCAGCTCGCCCAGTTCCTCGGTGATCACCTGCCTGGCCAGCACGAAGTCCGGCGCCGTGCCGCGGTCGACGAAATCGCCGTTGAGCAGCACCAGGTCCGGTTTCGCGGCGACGGCTTCACGCAGTGCCCGGCGGGCCTGGGCGACCAGCGGCCCGGCCGGGTCGTCCGCGGTGAACTGCGCGTCGCTGACCACCGCGACCCGCAGGCCGCCGGTCAGGACGCCGTCGGTGACCAGGGCCGGGTCGTGCGGGGCGGGGTCGGCGGGCACGGCGGTCGTCGGCGCGACTTCGAAGGTCAGGTCGTCGAACACCAGCCGGCCTTCGTACTGCTGGTCCGGCACGTTCTCGACGGCGTAGAAGCGCGCCAGGCGCTGGCCCGCGGGCAGCCCGGCGGGGATCGCGGCCGTGACGTACCGCCAGCCCGTCCAGTCCACGCTCAGCGAAAGGTCCACAATGGACGCAACGTTGGCCGCGTCCCGCAGTTCCGCCCGCAGCCAAGCCCCCTTGCCGTCGCCGTCGACCCACAGCCCGAGCTTCTGCGTGCCCGCGGGGACGGCGAGCGGCGTGGACGGCGTCACGTAGGCCGCGCGCGTCGCGGTCGTGCCGGTCAGCCGGTAGTCCAGCGCGAGCCCGGCGCCGCCGTCGCGGCCGGGTGCCGCCGACAGCGCCGCGCCGACGACCGCCGGGTACACCGTCGCCGTCCAGCCCGCCGGGCCGTCCAGCGGCGACGCCACCTGCGCCACCGTGCCGACCGACGCGGCGAGGTGGGTGGTCAGGCCGGCTGCCGAAGCGGTGATCGCCGAAGCCCCGGACGCGGTCAGCGCCGTCACCTCGTAGCCGTCGCCCGCCGGCACGACCTTCACCACGGAGTGGTCGTAGTCGAGCTTGACGTCGTCGGGCTCGAGCCAGGTGCCGTAGCCGTCGGCGTCGTAGCCGTAGACCTTGAACGTGCTCTTCGCGCCCACGGCCGACAGCGCGACCTGCTCGGTGCTCGTCCCGAGCCGGATCGCCCTGCCCAGCACGGAAAGCGTCGTCTTCCCCGAGGCGCGACCGGCCCTCGCGACGACGTCGACGCGGCCCGCGCCGTGCCCGGTGACGACGCCGCGGGTCACCGTCGCCCGCCAGGGCACCGAAGTGCTCCAGCGCGGGTCGGCGGCGACCGCGGCGCCGGTTTCGTCGTGGCCGTCGGCGACCAGGTGCCGGGTCAGGCCGGTCAGCACGCGGTCCGCGCCGTCGGCCACCACCGCCGGGGCCGGCGCGAAGCCGGTGAGCCGGCCGCTGCCCGGCACGGTCGCGAAGCCGATCCCGTTGGGCACCAGGCGTTCCCCGCCGTCGGACGGCGCGTTCCGGACACTCGGTGCGGCTTCGCCTTCGGTGCGCGCCAGGAGGGTCGACGACCCGCCGCCGTCGAGGTTGATCGCGTCGTCGGCACCGAGGCTCTTCATGTGCCGCGCGAGTTCGAGCTCGGTCATCCCGCGGCTGTCGGCCTGCCGCCCGTCCACGGTGGCCAGCCACAGCTTCCGGCCGTCGGCGGAGAAACCGACCGCGGTCCGCGGGTGCATGGCGACGTCGTCGACCGGCTGCACGACGCCGTCGCGCAGCAGGACTTCGTTGCCGCCCACGGCGACCGCGATCTTCCCGGCGTCCGAACGCGGCGCGTAGGTGACGGCCACCGGGTCACCCGGCTTCACCGCGGCGAGGGCGTCCGCGCCGGCTTCGCGGGCCAGGAGCAGTGTCGTGCCCGCCGCGATCGGGCCGGCCGCGGGCTGCTCGCGCGTGGCGGTGACGACGCCGTCGCGCAGCTCGACCTCGCGCACCCGGGACGCACCGGCGACCGACGTCTGACGGCCCGACGCGCCCCACAACGGCGTGTAGACACCGATCGCGTCCGTGCCGAGGACCGGGCTGTTGAAGTTGGTCGCCCGCACGGTCCCGCCGGGCAGCGTCACGCTCGCTTCGAGGAAGACCGAAGCCAGCTGCGCCTTCCCTGCTTCGGTGATCGACGCGGTGAGGTTGTGCCCGGCGGCGGGCGCGGTCTGCAGCTGCCCGCGGTCGATGCCGACGCCGATCGGCGCGCCGGTGGCGTTGATGTCGAAGAAGTCGCCGTTGACGCCGGCCACCGCGCCCGCCCGGGTGACCTGCTGCGACAGCGGCGTGCGCGCGGAGACCGTGCCGGGGCTCAGGTACGTCGGCTTCAGCACCTTGCTGCCCAGGTCGACGGCCAGGGTGTCGCCGCGGATCCAGCCTGCCGGGTCGAACCGGTCGAACTGGGTCAGGTTCAGCCCGGGCGCGACCTCGGTGGTCGCGCTGCCGGTGACCAGGCCGTCGTCGGGGTCGGCGGCGGCGAAGGCGCTCGGGCCTTCGTGGGCCGAAGATGCCGCGGGCGCGGCCTCGACCGGCGGCGTGCCGAGCGGAGCATCCAGGCGATCGGCGGGAACGGCGAACGCCGTCGCGAACAGGGCAACGAGCGGCAACGCGATGCGTGACTTCTTCACCAGGTACCCCAGTATCGAGTGAGAGCGATCCGCACCAGCACAGCGCAGCGGCACGGCCGGCGGAAGGCTTCCCGGTGAACGCCGCCTGAATGGTCTAGAACACCCTCACGGGGTCAGCGGTGCGGCGAGCAGCGCTTCCGCGGCCTCGCCGGTGATGCGCGGGTCCGGCCCGGTGCGCTTCCACAGGCGCAGCAGGAGATCGCGCGCGGGCGCTTCGACGGTCGCGCCGTCCGGAACGGCCGGGCCGAGCGCGGGCGGCTCGCCGGGGTGCACGGTCCAGACGTCACCGGTGTCGGTGGCGCGCAGGGTGACCGGCCCGGGCAGCTGCGGCACGGCGTGCCAGCGCGTCACGCGCGGCAGCATCGCGCCGAGGACCTCGTCGACGCCGTCCGCGGCGACGGCCGGGTCGAGCACGTGCCCGCTGCCCGAATCGGCGAGGTGGACGGCGGTTTCGTGAACCTGGCGGCGGAACCAGAACGCCTTGGTCTTCCCGGTGCCGCCGAAGTGCCAGCACCGGTCTTCCGGGACGGCTTCGGCGAGCGCATCGAGCAGGATTCCGGCGCTCTCGGCGTACCAGGGGGCCAGCTCGGCGTCCGGTTGCCGCTCGAAGTCCTGCGGGCGGGCTTCACCCGTGGTGACGACGGTGGCGGCCCAGCGGTGCACGTTGCCGAGGTGGGTGCCGAGGGCGGCCAGCGTCCAGCCCACGCAGTCCGGCACCTTCGCCGCCGGGTCGCCGGTACGCAGCCGCTCGGCGAAGGCACCGGTCAGCTCGCGCAGCACGGGCAGGTACTCGCGGGCGGGGAACGGCATGGTCGTCATGGGGTCTCCCGGGAGAACCGGGGCCGCGCGGAGGGCGCGGCCCCGGCGCCGATCACAGGTCGGGGAACCAGAGCTTCAGCTCGCGCTCGGCCGACTCCGGCGAGTCCGAGCCGTGGACCAGGTTGTACTGGGTCTCCAGCGCGAAGTCGCCGCGGATGGTGCCCGGGGTGGCCTTCTCGACCGGGTCGGTGCCGCCGGCCAGCTGGCGGAACGCGGCGATGGCCCGCGGGCCCTCGACGGCGAGCGCGACCAGCGGGCCCGAGGTGATGAACTCCAGCAGGTCGCCGAAGAACGAACGCTCCTTGTGCTCGGCGTAGTGCTCCTCGGCCAGCGCCTGCGGAACGGTCCGCAGCTCGAGGGCGGCGAGCTTGAGGCCCTTGCGCTCGATCCGCGAAACGACCTCGCCGACGAGGCCGCGCGCGACGCCATCGGGCTTGACCAGGACCAGCGTGCGTTCAGTCACGACGGTACTTCTCCTCAATGATCTTTTCGGGGGTCCGGGTGGCGAAGCCCCCGGCTCGGGGCGAGGCCCCGGATGTCCCTTGTACGTGTGGTTTCGGTGCGCGTGAGCGTAGCCGACCCTGCTCAGCGGCCTTGCGGGTGCAGTGTCTTCGACCACAGCGACGCCCCGGTGGCGTCACGGAGGTCGACGGTCAGGTCGCCGCTCGCGCCGTCGACGTTCAGCTCGCCGAAGTGCTGGAAGCCGTCGATCGGGGCCGTGTTCGCCGCCGGCGGGGCGTGCACGAACACCGCCTGCGGGCCGAACGTCGGGTCCAGGGTGTTCGGCCCGAACGCGCCCGCGTTCAGCGGGCCGGACACGAACTCCCAGAACGGGTCGAAGTCCTGGAAGGCCGCCCGGTCGGGTGAGTAGTGGTGCGCGGCCGTGTAGTGGACGTCCGCGGTCAGCCAGACGACGTTGCGGACGCGGCGGCGCTGGATCTCCCGCAGCACCCACGCGAGCTCGGTCTCGCGGCCGCCGGGTGCGCCCGGCAGGTTGTTCGCGACGGCTTCGATGTCGGCGCCGTCCGGGACGACCAGGCCGAGCGGCATGTCGGCCTGGACGATCTTCCAGGTCGCCGTGCTGCGGCCCAGCGCGTCGGCCAGCCAGCGGGCCTGGGCGTCACCGAGGATGTAGCCCGGCTTCGTCCGGTCGGCCGTGTTGGCGTTGCGGTAGGTCCGCATGTCGAGGACGAAGACCTCGACGCGCGAGCCGTAGGTGAAGCTGCGGTAGACGCGGCCGTCGACGGCCCGGCGCGAGTCGATCGGGTGCCACTCGTGGAACGCCTGGTACGCCCGCGGCGCGAGGACGTCGACGCGCTTCTCGGTGTAGGCCGGGTTGTCGATGATCTTGCCCGGGTACCAGTTGTTCAGCACCTCGTGGTCCAACCGCTGTATCTACAGCAGGCGAGCAACTTTGTTGCTTGAGAAAAGAAATCTTGCCAATGCATCCTATCAATAGAGGTACGCATTTGAGGCCAATGTGTGCTCGTTATTATCGGACCAATCGACGCGAACACTTGCAGCCGCCCCCGTCAATAACCACGGAAGACAGGATTCGACGGAAATTCACCAACTCCTCTCGCTAGAATCAGAGTGCAGTGACGTGTGCATAGACGTACTACACTGTACTTAACCAAGTGAGCGAGGTGAGGTATGCACGATTTCGACCAGGGGAAATGGCTGGTGACGCATATCGATCAGCAGATTGCGACGTTCTACATACCCCTACCCGAAGCCATGGGTTTCCCGAAACTCTCACAACATCAGTACTTCCTAACCTTCGATCGCGAACAAATCGAGTCCCTAAAGAAGACCGACGAAGATATCACACTTCTATCGATTGAGCAACCCGGCAACCCGGCAATAGTACTTTCGAGATCGCAGCACCACGAGATAACTAATTGGTCAAATAAAGCAACGCTGGACAGTTCACTGGTTATTCATCAGGTCGAGGCGCTCCCATGGGTGCGAATGGGACTTGATGCCGCCCTATCGGTCTGGCAGTTCAACTCATCGAAGAATTGGACGAATGATACGAGAATGCGCCCTGTCACCATGCTGCGCGAACTCGAAGAGAATCTTCTCGAAGATCCCACTTTTGCCGGCGGCAGCGTAGTAACAGTAGTCGAAGCAGCCGTCCCCTTGTATTTACTGGGAGAACTCGGCGATTTACCTCCAGTGATACAACAGTCCGAAAACTCCGATCACACAACGAACCTTGCACGTCAAACCCCCCTAAACTTTTGCCGTCTCACAAAAGAGGATTTCAATGATATACTGTACGATCGTTTAATACTTGCATTCAATACGGCAGTTAACAATATTCAATCGCTCCAAAAAGGCTACCACGCCGTCACCCGTGAACCGGTGACATTGATCACCCGTGAGCGCGTCCCCTTCACCGTGCCCGTTACGCTAAGGAGGCTTCGCGACATTGGAAATTCGGCGATCACTCCAAAAAAGTGCCTACTTGGCGTAAACGCAAATACTTGGCACGTAAACCGACCGCGTGAACTGACGCCCGATGAAATAAAAAATGTCTCATGGGCACAACATGCGATCCTAAAAGGCGCTTTCAGTGCACACCTTGACCTCCATAGAGAGGCCGACGCTGCATTGAGACGACATGGCGATACTCGCGCAGGCGCTTTGATGGCAGCACTTGCCGCTGAGGCTTTATTTGACGATCTTCTCCTCTATCTGCAATGGGAGGAGGGCAGCAGTCCGGAAGAGTCGGCCAAGCACTGGATAGCTGGACTAGACAGCCGGATAAAACGTGAGTTCCCGCGACGACTGGGAGGAAACTGGAGCTTTAAGCAGAAAAATATTATTGCCAACTGGAATACAAATGTCGCAGAATTACGGCACCGTATCGTGCATGGCGGCTACACTCCGACAATCGAAGAGGCTTCCAACGCGTACTCCACCGTCAACAGGCTTACAGAGTTTTTGTGCGATCGCCTTGCCTCTCCCCAACAGTTGAAGAAGTATGCGCGTACCGCGCTAGCCTTGGCGGGAGTACCCGGCTTAGTGAAAAGGGGAGCGTACTCAAAGCGACTGAAAGAGCTTCAGTCTAGCCCCGCTGAGGTTTCCTGGAGTCAGACGTTCACACGATGGCGAGACGCGCAAAGACGGTTGCGTAGAGACAACCTGGTGGAACCACGTAAAGCCGACTCACGATCGACTATCGTCATGGCGGTCCACTTCCCCGACGGTAACATTCGGTGGTGTCTACATGATCGAGTCAACCACTTAGCCGCGCCGGCCGAGGTTTCTTATTCGGCCTTGAACCAGCGTTCATGGGATGGCATCTCTCAGATCTCTTCAAAGTTACAAGCGGAGCAGTCTGGCGAACCTGTCTCGCTTGAAGTCGATGTTCATGACAGCACCGGAGTCCGCCAGGTCGGCCCTTGGCGCGAAGAGTACCACCTCGTACCGATGGCTGGAGTCCTGATTGATAACTCCGACCTTGACAATTGGCCAGAAGGAAGTGAACCTTGCTGACAATCGCATATTGGATCACACAGCAAAACGAAAGCCAGCCAAACACTGGCGGCTCGGCGGCTTGGTTCACCCTACTCGGCGCGGGCGTTACTGCAATTTTCTCACTCGTGGCCGTGCTTGTGAAGTCCTTCACCGACGCTCGGTCGGATGCCAGAAAATACCGCTACGACCTTGAGAAGATAGCCATACAAACCCAGTCTGATCGCAGTGAAAATAGAATGAAGCAAGTACGTGACGTCAATGCTGTTTTTCTTGCTGAGACCGCTAGATGTTATCGCGCGATCGTCGACGCAAGGCGCGCTCGGCGCGATGATCAAGATGATGAAAAGTTCCGCAAAGCCATTCGTAGTATAAGTAGCGAAGGCGGCCAGGTCGCACTTGAAGAAGTTAGACTGATATCCACGCAGGAAATCATTGAAGCCGCGGATATTCTTTGGTCTCACTTACGATCCCACGACGTATCGACAGGTGGCGATCTGTCGTCCACCGCATGGACAGCATGGAAGAGTGAGTTTTGGCGATTGCGTCATACATTGATAGCCGCGGTCAGGTCATTCCTCAATAGTGACTCGCCGACATAGATCTGCGGATCAACGCGAACAGTTCTCACCGTTTGCATGATTGTTAAGCTCAACGACTTTCTTCGCGGGAGATTTGTCGACTGCTCCAGAGTTCCGCTACGTTCGCAGCGTCCGCGATGACCGATCCTCGAACGGAGGAGCCAAACTGGACGGCGGACAAGGCGTCTCACCCGTCCTATCAACCCGGACGTCAGCTTGATTGACGTTAGCGGCTGCCTGTACGGTGTTGTTGGTTGACGCGCTTGGTGGTCGTCCAAGGTATTGCTCAAGCCCTAGCACTCTCTGAAGCCGCGTCCCTCAACCTAATCCGCGCCGGCCCGGCCTGCGCGCTGGCAGCATGATGCCGCCGACCAGGACAGGCGCGAGCCTCGATTGACCGATGAAGGTCAATGTGCTGATGATCTAACGCAGGACTTGATCCAAGAGGATTCTCACATCACTCTAGGTAGATGGATGACAACCTCGCCGACCAGGTCAAGAAGCTACGCGACACCATGCGAGCAGGAAAAGAGCTGTCCGCACAGACGGCGGAGACCCTCGCGGATCCCGAGGGTGCCAAGTTGCTCGTGACGCTGCAAACCGAGCTTGAGTTGGCCCTTGAGGCCGGCCGGATCAAAGATGCCGAGGTACTCGCGCGGAACCTCGACACGGTTATCGCAGCAGAGCAGGACCTGCGCGCCGCCCGTGTGCAGTCAGCTAAGGCTCACCGTGCTGCTGTGAACGCACTTCGTAATGCCACCGACGAGACCGGCTGATAGTCCTACCAGTAGGTGACCTCTCCACCGCGGACATGTGAAGATTCTCTAGCGCAGCGGAGGCATTGGAATGATTCGGGATGACATCCCGATTATTGCCTTCAAATGCCCCGGCGTGGTCTATGCGAAGTACGCGACTGGCCACGACGGATTTAGTTATCAGACACAGGGCGGCGACACGGTGTTCGTGGTCGCGCTTTGGCAACCATTATGTGACGCCCTGCGCATGGTGACTGGCTGGTCCATACATGGCGATAACACTCACAGCCGGGCGGCATAGACCTCCTCCTGCAAGATGGTAAACGCACGTTCCATCTGAGCTCGAATAATGTCCCAGGACTGCCGTGCGTCACGCAGCGGAAAAGGCAGCCCGAGGTGTTCATGCGCCTGGATCAGCTTGGCGGAAGGTTTTGGGTGCTGAGCTGAATTGCGCAGTTCTCGTACTGCATCGAACAAGTCAATAGCGCGCTGCACCTGGGATTGGTCGATCGTCGGCAGGGCTTGGACTATATGACCAAGGAGCCGTCCAGCCGCATGTGCGGGCTTGTTGCCGGGTACGGCCAGACCGCCAAGAAGTTCACCAAGAGCACTGAGACCCTCCTTCAGGTCAGCTTCTGTCGCAGCATCCTGAGCAAAGAGAGCCGTGCGATCGATCGCCGGCTTTTTGACCATCTGCTTCTTCAGCACCAGCTCACAAGTAATATCGAAGTTGGTGATCGCCTTGGCGAGGGCCCGAGGATCATGGTACTCAGGCACCAGCACTTGTGGTTTGGGACTGGCCGCGACAGCGATGGCGGTCAGGTAGTCCTCGACGACGCGGAAGTTTGCGTCGGTGAGAAAGCTCAGCACGCCCACGACATCGGTGGTATCTGTCATACGATTCACGCGCATACCCAGCCATTCGAGCAGGGCTATTTCCGCGGCCCACGGCCGGATTTCATCTTTGCGTCCAGCCGCCTTCAGAGCCTCTGAAAGAGTCGCCTCAGGATCGGTGACAGCGAAGGGGTACTCGTCAATACGATCACGAACCTCGGATAGAGCGCGAAGGTATACGAGCAGCGCATCGATGATCTCCATCGCAAAGTGATCTTTGACATGGAAGAGTCCAGCCACAGTGAGGCGCACTCGCGTATCCGGACGTAGCGCACCATAGCGGTCAAACGAGACGGCCGCATAGTGCGCCGTGTAATCTTCCCGTTTGAGGGTGGGGAAGGATAAGAGCACCTCGGCGGCATCCAGCCCCAGCTTGCGCATCCTATGCTCAACATACTGGTAGATCGGAAACTCCTGATGCTCAGCGAAGAGCGGCCAGACGATGTTCAGCAGTTGCGACTGCTCGTCGTTCGGTGGCTCCAGAAGAACGCTCATGGGTGATCACTCCTGTTGGTGCTCAGGCTGGCAGCATGGGCTCGACCGAGGATACGCCGTGCACCAGGACAGCAGAATTGAAATACAGCCGCCAGCCCTGTGATCAGGTCAGCCTCCGCACCCGAACTGGATCCCCGATCCACCCAGCCCCGCCGCATCCCGACCACGAATGACGAACCCTGACCTGCGTGTCACCGAACCCGGCCAAGCACGTAGCAGAGAATTACTTCTACTGGGAACGTGAGATTGAGCAGCCGACATCGTAACCTCAGCAGATCAGAACCGCACCTCTTCGATTCTGTTGATTGAGCGGTACCCAAACGCAGGCAATCGCGTGTTGCTGCGTCGCCCCACTGCTCCCAGAAACCATGCGGGCCGCCGCCGGGCGGGAGTAGCAGCGTGCTGCTGATTGACGTACTTCGCGGTCCGGCGACCTCATTTAGGACGCGGACTTAGGCGTCGGGTTCCGGCGTATTGGGCGGCGTCCACCAGTCCAGAAGCTTGCGGAGACGCTGCACGTTCTCCGAGGTCAAGAGCAGTTCGAGCTTCTCCTCCTGATTGCCGCCGAACACCTTCGTTTCAACTACCAGTCGCCGTAGGTGGCCTCCGAAGGTCGGCGAATACGAGGAGTCGCCAATCATCCCCAGTTTTGTCACCGTCAAGAGTCCACGCGCAGCCAGATCGGCGCCCATGAGGATCATATCGGGCGCGCCGGTGTCGCTGGGAGTTAGTCCGCCGCTGGTCACGAGCCATGGCTCCCCCGCGTCCATGGCCGCCTTATGTTCTGAGCAGACGACTGCTTCAACCAGTGGGCCGTCTGGCGAGCCAAGGTTGATGATCTCAGCGGGTGCCTGCTGGCATCGTAGAACGCCGCATGGCATCGCTCTCCTCCTAAGCTCGCAGGTGCGTTTCCGGCGTGCCAGCGTAAGCCGATTGCTGGGGATGACAAGCCGCCATGCTGAGCGTTGGACGGGAACCCACTAGTGGGTGACCTCTTCGTAGATCTCGTCGACCTGCTCAAATAGCGACGTGCGGCAGCCTTGTCACGATCGGCGTTCGGGCGGTCCCTCGCTTTGGAAGCGTCTTCCCTGGTAACCGCTGGTATGCTGTTGTTAGTTGACGCGCTTGGTGGTCGTCCCAAGGCACGAGCCGTTGTCATATCCGTTATTGACAGCTCCCCGAAGAAATGCCTTGGAACTGAGCTCTTGTGGCATTTCGAAGTCTTGAACGCAGCACAAGCCGCATATCCAGTATGCGCCTTCGTGCGCAGCGTGATGGAGCTTGCGCGAAGCTGGAGTACGGGTGTTACTCGGCGATGAGGGCACACGGCGCACAGGAGGCGAAAACCGGCTCGGTGGTACAGGCTACCTGAGATCTTGCGCTATGGCCCAGTTCAAGCGGTTGGCGCCGTCCTGAATCTGTGCTGTCGATGTGCCAGGCGCTGTCGCTGTCCGATATGGCGATGCAGCATCTCTCATTCGTCCAGCTCTTCCCGAAGCTGCCCGCCGGGCGGTTGCGGAGCCGCTGTGGGCTCAGACTCAACCAGCCCCGGCTTGAAGGCTTGGAGGATGACCATGAAGCCATTCCAGGCGGCCTCAGTCAGCGGGAACTCGCCCTCTAGAATGACCTGCTTGCCGCCGACAAGCGGAATTGCATGACGGCTCATACGAGCGGTTGCCGGCGGGTGATGCATCGGAACCTCAACTCGGCCGGTTGGGGTGTTCCAGACGTCAACTGTCGGCGCCTTGGGGTAGGTAGGTGCAGCGGTGCTCTCCCGAGGGTCATCGTCGCCGTCGTTCGGAGTGTCTGGCACTGTGTTGTCGGCTGAGTCGTCGTCCAGACCCGCAAAGCGAATTGTCGCCTGGTACTGCTTCGCAAACTCTCTGGCGCCAGTGTCAGAGAAGCCTAGTTCGCTAGTCAGATGCCAGTTGAAGGACTCAGGAGAGCCAGTGTTGGCGCCGTACCGCTCCCAGAGCAACCTGTTCATGACTGGCTCTAGCGCCGCTGCGCGGATCTCCTTGTCCCGTACATCCGACGGTGCGGTAAGGATAGCGCGAGCTCGCTGACTGACGGCCGCCTTCCGCTGCCCTTTGGCACCAGACTCGTCAAGCAACCCGAACTGCTTCACTGCCGAGTACGCGGTAGAGGCAGGACCGGTGTTGATGCTCTTGAAGCCCCAGTGCTTGGCAATGAGGTCGATCGGCGTGGGGTTGTAACGCTCCCGGTCATACAGCACGCGGGCGCGCTCGATCGCCTGTTCCAGGTTCAGTGACGGGTACCTGCGCCTCTGCGCACTGGACCGCTGGCCGGTCTCGCTCATAAGTCGACCTCCGGTTCATCAGTGTACCAGAGGAACTTCGACAGAGATGCCAGACCGAGGCTGGCAGTGAAAAATTTTTACTCTGGATGTTTGCAGTGAAGGTGGTAGAGTATCACCGGAGACGTTAGAAGCCCCCGAGCGGCAACTCAGGGGCTTCTGGCGGAGGGGGCGGGTTCGGTAACCAGGGTGGCCTGTCAAGCGTCCCAAGCGGGTTCAACCCCCGTCGCCTCCACCTCGAATCATAGCGCACCGAGGGCTCAGCATGTTCCGTTCAGCACGGGGAAGGCACCCACCATTTCTTCCGGGGTGGTGGGTGCTTCCGCCGCCACGCTCGCACAGGGAACGCCACTAGCCGCGTTATCGCAGGTAGAGCGATGCTAGGCTGTTGCTGGTTGACACGCTTGGTGGTCGTCCCACTGGACGTACGACGGGACCTGCGCGGCGAAGCGCTTGAAGTTGTCGTCGAGGCGGTTGTAGGCGTGCTGGCCGCGGAACTCGTCGAGGGTCTCGGCGACCTTCGACTTCTCCGGCGTGACGACGTTGCGCCAGGTCCGGCCGCCGGGGAGGGTGACGGTCTCGGTGAGCGGGCCGTCGGAGTACACCGTGTCGCCGCTGTGCAGGAACAGGTCCGGGCAGCGGGCGGCCATCGCGGAGAAGATCGTCATCCCGCCGAGGCCCGGGTTGATGCCCCAGTTCTGGCCGACGACGTCGCCCGACCACAGGATCCGGGCGTCGCGGCGGCCCACCGGCGCGGTGGCGAACCGGCCGGTCAGCGGCTCGCTCGTGCCGCGGCCGTCGAGGGCTTCGGCGGTGACGCGGTAGTGGTACTCGGTGCCGGGCGCGAGCGCGGGGACGCGCACCCGGCCGGTGCCACCGCTGTCCGGGCCCACCAGCGGGCCGGGCACGCGGCGGGCGTGCCGGAACGACGGGTCCCGCGCGATCTCGACGACCAGGCGCGACGGCCGGTCCGCGCGGGACCAGACGATCGCCGAACCCGGGGTGACGTCGCCGGACTGGACGCCGTGGGTGAGCACCGGCCGGTCGCGGCGGACGAGCGGGACCGCGGCGAAGGCCGCAGACGGCACGACGAGGCCGGCGGCGACCGCGGAGGCGCCGGTCAGCCCGGCCTTGATGAGGGTGCGGCGGGAGTGTTCGGTCATGCGCGGTTTCTATCCCGCCGCGGCCAACACCGGCTTGCGCGCGGGTGAACGGATATCGGGGGATTTCCCCCATCCCCGCGGTCATCGCCGTCGGTAGCGTGGTGATCACGACAAGGGGGTCCGCAATGTCACACATCAGGAAGGCGCTGGCCGTTCTCGCGGTCACGCTCTCGGTGTCCACGCTCGGCGCGGGGGTGGCGAACGCCGGGCAGGACGGCGCGAAAGCCGTCCTGCGCTACACCGAACACGGCATCCCGCACATCGTCGCCGGGGACTTCGCCGGCCTCGGCTACGGGTACGGCTACGCGGCGGCGACCGACAACGTCTGCGAGCTCGCGAAGATCTACCTCACGGTGAGCGCGCAGCGGTCGCGGTACTTCGGCCCGGACGGCGAGGGCTACCGGTCGCTGTCCGAGGCGAAGGACAACCTGCACAGCGACCTGTTCTTCCAGCAGCTCAACGACTCCGGCGTGGTCGACCGGCTGGTCGCGCAGCCCGCGCCGCAGGGGCCGCGGCCCGAGGTCCGGCAGGTCGTTTCCGGTTACGTCAAGGGGTTCAACGCCTACCTCGCCCGCACCGGCCGGTCCGGGATCACCGATCCGGCCTGCCGGGGCGCGGACTGGGTCCGGCCGATCACCGAGCAGGACTTCTACCGGCACTTCTACTCCATCGCCGTCACCGGCGGCCTGGGCTTCGTCACCGAAGGGCTGTTCGCCGCGCCGCCGTCCGGGGCACCGGCACCGGCCGCGGGCACGCCCGCGCAGCTGTCGGCGAGCCTGCGGGACGGGCTGGGCAAGGGCGGGCTGGGCAGCAACGGCATCGCCGTCGGCGCGGACGGGACCGCGGCGGGCAAGGGCAGCGTGCTGCTCGGCAACCCGCACTACCCGTGGCACGACGGGCGCCGGTTCTGGCAGAGCCAGCTGACCATCCCGGGCCGGGTCGACGTGGCCGGGGCGAGCCTGCTCGGCATGCCATTCGTGATGATCGGGCACACCGCGGACGCGGCCTGGACGCACACGGTGTCCACCCCGGTCACGTTCGGCCTGTTCGAAGTGCCGCTGGCGGCCGGGGACCCGACGACGTACGTGGTCGACGGCAAGCCCGAGAAGATGACCTCCCGCACGGTCACCGTCCAGGTGCGCCAGGCCGACGGGACGCTGAAGCCGGTGCGGCAGACGTTCTGGTCGACGCGGTACGGCCCGGTGCTGGACGACGTCGGCGGGATCCCGGTGCCGTGGACTGCGAAGTCGGCGTACGCGCTGCGGGACGCCAACGCGACCAACATGCGCGGGCTGAACACGTGGTTCGAGCTCGACCAGGCGCACAGCACGGCCGACGTCGTCCGCGCGCTGAGCAGCACGCAGGGCGTGCCGTGGGTGAACACGATCGCCACCGACCGGGCGGGCAACGCGCTCTACGCCGACATCCAGGTCGTCCCGCACGTCACCGACGAGCTGGCCGCGAAGTGCAGCACGCCGGCCGGGAAGGAGTTGCTCGCGAGCGACGGACTGGCCATTCTGGACGGTTCGCGGTCGTCGTGCCGGTGGGGTGCGGACCCGGGCGCGGTGGAGCCGGGGATCTTCGCGCCGGACCGGCTGCCGCGGCAGCAGCGCCGGGACTACGAGCTGAACACCAACGACAGCGCGTGGCTCGCGAACGCCAAGGCGCCGCTCACCGGGTTCCCGCGGATCGTCGCCGACCAGGACACCGAGCGTTCGCCGCGCACCCGGGAAGCGCTGCTCACGGCCGAAGCGAGCAAGTTCACGACGGACTCGATGAAGAAGATGCTCTTCGCCGACCACAGCCTCTTCGCCGACCTGACGGCGGCGGACCTGGCGAAGCTGTGCGCGTCGTTCCCGGATGGGCAGGCACCGTCGTCGTCCGGTCCGGTGCCGGTCGGCCCGGCGTGCCCGGCGCTCGCGACCTGGGATCACACGTATTCGCTCGACAGCCGCGGTTCGCTGCTGTTCCAACGGTTCGCCGCGCGGCTGGGCAACGTGGCCCGGTTCACCGTGCCGTTCGACCCGAAGGCGCCGCTGACCACGCCGAACACGCTCAACGTCGGCAACCCGGACGTTCGGAAGGCGTTCGGGGACGCGCTGGTGGACTTGCGCACGGCGGGACTGGCCCCGGACGCGCGGCTGCGCGACGGCCAGGCCGTCACGCGCAACGGCGAGCGCATCCCGGTCCACGGCGGGCAGGGCTTCCTCGGGGTGCTGAACGTGCTGACACCGGTGTGGGACCCGAACGGCGGCAACGTCGAGGTCGCGCACGGGTCGAGCTACCTCCAGGTGGTCGGCTTCGGCGGGCGTGGCTGCCCGGACTCGTCGACGTTGCTGACGTATTCGCAGTCGGCCAACCCGGCGTCGCCGTACTTCAGCGACCAGACGAAGCTCTTCAGCCGGGGTGAGTGGGTGCGGGAACGGTTCTGCGAAACCGACATCCTCCGCTCGCCGGCGCTGCGGGTGGTCGCGCTGCGCTGACGTCCGGCTCGGCTCGGCGGAGGCGGGCGCTCAGCCGTCCGTCTCCGCCGACAACGTGCGCAGGTCCGCCAGCGCGTCGCTCATCGCCGCGGCCTTCGCCAGATCACGCTCGACGACCTGACCCGCCGCGACCGGAGCGCGATCGAGACGCTCGGCCGGGCCCCGCTCGGCTCGGGCAAGCCGTTCGTGAGCACGTCCGGCACGCTGGTCATGCCCGCCGGCCGGGTGAGCACCGAGCACGGCGACTACCTCTGACGGGTCACGGCTGGGGCTGCTGGCTCGCCAGCGTCCCCGCCGCCATGCGGCGGGCGACGTCCCGGCGCAGCCACAGCAGCCACAGCCACACCGCCAGGAAGATCACGCCCAGCACCGCGATCGCCGGCAGCCAGAACACCAGGGCGATCAGCACCACCTGCAGCGCCAGCACCACCGGCACCGCCCACGTCCGCTTGACGAACCCGCACGTCACGACCAGCAGCACCGCCACCGCGATGACCGTCCAGCCCGTACCCGTCGAGATCCCGCCGCCGAGCTTGTTCACCACCGGCAGGGCCAGTGCGACCGTGATCGCCTCCATGATCAGCGTCCCCGACATCACGCCGCGGAAGCCCTTCATCGGGTCCTTCGGCTTCTGCGCAGGCGTGGTCACGCCGGCTCCTTCCCGAACAGCGTGCGGGCTTCGCCTGCCGTGACGACCGATCCGGTGACCAGCACGCCGCCGCCCGAGAGCGGCTCCTCCGGGTCGTCGCTGGTCTCCACCAGCGCGATCGCCGTCTCGATCGCCGTCTCCAGGTCCGTCTCGGCGACCACGCGGTCTTCGCCGAACACCGAGATCGCCAGCTGGTTCAGCTCCTCCAGCGGCATCGACCGCGGCGACGAGTTGCGCGTCACGACGATGTCCGACACCACCGGCTCGAGCGCGTCGAGGATGCCGAGGGCGTCCTTGTCGGCCATCACGCCGACCACCGCGACCAGGCGGCGGAAGGCGAACTCCTCGGACACCGTCGTCGCCAGCGCGCGGGCACCGTGCGGGTTGTGGGCCGCGTCGAGCAGGACCGTCGGCGCCGAGCGGACGCGCTCGAGCCGTCCCGGCGTCTCGACCTCGGCGAACGCCTCGCGCACCGCCTCGACGACCAGCTGCTTGTCCTTGCCCGCGCCGAAGAACGCCTCGACCGCGGCCAGCGCCAGCGCGGCGTTCGCGGCCTGGTGGGCACCGTGCAGCGGGAGGAAGATCTGGTCGTACACGCCGCCGAGGCCCTGCAGCTTCAGCAGCTGCCCGCCGACGGCGACCTCCTTCTCCAGCACGCCGAACTCGCTGCCCGCGCGGGCCACCGCGGCGTCGACCTCGACCGCCCGCTCCAGCAGCACCTTGAGCACCTCGGGGTCCTGCTCGGCGATCACCGCGACCGAGCCGGGCTTGATGATCCCGGCCTTCTCGCGGGCCGCGCTCACCGCGTCGGGCCCCAGGTACTCGACGTGGTCGAGGCCGATCGGGGTGATGACGGCGACGTCGGCGTCCGCGACGTTCGTGGCGTCCCAGGCGCCGCCGAGGCCGGCTTCGAGCACCGCGGCCTCCACCGGCGCGTCGGCGAACGCGGCGAACGCCATCCCGGTCAGGATCTCGAACTTGCTCATCTCGACGCCGTCCGCCGACGCACCGTCCACCATGGACACGTACGGGGCGATGTCGTGCCACAGCTCGGCGTAGCGCGCGGCGGAGATCGGACGGCCGTCGAGCGCGATCCGCTCGGTGACCAGCTGCAGGTGCGGGCTCGTGTAGCGGCCGACGCGCAGGCCCATCCGGGTCAGCAGCGCGTCGATCATCCGGGCCGTGGAGCCCTTGCCGTTCGTGCCGGCCACGTGCAGCACCGGGTAACCGCGGTTCGGCTCGCCCAGCAGCTGCGTGAGCGCGGAGATCCGGGTCAGCGACGGCTCGATCTTCGTCTCCGGCCAGCGCTGGTTCAGCTCGGCCTCGACGGCCATCAGCTCGCGCCGCGCCTCGGGGCCGTCCGGGTCGCCGTAGTCAACCTGTTCGCCCTGGTCGTCGAGCTCGTGCAGCTCGGTGTCCTCGGGCACGGTGAGGTCGGGCACCGGGCCGGTGGCCAGGTTGTCGCCGAGCTGGCCGACCCCGCCGATCCCGCCGCGCGAGCCGCCGCCGGCTTCGAACGCGACGTCGCGGACGTCCAGTTCCGGGTCGTGGTCGTCGGACTCCTCGTACCCCGACGTCCCCAGCTCGTCGACGCCCGCGAAGCTGTCCAGATCCGACAGGTCCGGCTTGCGACCTGTCTCATCCTGCGGCACTGAATCTCCTCCGGCCTGGGGTTTTCGCACTTGCCTTCCGAGTCTACGTGCGTGAGCGGTGGCACTCTCGACGCATGCCGTTCAACCACAACGACCACTACCACCCACTGCTGCTGGACCTGCTGCCGCCGGGACCCGGGATCGCGCTGGACGTCGGCTGCGGCACCGGCCGGTTCGCCCGGCGGCTGGCCGCGACCGGCATGGCGGTGGAGGCGGTCGACGTCTCGGCGGCGATGGTCGCGGCGGCGGCCGGGCTGGGGTCGCCGGGGCCGGGCGAGATCGTCTACCGGCAGGCCGACGTCACCACCGACCCGCTGCCCGAGGCGCACTACGACTACATCTCGTGCCTGGCGTCGCTGCACCACATGCCGTTCGAGACGGTCGCCAAGCTGCGCCGCGCACTGGTGCCGGGCGGCGTGCTCGTGGTGCTCGGCCTGGCGAAGCCGAGCACGCCGGCGGACTGGGCGAAGGTGGTCGCGGCGGTCCCGGTCAACGCGCTCGCGCGGCTGGTCGTCTACGCCGGCGAACGGCTGAACGGCGGCCCCGAGGAGGGCCCGAAGGCCCCGGTCGTCGACGACTACCCGACGCTGGCCGAGCTGCGCCGCGAGTCGGCCCGGCTACTCCCCGGGAGCACGGTCCGGTCGTTGCTGTTCTGGCGCACCTTGATCACTTACCGTGAGCACGGCGACGGTGACCCGACTGACGGGTGAAGTCCGTCCCGTGGGCGCCCGGGGCTCGCTAAATCTGGGGACAGCCGTCCCCAGAGTGAGAGCGAGGTCTTCATGCGCACCACCCGGCTGCTCGTCGCTGTCCTTTCGGCAGCCGTCCTGCTCACCGCCACCGCGGCCGCCGCGTCGGCGGCCGGGACTGTCCACCACTACGTCGCCCTCGGCGATTCCTACACCTCCGGGCCGTTCATCCCGCTGCAGCGGTCCGACCCGCTCGGGTGCGGGCGGTCGACGGCGAACTACCCGTCGATCCTCGCGGCGACGCTGAAACCCGGCGTGTTCACCGACGTCAGCTGCGCCGGGGCGACCACGGCCTCGATGACCGCGCCGCAGCCGGTGGCGTTCAACGCCACGAACCCCCCGCAGCTGAACGCCCTGCGCCTCGACACGGACCTGGTCACCCTCGGCATCGGCGGCAACGACTTCGACCTCTTCGGCCGGCTGCTGGCGACCTGCCCGGGACTGCGCGCGGGCGCCCCGGCCGGCAACCCCTGCGAGCAGCACTTCACGGTCAACGGCGTCGAGACGGTGCCGATGGCCGTCACCGCCATCCAGCCGCGGATCGAGGCCGTTCTGGCCGCGATCCACCAGCGCTCGCCCGGGGCCCGGGTGATCGTCGTCGGCTACCCGCGGATCGCCCCGGACACCGGGTCGTGCCCGGACGTCCTCCCGTTCGCCGACGGCGACTACGCCTGGCTCAACCGCGTCGAGAGCGATCTCAACGCGGCCCTCGCCGCCGCCGCGGCGAACACCGCCGCGGAGTACGTCGACACCTTCGGCCCGTCGACCGGCCACGACGCCTGCGCCCGCGGCGGGGCGGCGTGGATCAACGGCAAGGACCCGAACATCTTCGCGGCGGCCGCCTACCACCCGTTCCAAGCCGGGATGGCCGGCGCCGCCGCGGCCGTGCTCAAGGCGCTGACCTGACGAAGCCCAGCACGAGCCGGGCGAACTCGTCCGGCAGTTCGGCCGGGGCACCGTGCCCCGCGTCGATCTCGGCGGCGCGCGCGTCCGGGATCGCGGCGACCAGCGCACGCTGCTGGTCCGCGGTGACGATCCGGTCGTGCGCGCTGCCGAGCACCAGCACCGGCGCGGTGATCCGGCCGAGCACCGGCCGCAGGTCGACGGCGCGGTCGGCTTCGATCTGCCGGTCCGCGCCGGGCTGGATCACCGTCTCGAGCGTCTTGACGAGCTGTTCGTTGCTCTCCGCGGTGGCCTGTTCCCAGTACCGCGGCCCGAAGGCCATCAGCGGCAGCATGCGGGCGAAGGTCCCGGTCTCCAGCAGGTCCAGCCAGTAGCGGAACTCGGCGTCCTGCCGGACGTCGGTCGCGGGCCAGGCGGCGTGCAGGACGGCGCTCCGGACGCGGCGCGGGCGGGTACCGGCCAGCTGGGCCGCGACGACCCCGCCGAGCGAGTGCCCGACGACGTGGGCGGTGTCGAACCCGGCGTCGTCCAGGACGGCTTCGGCCTGGGCGGCGAGGGCTTCGACGGTGATCGGGCCGCCGTCGTCGGTGGTCCGGCCGGAGCCGGGGAAGTCCGGGGCCAGCACGGTGAAGCCGTCCGCCTGCGCGGTCAGCGGTGCCCACTGTTCGCGGGAGGCGGCGGTGCCGTGCAGCAGGAGCAGCGCGGGGCCGTCGCCGGTCCGGTCGTAGTGGACGACGGTGTCTTCGAGCGTCACTTCCGGCATCGTTCAGACGATCTCTCGCAGAGCGGCGGTGAACGCGCGCGGGTTTTCCTGGTGCGGCAGGTGCCCGCAGCCGGCGAGGACGTGCACGCGGGCGCCGGGCGTTTCCGCGGCGCAGGTGCGCGGCACCTCCAGGGGGATCTGGGCGTCGAGCTCGCCGTGCAGGTAGGTGATCGGGGTCTTCAGGTCCTTCAGCCGCGGCCGTGGGTCGTAGGTGGTGCATTCGGTGAACAGGGCGTCGATGTAGGTGCCGGAGTCGAGCAGCTGGCGGAGCGTCCAGTCGACGAGCTCGCGCGCGGCGCCGGGTGCGAACCAGCCCGGCACCCAGCCCGCCAGCGTGCCCGCCCGGTCGTCGACGAGCTGTCCGCGCAGGCTGAGGACTTGGTCGAGCATGCCGGTGCCCGGCCAGTACCCGGGACTGCCGACGGCGACGACGTGGTCGACCAGGTCCGGCCGCTTCAGGCCGAGTTCGGTGGCGAAGAGGCCACCGATGCTGGACCCGACGACGGTGGGCTCGATCTCCAGCGTTTCGACCAGCCGGGTGAGGTCGGCGGTGATCTGCGCGATGGTGTTGCCTTCGGCGGGGCGGTCGGAGCGGCCGCACCCGCGCCAGTCGAGGGTGACGACGCGGTGGTCGCGCACGAGGTCGGGCAGGCACGAGCCCCAGACGCGGCCGCTGGTCCCCCAGCCGTGCAGGAGCAGCAGGGCCGGGCCGGTGCCGTCGTCTTCGTAGTGGAGGCGGGTTCCGTTGACTTCCGTGATCGGCATGGGTTCAGCGTCGTTCGCGGGCGCCGGCTTTTCGATGGCCAAGACGCTCCTACACTGATCACGAATCCTGATGAATGGGGGCCGGTCGGTGGAGCTGCGCCAGCTGAGGTACTTCGTGACGGTGGCGGAGGAACTGCACTTCGGCCGCGCGGCGGAGCGCCTGCACATCGTCCAGCCTGCGGTGAGCCAGCAGATCCGGCGGCTGGAGCGGTCGCTGGGCGTGACGTTGTTTTCCCGCACGACGCGTTCGGTGGTCTTGACGGAGGCGGGGCAGCGGTTCCTGCCGGAGGCACGGGAGGTGCTGGCGGCGGCGCGCCGGGCGGCAGAGTCGGTGGCATCGCTGCGCGACGTCCGGTTGCTGCGGCTCGGCACGAGCGAGGGTCTGGGTGACCGGTTGGATGCGCTGCTTCGCGCGTTCGCCCGGGTTTCTCCTTCGACTTCGTTGGAGCTGGTTCACGCGCCGACTCTTCAGCGGTTGCAGCGAGTGCGGGACGGATCCCTGGACGCGACCATCGTGCGGGGTCCCTGGCCTTCGTCCGGGCTCGACTTGACTCCGTTGTGGATGGACGAGGTGTTCGTGGCTTTGCCCGCGTCCCACCCGCTGGCTTCGTCTTCTGTGGTTTCCTTCGCTTCACTGGCTTCGCTTCCCGCGCGGCTGAGTCCGCCGTCGCGGAACCAGCCGCTGTACGACCTGGTGGTTTCGTGTTGCCGGGAGGCGGGGTTCGAGCCGGTGCTGGGACCGGACTTCACGACGGCGCAGGACACGTTGGGAACGCTGGGGTTCGGCCGTCCACACTGGACGGTGTTCTACCGGGCGCACGCGAACCTGCTGCCGGTGCCGGGGGTGGCCTTCCGGCCGTTGAAAGAGCCGACGCCCCGAATGCAGACGTACCTGGCGACGCCTTCGGACCGTCGGGTGACGGCCGAGGTGGTGGCGTTGATCGAAGCAGCGCGGGCGACCGAGACCGGTTGAGGTTCCGCGGCGCGTTGCCCGGGCCCGGGGTCACCGATGGGCCATCATGTCCGGGTGGCCGACGCCGAGCCGAGCAGCAACCCTGCGGAGAAGGAGCAGAAGCCGCCCGAAGGGTTGTCCCAGTTCATCGGCAAGGTGCTCGACCAGCTGAGCTTGAGTGCTTGGATGCCCGCCGCCATGCTGGTCGGCTGCGGCGCGGTGCTCCTGCAACTGCGCAGCCAGGGTAACTTCGACTTGGGCGCAGCAGTGGTCGGGTTGACCGCGAAGCCGCTGGGCATCCTCGTGGTGCTGCTGTTCGCCCTGGTCTTGGCAGCTCTGGTCAGCCAGGCGTTCTCATTCTCGGCGATCAGGTTCTTCGAAGGCTACTGGAAGGGCCCGCTGGTCTGGCTGGGCGTGTACCGCATCATGGTCCGATACAAAGCGCGAAGGTGGCACAGGCTCACAGACAAGCTCCAGGAGCAGACCAATCGGGCGTTCGAAACAGCTAGGCGAGCAATGCTCGACAACAACCGATACGAGCTCGCCTTCGTCCGCTTGGTCGAAGAAGTCTTCCGCCAGGATGAGGTTCCCGACACCCCCGAATACCGGGCAGCGCAATCGTTCGACTGGCGGCGCGTACTCCCTCCGGATGTAGCAAGCAGGGAGTTTCGGCTCGCACAGGCCCAGCGCGAGTATCCGTTCCCGCACCGCATGCTGCCCACAAAGCTCGGCAACATCCTCCGCGCTACCGAAGACCGCATCAGTCGCGGCCAGGACACACAAGACCTCATGCTCCGGCGCGGCGAAGACATCCCCGCCCGGCTACGCCTGCACCACGATCAGTTTCGCACCCGGCTCGACATGTACTGCACGCTGATCTTCGTCCACCTCGGGCTTGCCGCCCTCACCATCGCGTTGCTCGTACCCGCCCGGAACTCGTTGCTGGGCACCGCCGTGACCACCACGGTTTTCTTGTTGCTGGCCATCGCCAGTTACTCGGCCGCCATCGCGAGTGCCCGCGGCTACTGCACGACCCTGAAAGTGATCTTCTCAGTGCCCACTGCCGGGTAACGGCTCCATCGGCAGCTTGTGCCTGGAACACATCGGGGTGCCGATCGAACGAGCCGTTTTATCACAGCCCGGTACCGTGCACCGATACCGCTTCATCTGCGGCTCGGATTCCCCAGGGAGCCGGTCGTCGACCACGAACCGACTTTCCCCCCGCTCACCGCCAGTGTCAACGCACGGCCCGTCGTCAAGAACTATTGACCACACGGTGATTCTTCGTCAGCTTCCCACCGTGGATACGACAAAGCCCGGCACTCCGCGAAAGAGTGCCGGGCTTTCGTCCACAATCTCAGGAAGCCGGCAGCGCCGCCAAGCGGGCCGTGATGCGGTCGATGTCCGCCTCCGCCGTTTCCTTGCGGGTCTTGATCTTCGCCACCACCTGCTCCGGGGCCTTCGCGATGAACGCCTCGTTGCCGAGCTTCGCCTCCGTCTGGGTCAGCTCCTTCCGGGCCGCCGCCAGGTCCTTCTCGAGGCGCTTGCGCTCCGCCGCGACGTCGACCGTTCCCGACAGGTCCAGCTCCACCGTCACCACGCCGTCCGCCAGGGCCACCTCCAGCGAGGCGCTCGCCGCGAAGTCGTCGGCCGGCGGGGTCAACCGGACCAGCGAACGGACCGCGTCCTCGTGGCCACCCGCGTAACCCGCCAGGCGCGCCGCCACCTTCTGGCCCGGCTTCAGGCCCTGGTCCGCGCGGAACCTGCGGATCTCCGTCACCAGCTTCTGGACGTCCGCGATCCGGGCGTCCGCGACCGGGTCGGCGTAACCCGGCGAAGCGGAAGGCCACGAAGCGATCACCAGCGACTCGCCGCCGGTCAGGGCCGTCCAGAGCTTCTCCGTGATGAACGGGATGAACGGGTGCAGCAACCGCAGCACCGTGTCCAGCACGTGGCCGAGGACAGCGCGCGTTGCGGCGACCCGAGCGTCATCTCCCTGGTACAGCTGGACCTTCGCCAGCTCCAAGTACCAGTCGCACAGCTCGTTCCAGGTGAACTGGTAGAGCGCGCCCGCCACCTTCGCGAACTGGAACTCCTCGAACAGGCCGTCCACTTCGGACACCAGTGCGCCGAGGCGGCCGAGGATCCAGCGGTCCGCCTCCGTCAGAGAAGAAGCCTCCGGCAACGGCGAAGCGACCGAAGCGCCGTTCATCATCGCGAACTTCGTCGCGTTCCACAGCTTCGTGCAGAAGTTGCGGGAGCCCGCCGCCCACTCGTCGGCCAGTGCCATGTCCGCGCCCGGGTTGGCGCCGCGGGCCAGGGTGAACCGGGTCGCGTCCGCGCCGTACGCGTCCATCCACTCCAGCGGGTCGATCACGTTGCCGCGCGACTTCGACATCTTCTTGCCCTGCGCGTCGCGGATCAGGCCGTGCAGGTACACGTGGTCGAACGGCTGCGCGCCGTGCATCTGGTGCACGCCGAACATCATCATCCGGACCACCCAGAAGAACAGGATGTCGTAGCCCGTCGAGAGCACGCTCGTCGGGTAGAACTTGGCCAGGTCCTCCGACGACGACGGCCAGCCCAGCGTCGACATCGGCCACAGGCCCGACGAGAACCACGTGTCCAGCACGTCCGGGTCCTGCGTCCAGCCCTCACCCGTCGGCGGCTGCTCGTCCGGGCCGACGCACACGACTTCCCCGTCCGGGCCGTAGTACACCGGGATGCGGTGGCCCCACCACAGCTGGCGCGAGATCGTCCAGTCGTGCATGTTGTCGACCCAGTCGAAGTACCGCTTGCCCAGCTCCGGCGGGTGGATCTTCGTCCGGCCGTCGCGGACCGCGTCGCCGGCCAGCTTGGCCAGCTGCTCGACCTTGACCCACCACTGCAGCGACAGCCGCGGCTCGACCACCGTGTCGCACCGCGAGCAGTGCCCGACCGCGTGCACGTACGGCCGCTTCTCCGCGACGATCCGGCCCAGCTCGCGCAGCGCCGCGACGATCGCCGGGCGCGCCTCGAACCGGTCGAGGCCCTCGAACGGCCCCGGCGCGGTGATCTCCGCGCGCTCGTTCATGATCGTCAGCATCGGCAGGTCGTGGCGGCGGCCGATCTCGAAGTCGTTGGGGTCGTGCGCCGGGGTGACCTTGACCGCACCGGTGCCGAACTCCGGGTCGACGTGCTTGTCGGCCACGATCGGGATGCGGCGGCCGGTCAGCGGCAGCTCGACCTCGGTGCCGACCAGGTGCGCGTACCGCTCGTCGTCCGGGTGGACGGCGACCGCGGTGTCGCCCAGCATCGTCTCCGCGCGTGTCGTCGCCACCACGATCGCGTTGTCGCCGTCGCCGTAGCGGATCGAGACGAGCTCGCCGTCGTCGTCGTTGTGGTCGACCTCGATGTCCGACAGCGCCGTCTGGCAGCGGGGGCACCAGTTGATGATCCGCTCGGCCCGGTAGATCAGGCCCTCGTCGAAGAAGTTCTTGAACACCGTCTGGACGGCCTTGGACAGGTTCTCGTCCATGGTGAAGCGCTCGCGCGACCAATCGACGCCGTCGCCGAGGCGCTTCATCTGGCCGAGGATCTTGCCGCCGTACTCGGCCTTCCACTCCCAGACGCGCTCGACGAACTTCTCGCGGCCCAGGTCGTGGCGCGAAAGGCCCTCACCCGCCAGCTGGCGCTCGACGACGTTCTGCGTCGCGATGCCGGCGTGGTCCATGCCCGGCAGCCACAGCACCTCGTAGCCCTGCATGCGACGGCGGCGGCTCATCGCGTCCATCAGGGTGTGGTTGAGGGCGTGCCCCATGTGCAGCGAACCGGTGACGTTCGGCGGCGGCAGTACGATCGAGAACGGCGGCTTCTCCGACGAGGCGTCGGCCGTGAAGTACCCGGCCGCTACCCAGCGGTCGTACATCGGTGCTTCCTCGGCGGCCGGGTCCCAGGCACCCGGAAGGTCGGTGGTCTGCTGCGGAGCGTTCTCGGTCACAATGGACAAGTCTACGAACCCGTCACGGCGGGTCACCCAGGGGGAAGGCACTCTGACGATGGCAGAGCCTCAGCAGCCGCAGGAGCCGGACGACCGGCGCCTCGAGACGCACCCGGACCTGATGAACCCGGACTGGCAGAAGTACGCCGCACGGGACGCCTGGCTGGGCGCGAAGAAGGACCTCAAGAAGCGGCGCAGGCGAGAACGCCGCGCGGGCGGCTACCAGCAGCCGGGCCAGAGCCGCTGGCCGGGCGTGCTCGCCCTGCTCATCGTGGTCGGCCTGGTCGCTGCGGCGATCATCGTGCACCAGCTGCAGGGCGTCGGCGTCAACGAATTCGCGTACTTCGGGTAACGCCCGTCCCCCACCGTCGATGAGTCAGTCGTCGACCTTGGGGGGACGCACGTGGACGAGGACAACCTGCTCGAAACGCACCCGGACCTGATGGACCCGGACTGGCGCAAGCACGCGCAGACCGATGCCTGGCTCGGTGCGAAGAAGGACCGCAAGCAGCTCCGCAAGCAGCAGAACCGCGCCAGGCGCCGCCCGAGCCGCCGGTGGTGGGGCTTCGCGGCGTTCCTGCTCGTCCTGGCCGTGACGACGACGGCGATCGTGCTGGCCGGCCGCCGGCCCGCCCACGACGCCGGCCCACCGGACCCGACGTCGGTGCCGGACGTCGCCCCGGTCGACCTGGCGCACCCGTACGCGCACACCCCCGCCGACGTCTGGCCGAAGGGTGTGGACGGGATCACCGCCCCCGCACCGGCCGCGGTCGGGTCCTTCAAGGCCGAGACGGTCGCGGAGGCGTACGCGAAGGTCAAGCAGGCCATCACCGCGGCGCACCTCGACCCGGCGGTGCTGACCGGGCACGACGGGAAGGCGTACGCGGCGCTGTTCGCCGCCGACGACCGCGACCAGATCGTGCCCGAGCTGGCCAAGAAGCCGGAGAAGAACCGCGGCGGCTTCGCCGCGTACGTGACCGAGATCGCCGACGGCTACCACCTGCTCGACGCGGGCCCGCGGACGTTCGGCACGCTCACCGCCCGCGCCGGCGCCAAGCCCGGTGAGCTGGTCGTCGAGGCGAAGTACGCGGTCGCGTACGCCTTCGACCACGCCCACCCCAAGGAGCTGCTGAGCCCGGCGGAGATCGTCACGTTCGAGCGCCTCGACGAGACGTACGTGCTCCGGAGCGGCTCTTCGTTCGCGGAGAGCAGCCAGGGCTTGTGGCTCGAGAACACCTCCAGCGCGTACTCGTCGGTGGGCTGCGCCGCGGCCAAGGAGGGCTACCTGGCGCCGGGCTACGCGAACCCGCCGGCGCCGGTGCCGACGACGGGCGAGCGGGACGCACCCGGTTACTACGACCCCAAGTACCCGGTCCCCACCCTCGACGGCTGCCCGGACTAGCCGTTCGTCACATCCAGTTACACAGTTTGGACTGCACAGTTAAACTGTGTGCATGGGCGAAATACCTGCGCACGTCGCCGAGAGCGCCGGCTGGATCCGTGGGGTCGTCGGGCAGCTGCACCGGCGGCTGCGGCACGTCGACAACGCCGGGATCCTGACGCCGTCGCAGTCCGCCGTCATGCACCGGCTTCACCGCGAAGGCCCCGCCACGCAGGGTGAGCTGGCCGCCGCCGAGCACGTGCGGCAGCAGTCCATGGCCGCCACCCTCGGCGTTCTCGACGAGCTCGGCTACCTCGCCCGCACCCCCGACCCGGCCGACCGGCGGCGCGTGGTGATCAGCCTGTCCGACGCCGGCCGCGACACCGTGCGCGGGATCCAGCAGCACCGCGACGAGTGGCTGGCCCAGGCGCTGCTCGACGAGCTGTCCCCGGCCGAACTCGACGCCGTCACGCGCGCGCTGCCGCTGCTGCAGCGCGTCGCCGAACACTGAAGGAGCTCGCCACGACCACCGTCACCGCGCCCGCCAAGTTCGGCGCCCGCCTGGTCACCCCACTGGTGGCCGGCGCGGTGCTCAACCCGATCAACTCCACGCTCATCGCCGTCGCGCTCGTGCCGATCGGGCAGAGCTTCGGCGCCGGACCCGGGCAGACCGCCTGGCTGATCTCGGCGCTCTACCTGGCCACCGCGGTCGGGCAGCCGGTGGTCGGCCTGCTGGTCGACCGCCACGGCGCCCGCCGCGTCCTGCTCGGCGGCGCGACGCTCGTCATCGTCGCCGGGATCGCGGGCATGATCCCGATCTCGGTCGGCTGGCTGACCGGGGTGCGCGTGGTCCTCGGCCTTGGCACGTGCGCCGGGTTCCCGGCCGCGATGGCCGTGCTGCGCCACCACGCCGAGGCGAGCGGCCAGGGCGTGCCCGCGCGGGTGCTGTCGCTGCTGTCGATGTCCGCGCAGACGGTGATGGTGATCGGGCCGACGCTGGGCGGGCTGCTGATCGGGCTGTTCGGCTGGCCGGCCATCTTCGCCGTGAACATCCCGCTCGCGGGGTTGTCGCTGGTCCTGGCGCTGCTGTGGGTGCCGAAGGACGACCGCGGCGCGCGGACGGCCACCCGGATCGACGTGCTCGGCATCGCGCTGTTCTCCGCGACCCTGCTCGCGCTGCTGTTCTTCCTGATGGACCCGGGCGCCGAGGTCTGGCTGCTCGCCGTCGTCGCGGCCTTCGGGACGGCGTTCACGCTGGTCGAGCTCCGGCGGGACGCGCCGTTCCTGGACCTGCGGATGCTCGCGGCCAACAGCGCGATCCTGCGGACGTACCTGCGGCAGGCGCTGAGCTTCATGGCGATCTACGCGATCATGTTCGGGTACGTCCAGTGGCTGGAGACCGCGCGCGGGCTGTCGGAGGAGACGGCCGGGCTGATGCTGCTGCCGATGTCGGGCACGGCGGTCTGCGCGGCGGCGTTCTCCGGGCGGGCGTCGGGCATCAAGGCCCGCCTGGTGACGGTCGCGGTGGCCCTGGCCGGCGGTTCGGCCCTGCTGTTGCTCGTCCACGACGGCACGTGGGTCGGCGCGCTGCTGGCGCTGGCCGCGTTGTTCGGGCTCGCCCAGGGCCTGACCAGCGTCGCGAACCAGACGACGCTGTACCGCGAGGCCCCGGCCGAGCAGATGGGCACGGCGAGCGGCCTGTTCCGCACGGCCCAGTACCTCGGAGCGATAGTGGCCTCGACGCTGATCGCGCTCTGCTACGGCCCGCACGCGGACTCGGCGGGCTTGCACCGGCTGGCCGTGGCTTTGGTCGTCATCAGCGGGCTGCTGTTCGTGGTCACGGTGGCGGACCGGGGGTTGCGCGCGGAAAAGGCGTGACCTCGCGCCAGCCACGAAACGGCTGCCCAGCACCCCCACCCCAGGCAACCGCCGCGCGCGAACCCGAAGGCCGACGCCGGCCGGCCACCGCGCCGGCTCCCTCGGCGAGCTCCTCCCCCTCAGCACCCTCGCCGATCGGGGCAGCGCAGAAAGGCGTGACCGTCGCGCGACCCCGCCCCGCCCACCCCAGGCAAGCGCCCTCACAAACCCCAAGACCCACGCCTGCCCACCCCCGCGCCGGCCCCCTCCTCACTCTCACCGACCGGGGGTTGCGCGCGGAAAAGGCGTGACCCTCGTGGCGGCACCCGATCATGGAGGCGCACGATGAACCCATGACCCGTGAAGCGCCGCTGCAGGACGTGGACGAGACCCGCCTCGAGGTGGGTAAGCCGAAAGGGTGGGCCGCCGGGATACCCGGGGTTGCCGTCTCGCTCGCGCGCAGCGTCGAACAGCTCGGCACCGGGCGGACCATCAAGGCCCTGCGGCTGCTCAACCAGCGCGAAGGCTTCGACTGCCCCGGCTGCGCGTGGCCGGAACCCCGTGAGGTCGACGGTGAGAAGCGCAAGCTCGCCGAGTTCTGCGAAAACGGGGCCAAGGCCGTTGCCGAGGAAGCCACCAAACGACGCGTCGGCCGCGAGTTCTTCGCGCAGCACCCCATCGGCGACCTCGAAACCAAGACCGACTACTGGCTGGGCCAGCAGGGCCGGATCACCGAGCCGTTCGTGCTGCGGGACGGCGCGAGCCACTACGAGCCGATCTCGTGGGACGACGCCTTCGAACTGGTCGCCGGCGAGCTCAAAGCGCTGACCGACCCGAACGAGGCCATCTTCTACACCTCCGGCCGCACCAGCAACGAGGCCGCGTTCCTCTACCAGCTGCTGGTGCGCTCCTTCGGCACCAACAACCTGCCCGACTGCTCCAACATGTGCCACGAGTCCTCGGGCGCGGCGCTGTCAGCCACCACCGGCGTCGGCAAGGGCTCGGTGAGCCTGGCCGACATCCACAAGGCCGACCTGATCGTCGTCGTCGGGCAGAACCCCGGGACCAACCACCCGCGGATGCTCTCCGCACTCGAAGAGGCCAAGGGCAACGGCGCCAAGATCATCGCCGTCAACCCGCTGCCCGAAGCCGGGCTGATGCGGTTCAAGAACCCGCAGAACGTCCGCGGTGTCGTCGGCAAGGGCACGCCGCTGGCCGACGAGTTCGCCCAGGTCCGCCTCGGCGGTGACCTGGCGCTGTTCCAGGCCGTCGGGCACCTGCTGCTGGCCTGGGACGCCGAGGCGCCGGGCGCGATCGTCGACCGCGACTTCGTCGAGCGGGTCACCGAGGGCTTCGACGCCTACGCCGCGCACCTGCGGGAGATCGACTGGCCGGAGGTCGAGCGCGCCACCGGCCTCGGCCGCGCGCAGATCGAGCGGGTCGCGCGGATGATCGCCTCCTCCGAACGCACCATCTACTGCTGGGCGATGGGCCTCACCCAGCATAAGCACGCGGTGCCGACGATCTCCGAGATCGCGAACCTGGCGCTGGTGCGCGGGATGATCGGCAAGCCCGGCGCCGGCCTGTGCCCGGTCCGCGGGCACTCGAACGTGCAGGGCGACCGGACCATGGGCATCTGGGAGAAGATGCCGCAGTCCTTCATGGACGCGCTGGCCGCCGAGTTCGGCATCGAGGTCCCGCGCGAGCACGGCTTCGACACCGTCGACGCGATCCGGGCGATGCGCGACGGCCGCGGCAAGGTGTTCTTCGCCGTCGGCGGCAACTTCGCTTCGGCGACACCGGACTCCGAGCTGACCGAAAAGGCGCTGCGCTCCTGCTCGCTGACCGTGCACGTCTCCACGAAGCTGAACCGCTCCCACGTCGTGCACGGCCGCACCGCGCTGATCCTGCCCACGCTCGGCCGGACCGAGCGTGACGTCCAGGCGAGCGGCGAGCAGTTCGTCACCGTCGAGGACTCGATGTCGCAGGTGCACGCCTCGCACGGGCGCCTGAAGCCGGCGAGCGAGCACCTGCTCTCCGAGGTCGCCATCGTCTGCCGGCTGGCGGAGAAGCTGTTCGGCGCGGGTCACGCCGTGCCGTGGCGGACGTTCGAGACCGACTACGACCTGATCCGCGACCGCATCTCCCGGGTCGTGCCGGGCTGCCAGGACTACAACCGCCGGGTCCGCGAACCGGACGGGTTCGTGCTGCCGCACGCGCCGCGCGACTCCCGCGAGTTCACCGGGACCGCCAACGGCAAGGCCAACTTCACGGTGTCCGGACTGGAGTACCCGCAGGCCCCCGAGGGCCGGCTGCTGCTGCAGACCCTGCGCAGCCACGACCAGTACAACACCACCATCTACGGGCTCTCCGACCGCTACCGCGGGATCGAGAACGCCCGCCGCGTGGTGCTGGTGAACCCGGACGACCTCGCCGCGCTGGGCCTGGCCGACGGCGCCGTGGTCGACCTGGTGTCCGAGTGGCGCGACGGCGACCGTCGCGCACCCGGGTTCCGGATCGTCGCCTACCCGACCGCCCGCGGCTGCGCGGCCGCGTACTTCCCGGAGGCGAACGCGCTGGTGCCGCTGGACTCGGTGGCGGACAAGTCGAACACGCCGGTGTCGAAGGCGATCGTGGTGCGGCTCGAACCGGGGTCTCAGCCCCGGTAGTCCTTCCGCAGGGTTTCGGTCATGTCCGTGACCACGGCCTGGACGTCGTCCAGGGTCGCGGGCGGGATCAGCGCGGCTTCGGTGCCGCCGTCGGCCAGTGCCACGCCGAGCACGACGTTGCCGGTCCGGACGGCACCCCACTGCTCGGAGAAGCCGGCCTCGTCGCCGACGCCGGTGGCGAGCCGGACGCCCGAGTGGTCGCCGAGCGCGTCGGTCATCAGCTGGGTGGCCTTGGCCGCGGCCTCGTCCGCGTCGGACTGCGTGAACCGCACGACGGCGATCGTGACGGACCGGTAGTCCTGCAGGTTGGGCTTGCCGCCGCCGAGGTCGCGCGCGAACAGGCGGCGGCAGGTGGTGACCTCGTTGCCCTCGCTGGCGTGGTCGTCCGGGATGACCTTGGTGTCGGTGGCCTTCACCGAGTCGGCCGGGATTTCGACGGTCCCGGGTGCGAGCCGCGCCTGGGCGTTCGGCCCGGGCAGCCGGCACGCGTCGATCGCGCCCGGGTAGTGCGCCGAAGCGGACGCCGACTGGCACCCGGCAGAAAGAACGGCTGAAGCGAGGATGGGCAAGATCCACCCACCGCGGGCGACGCTGCTGCGCATAAATTCCGGACTTTCCGTATTCCCTGAAATTGAGTTTCCAAGATCACCCACTGATCGGGTGAACTTTCCCGCCGGCGCGGGGTCCACCCCGGCGACGGTCACCGCACCCTGCCTCACCAGTGCGGCAACGTCAAGACCACTGACCCTCGTGGTCCACCGTGGTCCAGTGCACGGGAATTCCCGCGCAATTCAGGGATTCGACGGAAAATCCGGAACTTCGCGATCGGGCAATTTCACCCGTCCGGTCAGTCGACGCAGACGACGCCGTTCGAGGTGATCGGGTCGTCCGCGACGCCGCCGGGAGCGCCGCCGCCCGCGGCCGCGCCGGGGCCGGAGTAGACCGTCCCGAGCACCACCTCGATGTGGCCGGACGGCACCGACGCGGACTGCTGCGCGGTCAGCCCGCCCAGCGCCTTCGCCACCGCGGCACCGCGTTCGGCCAGGTCGGGACCGAAGCGGACGAGTGAGGTCCGGCGGGCGGCGGTGTTGCCCGCCGCGGTCGCCGTGAACCCCTTCTCGCGCAGGACGCCCGCCACCCGGCCCGCGAGACCTTCCTTCGGGCTCGCGTTGGAGACGTCGACGGTGACCGCCGCGGGCGGCGCGGGGGGTCCGGTCGGGGCGGCGGGCGCCGCGGGCCCGATCAGGCTCGCCGCGAAGGCCTTCACCGCGGCCGGGTCGACCTGCACCGCCGTCGCCCGCGGATCGCTGCTGCTGTAGCGGTAGTCGACGTTGACGACCGGGATCGTCGCGAACCGGATGCCGCCGCCGCTGACCCCGCGCATCTGCCCGACGAAGTCGAGCAGGTTCCACGAGCCGTCCAGCACCACCGAGCGCTTCACCGCGTCGATCAGGTCGGACAGCTTCCCCGGATCGGCGAGCGTGCCCGCCGAGAGCACCTGCCGGGCCAGGCCGGCGAGGAACACCTGCTGGCGCCGGACGCGGGCCAGGTCGGTTCCCGGGAGGCCGTCGCGCTGCCGGACGAAGGCGAGCGCGTCCGCACCCGAGACGCGCTGCGGCCCGGCCTGGAAGTCGGCGCCGGAGTTCTCGTCCTTGGTCGCCTTCTTCAGGCAGACGTCGACCCCGCCGATCGCCTTGCTGATCTCGTAGAAGCTGAGCAGGTTGACCTCGGCGAAGTGGTCGATCTTCACCCCGGTGAGGTCTTCGACCGCCTGCCGCGTGGCGCGGCGCGCGGCGGTGAGCGCGCCTTGGTTGATCTTCGCCTTGTCGGTCTCGCCCGCGGTGCGCAGCCGCCGCGCTTCGGCGGCCTTCGCCCGGCCGAACGCGGCGTTGATCTTGCCCTTCCCGCCCGCCATCGAGACGTAGCTGTCCCGGGGGATGGAGAAGGCCTTCACCTCCTTGGTGCCGTTCGGGATCCGCAGCACGATCAGGGTGTCGGTGAGGTCGTCGCCGTTGGCGCCGGCCCGCAGCTCGCGCAGCATGTCCGCGGGCAGCGGGTTGCCCTGGTTGTCGCTGCGGGAGTCGCGGCCGACGAGGAGGATGTCGAGCGAGCCGTCGGCGGGCTGTTCCCCCGGCTTCGTCTCGCCTTCGGCGTCGATGACGTTGTCCCGCGACACGCCGTCGAGGGAGCGGAGGTTCACGTAGCCGTAAGCCGTGCCGCCGAACACGACGAGAGCCAGCCCGGCGACGGCGATCTTGCCCAGTGCATGCACGACTGCCTGGACGCCGCCGCGCCGGGCACCGCTGCACGGGTGAGAGCCGGGTCACAGCCGCAGGTGTGAGGCTCCGTTGAGGTCGAGGATCGTCCCGGAGGCCCAGGTCGCCTCCGCGGAGGCCAGGTACACGACGGCCGCGGCGACCTCTTCGGGGGTGCCGACCCGCCCGAACGGGCTCTGCGCGCGCAGAGCGTCGTCGATCCGCCCGGCGACGCGCTCGGTGGCGGTGAAGCCGGGCGCCACCGACGTCACGGCGATGCCGTGGGGCGCGAGGGAGACGGCGAGCGACTGGCCGAGCGCGTGCAGCGCGGCTTTGCTGGCGCCGTACGCGGGGTGGTCGGGCTCGCCCTTGAACGCCCCGCGCGACCCGATGTTGACGATCCGCCCCGGCGCGCCGCGGGCGATGAGGTGCCGGGCGACGCAGTAGCTGAGGTTGGCCGCGCCGAAGAGGTTGACGTCGACGGTGCGCCGCCAGATCCGCTGCCAGTCCGCGTAGGACACCGCGCCGACCGGGTGCGCGGTCTCGGCCGTGGTCGCGACGGCGGCGTTGTTGACCAGCACGTCGACCCCGCCGAGCCCGGCTTCGGCCGCGTCGGCGAGCTGCCGGGCCGCCTCGGGGTCGGCGAGGTCGCCGCCGATCAGCACGTGCCCCTCGCCGGCCAGCCGCGAGAGCGTTTCCCCGGCGTCCGCGGCGCGGTGCCCGTAGTGGACGGCCACCCGGTCGCCCCGCGCCGCGAACGCCGTGGCCACCGCGCGCCCGATACCGCGGGACGCGCCGGTGACGAGCACTCCCCTGCTCACCCGAACAGCTGGACCAGCTTCAGGAACAGCTGGTACACCCCGTACCCGAACGGGAGCACCACCCAGGCCCACGCCAGCACGATCAGCGGCAGCCGGTTCGGCTTCGTCGACGGTTCGCTCATCACGCCTCACTCCCGACGGCCTCGCGGACCGGCTCGTGGTACTTCTCCTTGACCGGCCGCACCAGCTCGTTGGCCACGAAGCCGACCACGAGCAGGCCGATCATGATGTAGAACGACAGCTCGTAGAGCGCCGGGCCCGACTTGCCCGCCGCCTTTTCGCTGTCGGCGATGCGGTTGACGATCAGCGGGCCGAGCACGCCGGCCACCGACCACGCGGTGAGCAGCCTGCCGTGGATCGCGCCGACCTGGTAGGTGCCGAAGAGGTCCTTCAGGTACGCCGGGACCGTCGCGAAACCGCCGCCGTAGAACGACAGGATCACCATGGCGCACAGGATGAACACGAGCTTCGACGAGTTCTCCGTCAGCGCGATCACCAGGTACAGCACCGCGCCGACGCCGAGGTAGGTGCGGTAGATGTTCTTGCGCCCCACCAGGTCCGAAGTGGACGACCAGACGAACCGGCCGAGCATGTTGCACAGCGACAGCAGGGCGACGAACCCCGCTGCCGCGGCCGTGCCGACCGGGGTGGACGTGTTCTTGAAGAAGTCGACGATCATCGGGGACGCCTTCTCCAGGATCCCGATGCCCGCGGTGACGTTGAAGCACAGGACGACCCACAGGCACCAGAACTGCGGCGTCTTGATCGCGTTGGCGGCCGAGACGTTCGCGGTGCTGATCATCGCCTTGCCGTGGTCGGTCTTCGGCTCCCAGCCCGCCGGCTTCCAGTCGTCGGCAGGCACCCGCACGAGCAGCCAGCCCATCGACATGAACACCGCGTAGACGAGACCGTGGACCAGGAACGCCGTCGCGATGGTGCTCGTCGTCGGCGCGGTGCCGAGCATCGAGGACGACCACGGCGAGGCGATCAGCGCGCCGCCGCCGAAGCCCATGATCGCGATGCCGGTGGCCATGCCCGGCCGGTCGGGGAACCACTTGATCAGCGTCGACACCGGCGAGATGTAGCCGATGCCGAGCCCGATCCCGCCGATCCCGCCGTAGCCGGCGACGACCAGCCAGAACTGCCCGGTCGCCACGCCGAGCGCGGCGACGAGGAACCCGCTGGCGAAGCAGCACATCGACACGAACATCGCCCAGCGCGGGCCGTTCTTCTCGACGAGGGTCCCGCCGAACGCGGCGGACAGGCCCAGCATGACGATGCCGAGCTGGAACGGCAGCGAGCTCTGCGTGCCGTTCAGGTGCATGGTCTTCTCGAGCGGCGTCTTGAAGACGCTCCACGCGTAGGCCTGCCCGATCGACAGGTGTACCGAAAGGGCCGCCGGCGGCACCAGCCAGCGCGTCCAGCTGGGAGGTGCCACGATCCGGGAACGGTCCAGGAAGCCGAGAGCCATCGGAACCCTCTCCTAGAGTGGGGATGATGGTGGGAATGTATTACTAAATACCCGGTGTTGCACTATGCGAGTGTCAAACTTTCGGGCAGCGAAAGGTGTGGAGGATGGGCAGGGTGACCGTGCGCAGGCCGGTCCGGCGGATCTCCGCGACCGGGGACCGGCGCCGCCCGGACGCGCTGGCGGCCGAAGAGCCCCTGGAGCTGCGGGTCGGCGGCCGGGCGCTGGCGGTCACGATGCGCACCCCCGGCCACGACGTCGAGTTGGCCCACGGCTTCCTGCTGTCGGAAGGCGTGATCGGCGGCCGTACGGACGTGGCGGTCGCCCGCTACTGCGACGGCGTCGACGACCAGGGCCGCAACACCTACAACGTGCTGGACATCGCGCTGGCCGACGGCGTCCCGCCGCCGGACACCGGGGTCGAGCGCAACTTCTACACGACGTCCTCGTGCGGCGTCTGCGGCAAGGCGGCGCTCGACGCGGTGAAGCTGCGCACCCGCTTCTCCCCCGCCTCGGCGGCGTTCGCGGTGAAGAGCGGGACGCTGTCCGCCCTGCCGGACGCGCTGCGGGCGAGCCAGAAGGTGTTCGCCAGCACCGGCGGCCTCCACGCGGCCGCACTGTTCACCCCCGACGGTTCGCTCGCCGTCGTCCGCGAAGACGTCGGCCGGCACAACGCGGTGGACAAGGTGCTGGGCTGGGCGGTGCTCGAAGGCCGCATCCCGGCACCGGGCTACGGGCTGCTGGTGTCCGGGCGGGCGTCGTTCGAGCTGGTCCAGAAGGCCGCGATGGCGGGCATCGGGCTGCTGGCCGCGGTGTCGGCCCCGTCGTCGCTGGCGGTGGAGCTGGCGGAGGAGAACGGGATGACCCTGATCGGCTTCCTCCGCGGCGACTCGATGAACCTTTACACCGGCGACCACCGCGTCCTGACCTAGCCGACCGGCACCCAGTTGCCGTGGAAGCCGTTCGGGACGCGGTCCGGCAGGTGGATCGCCGCCACCGTCTCGAGGGTCTCCGCGTCCAGGATCGTCAGGTCGCTTCGCCGGGTCGCCGGGTCGAACACGAACCCCAGCACCACCCCGTCGTCCTCGGCCGCCTCCTCGTGGCGGGGGACGAACACGAACTCGCCGGGCTGGCGGCCCGCTCCGAACGCGCGCTCGGCGCGGGCGCCGGTCTCGAAGTCGTGCTTGAACAGCGAGCCGCCGGGCTCCGCGCCGCCGTCGGCCGACATCGCGTAGCCGTAGCGGTGGCGGCGGCCGACCAGGCGCTCGTCCACCCGGGGGAACTCCTGGCCGCGGTCGTCGAGGCGCTCCTCCAGGACCTTGCCCGCCACCAGGTCGACCGTCCAGCGGTCCAGCGTCGGGCCGCCCTCGTCCGGGCCGTGCAGCTGCGTGTCGAACATCTTCGGATGGCGGACCACGTCCAGCACCACGCTGTCGCCGTCGTCGTAGGCGTTGAGCGGGTGGAAGACGTAGCACGGCTCGACGTCGAACCAGCGGACGTCCTTGCTGCCGCCCTCGCGCGGCATCACGCCGATCCGCGCCGGGTACTTCGGGTTCCAGCGGTAGGGCAGGCCGCCGTTCGCGCCGAGCTTGCCCGCCATCATCGCGGTCACCGGGTCCGGCACCCGGACTTTTCCGACCATGGCCGACACCACCAGCTTCGCCGGCGTGCGCAGCGCGCTCGGCACGCTGGCCGCGACCGCCATCTCGGCGTTGAACGTCACCGGCAGGTCGTAGAAGACGACGTGGTTCTCCGTCAGCGAGAAGTCGTGCATCATCGGGGACCCGGTGACCTCGACGTCGACCGTGCGGCGGGCGCGGCCGTGCACGTCGATCACCGAGTACTGGACCTTGTTCCCCATGCCGAAGAAGTACGAGACGGCGTGCAGCTCCCCGGTGCGCGGGTCGCGCTTGGGGTGGGCGGTGTAGCCGCCGGGCAGGGTGCCGTCGAAGTCGCAGCGGCCGACGGTCTCGAGCTCGTCGGTCAGCTCGTAGATCGGCGCGCCCGCCTCGACCAGGGCGAGGGTCTTGCCCGCGTGGCCGATGACGTTGGTGTTGGCGCCGAGCGCGTCGAGCCCGCAGAACCGGCTCGCGTCCTCGCCGTTCAGCGTGGCCGCGACGGCGGGGTTGCGGACCCACCGGTTGCGGTACCACTCGGCCTTGCCGTCGCGCAGGCGCACGCCGTGGACCATGCCGTCGCCCATGAACCAGTGGTAGGCCGCGGGGTCCACTTCGGACAGCGGGTTGGGGCCGTTGCGCAGGTAGCGGCCGTCGAGGAACTCCGGGATCGCCCCCGTGACGGCCAGCTCGGTGATCGTGTGCTCCCGGCTGACCGGGGCGAAGTTGCCTTCGAGGAACTTGTTGCCCATGTGACCCCTCCACGGCTTCTATAACGCGGTTATGAATACAGGTATAACAGGGTTATGGGACACTGGCAAGCATGAGCCCGAAACCGCGCGCTTCCGACGTCAAGGCCCGGCTCGTCGAGGCCGCCATCCGCCTGCTCGACGAGAGCGGTCCCGAGGCCCTGCAGGCCCGCAAGCTCGCGGCCGAGGTCGGCGTCTCGACGATGGCCGTCTACACGCACTTCGGTGGCATGGCGGCCCTGGTCGACGAGGTGGCGCGAGCGGGCTTCCGCAGGCTGAGCGCGTGGCTGGCCGGCGTCGGCGAGACCGACGACCCGGTGGCGGACATCTTCGGACTGGCCCGCACCTACCGGCAGGCGGTCGCCGAGCAGCCGCAGCTGTTCGCGGTGACGTTCGGCCAGTCCGCACCCGGCGGCAAGCGGGCGACGCTGTCCGACCTGACCACCGCGGAAGGCCGCGAAGCCGCGCAGGAGGGGCTGGAGGCGTTCACCCACATCGTCCGTGCGACCGGACGGGCCATCGCGGCCGGCCGGTTCCGCCCCGCGGACGAGTACCAGGCCGCCGCCCAGCTCTGGAGTGCGCTGCACGGATTCGTCACACTGGAGGCGTCGGGGCACTTCGGCCCCGGTGAACAGGGCATAGACCACATTTTGATCCCCCTCGGGATCACCATGGCGGTGGGTCTCGGGGACACTGTGGAGCGGGCCGGGCGCTCGGCCGAGGCGGCGAAGGCGGCTTGGCGAGCGAGAACCGGAAACGCCGGGCAGGGTGGTAACGATTGACCCGGTGAACAGGGGCGAGAGGGAACGCGGAGCGGGTGCGCGGCGTCTCTGATTACGGGGGCAGGGGGATGGAGACAGGGTGAGCGAGCACAACGAGGACGCGGAGCCGGCCGGAGCGGTCGCCGAGGCCGTCCAGGGCGCCCGGCGGTGGCTGAGCCGCCGGTCGGTGCTGATCGCAGGCGCGTCCGGGCTGGCCGTGACCGGGCTGGCCGTCGGCACCGCGACCGGCAAGCTGCCGTTCAGCCCGGCCATGCAGCGCACGCTCGGCGTGACGTCGTCGAACCCGACCACCCAGCTGGGCAGCACGCGCGTCGAACGCGTCTACTCCGCCGCCCGCGGCCGGATGGTCGACCTGGTGTTCATCCTGCCGTCGAAGACCCCGCCGAAGGGGCTGCCGATGTCGCTGATGCTGCACGGCCTGCACGGCAACGCCCGCAGCGCGGCCCCCACCGGCACGCTCAAGCAGCTCGCCAGCGACGTCGCCCGCAAGGCGGTCCCGGCGTTCGGCCTCGTGGCCGTCGACGGCGGCGACAACTACTGGCACGAGGTTCACCCGGGCGACGACCCGATGGCCATGCTGCTGGAGGAGGTCCCGCAGTGGCTGCGGGCCCGCGGCTTCGCCGGCCCGACCGGCCAGCCGTTCGCCGCCACCGGCGTGTCGATGGGTGGGTTCGGCGCGCTGCTGTACACGCGCCGCCGGGTCGAGCGGCGCCAGCCGCCCGCCGCCGTCGCGACGCTGGCCCCGGCGCTGATCACGTCGTGGCCGGAGATGGCCAAGCGCCACATCTTCACCGGCATCCAGGACTGGACCGCGCTCGACCCGCTGCGGCACATCGACGAGACCAAGGGCGTGGCCAACGGCATCTGGTGCGGCACGGAGGACTCGTTCATCACCGGCGTCCGCCGCTACATCGAGGCGGCCCACCCGGCGGTCGCGCACACCGCCCACGGCAAGCACGGCGACTCGTTCAACCGCACGGTGGTGCCCAGCCTGATCAGCTTCCTCGGCAAGCACGTCCCCCGCGCCGACTGACCCGCACCCAGCCGGCCGGACCGCGTACCCAGCCGGTCGGGCTGCGTACCCGGACGGTCGGATCGCCGTCCGACCCTCCAGGCACGCCAGGCGACCCTCCGGGCACGCCGGCCGACCCTCTGGGTACGTGAGGCGAGCGGGTCAGCGGGCGAAGTGGATGCGGGTGGTCGTGCGGCCCGGGACCCAGTACGTGCGGACCAGGTCGGCCAGGCGGTTGACCAGCAGGAGGCCGCGGCCGCCGAGCGTCGTCGCCGGCGGCGGGATGCGGCCGGCCAGGGGGTTGGCGATCGTGCCCGCGTCGCTCACCTCGCCGATCACCTCCGCCGCGTCCGCCCACAGCCGCAGGACGCCCGTCCCGCCGCCGTAGAGGACGCTGTTCGTCGCCAGCTCGGCGATGGCCAGCGCGAAGTCGTCGCGGCGGGGGCGGCGCAGGCCGTGGCGGGCGGCCCAGATCTCGGCGAAGCCGCGCAACGACGCCAGCTGCCGGAGGTCGAACTCGCGCTCCACCGCACCCGGCGGGGGCTCGAGCGGCCGGGTGAAGTCCGCGCGGACGCCGTCGGGGTCGAAACGCGGGCTGATGAACGGCCCGGCCAGGCCCCACAGCTCCGGGTGGGTGCGCTCGGCGTCGGCCAGCACCGGCGACGGCAGCTCGCCGACGTCGTAGGGGCACAGGATCCCCAGGTCACGCCCGGCGAACGCAATGTTGATCAGGGCCTCGTGCACCACGCACGCCGGGTACTCCGCGTCCGTGCGGCCGGCCCAGATCGGCTCGCCCACGAGCCGCACCGGGCCGTCGTGCTCGGCGGCGAAAGCGTGCAGCACCGACGGCAGGATCGCACCGGGGTTGCGGCCCGCCCGCTGCATGTCGATCAGCCGGACCTCGTTCGCCCGGTCTTCCAGCGCCTTCTCGATCAGCAGCAGGTTGCGGCCGGGAACGGCCACCGCCACGGGCTCACCCCGGTCGAGGCCTTCGAGCAGGAACGGAACGACGCCATCGAGGTATTCGGCGTCACCGCGATAGAAGAGTGCCGGATGCCGGAAGGGTCTGAGGGCATCTACCACGGCTTCGGCATACCCAGCCGCCGGCGCCGTCAAACCCTACGAACGTCGGCGGTTCACTCCACCCAGCGGCCCACGACGGCGATCAGCCAGAAGCCGACCGTCGTGGCCACGGCGAACAACAGCACCCAGTTGAACAGCTGACGCCGCTCGGTGACCCCACGGGCCTGCCGCAGCCCGTAGGCCGCGACGACGAACAACGGCACCGGGATCAGCGGCAACGGCGACAGCCGGGACACCACGGCGACCACGCACGTCCCGGTGAACACGGCCAGCACGCCCAGCAGCACGCGGTGCAGCCACGGGTACCGGTCGGCGACGGACGCGATCACGCGCTCGCTCAGCTCTCGGAACCCCAGGACCGGCGCGGCCGGGGTCCCGACGGGCTCCGGGGCCGGCGGCGCCGGCGCTTGCACGCCGCCGCCAGGAGCGGCCCCGGAACCCGGGAAGGAGTCAGCAGTCATTCAGCTTTCCTGTCGGGTCTCCGGGCCGGGCGGCCCGGAGACGCCCGGCGGGTCAGGCCGACTTCTCGCCGCGCTCGCTGCGCGCGCGCCGCGTCGGCTGCCGGGCGACGATCGTCGGGTTCACGTTCTCCCGGACGGTCTGCTCGGTGATGACGACCTTCGCCACGTCGTCGCGGCTCGGGATGTCGTACATCACCGGCTGGAGCACTTCTTCCATGATGGCACGCAGCCCGCGGGCGCCGGTGCCGCGCAGGACCGCCTGGTCGGCGATGGCCTCGAGCGCGGTCTTGGTGAACTCGAGCTCGACGTTGTCCATCTCGAAGAGCTTCTTGTACTGCTTCACCAGGGCGTTGCGCGGCTGGGTCAGGATGTTGACCAGCGAGTCCTTGTCCAGGTGGTTCACCGTCGCCACGACCGGGAGCCGGCCGATGAACTCCGGGATCAGCCCGAACTTGATCAGGTCCTCCGGCATGGTGTCGGAGAAGACGTCGCTCTCCTCGATTTCGGACTTGGTGCGGATCTCCGCGCCGAAGCCGAGGCCGCGCTTGCCGACCCGCTCGTTGATGATCTTCTCCAGCCCGGCGAACGCGCCGGCCACGATGAACAGCACGTTCGTCGTGTCGATCTGGATGAACTCCTGGTGCGGGTGCTTGCGGCCGCCCTGCGGCGGCACCGAGGCCGTGGTGCCCTCGAGGATCTTCAGCAGCGCCTGCTGGACACCCTCGCCGGAGACGTCACGGGTGATCGACGGGTTCTCGCTCTTGCGGGCGATCTTGTCGACCTCGTCGATGTAGATGATCCCGGTCTCGGCCCGCTTGACGTCGTAGTCCGCCGCCTGGATGAGCTTGAGGAGGATGTTCTCGACGTCCTCGCCGACGTAACCCGCTTCGGTCAGCGCCGTGGCGTCCGCGATGGCGAACGGCACGTTCAGCAGCTTCGCGAGCGTCTGCGCCAGGTAGGTCTTGCCGCACCCGGTGGGGCCGAGCATCAGGATGTTGGACTTGGCGAGCTCGACCGACTCCTCCTTGGAGTCCTTCGGCCCGGCCTTGTCGTCCGCCTGGATGCGCTTGTAGTGGTTGTAGACCGCTACCGCGAGCGTCCGCTTGGCGTCTTCCTGCCCGATGATGTACTGCTCGAGGAACTCGTGGATGTCGGCGGGCTTGGGCAGCTCGTCGAGCTTGACGTCGCCGGCCTCGGCCAGCTCCTCCTCGATGATCTCATTGCAGAGGTCGATGCACTCATCGCAGATGTAGACCCCGGGGCCGGCAATGAGCTTCTTCACCTGCTTCTGGCTCTTCCCGCAGAAAGAACACTTCAGCAGGTCTCCGCCGTCACCGATCCGTGCCATGGCCGTTGACCTCGTCCCCTCCGGCGCGGGTTTCCGCGCCTGACGTGTGTTGCGACGGTGCGACCCCCCGGTGCGGTGACCGGGTGCGAGCCTCACGCATTGCCACTGACGGTACCCGTCCGATGCCGTGAGCGGGAACACCCGCGAGCGCCGGGAGCACGTCAGAGGACGACCCTAAACCAGGATGCCGGTGTGTGTCGTCTTCTCGACACACACCGGCCTGGCGGATCTACAGAGCCGACGCCTTACGGTACGGCAGCACCTCGTCGATGATGCCGTACGCCTTGGCCTCTTCGGCCGTCAGGATCTTGTCGCGCTCGATGTCGGTCCGGATCTGGTCCGGGTCCTTGTTCGTGTGCTTGGCCAGGATGACCTCCATCTGGCGCCGCACCCGCTGGATCTCGTTGGCCTGGATCTCCAGGTCGGAAACCTGGCCGTAGGTGCCCTCGGTGGCCGGCTGGTGGATCAGCACGCGGGAGTTCGGCAGCGCGTAGCGCTTGCCGGGCGTGCCGGCCGACAGCAGCACCGCGGCGGCCGAAGCGGCCTGGCCGAGGCAGTACGTCTGGATGTCCGGACGAACGAACTGCATCGTGTCGTAGATCGCCATCAGCGAGGTGAACGAGCCACCCGGCGAGTTGATGTAGACCAGGATGTCGCGGTCCGGGTCCTCGTGCTCGAGGTGCAGCAGCTGGGCCATCACGTCGTTGGCCGACGCGTCGTCCACCTGCACGCCGAGGAAGATGACCCGCTCTTCGTAGAGCTTGTTGTACGGGTTCGACTCTTTGACGCCGTAGCTGGTCCGCTCCACGTACGACGGCAGGATGTACCGCGACTGGGGGATGCTCGGGCCCTGGAAGTCACCCGGGAGCCGGAAGTTGCTCATCGAAAGTCTCCTTGGTGCTTCGGCTCAGCGAGAGCCCGGACGGGCGATGTCGGCGGTGAGGACGTGGTCGACGAACCCGTAGTCCTTCGCCTCCTGCGCGGTGAACCAGCGGTCCCGGTCGCCGTCCTTGATGATCTGCTCGACCGTCTGCCCGGTCTGGTCCGCGGTGATCCGGGCCAGCTCCTGCTTCCACTTGTTGAACAGGTCCGCCTGGATCGCGATGTCCGACGCCGTGCCGCCGACACCGGCCGACGGCTGGTGCATCAGGATGCGCGCGTGCGGCAGCGCGTAGCGCTTGCCCGGCGTGCCCGAGGAGAGCAGGAACTGCCCCATCGAGGCCGCCATGCCCATCGCGTAGGTCGCGACGTCCGGGCGGATCAGCTGCATGGTGTCGTAGATGGCGAACCCGGCGGTGACCGAGCCACCCGGCGAGTTGATGTAGAAGCGGATGTCGGACTCGGCGTCGTCCGCGTCGAGCAGCAACAGCTGCGCGGTGATCCGGTTGGCGACCTCGTCGTTGACCTCGGAACCGAGGACGACGATGCGCTCCTGGAGCAACCGCTCGAACACCGAGTCGGTGAGGTTGAGCCCTGCGGTGCCGGTCCGCGCCTCGGGCGTGTGCTGCGTCACGTCTGCCTGCCTTTTCGCGCCGGCGGTGGCCCCGTCCTGACGGCCACCGCTGTCGTTTCAGATGCTTGAGATCTTGTATCCGACCCTAACGAACTCGGGCGGTGCAGAATGCCTGACACCGCCCAAGTTCGCTCACAGCTTCACTCCGCCGGAGTCTTCGCCGTCTCTTCGGTGACCTGCGTCTCCTCGGTTGCCGGCTCGTCGGAGCCGAACAGCTCCGAGAGGTCGACCTCGGCACCGGAGCCGTCGGTCACGGTGGTCTTGCGGACCACCGAGGCGAGGGCCTTGCCGCGGCGCACGTCGGCGTAGATCGCGGTCAGCTGGCCGGACTGCTGGGCGCGCTGGACGTACTCGTCCGGGCTGATCCCGAAGCGCTGGGCCTGGTAGATGATCCGCTCGGTGAGCTCGCCGTCGTTGACGGAGACCTCTTCCTTGTCGGCGATGGTGTCCAGCAGCAGCTGCGTGCGGACGGCCTTCTCCGACTCGGTGCGGGTCTCGGCGTCGAACTCTTCGAGGGTGCGGCCTTCGGCCTCGAGGGCCTTCGCGAACTGGGCCTCGTCGTGGTCGAACGGGTGGATCGCGTCGTGCTTGCGGTTCTCGATCTCGGCGTCGAGGACCTTCTCCGGGATCGGCACCTCGGTGCGCTCCAGGAGCTCGTCGAGCACCTTGTCGCGGGCCTGGACGCCCTGCTGCATCTTCTTGACGCGGCCGAGCCGCTCGCGCAGGTCGTTCTTCAGCTCGTCGATCGTGTCGAACTCGCTGGCCATCTGGGCGAACTCGTCGTCGGCCTCGGGCAGCTCGCGGGTCTTGACCGACTGGACGGTCACGGTCACCTCGGCGTCCTTGCCGGCGTGCTCACCGGCGACGAGCTGGGTGGTGAACGTCTTGGTCTCGCCCGCGGTCGCGCCGATGATCGCCTCGTCGATGCCGTCGACGAGCTGACCGGAGCCGATCTCGTAGGACAGCCCCGAGGTGCTCGCCTCTTCGACGGCCTCGCCGTCGACGGTCGCGGACAGGTCGATCGAGACGAAGTCGCCGGTCTCGGCCGGGCGCTCGACGCCGGTCAGGGTGCCGAACCGGGCGCGCAGCTCGTCGAGCTGCTCGTCGACCTCCGCGTCGGTCAGCTCGACGTCGTCGACGGTGACCGCGAAGCCGTCCAGGTCGGGCAGCTCGATCTCCGGGCGCACGTCGACCTCGGCGGTGAACTCGAGGACGTCGCGGTCCTCGAGCTTGGTCACGTCGAACTCGGGGTTGCCGAGCGTGCGGACCTCGTTCTCGCGAACGGCCTCGATGTACTTGGCCGGAATGGCCTCGTTGACGACCTCGTCGAGCACCGGGCCGCGCCCGATCCGGCTTTCCAGGACGCGAGCGGGCGCCTTGCCGGGCCGGAAGCCCGGGATGCGCACCTGCTGGGCGATCTTGCGGTAGGCGCGGTCGAAGTTCGGCTTGAGCTCGTCGAACGGCACCTCGACATTGATCTTGACTCGCGTCGGGCTGAGCTGCTCGACGGTGCTCTTCAAGGTCTTCTCCTCGAGCGGTAACGATTGTGGTGGACAATCCTGCGGAAATGGCCCCGGTCGAGTGCAGACCGGGACGTCCGAGTCTAGGCCAGTGGCCTCCGCCACCGGGCCGGGGGCCACCCGCGAGGTCAGGCGCCCAGCATCCGGCCGATCACCCAGCGCATCTGGCCGGTCGCGTGCGCCACCGACCCGCTGGGCTGCACCAGGTGGGAGAGCAGCAGCCGGACGAAGGCTTCGACCGCGACCGCCCACTCCGAGAGGCTCAGCCCGACCTCCGGGTAGCACCGCGCGAACAGCGCGGCCACGGTGTCGACCGAGCGCTCCAGCACGCCCTCGGGCCGGGTGGTGAGCAGGGGGAGGAAGTCGTCGCCGCCGGCCTTCGGGCACCCGAGGGCGAGCAGGATCAGCGGGTTGGCCTTGGCGGCTTCGAGGGTGTGGCCGAACGCGGCGGTGACGCCGTCGACCGGACGGCCGGGGTGGGCGGCGACGACCTCGGTCAGGCGCACGGCGAAGCACTCGGTTTCCCGCAGCACCAGTGCCTCGGCCAGCTCGGCCTTCGAGCCGAGTTCGTTGTAGACGGTCTGCCTGCTGACGCCGACGTGCGCGGCCAGCTTGCCCATCGTCACCGCGGCCCAGCCGTCGGCGGCGATCACTCCGGCGGCCGCGTCCAGCAGCCGGTCCCGGGTGCGCACCGGGGCGGGGTGGGTGACGGCCTTCACACGGGCAGCTTACCCACCGCTTGCGTTCGGCTGGCCGGGACCTTTTTTCGAAGCTTGGCACGACGTTTACAAACCCCGGCGCGTTGTCTACGGTGACTCCCGCCTCGCCAGGAGCTTCTCGACCGAGGAGACCGCTCGATGCCCGTCGTCGATACCTCGCCGCGCGGCTCCCGGACGTCCGCATCCCCGACGGCGGCCGCGGTGCCCGCCCGGCGCCCGGTGCCTTCGCCCCGCATCCCGCTGCCCCGGCTTTCGGTGCCGACGCTGCTGTTGTTCACCGGCGGGGCCGCGTTGTGGGGCACGGCGACCTGGCTGCTGCTGGCCGGGATCGCGCCACCGGTGTACACCGTGCCGCTGCACGCGATCGTCACCTTCACGATGTTCACCGTGGTGCACGAATCCGCCCACCACGCCGCAGGGAAGCTGACATGGGTCAACGAGGTGCTCGGCCGGCTGGCGATGCCGTTCGTCGCGGCGTACGCGTCGTTCCCGCTGCTCCGATTCATCCACAGTGAACACCACCGGAACACGAACGCGGATTCCCGCACCGATCCCGACGCCTGGACGTCGCAGGGAGCCTGGTGGTCGCTGCCGTTCCGCTGGCTCACCATCGACTTCTGGTACGCCCGCTTCTACACCGCCCGCGTGCGCACCCGGCCGGCCGCGGAGCGGGCGGAGACGATCGTGCTGCTGTCGCTGGCGTCCGTCGCGGCCGCGGCGCTGATCGCCTGCGGCCACGGCCGGGAGCTGCTGCTGGGGTACCTGCTGCCGCAGCGGATCGGGCTGGCCGTGCTGGCGTGGTGGTTCGACTGGCTGCCCCACCACGGCCTCCCCGCCGCGAAGCCGCGCGACAAGTTCGGCACCACGCGGGTGCGGGTGGGGCTGGAGTGGCTGATGACGCCGATGATGCTGTTCCAGAACTACCACCTGGTGCACCACCTCCACCCGGCCGTGCCGTTCTACCGCTACCTGCGGGCCTGGCGGGACAACCGGGACGCTTACCTGGCGCGCGACGTCCCGATCATCACCGCGTGGGGCCGCGAGCTGACGCCGGCGGAGTACCGCGCGTGGCGGCGGCTGGCCGACGACCTCGGCGACCACGAGCCCGGCCCGGAACCGCCGCCGGTGGGGCCGAGCCGGTTCCACCGGCTGCGGGTGCGCGAGGTCCGGCCGCTGACCGCCGACGCGGTCGCGATCACCTTCGACGTCCCGCCGCACCTGGCCGCGGAGTTCCGGTTCTCGCCCGGCCAGCACGTGGCGGTCCGCGCGGTGGTCGACGGGCAGCCCGTGCGGCGGACGTACTCGATCTGCGCCCCGGCGGGGTCGGGCGAGCTGCGGATCGCGGTGAAGCGGCGTCCCGGCGGGGCGTTCTCCGGGTACGCGACCACGACACTGGCCGCGGGTGACTTCCTCGACGTCCTGCCGCCGTCCGGCGCGTTCACGCTCACACCGGACCCGGCACGGGCCGCCCACTACGTCGCGCTGGCCGCGGGCAGCGGCATCACGCCGGTGCTGTCCATCCTGGTCAGCACGCTCAGCGCCGAGCCGCACAGCCGGGCGACGCTGCTGTACGTCAACACGTCCGGCGCGACGACGTTGTTCGCGGCGGAGCTGAGCGCGCTGGCGGACGGCTTCGGCGGCCGGCTGCACGTCGTCCACTACCGCACCGATGAGCGCGACCCGGACCTGCACGCCCACCGGCCCCGTCAGTTCGACACGGTCGGCGAGGCGCTGGCGATCTCGCACGAGCGCTACCAGCGCGGGCGGCTCGACGGGACGCGCCTGCGCGCGCTGCTGCAGAACCGGCTGCACCCGGCGAAGGTCGACGAGTGGTTCCTGTGCGGGCCACGCGGCCTGACGGAGCTGGCCCGCCGCACCCTGGCCGACGCGGACGTCCCGGAGGAAAACGTCCACTTCGAACTGTTCCGCGGCGCGGCACCCCTGCGCGACCCGGCGGGCATCCCGGCCAGGGTGGCCGTGACGCTGGGCGGAACGACGACGTGCGTGACGGCCGAAGCCGGCGAGACGGTCCTGGACGCGGCGCTGCGGGCCGGGTACGAGGTGCCGTACTCGTGCACGGGCGGCGCGTGCGGGACGTGCCGGGCCACGCTGCGGCACGGCCAGGTGGACATGGACGTCCGTTACGCGCTGACGGAGGACGACGTGGCGGCGGGCCGGATCCTGACCTGCCGCTCCCGCGCGACGACCCCGGAGGTCGCGGTCGACTACGACCGCCCCTGACCTCCGGAGCCGCCGCGGTCTCAGCCGGTGCGGGCCGGGGCGCCCTGGCCGCCCGCGTCGCCGTCCGTCACCGACGTCGCCGTGGCCGTCGAGCCGGACTCCGTGGCCACCACCGTGACCGTGTCGCCCGTCGCGAGCCCGGTCGCCTGGTCCGACGTGATCGTGTACGTCTTCGAAAAGCCGTCGTCGCTCTTCGCGGTCAGGGAGGTCGCGCTCAGCTCCGTCACTTCGCCCGTCTGCACGATCTTCGTGACGTAGCCGCCGTTGCCGTCGGAAGCCACGTACTCGCCGTGCAGCGCGGAACCCAGGCCGCCGCCCGGCAGGCCGCCGGGGCCGCCCATCATGCCGCCCGGCCCGGCCTGCGTGTCGGTGGCCGCCGACGAGGACGCGGCCCAGACCGCCGCTCCCCCGCCGGCCACGATCGCCGCCGCGACGGCGCCCGCGGCGATCTTCCGGCCCGGCGACCAGGGCTGCTTGGCGGCCGGCGCGGGCGTGGCGCCCCACGTCTGGTCCGGTGTGGACGGTGCCTGCGGTGTGGTCATGCTGCTGCTCCTCAACGTGGTCGTTCGGTGGGATCCACGGTGGAGGCGCTCGCTGTGCACCGACTGTGCCCGCCGTCAGCCGTTCCTGTGACCGGTTCGCGCCGGGGAACCGGACATCCGGCCACGGGCCGGTCACCCCACAGCCGCTTCACAGGCAGCGCACAACCCGCACACACCGCGCGGACGGACGCTGGTGCCATGGCCGCGCGAACCGTCCCGCCACGTCCCCGCCGGGGACGGCTCTCGCTGCGCGCGAAACTGACCGGCTCGATGGTCGTGCTGCTCACCGTCGTGTGCCTGATCGTCGGCGTGGTCAGCGAGTTCGCGCTCGACCTGTTCCTCACCCGCCAGATCGACCAGCAGCTCTCGGCCGCGGCGAACCGCTCGCTCGTCTTCGCGAGCAACGCCCGGCTGCCGGGCCTCGGGCCGCCCCCGCAGGACCAGGGCCAGCACCCGCTCGGGCAGAACGTCGGCACGGTCAGCGGCACCTTCTCCGGGCGGGAGCTCGTCCACGACGACAGCATTTCCGAGCACGGCGGCCGGCTGTACCTGACCGCGGACCAGCAGGCCCTGATGCTCTCGGTGCCCGCCGACGGCAAGCCGCACACCCTTTCCTTCGCCGACCTCGGCGAGTACCGCCTGATGGCGCTGCCGGTCGCCGGGACGTCCGACGTCGTGGTGACCGGCCTGCCGATGAAGCCGGTGACCGACACGCTGCTCACCGTCGGGCTGATCCTGTTCGGCGTGGCCGCGGCGGGCGTGCTCGGCGCGGCGTTCCTCGGGGCCTTCGCGGTCCGCCGCACGCTGCGCCCCCTCGACCGCGTCGCGGCGACCGCCGGGCGCGTCACCGAGCTGCCGCTGGACCGCGGCCAGGTGGCGCTGTCCATCCGCGTCCCGGAGGGCGACACCGACCCGCGCACCGAGGTCGGCCAGGTCGGCTCGGCGCTGAACCTGATGCTCGGCCACGTCGCCCAGGCCCTCGAAGCGCGGCACGACAGCGAGATCAGGGTCCGGCAGTTCGTCGCGGACGCCAGCCACGAGTTGCGGACGCCGCTGGCCGCGATCCGCGGGTACGCCGAGCTGGCCGCCCGCGGCAGCGCGCTGGTGCCGCCGGACGTCGCCCATTCGATGGACCGCATCCAGTCCGAGGCCGTCCGGATGTCGGCGCTGGTCGAGGACCTGCTGCTGCTCGCCCGGCTCGACGCGGGCCGGCCGCTGGACGTCCGCGACGTCGACCTCACCCGCCTGGTCGCCGACGCCGTCGGCGACGCGCAGGTCGCCGGGCGGCGGCACCGGTGGCTGCTGGAGCTGCCACCGGACCCGGTGCTCGTGTTCGGCGACGTCCAGCGCCTCCACCAGGTGCTGGCGAACCTGCTGGCCAACGCGCGCACGCACACCCCGCCCGGTACGACGGTGGTGACGGCGCTGACCCGCTCGGCGGACGGCAGCGCCGTGCTCACGGTGACCGACGACGGCCCTGGGATCCCGCCGGACCTGCTGCCGGACGTCTTCGAGCGCTTCGCCCGCGGCGACTCGTCTCGCTCGCGCCAGGCCGGCAGCACCGGGCTGGGGATGGCGATCGCGTCCGCGGTCGTCGTCGCCCACCACGGCACGATCGAGGTGCACAGCAGGCCCGGGCGGACGGAGTTCGCGGTGCGGCTCCCCGTGGCCGTGCCCGCACAGCGCGTGCACAGCATCGGCACAAGGCAGCCCCAGCTGGGCACCGGAAGCTGAGCGTCATGACCGCTCTCGCCTCCCGCGAAACCGCTGTGCCTGCTTCGGCACCCTCTCGCCCTTCGTGGCACCGGCCCACGTTGGCCGCACTCCTGGTCGGAACGGCCGTGCTCTACCTGTGGGGCCTCGGCGCCTCGGGCTGGGCCAACGCGTTCTACTCGGCGGCGGCCCAGGCGGGGTCCCAGAGCTGGAAGGCGCTGTTCTTCGGCTCCAGCGACGCGGCCAACGCGATCACCGTCGACAAGACCCCGGCCGCGCTGTGGGTGATGGGCCTGTCGGCGCGGCTGTTCGGCGTCAACGCGTGGAGCATCCTGGTGCCGCAGGCGCTGATGGGCGTGGGCTCGGTGTGGCTGCTGTACGCGACGGTCCGCAGGTCGTCGGGCCCGGCAGCCGGACTGGTCGCGGGCCTGGTGCTGGCCCTGACCCCGGCCGCGGCGCTGATGTTCCGGTTCAACAATCCGGACGCGCTGCTCGTGCTGCTGCTGGTGGCGGGGGCGTACTGCGTGGTGCGTGCGTGCGAGAAGGCGAGCCCGCGCTGGCTCGCACTGGCCGGCGTCGCGGTCGGGTTCGCTTTCCTGGCGAAGATGCTGCAGGCGTTCCTGGTGCTGCCTGCTTTCGCGCTTGCTTATGCCGTCGCCGCCCCGGTGTCGCTCGGCAAGCGGCTGCTGCACCTGTTCGGGGCGCTGGTCTCGGTTTCGGTGGCAGCGGGCTGGTACTTGGTGGTCGTCGCGCTCTGGCCGGCGGCTTCGCGGCCGTACATCGGCGGTTCGCAGACGAACTCCCTGTGGGAGCTGGCGTTCGGCTACAACGGTTTCGGCCGCATCACGGGCGACGAGGTGGGCAGCGTCGGCGGCGGCGCAGGCCGAGGCTGGGGGTCGACGGGCCTGACTCGCCTGTTCGGCAGCGAGATGGCGGGCGGCATCGCCTGGCTCCTGCCGGCGGCACTGCTGGCGCTGGGGGCGGGTCTGTGGTTCACCCGCCGAGCCCCGCGGACGGACACATCCCGCGCGGCGCTCCTCCTGTGGGGAGGCTGGCTGCTGGTGACGGCGCTGGTGTTCAGCTATATGGGCGGCATCATCCACCCGTACTACACGGTGGCGTTGGCCCCGGCCGTGGCCGCGCTGGTGGGCACGGCGGCGGTCCAGCTGTGGCGCCTGCGCGCCCACCCGGCGGCATCGGGTTTCCTGAGCGGCGGCGTGGCGCTGACGGCGTTGACTTCTTACCTACTGCTGGGGTCGTCTTGGCTCGCCCCGGCGGTCTTGGTGGGTGGCCTCCTGGCGGCGGTGGCCCTGTTTTTCGCCCCGCACTTGACCCGCACCGCGGCTTCGTTCGTGGCGGCGTTGTCTTTGGTGGTTCTGCTCCTGGGCACCGGCGCGTACACGCTGGCCACGGCGGCGACGACGCACAGCGGAGCAATCCCGTCGGCGGGGCCGTCCTCCGGATTCGGCCGCTTCGGTGGCCGTGGGGGCGGCCCGGGGTCACTGCTGTCGACGACGATGCCGGGCGCTTCGCTGACGGCGTTGCTCCAGCAGGACGCATCGCATTACACCTGGACGGCGGCGACGGTGCTGTCCAATGCGGCGGCGGGTTACCAGCTGGCGAGCGGAGCCCCGGTGATGGCGGTGGGTGGGTTCAACGGAACGGACCCGTATCCGACGCTGGCGCAGTTCCAGCAGTACGTGGCTAGCGGGCAGATCCACTACTTCCTGGGCGAAGGCATGACGATGCGGGGTTCGAGCGGTTCGGACGCCGCTCAGCAGATCGCGGAGTGGGTGGCCGACCACTACCAGGCGTCCACAGTGGACGGTGTAACGGTGTACAACCTGACTGCGACCGTGTGAGACACGACGAAAGCAGGGTGTGACGCCGGTCCGGCCCAGGCAACCTGGTCAAGGACCGGCTCACTCCGGCACACTGGTGGTGCCCAGGCGAACAGGAGTTTCTGCTGATGTCCGAGCGCTACATACGGCCGGCCCACTCCGCAGACCTCCTTTCGCTGGTCGCGGCGTTCGGGGACCACCGATTCTTCAGTGACCGGCTTGAGCGCCAACGGAAAAACCTCGGAGTTTTGTTCCTCGCCTGGCTGGATTGCCGCCTCGCGGGCAACGTCTACCTGTGGCTTGAAGAAGCCGAAGAACCGCCGATTCGCAGGCGCCTGCCCGGTGTCGCGCTGCTCACCCACCTGCAAGTGCACGAGGAGTTGCACAACCTTGGTATTGGCAGCTCACTCATGAGAGTGGTGGAGCAGTACCTCGTCGAGCAGGGCCACGAACGGATCGCGTTGGCGGTCCGGACGGACAACCCCGGCGCGGCCCGCCTGTACGCACGGCTCGGCTATCGAGAATGGGGCTACGGTGAAGTCATCTGCCACGCCCAACGGTCGCTGGCAGACGGGGGACTTTTGGAAGAGCCTGAGCAGTGTCACGTGTTAACGAAGAACTTGCCCAGATCTTCACCATCTGTTCCCCAGCCCAGGACCTGGAAGGTTGGCGCGACCTGGCGGGTAGGGACTGACCGGTAGGCCTGATCCGGCCATCGACCCCCGGCTGGGCGAATTGGGCGACACCCAACATGTGAAGGGCGTGATCGATGTCTCTGCACTGACCGTAGTCTCGCCGGAGCCTGGCGACGTGATTTCGCCACCGCGCGCAGTCCGTCTTCCAGGCGTCCATGTACTGAACACACAGTTCCGGTGTGATCCGGCGACTGCTGGCGACCGCCGCTTTGAGCGAGCGGACCATCTTCTCCTGCTCGTCCCGGCGGATCCTCGAATGTCGAATTCTGGCCACCGTCGTGCGGATGAGCTGTCGTCTGTGGGGCAAGAACTCGGCCCAGTAGACGCTATTCGCCGCGGTCAGCTCACGACCGTTGTCCAACAGGCCGTATAGCCCCTCGGCGAGAGTGTCGCCCAGTTCCTCTGCGCGTGCGCGCTGGGCGTTGTACGGATCGTACGGGCGCTGGATCGCTGTGCCAGTCACCGCTGTCGACCGCAGTTGCCGACCGTCGAGCAGAAAGAACCAGTCTTCGTTGTAGATGTTGGGAAAGAACGAGGAGAAAGCCTCCTCCCCCACCACCAGCGCGCCACCACCGATGAACGTTCCCTGGGCCGCGCCGATGCCGCGGAGAGCGTGGCATACGACTGAGTTGTCCGGCATCCCCGCGTTCCGAAGACCGACCACCGGGTGAGTACCCAGCAGTCCTGCCGCGGCAGCCAAGTCCTTCGGCTCAGGCAGGACTATGTCGTCGTCGAGGAAGAGAATCCGCCTCCACCCGCTGAGGATCGCGACGAGGAGACCAAGGTTCCGCTTGAGGCTGGTGTCCACTTTCCGGTGGAACTCGGTCCCACGCAGCAGGTTGTCGGTGAGGAATTTGGGCACGAGCCAGCCGGGTAATCGATCGGTGTCGATCGCGGTCACCCGGACACCTGCGCGCTTGGCAATGAGCGCAGCCTTCGATGCGTCGCCATGGAGGCTGCACAGCAGCAACAGATGGGCATTGGCCTGCCTGGCCGCCCTGATGGCCGGCTGCAGCTCGGAGACGGCACGTCCGTTCGGCACGATAATCGCGTCTAAGCGAGCGTGTGGGGCTTGGCTGGCTTCAACGCTGGTCAGCAGACCTGCGTGCGTTTGGTGTTGTCGTGCAGTCACTCGGCCTCAGGCCACTCGTGCAGGCGGTTCTCCGCCACCGTCCAGTCCGGAGTCAGGCCTTTTCCACCCACCACCGGCACCCGGCTGATGATGCTGAAGAACTCCGCCTCACCGAACCGGCTCCGGAGGTAAGCCTGGTTCCGATCCCGGAACCGCTCATCCGTCAGCGCACGGACCGCGCCCAGCGTGCCCCGACTATACATACCATTGCACACTGTCACAGTGCGCTTCCGGTTGAACGGGCTGACGCCTCGGTAGAAATGTGCCACGTCTTCCAACAGGTGACCTTCGCTGTCCAGCAGGGGCGGGAAGAGCTCCGACCCGCCGTCGTGCTTCACGAGGAAGCCGCCGGGGCTGCTGGTCGGCGAGTCATCGTCGCGCGCGACCTGCTTGACCGGCAAGTCGACACGCTCGATGACGTCGCGCGTAACTGTATTCCAGTCCACACCACCAAGGAGCACGAGGTGGGTCGTGTAGTGGTCGGGAGTCAGCTCTTCCGTCGTGTGGAAGCTGACGTGGTGGTTCGGATTGACAGCCCGGATGTGACCGAACAACTCAATGAGGGCATCGGGGTCGGCGTAGGTATACAACGAGACGAAGTCGGCACTCTCGGGGTCGGCGTAGGTCAGATGCTGCCGCAGGTCCGGCGGGAGCTGGGCGGAGACGATCGTGACGTCTTCGTTCTCCGGGAAACGCCAGACATCGGTCTCGGGGTAGCCAGCGCCTTCACGCCCGTCCCGGAGCCAGAGCAGCTCCTCGAGCAGCTCGTCGTACCGGCGGCGCTCCTCGTCGGACAGCTCGTCGAGCGGCAGCACTCGCACGGTGTCTCCGCTCACGGACCGCCGCGTGGCGAAGAGTGTGGCGTACGCGTTCAGCCGACGGGTCGGCGGGGCCTTGTCGGTGTTCTCCCACGACGAGATCAACGAAACGCTCAGCGGATTCTCACCGCCGAGAGCCTGAGCGAGCTCAGCCTGGGTCATGCCCGCCGCCTCCCGCAGCGCGCGGAGACGACGCGCGAGCGCTGACCGAGGTTCGGCTGGGGACACGACTGCCGCCCTTCAGAAAAGTTCAGTATACTTCAACGGAGTAGGTAAGGACAGAAATCCTTGCCTGCCTACTCTGCTTTCAACCCCGCGCCATGCAAGACTGCGATCAAAATGTGATCTGATTGGCCTCTTTCGTGGGCACCAAACCGGTAACGCCCGACTCCGCTCCGTTGTTCACGGGGCACTCCAGGTCATACAGTCAAGTTGACTGAACTTCAGTTCTGACCTGAAGCCAGGAGCGGATCATGAACATATCAGCTGACTTACCCCGGCACCGGGCCATCGTGGCGGTCGACATCGAAGGGTCGACCGGCCGGACGAACTCGGTGCGTACTCAGCTTCGCAAGGTGCTCTTCCAGCTCCTCGACGCGGCCTTCTTGGCCGGGGGGATCGCCGGCAAGCACCTTGATCCGCTCCTCGATCGCGGGGACGGGGCGCTGTGCTTCGTCCGCCCGGTGGATCAGGCACCCAAGGCCCTGCTGCTGACAGCCGTGGTCCCGGCGCTGACCGAGTTGCTGGCTCGGCACGCGGAAAGCCGCCCGGAACTCGCTTTCCGGCTTCGCGTCGCCGTGCACGCGGGCGAAGTGCATCGCGACCGCCGCGGGCCGTACGGAGAAGACGTCGACATCGCTTGCCGGCTGGTGGACGCCGCCGAGCTCAAACGACGGCTGCGAGAGACGACCGAACTGCTCGTGCTCGCTGTCTCCCAAGAGATTCACCGCGCGGTCGTGCGTCACGGGTACCCCGGGGTCGAACGCAGCGCGTTCACGCAGGCGGTCCCGTTCAAGCTGGGTGACGAACGGCTCCGCGGGTGGCTGTTCACCCCCGAAGCCAGTCGGCCGAAGCACATTCTCAGCGCGTGACCGGGGAGGGCCGGCGCATGGAGACGAGTGGATTCTGGGTCGGCTTACGCGCTGCAGACCAGCAGGCGCTCGCCGAGTCCGCGACGCGGCGCTTCTACCGGCGTGGCGAGACGATCTGCCGGGAAGGCGACCTCTCCAGCGCCGTGCTTGTGGTGCTGTCCGGGCACGTGCGGATCGTCAACACCACTCCAGACGGCCTTGAAGTGGTCGTCGGAGTGCGGGGCGCGGGCGAAGTCGTCGGTGAACTCGCGGCGATCGACGCGATGCCACGCTCCGCGACCATCGAAGCGCTGGAGGACCTGGACGTGCTGGAGGTGCCCGGCGACCGGTTCTCTTTGTTGTGTCGTACGCGGTCGCGGATCTGCTGGGCACTCGTGCGCGTGCTGTCCGCGCGTCTCCGGGCGATCGGCAGGCAGTGGCTGGACCTGGGCACCGGCGCCGCGTCGCGGCGGGTCGCCGCGCACCTGATGCAACTGGCTGTCCAGCGCGGCGTCAAACGCGGCGAGGACATCGAAATCGCGCTGCCGGCCACTCAGGCCGAACTGGCGACGGCCGCGGCGATCTCTCGCGAATCCTGGGCGCGCGCGACGCGTGACCTCCGTCGGCAGGGGGTGATCAGCACCGGCAGAAAGCGAGTGACGATCCACCGCTTGGCCGAACTCCGGCGGCTGGCGACCTGAATCCTGCGTTGTATGTCGGTTGGCGGAAGGTGCCGGCCCTCAGCGCTTCCCCAGCACGCTGGTGATCAATGTGGACATTTCCCCACCGTGCCACGAGCTGGCCGAGAACCGCTCCTGCGCCACACCACGCCAAGCAGCCCTCTCCGCTCCCGACGTCAGCCGACCGTCTGTGGTGAGGACCCCGAACTCCTGTGCCGCAACGCCTTCCTCCCGCAGTGCCTTCGTCACCAACTCGACGTCCTCCCCCCGGACCGCCACGACCAGGCCCCAGTCACCCCACGTCTGGGCCAGGTCGAACGGCCTCAACCCGCACTGCGACGCCACCGAAGCCACCGGCCCGTCCAGCTCGAACTCCCCCGTGACCGCCGCGCCGAGGCCGTTTGCCTCGCCCAGCGTTCGGACCGTCGCGAACAGTCCGTCCGACACGTCCATCGCCGCGCGTGCCAAGCCCGTCGACGCCAGCACGCGGCCCGCCTTCAGCTGGGCCTCCGGCCGGGAGGCCCGGTGCCAGACCTCGTCCCGGTCCCTCTGCGACAGCGTTGCCTGGCCCGTCTCCACCAGCGCCGCGGCCCACAGGTAGCCCGGGGAACCGACCAGCAGCAAGCGGTCGCCCGCCTGGGCTCCGGACCTCCTGAGCCTGCTGCCCGGCGCACACCGGCCGATGGCCGTTGCCGTCAGCTGGACCACCTCGCCGTCCCGGATGTCGCCGCCGGCCACCTTTGTGCCATTGGCGGCGCAACACTCGTCGACGCCGTCGAGGAGGCGCTCGAATTCGCGGACCGTTGTCGACTTCGGCAGCGTGTAGCTGACGACCAGCCCCAGTGGCTCGGCGCCCGCCGCGGCCAGGTCCGACAGGTTGATCGTCGCCAGCAGCCAGCCCGCGTGGTAAAGATCCTTTTCACGCAGCAGGTTGACCAGTGGCGTCGGGCAGCTGTCGGTGGTGGCGACGAGCTCGCTCGGGACGCCCACCGCGCCCAGCAACGCGCTGTCGTCGCCGAAACCCTCCGTGGCGCCGTAGCGCGGCTGGAACACCTTCTCCTGGATGCCGCGCTCCCCCAGGTCGCCGAGGCGCAGCTCAATCGTGCCGGACATGATCCGCCAATCGGGAGGCGACCACGGCGTGGTCGTTCGAGTAGTTGTGCGGCATTGCGCCGTACGGCAGCTCGCTCCCGCTCGAAGCGAACAGCATCAAGTTGCAGATCCGGGCGCCTGGATACACCAGCACCGGGTGCCGGAGGTGGTTGACGATCTCCAGCGTCAGCACGGCTCCGGCGTCGCGCCCGAAACCGGGGCTCACCTGACCGCACAGCACCACGCTGATCCCGAGCCTGGCGTAGTCGCTCGTCCCGTCCACCAGACCGACCAGGTGCTCGGACAGGCCGATCTTCTCCAGGGTCGGCGCGAGCACGACTTCGCCCGGCTCGATCACCAGCCGCCCCTGGGCGTCCAGTTCCTTCGCGACCAGCTCGGGGTGGGTCGAGCGGTCCGCGACGTCGACCGGCCCGGTCGTCACCAGGGTGAACGCCTCGTGCCCGAGCCGGAGGCTGAGTGCGGCGGGGCGCACGAGCGCGGCGTCGAACGGCTCGACGTGCAGTTCACCGGCCTCGAGCGCCCGCCGGATGCCCCGATCGGTCAGGACGCCGCGCTCCGCGGCCTCCTCCACCTGGACTTTCAGCTCCACGGACGTCATCGTGCGACCTCGCTGTCGAGGGACGGCAGTAATTCGCTCACGAGTGCCACGAAATCGGCGTCGGTAAGCTCGCCGTTCGGCTGGTCGTCGCTTTCACCCGGCTCGCAGTAGACGACCGTGGTGGGTGACCGCCGTGGTCCCTGGACGACAACCGTGGCCGTCAGACCTGCATCGATCGGGCGAACGGTGTGCACGATCGAGGTGTCGCAGGTGTACACGTCGCCGCTTTGCACGTGCGGTACGCCCAGGCGCCGCAAGCGCACCTCGCCGTCGGCGACGAGGGCCGCCGGGTCCGCCGGATCCGTTCCGTAGCGGTAACGCCGGTACGGCTTGCCGCCCTCGGCGGTCTCGGCGAACTCCACCATGTGCATGCCGGTGCCCGTGAGCACGTGGGAAGCGAACTCCCAGCGGTGGCTGTGCGGGTTGGATTCGCCGCGCGAAGGCGTTTCGCCCCGCGGCCACACGTGGAGGCGGATCCGGAACTCGGGTTCGATGCTCGTGTGCAGAACGATCTTCGCGAAGCCGTTCGGGTGCCAGTACGAGCGTTTGGCGATCTCGGCGACCGCGGCCTGGTCGGCGACCAGGTCCTGCAGCCAGGCGGCGAGCCCGCGCCGTCCGGTGCGGATGCGGCGGGCCGCGGTTTCGAGCCGGCCCAGATCGGGCCGGGAACCGTCACCACGCAGGGCTTCCGCGATCTGCCGCGGGAACGCGTGGTCGGTGGCGACGGACGAGGATGTCGTGCTCATCGTGCGGGGAGGTCTCTATTCTGCGGCTGTCGTCGGGAGGAACGGCGGTGCCGCGAAAGCCAGCGCAGCCGCGCGCAGGGCGGTGACGGCGTCGAGGGTCATCCAGATGGGGAGGTCGCCACTGCCCCAGGCCCACAGGCCGAGGCCGGCTTCGTAGCGTTCCCACAGCGAACCGAGCGCGCGGCTCAGCCGGACCGTCGGCACCTTCGGTGCCTCGGACAGGGCCTGGACGACCCATGCGGAAGTGAAGTGCTTGATGTTCACCGGGATGGCTCGCTGCCCGGGTTGCGGGAGAGCCAGGTCTTCCATGATCCCGTCGTCCGCGTGGGTGCGGTCGACGAGCCACTGCGTTCCCACCTCGACGGCGTCCCTGACGTCGGCGCGGTCGTCGCCGTTGCGCAGGAGCTCCCGCAGGGCCACCACGGCCCGCGCGGTGTGTGCCGTGGTCGGTTCGGGCGCCACCAGCCGCGGTTCCTTCTTCTCGCCCCACAGCCGGACGCCGTCGATGTCGAGCCGGGCCGCGAGGAGGTCGTCCGTGAGCCGTCGGGTCAGCGGGGTGTCCGGCCCGATCCGGGCCGCCGTGCGCAACGCGGTGGCGAGCAGGAACGGCCGGGTCCGGCTGTAGTCGTCGGCGAGCGAGTGCTCGAGGTGTTCCAGCGCTTCTTCGGCCGAGAGGATGGTGCTGACCTGGAACAAGGCGTCCACGACGGCCGCGGTGACCTCCGGGCGGCGTCCCGCCGACCGGCCCTGCCAGCCGAGCTCGGTCTTCTTGGCGTAGAGGTTCTCGACGACCGTGTGTAGGTCGATGTAGGTGTCACCCAACACCGCCATGGCGCTGACACCGTAGGCGGTGGCCAGCGTCGTGTGCTCGCCCCGCTTCTGGAGGTTGTGCCGCCAGCCGACCGCACGACCGTTCTCGTCGCGGATCAGCTCTCCGGCGAGAGCTGCGCCCGCCCGCCGGAAGACTTCCAGCAGGGAGCCGCCCGTGGTCAGGACCCCGCCGGCCGCAGGGGCCGGCGTCCGGGCCGCTTCGGCCAGCTCGACCAGGTGATTCGCCGCTCTGAAGTGATCGTCCAGCAGCCTGGCGTTCTCCACCGACGGAAGATAGCGCCCGGTCTCCCACTGGGTCAGGTTGGCCCGGCTGACGCCGACGATCCTGGCCACGTCCGCCTGGGTCTGCCCGGCGAGCTTGCGCAGCCGCCGCAACTCGGCACCCACCTGCTCGACGGTCACCGTTACCACTTCAGTCCTTTCGGCCGGGTCACGGCCGACATAAGATGTAGGCAAGCATTCTGCACCACTCTTACCTACCTTGGTAGGCGACTGTAGGGAGGTGACAATATGTGGACACAGAGCGCACCTTATCCCATCAGCGACGCATTGTTGGTGTCGACTCGACCCGGCTCGCCCAAATGGGTCATGGCCCCAGCTAACAGACCACCTTTTCGCCGCAGCGGCCACGACCACGCGCGGCTGGGGTCTGACGGAGAGTGTCCACCGACCTCCGCCGACCGCCCTCGCCAGGCGGCTCGAGGAAGCCTGCTTTCCGCACTCTGCGCGGTCACGATGCAGGGACATACCCCCTACCTACGTATCACCGACCCGGCCGGTTCGCTCCCCCCTTTCAGGAGCGACCGGCGCCGGTGACGGTCCACCGCTGGGCCGGACTTCGACGTCCGGCGAGCTGAATCCCGCGCTCTGTGTCAGCTGACACAAAGAAATCCGCGGGCCGGAGGTTTCCTGGATCCACGGGCAGAGGAGGGCATTCATGGACCCCTACACCACCCCACCGCGCCGGAGCCGCTGGCGCCGGGGCGTCTACGCGGCCGGGCTCGTCATCCCCTTCACCGCTTCGCAGGTCTGGGCGCTGCTGGTGCTGCTGCGGCTGGCCCCGCTCGACGGGCTCGTGGGACAGGCCTTCGTCCTCATCCTGCTCGGTTCCGCCGTCGCCATCTGGGCCGGGTGGCGGTGGACCTGGCGGCTCGGCCGCGACCGGGACGTCAAACCCGAGCCCGCACCCAAGACCCGGATCCCGACATGACGTCCGGGCCGGTCATCGTCGCCGCCCTCGTGGTGGCCGCCGGTGCCGGACGTCTGCTGCGCCACCTCGGCGGCCTGCTGCGCCGCCGTCCCACCGAAAGGAGCACGGAAATGACCAGCACCCCTCCGACCTTCCCGCTGCGGGTCTACCACTGGCGCTGGGAGATCCTGGCCGTCACGCTGCTCCCCTACGGCGTGGTGACCTTCGCGCTGTGGGCCGGCCCGCTGCGGGCGTCGGTGGTCCTCGCCGGCGTGCTCGCGGTGGCGGTGCTGCGCCGCCGCCAGGTGCAGGCGCGCATCCACGCCATCCGGCTGCAGCACCGGCTGCGGGCGGTCTTCCCCCACCTGCGCCTGCCCGGCGGCCGCCTGCCGGCCATCCTGTGGAGCCGTCCGCGCGGTGGTGACATCGTCGTGTCGCTCTACGGCCGGGAAGCGTTCGAGCACCTGCACCGCCACCGCACCGTCCTGGCCGTGGCCTGCGGGGTGCCCGAGGTGTACGTCGACCGCCACCCGAGGTACGCGAGCCTGGTGACGCTGACGATCAGCACGACGCCGCCGAAGCGCGAACCAGGCCGCGGTGCCCTGCCGAGCAACGTCGTGCCGCTGCGGGCGCACAGCTGACGGCCACCGCACAGGAACCGCACAGAGAGAACACACGATCACCAAAGCGGCGGCCGCGATCGTGAGGGCATGACAGCCACCGCCCCCGCATCGCGGCCCGGGACCGTCCCGGTCGACCTGGCCGGTCCCCGGCCCGTTCTCGACGTCGTCATCCCGGTCTTCAACGAAGAGACCGACCTCGAACCGTGCATCCGACGGCTGCACGCGCACCTGGCCGAACACGTCTCCTACCCCTACCGGATCACCGTCGCCGACAACGCGAGCACCGACGCGACGCTGCAGGTGGCCGAACGGCTGGCCCGGGAATTCCCCGAGGTGGCCGTCCACCACCTCGACGAGAAGGGCCGCGGCCGCGCGCTCAACGCCGTGTGGCTGGCCTCCGACGCCGCCGTGCTCGCCTACATGGACGTCGATCTCTCCACCGATCTCGCCGCGCTCGGGCCGCTCGTCGCGCCGTTGCTGTCCGGGCACTCCGATCTCGCCATCGGCAGCAGGCTCGCCCGGGGGGCGCGAGTGGTGCGGGGCCCGAAGCGCGAGTTCATTTCCCGTTGCTACAACCTGATCCTGCGCTCGACGCTCGCCGCCAAGTTCAGCGACGCGCAGTGCGGGTTCAAGGCCATCCGCGCCGACGTCGCCCGCGAACTGCTGCCGCACGTCGTGGACACCGGCTGGTTCTTCGACACCGAGCTGCTCGTCCTGGCCCAGCGCGCCGGGCTGCGGATCCACGAGGTGCCCGTCGACTGGGTCGACGACCCGGACTCGTCGGTCCACATCCTGCGGACGGCCGCCGAAGACCTCAAGGGCATCGCCCGCGTCACCAAAGCCACGTTCACCGGCGAGATCCCGATCAGCAGGCTGCGCGAGCAGCTCGGCAGGCAGCCCATCGGCGTCGACGCACCGGGCGTGCCGCCGCGGCTGGTGACGCAGCTGGTGCGGTTCGCCGCGATCGGCGTCAGCAGCACCCTCGCCTACCTCGTGCTCTTCCTGCTGCTGCGCACCGTCGTCGGCGCGCAGCCGGCGAACTTCACCGCGCTGCTGGTGACGGCGATCGGGAACACCGCGCTGAACCGGCGGCTCACCTTCGGCATCCGCGGCCGGGCCGGCGCCGGGCGGCACCAGTTCGAAGGGCTGATCGTGTTCGGCCTCGGGCTCGCGCTCACCAGCGGCTCGCTCGCGCTGCTCAACGGATCCACCACCCCCGGGCTGGTCCTGGAGCTCACCGTGCTGGTGCTGGCGAACCTCGCCGCCACGGTGCTCCGGTTCCTGCTCCTGCGCGGCTGGGTGTTCAACCCGCGCCGCCAGGCCACCTCGTCGAAGGAGTACTGATGACCACCGTCCTGCCCGCCCCGGTGTCCGAACCCCGGCACCGCAAGGAGTCCGCCGCGCACGCGCCACCGCGCTGGGTGCGCCCGGCGGTGTTCGGGCTGCTGGCCGCGACCGCGGTGCTGTACTTCTGGAACCTCACCGCGTCCGGCTACGGCAACTCCTTCTACGCCGCCGCCGTCCAGTCCGGGACGCAGAGCTGGAAGGCGTGGCTGTTCGGGTCGCTGGACTCGGGGAACGTGCTGACCGTCGACAAGCCGCCCGCGGCGCTGTGGGTCGGCACGGCGTTCGCCCGGATCTTCGGCTTCTCGAGTTTCACCGTGCTGGCGCCGCAAGCGCTGATGGGTGTCGCGTCGGTCGGGATCCTTTACCTGACGGTGAAACGGAGTGCGGGCCCGGTCGCCGGGCTGCTGGCGGGGGCGATGCTGGCCGTGACGCCGGTCGCCGCGCTGATGTTCCGCTTCAACAACCCGGACGCGCTGCTGGTGCTGCTGCTGGTCGCGGGCGCCTACTTCGTCGTGCGGGCCACCGAAACGGCGAGCCCGCGGTGGCTGGCGCTGGCCGGGGCCGCGATCGGGTTCGGCTTCCTGACGAAGATGATGCAGGCGTTCCTGGTGCTGCCGGCGTTCGGCCTGGTGTACCTGCTCGCGGCGCCGACGTCACTGGGCAGGCGGCTGCTGCACCTCGGGGGCGCGGTGGTGGCGCTGGTCGTCTCGGCGGGCTGGTTCATCGCGCTGGTGGAGCTGTGGCCGACGGCGTCGCGGCCGTACATCGGCGGGTCCGAAGGGGACAGTCTGCTCGAACTCGCGTTGGGCTACAACGGCTTGGGCCGCATCTTCGGCGGCGAGGGCAACGGCGGCGGCATGGGTGGCGGGATGGGCGGGAACACCGCGTTCGGCGGCTCGACGGGCCTGTTCCGGATGTTCGGCGCCAGCTTCGGGACGGAGGTTTCGTGGCTGCTGCCGGCCGCGCTGATCGGGCTGGTCGCGGGGCTGTGGTTCACCCGCCGCGCACCACGCACGGACGCCACCCGGGTGGCACTGCTGCTGTGGGGCGGCTGGCTGGTCGTGACGGCGGCGGTGTTCAGCTTCATGAGCGGCACGGTGCACCCGTACTACGCGGTGGCGATGGCCCCGGCGATCGCCGCGCTGGTCGCGATTTCGGGCCGCGCGCTGTGGCGGGGCCGGGCGCACCTGGCGCCGCGGGCGGTGCTGGCCGGGATGGTGGTGGTGACGGCGGTGTGGTCGTTCATCCTGCTGGACCGGACGCCGGAGTGGTTCCCGGCGCTGCGCTGGATCGTCGCGGTGCTCGGGGTGCTGGTGGGGACGGTGCTGGTGATGGGTGTGCCGGCTTCTCGCCGTCTCGTGGCCGTCGTGGGGGCGGCGGTGGTCTTGACGATGGGGGTGTCGTCGGCGGCTTACGGCGTGGAAACGGCGTCGGTGGCGCACAGCGGTTCGATCCCGACTTCGGGCCCGACGTCGAGCGCGATGGGCGGCGGTTTCGGCGGCGGCTTCGACGACTCGTCGACGGCGATGGGCGCGCTGCTGGCGAAGACGACGACGAAGTGGGCGGCGGCAACGACGGGTTCGCAGAGCGCGGCATCATTGGAGCTGGCGAGCGGCAAGGCGGTGATCGGCATCGGCGGCTGGAGCGGCTCGGACCCGGCACCGACGTTGGAGGAGTTCAAGGCGTACGTGGCGGCGGGCGAAGTGAAGTACTACATCGAGGGTGGCCGGGGAGGTGGGCCCGGTGGTGGATCGTCGGAGATCACGGACTGGGTGACGGCGAACTTCACCGCCACGACGGTCGACGGCCAGACGGTGTACGACCTGCAGAGCTGAAGGTCGGCGGAGGGGTCGTGAGTCCGCTCACGGCCCCTTCGCCCGCAGGTGGTGGCTGACGTCGCCGAGCAGGTCCACCGTCGCCCGGCGTTCGGTGAACCGCCAGCCACCCTCTTCCCGGGTGAAGCGGTCCTCGTACCGGCCCGCCGCGATCGTCTGCAGCGGGAAGCCGGGCACCGCCTGCAGCACCGTGAAATACGCCCGGCCCGATGCCGTCGCTTCGGATATCTCGAGGGCCACGTTCGTCGTCACGTGCTTGGTTCGCGGCGTGCCGTCCTCGTACACGATCACCGTCTCGCGCAGCATCCGCTCGACCTCCGCCGCTCCTCGCAGTACGCCTCCGCTTCCCGCGAATGTCCCCGAGGCGAACAACGCCCCCACCCCGGCGAAGTCCCCGGCGTCGACCAGCGCGGCGTACGAAAAGACCAGGTTCTCCAGCGCGCGACCGTCTTCCACGGAAACGATCTTACAGAGAAAGTATAGAAATCTTCCGTACCTTGGCGGGCGAACGGCGGCAGGGGGCCGCCGCGCCAGGGGGTGCTTCATGTCGCTCGATCGCCGTACTCTGCTCAAAATCGGGGCCGCCTCCGTCGCCGGGGTGGCTCTCGCCGGGGCCGCCAGCGGGACCGCCGTTGCCGACACCGGGTTGCCGCCCGTACCCGGGATGCTCGGGGACCGGCGGGCCAACGAACTCTGGTACCAGCTCGACGAAATCGCGCTCTACCACCCGTCTCAGGCCGTCCTGGACGCCTACGCCGAACTTGGCCGGTTCGCGCAGGAGAACGCGCCGGACGGCCTCTACGAAAAGTGGCGCGAACTGAGCCGGGACCCGGCCTACCCGAAGAACTACGCCGAATTCGCCCACCCCGTCGAACAGCCGCTCAGAACGCTCTCCACCCTGCAGCTCGACAACTTCGACCGCTTCTACCGCGGTGACGAAGCCGGTCTCGTCAGGGCGTTCGCCGACTTCGGGCAAGGCGTCCTCTACGACCCGCGGCGGGCGCCGCAGGAGTCGGAAGTGCACACCATGGACGGGAACCCGCCGAGCAGCTACCACTTCTGGCACGTGATCCTGCGCGCCCAGACGGTCCTCGGCATCGACCGGCGCCGGTGGGCCCGGATCGACCCGATGGTCGGCTTCGCCTGGGCGCTGCAGTCCATCGCGAAACCCGACCACCGCCACGTCAACCCGGGCTTGCCGCGCGAGCAGGTCCGCGCGCTGGCCCGGCACTGGCTGCCCCGCTCGGCGGCCCGGCTCGACCGGGACTTCCAGTCGGCGCCTTACCCCGCCTGAGCGTCCAGCACGCGCTGGTAGGCCGCCCGCAGTGCGGCGCCGGGCGCAATCCCGAGCCGCTCGTCGAGCAGCCGGCGGCCGCGGTGGTACACGGCCACCGCGTCCGCCGGCCGCCCGCTCGCGCAGAGCGCGGCCATCAGCAGGGCCCGTGCGCGTTCCCGCAGCGGGTGCTCGAGGACGAACGCGGTCGCGTCCGGCACCGCGCGCAGGTGGTCGCCCGACGCGATTTCGGCTTCGAGCCTGCCCTCCAGGACCGTCAGCCGCAGCTCGTCGAACCGCGCCGCCTCGCCGGCCCGAAGCGATTCGGCAACACCGCCCAGCGCCGGACCGCGCCAGAGCTCCAGCGCGGCGCGAAACCGCTGCCCCGCCCGCGCCGGCCGGCCGGCGCGCAGCTCGTCGTGGCCCGCGGAGGCCAGCCGTTCGAACTCCTCGGCGTCGACGGTCCCGCCGGGCAGCAGCAGGTAGCCACCCCCGGACCGCACGAGCCGAGCCGGGCGGCCGAGGGCCTTGCGCAGCCGCGAGACGTAGGTGCACACCTGCGCATCGACCGTCGAGGGCCGTTCGCCGTCCCATAAAAGTGAGATCAGCCGCGCATCGGGCACGACCCGCCCGCGGGCCAGCAGCAAGGCGGCCAGCAACGTCCGAGGCTTCCGCCCGCCGAGCACGGCAGGCCGCCCATCGGCGCGTGACACGGTCAGCGGCCCGAGAATCCGGAACTCCATCCCCCACCCCCTTCCCACGATACCCGGAAATCTCAGCCGCCCCTTAGGTTCGAGGCGGACCATGGAGATCAGAGGGGACGAGGAGGCCGCGATGATCACCACACGTCCGGGATACCCACGCTGGCACACGGCGAGCGCTCAGGGCCCCCGCACGCTCAACGCGGACGCGGTCGGAGCGTACGCGGCAGCGGGCGGCCCCGGCATCGCATTCGCTCTGGCGGACGGCGTCGGAGACGCCCCGGAAGCAGCCCGCGCGGCCCGCACCGCCGCCGCGGCCGCCGCCCGCACACCGGTCCACAAAGGACCGGTAGAGGCGGTACTGGCGGCGCAGCGGGCGGTCCGAGAGCAGACGCTCGGAGACGCGGTGCTGGTGGTGGCCATGCCATCGCAGAACGGCGGCTACCGCATCGCCTGGGTAGGAGACGCCCGCGCGTACGCCTGGGACGGCACGACGTTGAGCCGCTTGACCACGGACCACACGCTCGCCGAGTACTTCCGCGCGCACCACCAGCCGGTGACGCCCCGAATGGAGCACGTGGTGACCACAAGCGTCCGAACGGCAGAAGCCCACGAGATAGGCACGGCGGAGACGACGAGCACAGGCCTGTTGCTGACGAGCGACGGAGTACACAAGCCGCTGACGGGCAGCGGCATCCGAGCGGTATTGGCCCAGCCGGGAACGGGCGCGGCGGAGTTGGTCGAGGCAGCACTCAGCCGCGGAGGTTCGGACAACGCAACGGCCCTCTACGTCGAACCCCTGGAGGTCGACAGCAAGACGGTCCGATTTCCCATCGCCGCGTAGCCCAGACCCGAAAACAGAAGGCTGACGGCCACCCGGAAGCCCACCAACCCAACCTTCCGACCACACCCCCCTGCCAACCCGATACGCAGCCGCTTCAGCGGCCGGCAGGCTTTGTCAAGGCACGCTTTCCCGCCTTGACAAAGCCTGCCGGCCGTTGAACAATCCGGCGTTCGGGTCGGCAGGGGGACAAACCCCGGCAGAGCAAACTACGCCCGCTCCCGCTTCAACTGCCGATACTCCCGCAGAACCAGCACAATAATAACCACATCAAGAGCAGCAAAAAACGGCAACGCAATAGAATGCGTATGAACCGCCCGAAAAACCTCATAAACAACAAAGGCCGCAAGAATCACCGCAGCAACAGGATAAGCCCGGACAATCTTCCGAGCCAAGGCCCAAACCAACCCAAGCTTGATCAACCCATGAGCAAGCAGATAAGCAACTGCAAAAGTCTTCGTATCCCCGTGCAGAAAGTTCTCCGTAGCCGACTCGAGATGCCGGGCCAGCGTCCCGGAAGGATCACCCAGCAGGTCTCGCGTGATCACCGCATGGCTGAACCCGCTGACCGTCGAAGCAGGGACGAACGCCAGGATCAACGCCCCGACGACCTGCAGCCCACCGTCAAGCCCCTTGATCGCGATCGCCACGCGGAAGAACCGCTCGGTCGCCGTAGTCTCAGCCATGCCCCCAGCTCAGCAGAAACTCCCGATCACCGCACGTGGAGACACTTTTCGCACCGTTCGTGCCGCGCTGTCCGGCCGGTCGGGTCCGTCCCGTAGTACGGGTAGCACGCCGCGCCGCAGACGGCGAGGAAGATCGGCCCGCACCGGAGGGGGTGCGGGCCGACCTGGTGGGCGACGGCGAGCTCGCGCCGCCGGGCGCCCGCTTCGGGGAGCCAGCCGTCGTCCGGGAGGCCGGCTCGGACCTGGGCGTCGAGCTCGTCGGCGCGGCCGAGCAGGTCCGCGCCCAGGTCGGCGAGCCGCTCCCCGAGGTCGCGGAGGATGTCGGGCCGCGGCGCCTCCTCCCCGACCGTCCTGGCCAGCCACGTCAGATCGGGGACGAGGGACGCGTGCAGGTCGCGGATGCGCTCCAGCAGCCGATGGTCCCGGTCGGCGCCGTTCAGCACCGGGCCAGCCACGCCGACTCGCATTCGGCGCAGGTCGGGTCGAACCAATGTCCCCCGAGCTGCGGCACGTCCTTCACCGCGACCGTCACTTCCTCCCCGCACAAAGCCACGAACCGTTCTTCCGGACGCGGAGGGAACGCCCCGTCGAGCGCGTGGCGCTTCCCCTCCGCCTGCTGCCACCTCAACATGACGTCCAGTAGAACTGTCGCACCCGGTTGACGCCAACACGCGAAAGCGTGGACCTACAGCGCGGGTGGCGCCGAAGCCGTCCCCCACGTCGTCGGGGTGTCGCTCAAGCGAAACTCGATCCTGCCCGCCCGCAGCAGGTCCGCGTGCGAGATCCAGCTGCGCTCGTACCCGCGGTGTCCGATCCGGACGTCCTTTGTGTACTGCAGCTTCCCCGCACTGGCCCCGGGAGCCGAGATCTCGATCTTGCGGCCACCCTCCGGCCGGATCTCGACCTTCTCGAACATCGGCGTGCTCAGCAGGTACGTCCCGGACCCCGGCTGGGCCTCGAACACCCCCGCCATGCCGAAGACCAGCCACGACGAGATCGTGCCGAGGTCGTCGTTGCCCGGCATGCCGTACGGCGTGTCCGTGAACAACGTGCGAGCCGCTCGCAGCACCGCGGAGGTCTTCCACGGTGCTCCCGTCCAGCTGTACATCCAGGGCGCGTGCAGGTCCGGCTCGTTGTTCGGGTTGAACGCGAAGTTGTTGTGGTAGTCGTACGCGCCGTGGACCCACGAGTCCTTGGCCGCCTTCGCCGGGTCCGTCAGCAGCAGCGGCAGGTCGAAGAACGTGTCGAGCCGCTTCTCCGCCTGGGCCGGGCCGCCCATCAGGGCGAACAGCTTCGCCGTGTCCTGCTGGGCGAGCCACTGGTACTGCCACGGCGTGCCCTCGTGGAAGCCGGTCGACTGGGCCGGGTCGGGGTCGCCGACGCCGGTGCCGTCCGCCGCGCGGGTGCGGGGGAAGCCGGTGAAACCGTGGGACTCGACGCTCGTGTCCCACAGCTTCGCGAAGTTGCCGCAGCGGGCGTGCAGGGTCGCCGCCTTGTCGCGGTAGCCCAGGCCGGACGCCATGGTGGACAGCGCGCAGTCCGCGAGGGCGTACTCGAGGGTCGCCGAGCCGGCTTGGCGCGTGTCGCCGTAGGTGTAGCCCGGCAGGTCCTGGTAGCCGATCCAGCCGTTCCGCACGTACGTCGGGTTGCCGTCGCGGCCGCGGAAGATCGACTGGTCGTGCGGCACTTCGGTGGCGTTGCGCCACAGGGCGTCGAACAGCTGACGCGCCGTCCGGTCGTCGAGCAGGCCACGGCGGTAGTTGTCGACCACCCACGGTGTCACGGGGTCGCCGCTCATCACGTTCGTCTCGCCGCCGGCCAGCGCCCAGCGCGGCACCCAGCCGCCGTCCTGGTGGATCTTCAGGACCGACTTCGTCATGTCCGCGGCCCGGTCCGGGTGCAGCAGCGCGACCAGCTGGTTCTGCGAGCGGTAGGTGTCCCACAGCGAGAACATCTGGTAGTAGGTGTCCCGGCTGCGGTGCACGGCGTCGTCGAAGCCGCGGTACGAGCCGTCCACATCGGACCCGACGGACGGGTGCAGCAGCGACCGGTACAGCGCGCTGTAGTAGGTCCGCTGGTCGGCGGTGGTCCCGCCGGCGACGCGCAGCCGGTCCAGCTCGTCGCGCCAGGTGTCGTGGGCGGCTTGGCGCGCCTTGTCGAACGACCGGGGCTGCTCGGCGCCACGGTTGAGCCGGGCGCCGTCGATCGAGGTGTATGACAGGCCGACGGACGCCCCGACCTGGGCCTTGTCGGCGCCGAAGGTGAGCCACGCGCCAGTGCGCTGACTGCCGAGCTTCGCGTCACGCTGGTTCGGCGTGAGCTTGCTGTCGGTCCAGGTGCCGAAGCTCGTGAACTTCCGGTCGAACTTCGCGCTGAAGAAGACCTTGTAGCGCTCCTTCTGCGTCTCCCAGCAGAAGTTGCCGCCCTGCAGCCAGCCCTCGACGGTGTCGTCCCCGACGACGTGGACGTCGCCGGCGTAGGTGTAGCCGTTGCTCTCGCCGACCTCGATGAGGACGTTCTCGCTGGTGGTGCCCCTGGGGAAGGTGTAACGGTGCTGGCCGGTGCGCTGGGTGGCGGTCAGCTCGGCCTCGATGCCGCCGGCGAGCTTGACGCCGTAGTAGCCGGGCTGCCGGGTCTCGTCGGCGTGGCTGAACTTCGCCCCGTACACCGCCGGGTCGCTGCTGGTGACGGCGCCGGTGGTCGGCATGAACCGGAAGTTGCCCATCGTCTGGCAGCCGACCCCGGAGAGGTGGGTGTGGCTGAAGCCGAGGGTGGTGTCCTGCGCGTAGTCGTAGGACGCGTACTTCTTGAGCTGGGTGTCCGGGCTGAGCTGGACCATCCCGAAGGGCGTGGTGGCGCCGGGGAAGGTGGTCCCGTCGCCGTTGTTGCCGATCGAGGTGTCGACGAGCGTGGTGGGGTCGTCGGCGAACCTCGGCCCGGCGGCGGACGCGGGTGTCGCGAGGGCCAGCGTCGTGGCTCCGGCGAGCAGGGTGGCCAGGACGCGCGCTTTCATCGGTGTCCTCCTGACAACGTTGTCACATGCACGGTGGGATCTTTTCCGTTGTCCGGTGGACAAATCAACCCCGGAAAGCCTTGAACCCGACGTCACGTCAGGTTTTACCGTCGAGGCGTGAACGAACGCAGGTGGAGCGTCGGCGAGCTGGCCAGGGCCGCCGGCGTCTCGGTCCGCACCTTGCACCACTACGACCGGATCGGGCTGGTGTCACCGGGCGAGCGGACACCGGCCGGGCACCGGCGGTACGTCGAGGCGGACGTGCGTCGGCTTTACCGGGTGCGGACGTTGTGCGGGCTGGGGTTGTCCCTGGACGAAGTGGCCGTCGTGCTGCGCCACGCCGGCGACGACCTCGGCGCGCTGCGGACCCTGCTGACCGCCCAGCTCGCCGACCTGGACGCCAGGGCCGCGCGGATCGAGGAGTCGGCCCAGCGGCTCCGGGGCCTGCTCGCCCGGCTGGCCGAAGAGGCCATGCCGGCTCCGGAGCAGTTCCTCGCCGCCCTGGAGCCGATGCCGGTGGACGTCCACCGGTACCTGTCCGACGCGCAGCTGGCCACGATCACCGGCCGGGCCGCGGAGCTGGGCCGCGGGACGGTCGAGACGCTCAAGACCGAGTGGCTCGAACTCTTCACGCAGCTTCGGCGGCACCTGCTCGCCGGGACGCCCGTCGACGATCCGGCCGTGCAGGAGCTGGCCGGCCGCTGGCGGGACACGGCGGCCGCGTTCCACCCGCCCGACCGCGGGCTGGAAGCGGCGACCACGGCGCTCTGGGAGGACAACCGGGCCCGCACGGGCCGGGGCCTCGACGAGCGCCTCGGCTGGGCCGGCCCGGGCGGCGCCGCCGAGGTCGTCGACTACCTGCGCAAGGCCCGCGCCGCGGGCGAAGACACCCCCGAAGAACAGGACGAGTGAATGGACATCAGCGGCTGGCTCCGGGACAACCTGGTCCGCCTGCGGACGCTCGAGCCCGACGCCGGCCACGACGAGCTGGAGCCGCTGCGGGACATCGTCGGCGACGCCCGGGTGGTGGCGATCGGCGAGAGCACGCACCGGGTGCACGAGTTCTCCCGGCTACGCCACCGGGTGACCCGGTTCCTGGCCGAGGAGCTGGGGTTCACCGGGTTCGCGATGGAGTCCGGCTTCCCGGAGGGCTGGGCGGTCCACGACTGGGTGCTCGGCGGCGACGGCGACCTGGACCCGCTGCTGCGCACCGGGATCACCTACCACATGGGCCGGTGCGCGGAGATGCGCGACCAATTGCGGTGGATGCGCGAGCACAACCGCACCCACGACCGCAAGCTCCGCTTCTACGGCATGGACCTGCCGGACTCGAGCGCGTCCGCCCTGCCGGGAGTCACGGCCGCGCTGGCGTTCCTGGACGAGGCCGACCCGGCCTACGCCGCGGCGGCCCGCGAGCACCTGCTGCCGCTGTTCGGCTACCTGCCTTCCGACCGCACCGGGCTGGCCTGGGCGGCGCCCGCGATCCACGCCTACCTGGCGCTCGGCCCCGCCCACCGGCACGAGCTGACCGCCCGGATCGGCGAGCTGACCGAGCGCCTCCGCGCGCTGCGCGTGCCTTACTCCACTGTGGACGCGGCCCGGGCGGACATCGCCCTGCAGTGCGCGGTCAACGCGCGGTTCGCGGACGCCTTCCTGGCGAACATGGCGGCCGCGCCGGGCCGCACCTACCGCGGCGCCAACGTCCGGGACGCGGCGATGGCCGACAACGTCGGATGGATCCTCGAACGGGAGGAGCGCATCGTCGTCGGAGCGGCCAACGGGCACGTGCAGCGCCTGCCGTACCGCGTCCCGCCGATCGTCAATGAAGAACAGGTGATGCTCGGCCAGCACCTGGCCCGCTCTCTCGGCGACCGGATGGTGGTCATCGCGACCACCTACGACGGCGGCCGCGTGTTCAGCCACCGGCCGCGCCCGAAGGACCACCCGGCCACACCGACGTCTACTACGAGGACGTCACCCCCTGCACCGAACCGGGCAGCCTCGACGCCCTGCTCGCCGAAGCCGGCGAACCACTCGCCCTGCTCGACCTGCGGAAGGTTCCCCGCGACGGCGCGGTGGCCCGCCGCTTCGCCGAGGTCGACGGCACCCGGCAAGGGCCGTACCTGCAGCCGGCTGACCCGCTCGCCGCGTTCGACGCCGTCGTGCACGTCGACCGGGTCAGCCCGTGGCACACCTTCATCGACGTCCCGGATCCCGGGGTCAGACCTGGTGCGTGACGTGCCCGTCGACGATCGTCGCCGTCACCGGGAGGGCGCGGAGGTCGGCCGGGGACAGGCCCGAGGGATCCGTGGCCGTCACCACCAGGTCCGCGACGTCGCCCACCGCCACGCCCCGGCGGCCGCCCGACGACGCCGCCAGTGCGTCGGCGAACGGGATCGACTGCTCCGGGTGCCACGGCGGGCGGTCGTCGTCCGTGCGGGCCACCGCCGAGGCGATGCCGTCCCACGGGTCCAGCGGCGCCACCGGGGCGTCCGAACCGAACTCCAGGCGGGCCCCGGACTCCAGCAGCGAGCGGTACGGGAACGCGCGGGCCGTCCGGCCGTGCCAGTGCCGGTCCGCGACGTCGCGGTCGTCCGGCTGGTGGGCGGGCTGGACCGCCGCGATCACGCCCAGCGCGGCGAACCGCGGGACGTCTTCCGGGGAGAGCAGCTGGGCGTGTTCGATGCGGCCGGGGCAGCCGACCTCCTCGAACGCGTCCAGCGCGATCGTGTTCGCCCGGTCGCCGATCGCGTGGACCGCCGGGAGCAGCCCGTGGTCGAAAGCCCGCTGCAGCAGGGGAACCAGCTCGGCCGGGGGCAGTTCCAGCAGGCCGGGGGAATCCACCCCGGGGTACGGATCGTGGCAGTAGGCCGTGCGGGTGTTGAGGGAGCCGTCGACGAAGAGCTTGAACGGCCCGACCGTCAGCAGCCCGCCCGAGTCCGGCAGGACGTCGCCGGTGCGGTGGCCGCGTTCGATGGTCTGGTCCAGCAGGTACCGGGCGATGACGCACGAGATCCGGGCCGCCGGCGCGCCCCGGCGGGTCCAGTCCGCGACCGTGTCCGCGTACTCGTAGTCCACGATCTGCGTGACGCCCCGGGCGGCCGCCGCGGCCACCGCTTCCGCCACCCACCGGTCCTGGACGTCGATCGCCGCCGTCGGGAGCTGGGCCGTGGCGGTCATGCAGTCGCCTTCGAGCAGGACGCCCGTGGGGTGGTCGCGGCCGATCAGCTTCAGCGCGGCCGGGCTCAGCCAGAGCGTGTGCAGGTCCGCGCTGAACAACGCGACCGCCCGCCCGGGCAGCGCCCGCTGCAGCAGGTCCTTGTGCGGCTTGTCCAGCCACAGCGCGTCGCGGAACCCCGCGCCCACCACGAGTTCCGTCTGCGGCGCCGGGGTGGCCAGCAGGTGGGCGAGCAGCAGTTCGACCGCCTCCCCCGCCGAGCGGGCGGCGTCCAGCGGGATGCGGCGCCGGGACGTCGCCCACTGCACCAGGTGGACGTGCGCGTCGACCAGCCCCGGCAGCAGCGTCCCGCCGTGCCCGTCGACCACGCGCGCGGCGAACCCGGTGGACCCCGGCTCGGTGATCGCGGTGACCCGGCCGTCGTTCACCCGGACGTCGGCGAGCTCGCCGCCGAGCCCCGGCCGGACGCGACGCAGCAGAAGATCGTCCATGCCGACCACCTTGCCAGCCGGGCCCGTCCGGGTGAAGCACGGCTTGAGATGAGGAATAGCCGGGTATTCCATTAGCGTTGTCAGTAGTTGACAACATTGGCAGCCGTCGCCCGCCGAAGGGTCAGGGCCGGTCCATGGGCGCCGCCTTCACAAGCCGCGCAGGGTTCGACTCCCTCGGTTGCCGCGCGATTCTCGGGGCGAGGCCCGTGCGCGGAAAGCGCGCACCGGGCCTCGCCCCGCGGTGTCTCCTGGGGGTCGAACCCCCAGACCCCCGCCAGGGGCGAGCCCCCTGGACCCCCGCCGTGGTTCCGTTGCGTGGTCAGCCGACGGGCATGTCCCGGCGCCGCAACGCGTACAGCCCGGCCGCGCCCGCGGCCACCGCGATCGCCGCCAGCCCAAGGGCCGGTACCGCCGAGAACGTTCCGCCCGGCAAGCGCGGCAGGTGCTGGAACGGCGAGATCCCCAGTACCGCCTCGTTCCACTGCAACGCCGTCCCCACCAGCGACAGCAGCAGGAACGCCGCCAGCAGTCCCCAGGCCGCCGCCGCGTACCTCGGGACGCAGCCGATCAGCAACGCCGCCAGGCCGGTCAGGACCCACACCGCCGGCAGCTGGGCCAGCGCCGCCGGGACCAGTGCGAAACCGCTGCCGTAGGCCAGTCCCGTCGTCCAGCCCGCCACCGCGAGCACGACTGCCGGGCCGAAGCACGCGAACGTCAGGTGGGCCAGCGCCCAGCCGAGGCGGCCGACCGCCGTGGCCAGGACCGGTTCCGCCCGGCCCGCCGCCTCCTCCGCGCGCAGCTTCAGCGCCGTCTGCACCGCACAACCCGCCGCCGCCAGGCCGAACAACGTCATCGTCCCGGCCAGGTACGTGTCCAGCACCGCGCCGCCGCCGCCCATCCGGGAGAACACCTCGGCGACCGCCCTGTTGTCCCGCATCATCTCCGTGACGTTCTGCGCGACCCCGCCCATCAGCAGCCCGACGAGCGCGAGACACCCGGTCCAGACCAGCAGCGTCCCCCGCTGCAGCCGCCAGGCCAGCGCCAGCGGCGAGCGCAGCGACGCCTTCGCGCCGGACCGCCCGAGCCGCGCCGGCAGCAGTGCCGCCCCGAGGTCGCGCCGCGCCGAAAGCGCGATGGCCACGGCCACCGACGCCCCGGTCGCGACCACGCCCAAGGCCAGGACCCACCACTGCTCGCCCGCGAACGGCCGCAGCCGGTGCGCCCAGCCGATCGGCGAAAGCCAGGCGAGCCGGCCCGCCGAACTGCTGCTGTCCCCCGCCGCCCGCAGCAGGAACGCGAGCACCAGCGCCCCGATGCCCAGGCTCCGCGCGCCGCCCGCGCCCCAGGTGAGCTGGGCCGCGATCGCGCCGGCACCGGCGAACACCCAGCCCGCCGAGGAAAACCCGAGACCGAGCGCCAGCGCACCCGCGATCGGCTCCCCCTGCGCGGCGACACCGAACGCGGTCACCAGCCCGAACACCAGGCACGCACCGCAGGCGGCGAGCACCGCCGCCACCAGCCCCGCGTGCCGGCCGACGACGGTGGCGCCGGTCAGCTCACGGCGGCCCGCTTCCTCTTCGGTCCGCGTGTGCCGCACCACGGTGAGCAGCGCGATCAACCCGACGACGACCGGGACGAACCCGCACTGCCAGGCCAGCAGGTTCCCCACCGAGGAGCCGTACAGCGGGCCGTTGCGGACCACGAACGTCGTGCTCGAAGCGTTCAGCTGGAAGAAGTGCTGCCGCGCCGCGGCATCCGGGTAGGCCGCCTTGATCGACGACAGGTAGCCCACCGGCGCGAGCGCCAGCCCGAGGATCCAGGCCGGCATCAGCAGGCGGTCGCGGCGCAGCACCAGCCGCAGCAGCGCCCCGGTGCCGGTCATCGCGCCGCTCCGACCGGCTCGTCGTGGCGGTAGTGGCGCAGGAACAGCTCTTCGAGCGTCGGCGGGCGGCTCACCAGGCTCCGCAGCCCGGCTTCGGCGAGGTGCCGCATCACGCCGTCCAGCGCGGTCTGGTCGACCGACAGGTGGACGTGCGAGCCGTACGAGCTCAGGTCGTGCACCCCCGGCAGCGTCCCGAGGTTCGCCGGCACGTGCGCGAGCGAAGCGTCGATCGTGATCCGGCCCAGGTGCCGCAGCTCGGCCAGGGTGCCCGACTCGACCGTGCGGCCGGCGCGGACGATCGTGACGCGGTCGCACAGCGCCTCGACCTCGGAGAGGATGTGCGAGGACAGCAGCACGGTCCGGTCGCCGCGCTCCCGCTCCTCCGCGACGACCTCCCGGAACACCTCCTCCATCAACGGGTCGAGCCCGGACGTCGGCTCGTCGAGGACCAGCAGTTCCACATCGGACGCCAGCGCGGCCACGAGCGCGACCTTCTGCCGGTTGCCCTTCGAGTACGTCCGCCCCTTCTTGCGCGGGTCGAGGTCGAAGCGCTCGACCAGCTCGGCGCGGCGCGCGGGGTCGAGGCCGCCGCGCAGCCGGCCAAGCAGGTCGATGACCTCGCCGCCGCTGAGGTTCGGCCAGAGCGTGACGTCGCCCGGCACGTACGCGAGCCGCCGGTGCAGCTCGGTGGCGTCGGTCCAGGGGTCGCCGCCGAGCAGGGTGGCGCGACCGCCGTCGGCGCGCACCAGCCCCAGCAGGACGCGGATCGTGGTGGTCTTGCCGGCGCCGTTGGGCCCGAGGAAGCCGTGCACCTCGCCGGTGTGGACGGTCAGGTCGAGCCCGTCGAGGGCTTTCGCCGGACCGAACGCCTTGGTGAGGCCGTCGGCGGTGATCGCTGCGGCCATCGTCATTCCTTCCGTTGGTAGGCGGCCAGCGCTTCGCGGGCCTTGTCGAGGACTTCGGAGGTGGCGAGCGGGTTGAGGAACAGGTGGCCGGCAGCCGCCGACATCCGCAGCATCGCCTCGTTCGTGCCCGGCTCCTCGCCGAGCGCGCGGGCCACGTGGTCCTGCAGGATCATCAGCCCGCCGGTCATCGCCGCGAGCGCCGCGGCGACGCCCCGCGGGTCCGGCACGTCCATGCCCTGCTCGCGGAAGTAGCGCTCGGTTTCGTCGACGATCTCGGTGAACTGCACCTCGGCGGCGGGCGAACCGTCGATCAGGGCGCGGCCCAGGTACCGGCGGTAGAGCAGCTGACGGGTGTCGAACACCGGGAGGAAGCCGGGGTTCGCGGCGCCCTTGGCCAGCACGTCCTCCTTGAACTTCACCAGTTCGTCGAAGACGTGCGCGTCACAGGCTTCGCGCAGCCCCTCCTTGGAGCCGAAGTGGTGGCGGATCAGGCCGCCCGACACCCCGGCTTCCCGGGCGATGTCGAGGATCGACGTCTTCTCCATGCCCTGCTCGGTGAACAGCCGGATGGCGGCGTCGCGGATCCGGGCCCGGGCGGTGAGGTCTTCGGCGTTCATCAGGCGTCCTATACGTACGTGTAGTCGACTACACGGAAATATAGTCCGCTGCACACGCGTGTAGCAAGGCCGCACTTTCACGGGAAAGTGCGGCTTCCGGTGACGGCCTAACCGGGCAGTGCATTAGGCCATTTGGCTCGCAACCAATTGCGGTCTATGGGCTAACTGTCTGATTGCTGACGAAGATCCCACCCTGTGTACTGCTCGGTACGCACATCTTCACGAAGGGTCGTTTCAGTGACACAGCACAGATCGCGCTGGAGACGGCGGGCCGGGATCACCGTCCTCGCCACCGCACTCGGCGCCTCCGTCCTCGGCGTCGCCGTCCCGGTGGCCTCCGCCCAGCAGGCTTCGCCCACCAGCGGCGCGGCCGACGGCAAGACCCTCGACGAGCACGACCGCGCGCTCGTCGCCGAAGCCGAGAAGGCGGGCAAGCCCGACGTCACCCTGCTGATCGCCGCGGAAAAGGGCCAGACCGGCGCCGCCGTGAACGAGCTCAAGGCGCTCGGCGGGGTGGTCCAGTCCACGGACACGAAGCTCGACTACGTCAAGGTCAGCATCCCGCCCGAGAAGGCGGAGAAGGCCGCGAAGCTCAAGTCGGTCAACGCCGTCGACGTCGACGGCCTCGTCTACCGCGACGACCCCAAGCCCGACGGCGCGACCACCCCGCTGCCGCAGCCGGCCCCGGGCAAGAACACCCCGCGCGTCAACCCGTACCTGCCCACCGGCGACACCTACGCGGCGCAGTTCGGCCAGGTCCTGCCCAACTGGGACGGCAAGGACACCACGGTCGCGGTGCTCGACTCCGGCGTCGACCTCGACTCCCCCGCGCTGGCCACCACCAGCCACGGCGAACGCAAGATCGTCGACTGGTACAACGCCAACGCCACCAACTCCGGCGACGGCACCTGGGTCAAGCAGTCCACGGCCACCTACACCGGCACCTTCACCTCGAACGGCAAGACGTGGACGGCCCCGGCGACCGGTGGCCCGTACACCTTCGGCCTCTTCAGCGAGACCGCCGGCGACCTGGGCGGCGCCGACAGCGAAACCGGCGGTGACGTCAACCGCGACGGCGACCGCGCCGACTCCTGGGGCGTGCTGCTCGACAGCGCGACCAAGGAGGTCCGCGTCGACCTCAACGGCAACGGCGACTTCACCGACGAGAAGCCGATGACCGACTACGCCAAGAAGTACGACTACGGCTTCTTCGGCACGGACAACCCGGCGACCGACGTCGCCGAGCGGATGGCCTTCGTCGTCCAGACCGACAAGCCGGGCTACGTCGGCATCGGCATCGCCGGCGCCGAGCACGGCTCGCACGTCGCGGGCATCGCCGCCGGCAACGACCTCTTCGGCGGCAAGATGGACGGCGCGGCCCCGGGCGCGAAGCTGCTGGCGGTCAAGGTCTGCCTCACCGGCACCGCCTGCACGTCGTCGGGCCTGGTCGACGGTGTCGTCTACGCGGCCAGTCACGGTGCCGACGTCATCAACATCTCGATCGGCGGCCTGCCCGCCCTCAACGACGGCAACAACGCCCGTGCGGAGCTCTACAACCGCACGATCGCCGAGTACAACGTCCAGATCTTCATCTCGGCGGGCAACAGCGGCGCCGGGGCGAACACCGTCGGCGACCCGTCGGTGGCCACGGACGCGATCTCGGTCGGCTCCTACATCACCAAGGAGACCTGGCTGTCCAACTACGGCTCGGTCACGCAGAACGCCGAGTCGCTGCACCCGTTCTCCTCGCGCGGCCCGCGTGAGGACGGCGGCTTCAAGCCGGACATCATCGCGCCCGGCGCGGCGATCGCGACCATCCCGCGCTGGGAAGCGGGAGGCCCGGTGGCCGGCACGTACGGCCTGCCCGCGGGCTACGCGATGCTGCAGGGCACGTCGATGGCGTCGCCGCAGGCGACCGGCGCGGCGGCCCTGCTGGTGAGCGCGTACAAGGCGACCCACAACGGCCAGCGGCCGCCGGTGGCGCAGCTGCGTTCGGCGATCAAGTCGACCGCGCGGTTCGTGCCGGGCATCGGCGCGTACGCCCAGGGCGCGGGCCTGTTCAACGTCCCCGCCGCGTTCGTCGCGCTTTCGCTCAACCCGAAGCCGGACACGGTTTCGACGTCGGTCGAGGTGCACACCGCGCTGTCGGGCCTGCTGGCCAAGCCGAACACCGGCGTGGGCATCCACGACCGCGAAGGCGTGACCGCCGGCAAGGCCTACACCCGGACGTACACGATCACCCGCACCACGGGCGCGGCGCACCCGGTGCCGTACTTCGTGCGGTGGGTCGGCAACGACGGCACGTACTCCTCCGGCTCGACGGTGGTGCTGCCGCTGAACGCGCCGGTGAAGTTCGACGTGAAGGTGAACCCGAAGGGCACCGGGGTCCACTCGGCCCTGCTCTACCTGGACAACCCGCTGACCGTCGGCATCGACGTGCAGACCCTCAACACGGTTTTCGCGCCGCAGGAGTTCGTCGCCGGCAAGGGCTTCCAGGTCGACGTCACGGGCAAGGCCGCCCGCAACCAGGCGACCAGCTACTTCGTGCGGGTGCCGCAGGGCGCCAGCGCGCTGAAGGTGGACCTGGACGCCGGCGCCGGCGCCCCGGGCAAGGGCCAGGTGCGGTTCCTGCGGTACGACCCGACCGGTGTCCCGGCCGAGGCCAGCACGTCGACGACGTACTGCTACCTCCCCGACGCGGGCGCGGGCTGCCCCGGCGGCACGCCGACCAGCCGTACCATCGCCAACCCGCTTCCGGGCGTGTGGGAGATCGTCGTCGAGGCGCGCCGGACGTCCGACGCGGCCGAAGCGCCGTACAAGCTGTCGGCTTCGGTGCTGGGCACGGCGATCTCGCCGAACCCGGACACCATCGCCTCCGCCACGCTGAACACGCCGATCTCGCGGTCCTACACCGTGCAGAACACCCTCGGCGCGTTCACCGGCAAGCTGAACGGGGCCACGCTGGGCAGCGCGAAGACCCTGCGCCCGTCGATCGCCGAGGGTGCGCAGCAGCAGTACCAGATCGCGGTGACGCCGGGCTCGACGTCGCTGACCGCCACCATCGGCAAGACCTCCGACGTGGGCGCCGACCTCGACCTGGTGCTGTACAACTGCACCACCGGGTCGTGCGTCCAGGCGGGGATCAGCGCGGACGGTGACTCCGAGGAGTCGGTGACCGTGCCCAACCCGGCGGCGGGTGTCTGGGTCGCGCTGGTGGACGGCTACGCGGTGCCCTCCGGCACCACGGAGTTCGACTACCTGGACGTCTTCACCAACCCGGCCTTCGGGTCGGTCGCGGTGACCGACGCCAACGCCCTGCACGCCTCGGGCAGCTCGTGGACGGTGCCGGCGACGGTGACGGCCACCGCCGCCCCGGCGGCCGGCCGCACCCTGCGCGGTCAGCTGAGCGTGCAGACCGACACCGGGGTCACGGTCGGCACCTCGCTGGTGCAGATCACCTCGGTGAGCTAGTCCGGCAAGTCCGTGAAGGCCGCCTCGGGGACTCCCCGGGGCGGTCTTCCGTTTGGCTGGGTTTCCTGCGCCCGGGTGACGAACGGCGCCGGGTCCGCGATGACCCGGTGGATGACCCGGCCGGCGGCGCCGAGCGTGGCCGCGTCACCGCCCAGGCGGGACGCCGTCAGGTGCGGGGGCGCGCCGCGCAGGCCGCCCAGCCGCTTGGCCAGGACCTCCGACACCGGTCCGGACAACCACGGGTACAGCGGCGTGAACACCCCGCCGAGCACGATGCGGTCGAGGTCCAGCAGGTTCACCGCCGACGTCAGGGCGATGCCGAGGGCGTGCCCGGCCGCCGCGCACGCGGCCAGCGCCGTCTCGTCGCCGCTTTCGAGGGCCGCCAGCAAGGCAGGCACCGAGGCCGCGTTTCCCGCCGCCAGCAAGGCTTCCTGCCCGGCGTACGTCTCCAGGCAGCCGCTGCCGCCGCAGCGGCACTGCGCGCCATCGGGCGCTACGACGACGTGCCCCAGCTCGCCGGCCAGGCCCGTCGCGCCGGCGTACAGCACGCCATTGACCACCAGGCCCGCACCGATGCCGATTTCGCCGGACACGTACAGGAAGTCGCGCTCGCCGTTGCCGTACCAGAGCTCGCCGAGAGCTGCGAGGTTCGCTTCGTTGTCCAGTTCGACCGGGACCGGCAGCCGGAGCAGGCCGGCCGGGCGGACGTCCTGCCAGCCGAGGTTGGGGGCGCTGAACAGCACGCCGTCGCCGACCGGGCCGGAGACCGCGAGCACCGCGCCCGCCGTCTCGAGCCCCAGCCGGCCGGCCTCGCCGAGCGCCTCGGACGCCAGGTCCTGCAGCTCCCCCAGCACCAGCTCCGGCCGCGAGCCGCGGTTGTCGCGTTCGCGGCGGGCGGCGACGCGGACCTCGCCGGTGAGGTCGAGCACGCGTGCCGCGAGGTAGTCGACGTTGACCTCCAGGCCCAGCGACGCCACCCGCGCCCCGCTGAGCACCAGGTCCACGCCCGGCCGGCCGCGTTCGCCCGCCCGCGCGGGGCCGGTCTCGGCGAGCAGGCCCGCTTCCACCAGGTCGCCGACCAGCTTCGAGACGGTCGACTTGGTCAGGCCGGTGGCCTCGGCGAGCGCGGCCCGGGTGAGCGGGGCGCCGCGGCTGACCGCGCCCAGCACGACCCCGAGGTTGCGGGCGCGCATCTCCTCGTGCCGCACGGCCTGCGTCATCGTGTCCTCCCGCGAAGCACTCTAACCGGCCCTCTTGACGCCCCGGTGCTCCGCGGCGCATATTTAGTCTACAACGCGAACTAAATGAAGGGACAGTCATGAGCGACTACGCTCCCCAGCCGGCCGACAAGTTCACCTTCGGCCTCTGGACCGTGGGCTGGCCCGCCAACGACCCGTTCGGCGTCGCGACGCGGGCGGCGCTCGACCCGGTCGAGAGCGTGCACCGGCTCGCGGAGCTGGGCGCCTACGGCGTGACCTTCCACGACGACGACCTGCTGGCCACCGAGCCGGACCGCGACAAGGCGATCGAGCGGTTCCGCAAGGCGCTGGCCGAGACCGGCCTCAAGGTCCCGATGGCGACGACGAACCTGTTCACCCACCCGGTGTTCAAGGACGGCGGCCTGACCAGCAACGACCGTGACGTCCGCCGCTACGCGCTGCGGAAGGTGCGCCGGAACCTCGACCTCGCGGCCGAGCTCGGCGCGGAGACCTACGTCGTCTGGGGTGGCCGCGAAGGCGCCGAGTCCGACGCCGCGAAGGACGTCCGCGCGGCGCTGGACCGCTACAAGGAGGGCCTCGACCTGCTCGCCGACTACGTCGTCGAGAAGGGCTACCACCTGCGGTTCGCCTTGGAGCCGAAGCCGAACGAGCCGCGCGGCGACATCCTGCTGCCGACGATCGGGCACGCACTGGGCTTCATCTCCCAGCTCGCGCGGCCGGAGCTGTTCGGGCTGAACCCGGAGGTCGGGCACGAGCAGATGGCCGGCCTCAACTTCGTGCACGGCATCTCGCAGGCGCTGTGGCAGGGCAAGCTGTTCCACATCGACCTCAACGGCCAGCACGGCCCGAAGTACGACCAGGACCTGATCTTCGGCCACGGTGACCTGAAGAGCGCGTTCTTCCTGGTCGACCTGCTGGAGAACGGCGGCTACGAGGGTCCGCGGCACTTCGACTACAAGCCGCTGCGCACCGAGGACGCCGAGGACGTGTGGGTGTCGGCGGCGGCGAACATGCGGACCTACCTGATCCTCAAGGAGAAGTCGGCGGCGTTCCGGGCCGACCCGGAGGTCGTGGAAGCACTCGCCGCGTCGCGGGTCCCGGACCTCTCGACCCCGACGCTGGCGCCGGGCGAGACGTTCGACGACGTGCTGAACGACGAGTTCGACCTCGACGCGGCCGCCGCGCGCGGCTACCACTTCACCCGGCTCAACCAGCTCGCCCTGGAGCACCTCCTCGGCGTGCGCTGACCCGCGGCCGATGCCGCTACGCCGCGGGAAGCACTCCCGCGGCGTAGCGGATCGCGCCCAGCAGCAACGCGCGGAAGCCCGGCTCGGCGTAGGACTCGCTCGTGTGGCCGAGCCCGGTGTAGAACGCCCGGCCGCGGCCCTGCGGGTGGCACCACGTGATCGGGTGGTCGGCCCCCATGCCGCCACCGGTGTAGCTGGACTCGTCCAGCGTCTGCAGCACCCGGACGCGGCCACGCGGGTTGGTCCGGAAGTCGTACAGCTCGTCGGTCCGGGTCCACACCGGCGGCAGGTGGGCGGTCGCCGGGTGCGTGCCGTCCTCGGTCACGAACCGGGCCCGCTGGATCTCCGGGTGGCGGTCGAACCGGGCCCCCACCAGCTGTCCGTACCAGGGCCAGTCGTACCCGGTGTCGGCGGCCGCGTGGACGCCGACGAAGCCACCGCCTCCCTCCACATAGGACTCGAACGCCGCCTGGTGCGCCGCATCCAGGATCTCGCCGCTGGTCGACAGGAACACCACCACGTCGTGGGCGGGTGTGAACGCGTCCTCGGTCGCGGTGACGGTGAATCCGTGCGCCGCGCCCAGTTCCCGGATCGCCTCGATCCCCGCCGGGATCGAGGCGTGCCGGTACCCGGCCGTCTTGGAGAACACCAGCACCTGCACGGGAACCCCTCTTCACTCGGCGGGAACGGCGGCGGCCAGCAGGAGGTCCTTGACCTCGGTGGCGTGGATCTTCTCGCGGGCCGGTGCCGGGTCCGAGCACAGGAGCACCGGCCCGTCCTCGGCCGAGTCCGGCAGGCGGCCGTGGCTGCCGCGGACCGGCGCCGGGTCCAGCGGGACGACCTGCATCGAATACCGCAGGCCGAGCTTCTTGCGGGCCAGCGCGGCCGCCGCCTTCAGCTTGACCCTCGGGTCACGCGGGTCGAAGAACAGCTCGGCCGGGTCGTAGCCGGGCTTGCGGTGGATCTCCACCGTCCTCGCGAAGTCCGGCGCGCGGTCGTCGCTCAGCCAGTAGTAGTAGGTGAACCACGCGGCCGGCTCGGCGATCGCGACCAGCTCGCCCGCCCGCTCGTGGTCGATGCCGAGGCCGGCCTGCCCGTCCCGGTCGAGGACCACGTCCACGCCGGGCAGTCCGGCGACGAGGTCACGCACGCGCGGGACGTCCGCGGGGTCGGCGACGTAGACGTGCGCGACCTGGTGGTCGGCCACCGCGAACGCCCGGGACGTCCACGGGTCCAGGTACTCCATGCCCGCCTGGACGTACACGTTCAACAGGCCTTCGCGGCGCAGCGCCCGGTTGACGTCGACCGGACGGCTCGCGTTCGTGATGCCGTACTCCGACAGCGCGACGACGGTGTGCCCGCCCGCGGCCGCTTGCTCGAGCAGCGGCTGCAAGGCCGCGTCGATCTCGCGTGCCGCCGCCGCGGCCTGGGGTGCGTCCGGGCCGAAGCGCTGCAGGTCGTAGTCCAGGTGCGGGACGTAGACCAGCGTGGTGTCCGGCCGGTCCTGGGCCATGACCTGCTGCGCGGCGCCGATGATCCACCGCGACGACGTGATCGACGCCGTCGGGCCCCAGTAGGTGAACAGGGGGAACTCGCCGAGGTCGCCGACCAGCCGGTCGTGCAGCTGCGGCGGGGACGTGTAGCAGTCCGGCGACTTCTTGCCGTCGGCGTGGTAGATCGGCCGCGGGGTCACCGTGAGGTCGGTGGCCGCGCCCATCGCGTACCACCAGCAGACGTTCGCGACGCGGTGGCCGGGGTGTGCGCGGCGGGCCGCGTCCCAGAACTTGTCGCCCTGCACCAGCCGGTTGTGCTGGCGCCACAGGAACACCTCACCGAGCTCGCGGAAGTACCAGCCGTTGCCGACGATCCCGTGCCGCGCCGGGGTGAGGCCGGTGAGGAACGTCGACTGCACCGAGCAGGTGACCGCCGGGAACACCGTGTCCAGCTGCGCGGTGAAACCGGGCTCGGCCATCCGGCGCAGGTTCGGCATGTGCGGGAGCAGCCGCGGGGTGAGCCCGACGACGTCGAGGACCAGCAAACTCATCCACGCACCTCTTCCAGGCCGAGGGCGGTCAGTTCCCGCCGGGTCCACTCCAGCTCGGCCGCGATGCCCGCGACCAGCCCGGCGTCGTCGGCGGGTGCGTCCGGCAGCACCTGCCAGGTGTAGGTCTCGGCTTCGACGTGGTCGGTGCGCGCGGCCGCGCCGCCGAACAGCTCGGCCAGTGCGGCAGCCAGTACCGGCCGGGTCGACGTCAGCGGCGGTGCCGGGTCGGCGTGCAGCGGCACGTGGAAGTGCACCCGCCACGGGGATCGCCCCGGGAGGCTGCCGGCCAGGGCCAGGTCGAGGTCGTCGGCGCCGGGTGGCGGTCCTTCGTTGCTCTGGTGCAGGAACCGGGGCTCCACAAAGGACTCCAGGGCGGCCCGCGTCCCGGGATCGGCGGGATCGGCGGCCTCCAGTGCGGCCGACGCCTGGACCTTGACGACGGCCAGCCCGGCGGCGTCGAGCCGGCCCAGCGCGGCGGCCGGCTCTTCGAACCCCACCGCGAGGTGGCAGGTGTCCAGGCAGACACCCAGCCACTCCTTGTCCACTTCGGACAGCAGAGCCGCCGCCTGCGCGGTCGTCTCGATGACGCAGCCGGGCTCCGGCTCGAACGCCACCCGCACCGGCCGGCCCAGCCCGGCCAGCCCCTTCGCGAGGAGGTCCAGCTGACCGCCGTCGCCCCGCCAGTCCGTGCGCCAGCCGAGCGGCAGGGTCGAGACACTGCCGCGCACGGCGTCGTCCGGCAGCAGCTCGGCGAGCAGCCGAGCGAGGTCCAGGGTGTACCGCGTGCGCTCGGGCGCCGCCCAGTCCGGCCGGTACACCTCGTGCTTGACGACCGGGTCGTGGAAGCCTTGGTACGGGAAGCCGTTGAAGGTGACGACCTCCAGCCCCCGCGCGGCCAGTTCGCCGCGCAGCCGGGTCACCGCGGCCGGGTCGCCGGCCAGCTCGGCCGCCACCGGCCGGGCCAGCCACAGGCCGAGCCCGAGCCGGTCCACCCCGAGGCGCTCGCGCACCGGCTCGCCGAAGCGGGCCAGCTGGGCGAGCACGCCGTCGAGGTCTTCGGCCTGGTGGACGTTGGTGCAATAGGCGAGGTGGACGAGCGTGCCGTCACGGTGCCGGAACCTCACTTGCGCGCCCCCCGCAGGATCGAGTTGCCCGCGAACTCGGCTTCCGGCGGCACTTCGTCCAGCGACAGCCGCCCGCTCCGGCCGTAGAACTCGACCGGGTTGCGCCACAGCACCTCGTCGACGTCGTCCTCGGTGAACCCGGCGGCGAGCATCGCGTCGCCGGTCTTGCGGGTCTTGAGCGGGTCGCTCTTGCCCCAGTCGGCGGCCGAGTTCACCAGCACGCGCTCGGTGCCGTACTCCTTGAGGATCGCGACCATCCGGTCTTCGTCCATCTTCGTGTCCGGGTAGATGGAGAAGCCCAGCCAGCAGCCGGACTCCTTGGCCGGAGCCACGGTCAGCTCGTTGAGGTGGTCGAGCACCACCCGTTCCGGCGCGATGCCCGACTCGCGGACGACGGCGATGCTCCGCTCGGTCCCGGCCGCCTTGTCGCGGTGCGGGGTGTGGACGAGCGCGGGCAGGTCGTGGGCGATCGCCAGCGCGAGCTGGGCGGCGAACGCCGTGTCTTCCTCGGCGGTCATCGAGTCGTAGCCGATCTCGCCGACCGCGACCACGCCGTCCTTCTCCAGGTAGCGCGGCAGCAGTTCGAGCACCGGGACGCAGCGCGGGTCGTTGGCCTCCTTCGGGTTGAGCGCGATCGTGCAGTGGTGGGCGATGCCGAACTGGCTCGCGCGGAAGGGTTCCCAGCCGACGAGGGAGTCGAAGTAGTCGGTGAAGCTGCCGGCGTTCGTGCGCGGCTGGCCGAGCCAGAACGCCGGTTCGACCAGCGCCCGGACGCCGGCGGCGTGCATGGCCGCGTAGTCGTCGGTGGTGCGCGAGCTCATGTGGATGTGGGGGTCGAAGATGCGCATCAGCCGTCCTGTTCGTTCAGCAGGGTGCGGAGGTCGGCGGGGACTTCGCGGCCCGCCGCGGTGCGTTCGGCGGCGAAGTCCCGCAGCATGCGGAGCAGTTCTTCGTCGGTGCGGCGGTCGAGGCCGGCCACGGCTTCCAGGGGGATGCCCATGAAGACGCACTTGAGGACGCCGTGGCGGTAGGCGGGCGCGTCGAGGTGGGTGGCGGCGTACTCGCCCATCGCGGCGGTCACCAGGCGGGTGTCGTTGGTGCGGAGCGCGTCCGCGACCAGTTCGACACCGGCGTCCCCGGTGTCCACAACGGACAGTCCGAGGAGGACCGCACGCTTTTCGGCGGCGTCACCGTAGCGGTAAAGCCCGGGCATCTCCGCCGCGGCGCCGGGGGCCGCCTCGAGCAGTTCCACGCGAGCCGTGTCGGCCACCGTCCGGCCGACCCGGCGGCCGACGGCGGGGAACACCGTGCGCAAGGCCGTCGCGTCGGCGGCCACGTCGGACAGGGCCTGTTCCAGCCAGGCGTTCACGCGGTCACCGCCTTCCGCAGGAACTCCAGGGATTCGCGGGCGATCCGCGGGGCCGCGTGGCTGTCACGGGGCAGTTCGACGGCGACCAGGCCGCGGTACGGCTCCAGCGCGGCCAGCACCGGCGGGAAGTCGATCTCCCCCTTCCCGAACTCCAGGTGTTCGTGGGTGCCGCGGCGCATGTCGTCGATCTGGACGTTCACCAGCCGCGGCAGGGCCCGGCGGACGCAGTCGGGAACGGACGCGGACTCGGTGCAGCGGCAGTGCCCGATGTCCAGCGTGAGCCCGAACCGGGCCGGGTCACCGAGCCTCCTCGACAGCTCGAAGTACCCGTCGAGGTCCTCGACGAGCATGCCGGGCTCGGGTTCGAACCCGAGCCGGACGTCCTGCTCGTCGGCGGCTTCGAGCACCTCGGCACACCCGTCGACCAGGTACGCCCAGGCGTTCTCGGGTTCGAGGTCCGCGGGTTTGTTGCCGCTCCAGAAGGACACCGCTTCGGCGTTCAGGTCCGCGGCGATCGTCACCGCCCGCGTCAGGAACCCGACGCGGCGCGCCCGATCGGGGTCGAGGAACGTCGGCGAGTGCTTGCGCCACGGGTCGAGCAGGAACCGGGCGCCGGTCTCGATCACCACGGCGAGACCGAGCCGCTCGAGGTCAGCGGCCAGCGCGGCGACGCGGCGGGCGAGGTCCGGGCCGAACGGGTCGAGGTGCTGGTGGTCGAGGGTGAGCGCGACGCCGTCGTAGCCGAGGTCGGCCAGCACGCGCAGGGCGTCGCCGAGGCGGTGGTTGGCGAAGCCGTTGGTGCCGTACCCGAACCTCATGTCGGCGACACCTTCCGGCCCAGCGCCCGCGCGAGCGGGAACGCCGCGGCCACGGCGAGTGCCGGGCGCCACGCACCTGCCCGCGCGATCAGCCCGGCCTGCAGCGGGATCATGCCGTGGATCCCGGCGCCGACCGCCCGCCGGATCTTGACGGCGGCGGGATCGCGCACGGCGTCGAACTGCGCTCCGCCGGTGGTGACGGCATACCCGCCGAGCAGCGCCGAAGCCAGCGGGCCACCGCGGCCGGCGGCGAGCCCGACGCCGGCCGTCGCGGCCAGTGCGGCGGCGGGCAGCGCCGGGGTGGCACCGTCCACTTCGGACCTCGACAGCGTTGTCACGGCGTAGGTGTGCGCCCCGACCGTCAGCGCCGCGGGCAGGGCGGCGCGCTGCCCGCCGGCGCCGAGCAGGACGTCGAGGGTCCGGGCGGCGGCCATCGCGGCCGGGCCGAGGACGGTCTTTTTGAGCGCGAAGTCGTAGGCCCACACGGTGACGGCCAACGGAAGGGCGACGCGCAGGGCCCGTCGTCCCCCGGCGGCCGCGGCGATGCCCAGGCCGCCCGCGGTCAGCCCGGTGGCGACGCCGAGCGCCGTCCCGGGCGAGACCCGGCCCGACGGGATCGGCCGTTCGGGCCGTTCGACCGCGTCGAGGGCGCGGTCGGCGTAGTCGTTGAGCGCCATGCCCGCCCAGTAGAGGCAGACCGAGGCACCGGTCAGGGCGAGCGTGCGGCGGCCGAAGGGCCAGCCGGACGCGGCGGCCCCGGCGACGGCGTCCCCCGGCACGGTCAGCGCGGCGGGCGCGCGGACGAGCTCGGCCAGTACCTTCACCGGGGCCGTCACCGGTGCGCCCATTCGCGCAGGGCCGCGTACTGCGAAGCCAGGTCGGGCGGGCCGTCGCCGACGGGGTCCTTGAAGAAGAAGCCGAATTCGGCGACCGGCCCGGCCACGCCGTCGCGGCACGCCTTGCCGGTCAGCCGGGCGAGGTCGAGCACCAGCGGCGCGGCCAGCGCCGAGTCGCAGCCCTGCCAGGTGAGCTGCAGCGTCATCCGCGTGCCGAGGAAGCCTTCGAAGAGCACGTGGTCCCAGGCGGTCTTCCAGTCGCCGAGCGCCGGGACGTAGTCGATGTGCACCTCGCCGTCGACCGGCCGGTCGAGGTTGCGCGCCAGGACCTGCTGTTTCGAGGCGTTCTTGCTCGACGCGGCCGCGGGGTCGGCCAGGGTGGCGCCGTCACCGCCGCCGAGGAGGTTCGTGCCCGACCAGGCCAGGACGTTCAGCCCGCGCTGGGCGAACATCGGCGCGAGTACGGACCGGAGCAGCGTCTCGCCGGTCTTGCCGTCGCGGCCCGCGTACGGCTGCCCGGTGACGCGGGCGAACTCGTCGAGCGCGGGCAGGCGAGCCCCGGTGGACGGCGTGAAGTCGACAAAGCCACAACCGGCGCGGAAGGCGGCGTAGGCGTAGCGGGCGCTCGGGGGCAGCACGTCGAGCGCCTGGTCCAGGGCGGCCAGGGAGGCGTGCGCGGGGTGCGGCGGGCACGGCGGTTCGGTGGAGGCCACGTTGATCACGACGACGTGGTCGACGTGCCGACGGAACTCGGTGAGATCGGCGACGACCTGCTCGATCGCCGCGCGGCCAGGCCCGGACGGCGCCGGCCGCAGCCGGGCTTCGGCGGCGTCCAGCTCGGCCGCGACCGCACCGGGCAGCGCGGCCGGCAGCACCCCGGCGGCCGCGAGCTGCTCGACCCGCTTGACCAGCGGCGTGCCGACGACGTCGTGACCGCCGAAGACGAGGTCGCCGACGGCGGGCACGGCGGCCCCGGCGAAGTCCGGCAGGTCGGTCACGCAGCCGGTGCGGGCGGCGAGCCCCGCCCGCAAGGCGGCGGCCCCGGCAACGGCCGTGGTGGCCACCGAGCCGCGCGCGCCGATCAGCCAGACACCGATCTTCCCCATGGCTCCTCCAGTTCCCCGGTCCAGCCCGCGCCGGCCCTGACGCGGGTCCACACAGCGAGAGATCACGCGCCGGTCTGCGCCCGGCGCGGCGGTACTGGGTTCTGTTGCCTGGTAAGAACTTCACGGCCGACGGCGTCGGCCCCCCGGTTTCACGATACCGGCAGAAACGCCCAAATCGACCCCGCCGCGCGGACAACATGGCGGACAGAGCGCGATCATCCGGGCGAATCGCCGTGCCGCGGGCCGGCGGCCTCGCGGCGCGCGGGACCCGGAATTGTCGGAGGTGCCCGGTAACGTAAGAACCGGGGGACCCCCGGGCCGGGGACCTCTTCGCGGCGCGCCTCGGGCGTGTGGGGGCCGGAGCGGTCTTGCGGAAGGCGACCCGGCCCCGTCAGGCCGAAGCCGACCGACGAAGGCGAGCTCCGGCCCGTCAAGCCGAGGCGGTCCAGCGGAAGCGACCCCGGCCCGTCAGGCCGAAGCCGACCCGCAAAAAGCGAGCCCTAGCCCCTCAGACCGAAGCCGACCCACGAAAAGCGAGCCCCAGCCCGCCAGACCGAAGCCGCCCCAGCTACGCCAAGCGCCGTCCGCCCGCAGCCGCAAGCCCCCATCAAGCCGAGCTTGATCAGCCGAGCCTGATCAAGCCGAAGCGGCGCCGCCGAAGCTGAGCGCGCCCAGCGCCCCGACCAGCGGGGCCAGCTCCGGCAGCGCCTCGGCCTCTGCCAGCGCTTCCGCCAGCGCCGAGTCGTGCGTCGGCCGGGCCGCCGTCAACAGCGCGCGGCCGGCCGGCGTCACCTCCGTGTAGATCCCGCGGCGGTCGTCCGCGCACAGGTACCGGGCCAGCAGCCCGCGGCCCTCCAGCCGGGTCACCAGGCGGGTCGTCGCCGACTGGCTGAGGACCACCGCGTTGGCCAGCTGGTTCATCCGCAGGTGGAAGCCGTCCTGGCGGGCCAGCACGTCCAGCACCGTGTACTCGCTCACCGACAGCTCGTGGTCGCGCTCGAGGGCGCGCTGCAGCCTGTCCTCGATCCGCGCGTGGAGCGCGGCCAGCGTCCGCCAGCCCTGTGCGCGCGCTTCGATGGCGTCGTCGTCCAGTGACACGGTTCACCTCTCCCCGGCTTGCGCGGACCACCCGACAAGTCGCAAGCTTGTGCAATATACGGCGTCTGCAACTATCTCGGACGCTTGTAGTTGCCAACGACAACCACAGTCTACCCCCGGAAGAAGGAAGTCCATGCCCGCCGCTCTGCTCGCACTGGCGATCAGCGCTTTCGGGATCGGCACCACCGAGTTCGTGATCATGGGTTTGCTGCCCGAGGTCGCGGCCGATTTCGGTGTCTCGATCCCGTCCGCAGGCCTGCTCATCTCGGGCTACGCGCTCGGCGTCGTCGTCGGCGCTCCCCTGCTCACCGCGCTGGCCTCGCGGGTGCCGCGCAAGACCGTGCTGGTCGCCCTGATGGGCCTGTTCATCGCGGGCAACGTGCTCTCGGCGCTCGCCCCGAGCTACGGCCTGCTGATGACCGGCCGGGTCGTCGCCGCCCTCTCACACGGCGCCTTCTTCGGCGTCGGCTCGGTCGTGGCCGCGTCGCTGGTCGCCCCGGCCAAGCAGGCCAGCGCCATCGCGCTGATGTTCACCGGGCTGACCGTGGCGAACGTGCTCGGCGTGCCCGCCGGCACCGCACTCGGCCAGGCCTTCGGCTGGCGCTCGACGTTCTGGGTGGTCAGCGCGCTCGGCGTGGCCGGCGCGATCGGCATCCTCGCGCTCGTGCCGCACCAGAAGCCGGACCCCGGCGCCGGCCTGCGCGGCGAGCTCGCCGTGTTCCGCCGCCCGCAGGTGTGGCTCGCGCTGGTGATGACCGCGCTCGGCTTCGCCGGGGTGTTCGCCTCCTTCACCTACATCGCCCCGATGATGACCGAGGTCGCCGGCTTCTCGAGCGGCGCCGTCACCTGGCTGCTCGTGCTCTTCGGCGCCGGCCTGTTCGCCGGCAACCTGCTCGGCGGCCGGGCGGCGGACCGCAGGCTGATGCCCAGCCTGTACGTCATCCTCGCCGCACTGGCGCTGGTGCTGGTGGCGTTCGTGTTCACCGCGCACGCGAAGGTGCCCGCGGCGATCACGATCGCGTTGTTCGGCGCGGCCGGCTTCGCTACCGTGCCGCCGCTGCAGGCCCGCGTGATGGCCAAGGCCGAGGGCGCCCCGGCGCTGGCCTCGGCCGCGAACATCGCCGCGTTCAACCTCGGCAACGCCGGCGGCGCCTGGCTCGGCGGCCAGGCCATCGACGCCGGCCTCGGTTACACCGCCCCCAACTGGATCGGCGCCGCGCTCGCCGCGGCCGGCCTCGCCGTGGCGCTCGTCTCCGGACTGCTCGACCGCCGTTCCCCGGCTAGTTTCGAAGCCGCGGAACGGGTACTCGCCCGATGAACCAGCCACCGAAAGGACCCCTCGTGACCAGCGTGCCCGACATCGAACTCAACAACGGCGTGCGGATGCCGCAACTCGGCTACGGCGTGTTCCAGGTCCCGGACGACGAGACCGCCGCCGCCGTGAAGACCGCCCTCGAAGTGGGCTACCGCAGCATCGACACCGCGGCCGTCTACGGCAACGAAAAGGGTGTCGGCCAGGCGATCGCCGAGTCCGGCATCGCCCGTGACGAGCTGTTCGTCACCACCAAGCTGTGGAACTCCGCACAGGGCTACGACTCGACGCTCAAGGCGTTCGACGAGAGCATGGCCAAGCTCGGCCTGGAGCAGCTGGACCTGTACCTGATCCACTGGCCGACCCCGGCGCGCGGCAAGTTCCTCGACACGTGGAAGGCGTTCGAGAAGCTGTACACGGACGGCCGCGTCCGCGCGATCGGCGTCTCCAACTTCCAGCCGTCGCACCTCGAGCGCCTGCTCGACGCGGCCGAGATCGCCCCCGCGGTCAACCAGGTCGAACTGCACCCCTACCTGCAGCAGCGCGAGCTGCGCGAGTTCGACGCCAAGCAGGGCATCGCGACCGAGGCGTGGAGCCCGCTGGCCAAGGGCGGCAGCCTGCTCGGCGACCCGGTGGTCGCGGAACTGGCGGTGAAGCACAGCCGCACGCCCGCGCAGATCGTGCTGCGGTGGCACCTGCAGCTGGGCAACGTGGTGATCCCGAAGTCGGTCACGCGGTCCCGGATCGAGGAGAACTTCGACCTGTTCGGGTTCACCCTCACGGAGGAGGAGATGGAGTCGCTGACCCCGCTGGACCGCGGCGAGCGCACCGGCCCGGACCCGGACACCTTCAACGCCGCCTGACGCGGCCGTGGGCGTTCAGGCGGCCCCGCCTGAACGCTCACTGCTTGCGGGCGACCCCGCCGAGGGTGAGGAAGTTGAGCTCGCCCAGCGGGTGCAGGCGCGGGCCGTCCGGCCACCATTCGTGCAGGTAGACCAGGCCGGGCCGGAGCAGCTCGGTGCCGTCGAAGAACCCGGTGATCTGCTCGCGGGTGCGGTGGACGCTGCCCAGGCCGGTGCCCTGGAAGCTGGTCTCCAGCAGCCGCGCCAGCTCCTGGCGCGGGGAGTCCTCCTCCGGGTCGAAGTTGTGCGTGAGCAGCAGGAACGACCCGGGCGCGAGCGCGTCGACGTACTCGGAGACGATCGCCTTCGCGCGGTCGTAGTCGTCGATGTGGTGCACGATCGAGGTCAGGATCAACGCCACCGGACGGGTGAAGTCGAGGTACTCCTTGACGACCTCGTCGGCGAGCGTTTCGGCCGGCCGCGTCAGGTCGGCTCCGGTCACGTGGGTCAGGTAGTTCTCCTCGAGCAGCGCCCGGCCGTGCACCTGCACGACCGGGTCGTTGTCGACGTACACCACCTGCGCGTCCGGGTTGTACCGCTGCGCCACCTCGTGGGTGTTCTCCGCGGTGGGCATGCCGGAACCGAGGTCGAGGAACTGGTCGATGCCGCGCTTGCCGGCCAGGAACCGCACCGCGCGCACCAGCCAGTCGCGGTGTTCTTTAGCCATCGTCCGGGCGCCGGGCGCGATGGCCAGCAGCCGCCGCATCGCTTCGCGGTCCACTTCGTAGTGGTCGTGCCCGCCGAGCAGCGCGTCGGACAGCCGGGCCAGGCTCGCCTTGCTGAAATCGAGGGCGGCCGCACCGCCCCCGGTTCCGGACCGCAGGTCGCCAGGCGTCATCGGCTGCTCTCCCACTCTCCCCGTGGCGACGACACCCCTGCCCGGGTTTCGCTCACCGTGTCCGGCAACGGACAGTGCTCAGATTACGACATGCCGTTCACCAAGTGAACCGGGCACAAGGGCCTTGGCTGCCAGGGACAACTACCCGAAACGGCGCTGCCGGCGGGACTTTCCCCCATCCGTGGGTGGGGTGGGCCCCGCGGGGCTCAATCACCCGAATGGCAGCTCCCGCCACGTCCTTCCCCCGTCCGTGGTCCGGAACACGCCGAGGCGCTTCGGGGCCGGGCGGCCGGGTCGACCCCCGGCCGCCGCCAACCCAGCAGCCGGGAACCCGCGATCCGCCCGAACCAAGCCCCCTCCGGAACCCGCTACCCGAAACGCAGCTCCCGCCACGTCCTTCCCCCGTCCGTGGTCCGGTACACCGCCGACCCGCCCGACGCGTCCGGCTGGCCGTCCACCACGACGCCGACACCCCTGCCCGGGAAGTCCAGGTCGGTCAGCGCGAACCCGCGGTCGGACAGCTCCGCCGTCGTCCACGTGTGGCCGCCGTCGGCCGTGGTGTGCAGGAACCCGACTCCGCCGGCCACCGCCGCCACCGTTGCCGACTTCGGGGACGATGCCGCGAAGCCCTGGTTGATGCCCGCGAACGGGGCCGCGTCCGTTCCGCTGAACCGCGCTCCGAGCTGCGGGGCGTGCCGCAGCTGCCGTTCGGTCGAACCCGGCTGGGGCGAGCCCGGGCTGCTGCTGCACAACGCCACCACCTGCCCGTCGCGGACCGCGCTCAGCGAGGCCACCTGCCCCTCCGGGCACGGCGGGTCGGCCGGGGCGAACCGGGCGCCGTCGCGGGAGGTCCAGTACTGCTCGGTGCCGTAGTCGGCCCCGAGCGCGATCTGCAGACCACCTCCGACGGCCAGGTCGCCGTAGGTGAGGCCGCCCGTCGCGGAGAACCCGGGCACCGGGACCAGCGCCGGCGAACCCGCGGCCCCCGAATACAGCCGGGTCGAGCCGCGGCCATCGCCGTAGCTGGTGAGCAGGGCGAAGACGCGGCCGCCGGCCTCGGCGATCTTCGACAGGTAGTACGGCTCCCGGGCCCCGGCCGGCGTGACCGGCTGCCAGCTGACGCCGCCGTCGCGGGTCGTCAGGACGTGCACGCCGTCCTCGATGTACGCCACCCGGTCACCGAACACCCGCAGCGCGACGTGGTTGTGGTTGTCCGGCAGCGCCATCGGCGGCGCACCCAGCCGCCGCCAGTGCCGTCCGGCGTCGGTCGTGCCCAGCAGCACCGGGCACCACGTCCCGGCGCACGGCCGGTACCCCAGGACGTACCCCCGGTCCGGGCCGGTCCAGCTCGTCGACGCGGGCTGGAACCCGGAGGGGACCACGGGTTCCGCCGTCGCGGGCGAGGCGAACGCGGCGAGGAGGGCGATGACGGACACCAGCAGCGCAGCGCGCCGGGGAGTTCTCATGATCACCTGACGTCCCGTGCGCACCACGGGTTGCCCTCCGCACGCTGGTTGCGCCGCCCGGTTCAGCGCCCTGCCGCCGCCCGGGCGCCGAGCCCGGTCCGGACGTCTCCCGCACGAAGCGGACCGCGGTCAGGCCAGGTTTTCCGTGACCGAGGCGACCCAGCGCAGCAAATCGGCCCCGGCGGCCAGGTCACCGAGTACGATGATCTTCATCGTGGCACGCTCCCCGTCGTGGATGGTCTCGACGCGCAACGGCCGCTCGTCGCCGTCCCGGGGGCCGTTGACCGAGGCCAGGACCATGGTCGCGATCCGGTCGGCCGCCGCCCGGTCGACGCCGGCGATCTCGACGACCCCGGACAGCTCCGCCACCGGCGCCGCGGCCCGCTCGGCCACCGGCAGGCCGGTGAAGGCCGCCAGGTCCGCGGCCGCGATCCGGTACTGCTTGCCGATCCGGACCGCCTTCAGCCTGCCGTCCCGCACGTAGTTCCGGACCGTCCGGACGTGCAGTCCGAGCTTCGCGGCGACCTGTTCGACGGAGTAGACGTCTTGGGCCATGCCTCTCCTCGCATTCCGCAAACGACCGTATCACGCGCCGATTAGGGAAGTTTGCGGAGTCAGCGGTTCGCTCACCCGAGTGACGGGTACTCCCCGGTGTCACACAAGTCCGCCCAGATACGTCCACATCGGACAGTCGAAAGGACGCCGACGATGCCGTATCCCCCGCCCCCGGAGCCGTACGGAACGCCGTACGAGCCCGCCCCCACCGAAGAAATCGTGGAGCGCACCCACCCGCGGATCCGGGCCGTTCGCACGGTCAACGCCCTCATCCACCTGGTCTGCGCGGTGTTCGCGCTGGTCCTGGCCGTGCACATCGTGCTGGTGCTGGGCGGGGCGAACTCGGCGAACGGCTTCGCGCACCTGATCTCGGAGTGGTCGGCGGGCGTTTCGCTCGGCCTGCGGAACCTCTTCACGCCGGATTCGGAGGGGTTGCGGACGTTCCTCAACGACGGCCTCGCCGCCGTTCTCTGGCTCATCATCGGCGCCATCCTGACCGACGTCATCGCCCGGATCGGCATCCCCGGCCCGCGGCGCGTCTGGTACCGGCGCAGCTACCGCTGACCCACGTGAGAAGGCCTCCCCCGCCGCGGCGGGGGAGGCCTTCTCACGTGTTCGTCAGCCTCGGGGCTGTTCGGCAGCCGGTTGAACGGGCTCCGGCTCGGGCTCGGGCAGCGCCTGGCCGGCGGGCTCGCCGCCGCGGGGAGCGGGAACGCCCTCGGCGGCGATCGCGTCGAAGTGTTCACGGCACCAGCGGCCGTAGCGCCTTGCGTGCACAGTCATCGCGTCCACCTCCTCTCCGCGGGCGATCCTCGTCACACCATCAGCGTCCTCCGCCGCGGGGCCGAACGCCAACAGATTTAAGCCGGACTTAACAGACACGAACGGGTGACGTCCACAAAGGACGCGCGGTCAGCCCGCGAACTCGCGCACGACCGCCTGGCAGAACGCCGGCAGGTCGTCCGGGTTGCGGCTGGAGACCAGTCCGTTGTCCACGACGACCTCTTCGTCGACCACCGTGGCGCCGGCGTTGCGCAGGTCCGTCCGGATGCTCGGGTAGGACGTCAGCGTGCGGCCACGCACGACATCCGCTTCGGCGAGCGTCCACGGACCGTGGCAGATCACCCCGACCGGCTTGCCCGCGCGCACGAAGTCGCCGACGAACTTGACCGCGGCGGGGTCGGTGCGCAGGTGGTCGGGGTTCATCGTGCCGCCGGGCAGCAGCAGCGCGTCGAAGTCGCCGATTTCGACGTCGGCGACCTTCCGGTCCACCGGGAACCGGTCGCCCTTGTCGATGTCGCCGTTCATCGCCTGGATTTCACCGGTGTCCAGCGAAACCAGCTCGACCGTCGCGCCCTCGTCGAGGACGGCCTGGCGCGGCTTCTCCAGCTCGACCTGTTCGACGCCGTCCGCGGCCAGGATCGCGACCCGGCGTCCTTGCAGTGCGTTCGCCATGGGGCTCCTCCGTCGGAAAATCTGAGTGCACCGGGGTAATTACCCCCTCGCGACGGCGTCAAACTCAGTCCATTGAGGACGGTGCAATCAGTCGACGCATTCCACGGCGAGCACGGCGATATCGTCGTGTGCGGAGCTGCCGAGCCAGTCGCGAACGGACTGCCGCAGCTGCCGCACGACTTCGCGCGCCGGCTCGCCCGCCGCCGCCGTGAGCACAGCGCGCAACCGGTCGTCTCCGAAGAGTTCCGTCTGGTCGTGCCGGTTGCGGGCTTCGGTGATGCCGTCGGTGTACAGCAGGCAGACGTCTCCGCGCTCCAGCCGGACCTCCGCCTCGGCGAACCGGGCCTGCGGCGAGATGCCGACCAGCGTGCCCGGCACGGTGACCTCCTCGACCAGGCCCGACCGGCGGAGGATCAGCGGCGCCGGGTGGCCGCCCGAGGCCAGCGTCAGGCCGACGCCGCCGTCGGACGGCCGGGCCGTGCCCAGCACGAGGGTGGCGAACCGGCTGCTGCCGCCGGCGATGAGCAGCTCGTTGAGCAGCCGCAGCAGGGTGCGGCCGTCGCGTTCGACCATGGCGAGCGCGGTCAGCGCGTGCCGGACCCGGCCGGTCAGGGCCGCCGCCTCCGGGCCCTTGCCGCAGACGTCGCCGAGCACCAGGAACGCGCTGCCGTCGTCGTGGGGCAGCACGTCGAAGAAGTCGCCGCCGACGGTGAGCACCCCGCCCGCCGGCTCGTACCAGGTCTCGAACCGGGCGCCGTCGAGCTCCGGCGGGTCGACCGGGCGCAACGTCGTCTCCAGGCCGCGGGTCGCCTCTTCCTGCCGGGCGTAGCGCTGGGCGTTGGCCAGCGCCGTCCCGGCCGCGACGGCGAACTCGGCCACCGCGCGGGACTGCTCGGCGCCGAAGCCGGCGTCGCCGTGGCGGCCCAGCAGCAGGGCGCCGGTGACCTCGGCGCTCGCACTCGGGCCGAGCGAGACGACCGACACCTCGGCGTGCCCTTCGAGCCGGTCGGCGACCACCGACGGCAGGGTGGCGACCTCGGGCGCGGGCAGCGGGGCCTGCTGCGGCGGCCCGGTGGCCCCGAACGTCGCCGCCAGCACCGGCGCGACGTGCGGTGCGACCCGCCGGATCCGGCCGTGGCCCTGCGCGGCCGGGCGCTCGCAGCTCCACCACTCCCACCGGCCGCGGGTGGTCGGCAGCAGCACGAACACGGTCTCGGCCAGCGCGGACGCGGCCAGCTCGGCGATCACCCGGGCGGTGCCGTGCCGCCCGCGCGCGGCGGCCAGCCGGGGGCCGGCCTCGGCCAGGAAGTCGCCGACGCGCCGCTGCGGGACGTCGTCGGCGGGGACGGTCCAGGCGTGCCAGCCGCCGGGCAGCGCGCGGATCCGCGCCGGACGGCGCAGCCCGGCCACGTCCAGGTGACCTGCGGTTTCGGTGACCGAGTGCAGCTGCGGTCCGGTGTCCCCGGTCAGCGCTCGCGCGGCCGGGTTGGCCCAGCGCACCGCGCCCGTGGCGTCCTGCAGGAACACCGCGTCGCGGACGTCTTCGAGGGCCGCTCGGGTGAAGGCGTCGATGCCCGGCGGCCCGCCGTCACCGGTCACCGGCGGCAGGGCCGCCGAGGCCGGGGCCGGACGTGACACCATGCACGGACCTCCTGCCTCCGGACTGCTGTCGCACGGCTACCGCGTGAGCGGGCGGGCTGGCTCGAAGTGTAGGGCGAAGCATGGCACGCTGGGTCGACGACCATGGCTGGCGCATGCGTGGTGGAGAGGGTCGGCACACATGACAACGGAATCCCAGAGCGAGGCGGCCGCGCTCGAGCGGGTGCTCGTGGCGGTGCGGGATCTCGGGGACGGCAACTTCCGCCGGCGGCTCGTCCCGCACGGCGACGGCATCTCGGCGCAGCTCGCGGTCGCGTTCAACGACATCGCCGAGCGCAACCAGCGGCTGGTCAGCGAGCTGCTGCGGGTTCGCGCGGCCGTCGGCCAGGAGGGCAGGCTCAGCGAGCGGCTCGAAGGCCAGGTCGGCCCGGGCGGCTGGACCACCGCCGTCGACGCGGTGAACGGCCTGGTCGAGGACCTCACCCGGCCGGCGATCGAGCTGGAGCGCGTGCTCGGCGGGGTCGCCGACGGCGACCTGTCCCAGCCGATGACCCTCACCCTGGACGGGCGCCCGCTGCAGGGCGCGTACGCCACGCTGGCGAAGACGGTCAACGGCCTCATCGCGCAGCTGTCGCGCTTCGCCGCCGAAGTGACCAGGCTCTCCCGCGAGATCGCGGGTGAGGGACGTCTCGGCGGCCAGGCCGTCGTCCCGGGCGTGTCGGGCACCTGGCGCGACCTGACCGACTCGGTCAACTTCATGGCCGACAACCTCACCGAGCAGGTCCGCAACATCGCCCAGGTCACCACCGCCGTCGCGCGCGGCGACCTGACCCAGAAGATCAACGTCGACGCCCGCGGCGAGATCCTCGAGCTCAAGAACACCATCAACACGATGGTCGACCAGCTCTCGGCGTTCGCCGACGAGGTCACCCGGGTCTCCCGCGAGGTCGGTTCGGACGGCAAGCTCGGCGGCCAGGCACAGGTGCCGGGCGTCGCCGGGACGTGGCGCGACCTCACCGACTCGGTCAACCTGATGGCCGACAACCTCACCGACCAGGTCCGCGGGATCTCGCAGGTGGCGACCGCGGTGGCCAACGGCGACCTGACGAAGAAGATCGACGTCGACGCCCGCGGCGAGATCCTGCAGCTGAAGAACACGCTGAACACGATGGTCGACCAGCTCTCGGCGTTCGCCGGCGAAGTCACCCGGGTGGCGCGCGAGGTCGGCAGCGAGGGCAAGCTGGGCGGGCAGGCCGAGGTGCCGGGCGCGGCCGGGACGTGGCGCAGCCTCACCGACTCGGTCAACCAGATGGCCGACAACCTCACCGACCAGGTCCGGAACATCTCGCACGTCACCACGGCGGTGGCGAAGGGCGACCTGACCCAGAAGATCACCGTCGACGCCCGCGGCGAGTTCTTCGAGCTCAAGACGACCATGAACACCATGGTGGACCAGCTCTCCGCGTTCGCCGACGAAGTCACCCGGGTGGCGCGCGAGGTGGGCACCGAGGGTCAGCTGGGCGGCCAGGCGCAGGTCCCCGGCGTCGCCGGCACCTGGCGCGACCTGACCGGGTCCGTGAACTTCATGGCGAACAACCTGACCACCCAGGTCCGCAACATCGCCCAGGTCGCGACGGCCGTCGCGCGCGGCGACCTGACCCAGAAGATCGCGGTCGACGCCCGCGGCGAGATCCTCGAGCTCAAGACCACGCTGAACACGATGGTGGATCAGCTGTCCGCGTTCGCGGACGAAGTCACCCGAGTGGCGCGCGAGGTCGGCACCGAAGGCAAGCTCGGCGGCCAGGCCACCGTGCCCGGCGTCGCCGGGACCTGGAAGGACCTCACCGACAACGTCAACTCGATGGCGAACAACCTGACTGACCAGGTCCGGAACATCGCCACGGTGACGGCGGCGGTGGCGAAGGGCGACCTGACCCAGAAGATCACCGTCGACGCCCGCGGCGAGATCCTCGAGCTCAAGACCACGCTCAACACGATGGTGGATCAGCTGTCCGCGTTCGCCGACGAAGTCACCCGAGTGGCGCGCGAGGTCGGCACCGAAGGCATCCTCGGCGGCCAGGCGCGCGTGCGCGGCGTCGCCGGCACCTGGAAGGACCTCACCGACAACGTCAACGTCATGGCCGACAACCTGACCGACCAGGTCCGCAACATCGCCACGGTGGCGAGCGCGGTGGCCAACGGAGACCTGTCGAAGAAGATCCGGATCGAGGCCCAGGGCGAGGTCGCGGCGCTGGCCGAGACGCTGAACGGGATGGTCGAGACGCTGCGCGCGTTCGCCGACGAAGTCACCCGTGTCGCCCGCGAGGTCGGCACCGAAGGCATCCTCGGCGGCCAGGCGCGGGTGCCCGGTGTCGCCGGGACGTGGAAGGACCTGACCGAGAACGTCAACTTCATGGCGCACAACCTGACCAGCCAGGTGCGCAACATCTCCCAGGTCACGACGGCGGTCGCGAAGGGCGACCTGACGAAGAAGATCGACGTCGACGCCCGCGGCGAGATCCTCGAGCTGAAGACCACGATGAACACGATGGTCGACCAGCTCTCGGCGTTCGCCTCCGAGGTCACGCGGGTCGCCCGCGAGGTCGGCACCGAAGGCAAGCTGGGCGGCCAGGCCGAGGTCGACGGCGTGTCCGGCACCTGGCAGCGGCTCACCGAGAGCGTGAACCAGCTGGCCGGGAACCTGACCACGCAGGTCCGCGCGATCGCCCAGGTGGCGACGGCGGTGACGGCCGGCGACCTGACCCGGCACATCACGGTCGACGCGTCCGGCGAGGTCGCGGACCTCAAGGACAACATCAACCAGATGATCGCGAACCTCAAGGAGACGACGAGGACCAACCGCGAGCAGGACTGGCTGAAGACGAACCTCGCCCAGCTGTCCGGGCGGATGCAGGGCCACCGCGACCTGGCGTCGGTCGCGGCGCTGATCCTGTCCGAGCTGGCCCCGCTGGTCCGGGCCCAGCAGGGCGCGTTCTTCCTGGCCCGCGACGACGACCGCGACGGCACGGTGCTGGAGTGCATCGCCGCGTATGGACTGGCGCAGTCCCGCGCCGGGCTGCGGTTCGCGATGGGCGAGTCGCTGATCGGGCAGGCCGCCGTCGACCAGCGCACGGTGCTGGTGCACAACGCGCCGCCGGAGTACGCGCTGATCTCGTCCGGCCTGGGCTCGGCGGCGCCGGTGAACCTGATCGTGCTGCCGGTGCTGTTCCAGGGCGAGGTGCTCGGGGTGCTGGAGCTGGCCTCGGTGAACGAGTTCAGCACGGTCCACCAGGACCTGCTGGAGCAGCTGCGGCACACGATCGGCGTCAACGTGAACACGATCCTGTCGAACTCGCGGACCGAGGCGCTGCTGACCGAGTCGCAGCGGCTGGCCCAGGAGCTGCGGGCCCGGTCGGAGCAGCTGCAGGCCCAGCAGGGCGAGCTGCGGCGGTCGAACACCGAGCTGGCCGAGAAGGCCGCGCTGCTGGCCCAGCAGAACCGCGACATCGAGGTCAAGAACAGCGAGATCGAGCAGGCGCGGCAGGAGCTGGAGGAGCGCGCCGGGCAGCTGACGGTGGCGTCGCAGTACAAGACCGAGTTCATGGCGAACATGTCGCACGAGCTGCGGACGCCGTTGAACAGCGCGTTGATCCTGGCGAAGCTGCTGTCGGAGAACCCGGAAGGGAACCTGACGGAGAAGCAGATCCAGTTCGCGAAGACGATCTACGCGGCCGGGTCGGACCTGCAGCAGCTGATCAACGACATCCTCGACCTGGCGAAGGTCGAGGCGGGCCGGCTGGACCTGCAGATGACCGACATCACGCTGCCGGAGCTGGTGGACTACGTCGAGTCCCTGTGCCGGCCGCTGACCGCGGACAAGGGCCTGGAGTTCGCGGTCCACATCGACCCGCCGGTGCCGGGGAGCGTCCACACGGACGAGCACCGGTTGCAGCAGATCCTCCGCAACCTGCTGTCGAACGCGGCCAAGTTCACCGACGAGGGCGGCGTCCGCCTGCACATCCGCGCGGCCGACCCGGCGGAGGTGGAGCAGGAGTCGCTTCGCAACGCCCCCGGGATCATCGCGTTCGCGGTCGAGGACACCGGCATCGGGATCCCCGAGGAGAAGCTGGCGGTGATCTTCGAGGCGTTCCGCCAGGCGGACGGCACGACGAGCCGCAAGTACGGCGGCACGGGCCTGGGGCTGAACATCAGCCAGCAGCTGACGGAGCTGCTCGGGGGCGAGCTGCGCGTGGTGAGCGAGCCGGGCGTGGGTTCGACGTTCACCCTGTACCTCCCGGTGGCGGCGGCCAACCTGGTGGACCCGGCGTTGACGGCGCTGTCCTCCCCCCGGCTGCCACCGGTGCCGAGCACGGTCCTGGTGGCGGCCCCGGACGTCAGGCCGAAGCGCTTCCACGGCGAGAAGGTCCTGATCGTCGACGACGACCTCAGGAACGTGTTCGCCCTGGCGGCGGTCCTGGAGCAGGCGGGCCTGGAGGTGATCTACGCGGAGACGGGCGTGGACGGCATCCGGGCGCTGGAGCGCAACGAGGACACGGCGCTGGTCCTGATGGACGTGATGATGCCGGAGCTGGACGGCAACGCCACGATCGCGGCGATCAGGGCAGAAGCGGCGAACGCGGACCTGCCGGTGATCGCGGTCACAGCGAAGGCAACGGCGGAGGACAGGGCGAGGACGCTGGCGAGCGGGGCGGACGACTACATCACGAAGCCGGTGGACACGGACAAGCTGCTGGATGTGATCGCGGCGTCCTTGGAAGCGGACGCCGCGTCGACCCGTGACGTTTTTGGAGCGGGTGACGGGAATCGAACCCGCGTAGCTAGTTTGGAAGACTAGGGCTCTACCATTGAGCTACACCCGCGTGCCCCCGGAGGTACCCGGGTGCGTGGCCAGCTTAGCGTGACCCGCTAGGCTGATCACACACCCCCCTGGGGGTGTGCCGGGATGTGGCGCAGCTTGGTAGCGCATCCGCTTTGGGAGCGGAGGGTCGCAGGTTCAAATCCTGTCATCCCGACCGGATAGGCCTGTTCTGCACGCCCGGCGATCGCCGGGCGTGTTTGTTTGGGCGCTTTCTGTCATCATCGGCTAGCGTCGCGTTGCCGCGGCCGCTCCGATCCGCCCCTTCGCCTCGGTGGTCAGGTGGCAGCCCGTTTCGATCGAGATGACCGTGGTCGTGCCCGAGGAGAGCGTGAGCGCGGCTCCGTACTGGTCCTTCAGTTCGAAGCTGAGGAACGTGCGCTCGGCGTCACGGCTGTCGACGCCGGGGAATTCATTGGCGCCGCCCGACTGGCGACCGTCGTGCTTGTCGACCCAGCCGGAGATGCCGAGGCCTTCGGTCAGCTTCGTCTGCAGTGTCTCGCGGGCTTCTTCGTAGCGGGTGACGGCCTCGTCGATCGTCGGCCGCCGCAGGAGTTCGGCGTACTGCCCGCGACCACCGCGGCGGCCGACAAGGTTTTGGTCAGCATGGAAGCCATCTTCCCTACCGCCGTCCGAGCCGGTTACGAAGGAAGCCCCGCCAGCCAGGTCGCCAGGGTCGAGGCCAGTGCTTCCGGCTGTTCCTCCGGCGTGTGGTGCCCCGCCTTCTCCGGACGTCGCACCACCTCCAACGAGGCGAAGTTCCTCTCGCACCACTCCACCATCGACGGCGTCAGCATCGTGTCGAACCCCGGCTCGAACGTCACCAGCAGCTTGGGAACCTCCGCGGAAGACCCCAGCCACCTGTCGAACGCCTCGATCCGGGCGACCACCGATGCCGGCGAGCCGCCCAGGGGCATCGAGCGGGCCCACTGCAGCAGGGGACGCTCGAACGTCGTCGCGTACTCCGGCGGCAGACCCGGCAAGAAGCCGCCGAGCGAGCCTCCATCCTTGATCGCCCGGAACACCTCCGCCCCCGCCGGTGGGAACTCCTCCCACGTCATCGGCTTCACCACCGCCTCCGTGAAGGCCAACGCGCGCACCCGCGCGGGGTGCCGGGACGCCCAGTCCGCCGCCAGTGCGCCACCCCAGTCGTGGCCGACCAACACCACGTCGGTCAAGGACAACGAATCGAACCACTCGTCCAAGTAGCGGGCGTGATCCTCGAACGTGTAGGCGATGTCCGGCCGCGGGGACTCCCCCATGCCGATCAAGTCCGGGGCCAGCACCCGGCCCGGCAGGGACGGCATCACGTTGCGCCACAAGTAAGACGACGTCGGATTGCCGTGCAGCAACACCACCGGCGCCCCGGAACCCGAAGAACGGTGAGCCAGCGTCACTTGAACGCCCCCGCGAAGCGCGACGCCCACTCCGCGAACGGGCGCGGCGGGCGGCCCAAGACGGCGGCGATGTCCGGACTCACCTGCTGCTCCTCCGGCGTCGGCGAGCCGAGAACATCCAGCGTCACGGCCACCACCTCCGGCGGCATGAAGCCCGACATGACAGCGCGAGCCTCGTCGCGCGTCTGCGGAACGAAGCGCACCGGCTCGCCCACGGCCGCGCCGATCGCCGCCGCCTGGTCGCGGGGGGTGATCGGGGCCGGGCCCGTCAGCACGTACGACTTGCCCGCGTGCCCCTCCGCACGCAACGCCACCGCCGCCACCGCCGCGATGTCCTCCGGGTCCACCACCGGCAGCGCCACGTCCCCGAACGGCGCCACCACCTCGCGCGACGATCGCACGCTTTCCGCCCACTGCAGTGCGTTCGACGCGAACGCGCCCGGCTGGAGCAGTGTCCACTCCAGACCCGAGCGGCGTACCGACTCCTCCGTCACCGCCGGGTGGCGGCCGGTCGGCACGCCCTGGGACGACAGCACCACCACCTTGCGCACGCCCGCCGCTGCCGCGCGGGCGAGGACGTCGTCCAGGGGCACGAACGCGCCCGACACCATCAAGAACGCCGACGCGACGCCCGAAAACGACACCGACCCCAGATCTCCCTGCCGCACCACGACTCCCGGCGGGGCCGAGGTGATCCGGCGGGACACCGCCGTCACCTCTTCGCCCGCCTCCGCCAGCATCCGCACCAGCGGTGCTCCGACATTTCCCGTCGCTCCCACAACCATGATCATGGGAAAGACGCTACATTCGGGGTGATAGTAGGTACCTAGAGGAAAGTAATGGCCGAAGACGTGAAAGTGACCGAGACCACACCCGAGTTGGCCTGCCCGATCGCCCCGGTCGTCGACATCGTCTTCAGCCGGTGGACGACGCCGATCCTGTGGGCGCTCAACGAATTCGGGCGCCAGCGGTTCGTCGAACTCGAGCGCCGCATCACCACGATCACCCCGAAGGTGCTCACCCAGCGGCTGCGGCAGCTGGAGCGGGACGGCCTGATCACCCGCACCTACCACGCCGAGGTCCCGCCACGCGTCGAGTACGAGATCAGCGAGCTCGGCCGCAGCCTCGGCCCGCTGTTCGCGTCGCTCTCCGAGTGGTCGGGCAACCTCGGCAAGGTCGAAGCGGCCCGGCGGAGCTACGACGAACGCAACTCCGCCAGGTAACGGCTACGGCGCAACGTCCAGGTAGTCCAGGTTGGCCGGCCCGTCGGCCGTCGTCGCGGTCACGCGGACGGTGTGCGAGCCCGACGGCAGCGACAGCGACCTGGCCACCGTGCTCCACGTCGTCCAGGCGCCGGTCCCCGGGAAGGGCACGCCCGCCGCGACCACCGTGCCGTCCACCGCGATGTCCACCGGACGCGCCGCCGTGGTGCCGTTCGCGTAACCGAACGTCAGCGTCGACGCCGGGCCTGTGACCTGCCATTCCACGTAGCTGCCGACGGTGTTCGCGCCGTTCGCGAAGCCGGTCCCGGAGAAGCCCGCGTGGTTGGAGTCGATCGTCCCGCCCGCCGAAACCGTGGCTGACTCGGCTTCGTAGCGCGTCGCGCCACCGGCGCGCGACACCCGGTACAGCACGGTCGCGTGGGAGGGCACCGACGCGCTGATCGTCCCCGAGGTGCTCCGCACAGCCTTGCTCCACAAGTCCTTCAGCGTGTACGAGGACGCGCTGCCGATCCCGGTCGCGGACGCGGTCGTGCTGATCGTCGCCGTCGCGGCCGTCTCGTTGGACAGGGCCACCGCGCGGTCGCCGTTGGCCAGCACCTTGCTGTACACGACCAGGCCGCCGCTCGCGCTCAGCACCGTCGCCTGCTTGCCCAGCGGGTCCTGGTCGAGGGCGATGACGTCAGTGTTCTTGAGGATCGCGAAGTTGTCGTCGGACACCTTGCGCAGGTCGCTGCCGATCAGCAGCGGGGCGGCCATCATCGCCCACAGGCTGAAGTGCGTGCGGTACTCCGCCGCGGTCATGCCGCCGTTGCCGACCTCCAGCATGTCGGGGTCGTTCCAGTGGCCGGGGCCGGCGTACTGCGCGAGGCCGCGGTTGGTCTGCGCCTTCGAGATCATGCTCGACCACTTGTCGGAGATGTCACCGGTGGTGCGCCACAGGTTCCCGACCGGCTCGGCCCAGGTCCACGGCTTGTTCTGGCCCCATTCGCAGATTGAGTACGCGATCGGGCGGCCGGACTTCGCGAGGGCGTCCCGCATCGCCTTGTACCGCTGCTGCGCGTCGACACCCTGGTTGTTGCAGTTGTCGTACTTCAGGTAGTCGACGCCCCAGGAGGCGAACAGGTTCGCGTCCTGCTGCTCGTGCCCCAGCGCGCCGGGAAAACCCGCGGTGTTGCAGGTCTTCGTGCCGGCGCTGGTGTAGATGCCGAACTTCAGGCCTTTCCCGTGCACGTAGTCGGCGAGCGACTTGATGCCGCCCGGAAACCGCGCCGGGTCCGGCACCAGGTTCCCCGCCGAGTTGCGGGACGGCAGCGCCCAGCAGTCGTCGATGTTGACGTACGTGTAGCCGGCGTCCTTGAGGCCTTTGCTGACGAAGGTGTCCGCGATGCCCTTGATCATCGCCTCGTTGAACTCGGCGCGGCACTGCGTCGAGTTCCAGTTGTTGAAGCCCATCGGCGGCGTGCGCAGCAGGCCGTTTTCGAGGGCCGACGCCGTGGGCGCACCCAGGACGAGACCGCTGGCCGCGATCGCGAAGGCGGCCGCCGCGCTCGCGGTGCGCCGGAGTGAGGACATGCGTGCTCCCGGAGGTGAGGTGGAGGACCTCCGGTTAGTAAAAGTTCCTTCCAATCAGGCCGTCAAGGTCTGCTGCACGAAACATCAGATATGACGTCGGATCATCCCGGTCACCGGCACGGCGCGGGCAGTTCCTCCACCAGCCACGTGTGGAGCCGCCGGGCCGCGTCCGCGACGTCCGCCCCCGCTTCCAGGGTGAGGGCCGGCACCCGCGGCTCGGTGACCGCGGCGCCGAACAGCCGCAGGTAGGCGCCGACGGCCGTCAGCTCGGCGTCGGGCACGGTCTCGGACAGCTCGTCGAACTCCACCCCCGCCGGGCCGGCCAGGACCACGCCGGTCGCGCCCGCGGCGTCCGCCACCGCGGCGGCGAGCAGCGCGCCCGAGCCGGAGCCGAGCACGACGAACGGCTCGCCGTCCGCCTGGTCGCGGATCGCTGCGGCCGCCGTCGTGACCAGGGTGTCCAGGTCTGCGGGCGCGGGCGCCTCGCCGTCGAAGCCCGGGGCGGGCACCAGCCACGTCTCGCGGACGCCGTCGAAGCGCGCGGTGACGTCCTCGCACCACCGGGTCGAGCCGGTCAGCGTGCCGAACGCGAACAGCAGCGGCCGGGCCGCGCCCGTCGTCGCGCGCCGGAGCCGGGGCGTCCACGGTGACGCGGGGAGGAACTGCGCGGCGGTGCTCAGGAACGTCCGGAACTCGGCCGTGCGGCCGGTTTCCCTCGCCGTCCGGAGCAGGGTGCCCAGCGAGCCACCGGGATCGGCCGCGGGCAGGGGGACGTCGGCGAGCAGGTGCGCGGCCAGCTCCGCGACCGTCGGGTAGTCCCAGACCAGCGCGGCGGGCAGGTCGAGGCCGGTCGCCGCGCTGATCCGGTTGCGCAGCTCGACGACACCGAGGGAGGTGAACCCGAGGTCGGCGAACGCGGACTCCGGCTCGACCGCGTCGGCGGACGGGTGCCCGAGCGTCGCCGCGACCTCCGCCCGGACCCAGTCGAGCAGCCACGCCGGGCGGTCGGCGGCCGGCAGGGCGGCCAGCCGTCCGGTGATCGGCTCGGCCTCCGGCGCCTCGGCCGCCTCGGGGACCACCGTCTCCGGCAGGACCAGGTCCAGCCAGTAGCGGGTCCGCTGGAAGGCGTAGGTGGGCAGGTCGACGCGGCGGGCGCCGGGGAAGAACGCCGTCCAGCCGACGTCCACCCCGCGGACGTGCAGCGTGCTCAACGCCGAGAGCAGTGCGCTCTCTTCGGAGCGGTCGCGCCGCAACGCCGGGACGGCGACGCCGTCTTCGCCCAGGGTTTCCCTGGCCATCGCGCTGAGCACGCCGTCCGGGCCCAGCTCCAGGAACGTCGTGACGCCCTCGGTTTCGAGGGTCCGCACGGCGTCGGCGAACCGGACGGTCTCCCGCACGTGCCGTACCCAGTACTCCGCGGTGAACGGCTCAGCGAGAGCACCGCTCACATTCGAGAGCACCGGAAGCTCCGCCGGGTGGTAGGTCAGCGACTCCGCGACCGCGCGGAACTCCGCCAGCATCGGGTCCATCAACGGCGAATGGAACGCGTGGCTCACCGAGAGCCGTTTCGTCTTCGGGAAGCGAGCCGCGATCGCCAGCACCGCGGCCTCCTCGCCCGAGATGACCACCGACGCCGGGCCGTTCACGGCGGCGATCGAGACGCCTTCGGTCAGCTCGATCGCCGACTCCGGCGCGGCGATCGACACCATCGCCCCACCGGCGGGCAGGGCCTGCATCAGCGACGCCCGGGCCGAGACCAGCCGGCACGCGTCTTCGAGGGACAGCACCCCGGCCACGTGGGCCGCGGAGATCTCGCCGATCGAATGCCCGGCCACGAAGTCCGGGCGCACGCCGAACGACTCGACGAGCCGGTACAACGCGACCTCGACGGCGAACAACGCGGGCTGGGTGAATTCGGTCCGGTCGAGCAGCTCGGCGTCGGCGAGGGCCTCGCGCAGCTTCGGGTCGAAGTGCGCGAGCACCGAGTCGAAAGCGGCGGCGAAGGCCGGGAACCGCTCGGACAGCGAACGCCCCATGCCCACGCGCTGCGCACCCTGGCCGGTGAACAGCACCGCGAGCCGGCCGGGCCGTTCGCGGCCGGTCACCACGGTGGCCGCGGACCGGCCGTCCGCCAGCGCGGCCAGCCCGGCGGACAGCTCTTCGGCCGTGGTGCCGTGGACCACGGCCCGGTGCGCGAACCGGCTCCGCGACGAAACCAGCGACCACCCGACGTCGGCGGGGTGCTCGGTGACGTCCAGCAGCCGGGCGGCCTGCGCCCGCAACGCCGCTTCGCTGCGACCGGACAGCACCCACGGCAGCAAACCGGTTTCCCCGCGGGGAGCCACGACCGGAGCCAGCGAAGGCGCTTCTTCGAGGATCGCGTGCGCGTTCGTCCCGCTGACGCCGAACGACGACACCCCGGCCCGGCGCGGCCGGTCGGCCACCCAGTCACGCGACTCGGTCAGCAGCTCCACCGCACCGGCCGACCAGTCCACATGGGACGACGGCGCGTCGACGTGCAGGGTCGCGGGCAGCACGCCGTGCCGCATCGCCATGATCATCTTGATCACGCCGGCCACCCCGGCGGCCGCCTGCGTGTGCCCGATGTTGGACTTCAGCGAGCCCAGCCACAGTGGACTCACCCGGCCCTGGCCGTAGGTCGCCAGGATGGCCTGTGCCTCGATCGGGTCGCCCAGCGTGGTGCCGGTGCCGTGCCCTTCGACGACGTCCACTTCGGACGGCTCCAGCCCGGCTCCGGCCAGCGCGGCGCGGATCACGCGTTGCTGCGAGGGGCCGTTCGGGGCGGTCAGGCCGTTGGACGCGCCGTCGGAATTGACCGCCGTGCCGCGGACCACGGCGAGCACCGGGTGCCCGAGCCGCCGGGCGTCGGAAAGCCGTTCCACGGCCAGGATCCCGGCGCCTTCGCCCCAGCCGGTGCCGTCGGCCGCGTCGGCGAAGGACTTGCACCGGCCGTCGGCGGCGAGGCCGCGCTGGCGGCTGAAGTCGATGAACACGCCCGGCGTCGAAAGCACGGTCACCCCGCCGGCCAGGGCGAGGTCGCACTCCCCCTGCCGCAGCGCCTGGCACGCCAGGTGCAGGGCGACCAGCGACGACGAACACGCCGTGTCCACCGTGATCGCCGGCCCTTCCAGGCCGAACGCGTAGGCGATCCGGCCGGACACCACGCTGGCCGAGCTGCCGGTGCCGAGGAAGCCCTCGACCCCTTCGGGCACGGCGAGCGGCCGGGACGCGTAGTCGGAGTACATCACGCCGGTGAAGACGCCGGTCCGGCTGCCGCGCAGCGAGTCCGGGTCGATGCCGGCGCGTTCCAGTGCCTCCCAGGAGGTCTCCAGCAGCAGCCGCTGCTGCGGGTCCATGGCGAGCGCCTCGCGGGGCGAGATGCCGAAGAAGCCCGCGTCGAAGTCGGCGGCGTCGTGGAGGAACGCGCCTTCCTTGGCGTAGCTGGTGCCCGGGTGGTCCGGGTCGGGGTCGTAGAGGGCGTCGAGGTCCCAGCCTCGGTCGTCGGGCAGGCCGGCGACCGCGTCACGGCCCGCGGCGACGAGGTCCCACAGGTCTTCCGGGCTCCGGACGCCGCCGGGGTAGCGGCAGCCGATGCCGACGACGACGATCGGGTCGCCGGAGACCCGGCGCTGCGGCACCGCCACCGAAGCCGTCTCCCCGGACACCCGCTCGAGCACGTGCCGCGTGAGCGCCTGCGGGGTCGGGTGGTCGAAGACGAGCGTCGCGGGCAGCCGCAGGCCGGTCTCGGCGGCGAGCCGGTTGCGCAGCTCCACCGCGGTCAGCGAGTCGAAGCCGAGTTCCTTGAACGCGCGCGCCGGGTCGACGGCGGCGCCGGACGCGTACCCGAGCACGCCCGCGACGAGCCCGCGGACGAGGTCGAGCACCTGCCGGACGCGGTCGTCCGCCCCCAATCCGGCCAGCCGCTGCGCGAACGACGAAGTCGCGACCGCCGCCGTGGCCTGCCGCCGGGCCGGGGGCAGCAGGCCGTGCAGCAGCGCGGGTGTCACCGGACGGCGCCGGAGCGCCGCGAGTTCGAGCCGGACGGGCGCGAGCACCGCCCGGTCCGCGGCGACGGCCCGGTCGAACAACGCCAGGCCGAGCTCGGTGTCCAGGGGTGTCATGCCCGCGCCGGCCATCCGCTGCCGGTCGCCGTCGGCCAGGTGGCCGGTCATCGAGCTGGCTTCGGCCCACAGCCCCCAGGCCAGCGAAACGGCGGGCAGCCCCTGGGCGCGGCGGTGCTGGGCGAGCGCGTCGAGGAACGCGTTCGCGGCGGCGTAGTTGGCCTGGCCCGCGCCGCCCATGGTGGCGGCGAAGGAGGAGAACAGGACGAACGCGGAGAGGTCCGAGGTCAGTTCGTGCAGGGCGAGTGCCGCTTCGGCCTTGGGCCGCAGGACCGCGTCGAGGCGCTCCGGGGTGAGGGATTCGACGACGCCGTCGTCCAGCACGCCGGCCGCGTGGACGACCGCGGACACGCGGCGCCCGGCCAGTACCGCCGCCAGCTGCGCGCGGTCGGCGACGTCGCAGGCGACCGCGGTCGCGGTGGCGCCCAGCCCGGCGAGTTCGCCGGCGAGCTGCGCGGGTTCGCGGCGGGACAGCAGCAGGAGCCGCCGGACGCCGTGGTGGGTGACCAGGTGCCGGGCGATCAGGCCGCCGAGCAGGCCGGACGCGCCGGTGATCAGCACTTCGCCGTCGCCCCAGTCCGGTGCTCCGTCCGAAGTGGACGCCCGGGCCAGCCGCGGGGCCCGCCACTTACCGGCGCGCCGGGCCAGCTGGGGTTCGCCGAGCGGCAGTTCCGCCGGGACCTCGTCGGCGTCGACGAGCACGAACCGGCCGGGGTTCTCGGCCTGGGCCGAGCGCACCAGGCCGGTCACGGCCGCGGCGGCGAGGTCGGTGACGTCTTCGCCGTCGGCCGAGACCGCGCCGGTGGTGTGCAGGACCAGGAGCCCGTCGGCGGCGAGCCCGTCCTGGAGCCGTGCGAGGACCGCCGCGGTCACCTCCCGGACCGGGCCGCCGGGGACGCGGAACACCTCGAACTCGCCGGTCACTTCGGTGCCGGTGACCTCGGGCCAGGTGACCTCGAAGAGCGCGTCGGGCTGCGTCGTTTTCGCGGGCGTGCGCAGCGAAAGGGACCGCACCGCACCGACCGGGGCGCCGGTTTCGTCGGCGAGGGTCAGCGCGACCGCGTCCCCGGGCCCCGGCGTGAGGACGACCCGCAGCACGGTGGCACCGGACGCGGTCAGGGAGACGCCGCTCCAGGCGAACGGCAGTTTCGGCCCGTCTGCGGCCGCGGAGGGCGCCCCGAGCCCGGCCGCGTGCAGGGCCGCGTCCAGCAACGCCGGGTGCAGCCCGAACCGGCTCGCGTCGGCCCGCTGCGGCTCGGGCAGCTCGACCTCGGCGAACACGTCGGTGCCGCGGGTCCACACCGCACGCAGCCCGCGGAAGGCCGGGCCGTAGTCGACGCCGGTGGCCGCCATGGCCGGGTAGAAGCCGTCGAGCTCGACCGGCGTGGCATCGGCGGGCGGCCAGGCGTCGACCCGCTCGACGGTGGGAGCGGCCTCGGTCAGCAGGCCGGTGGCGTGCCGGGTCCACGGGGTGAACTCGTCCGGGCGGGAGTGGATCGCGAGTTCGCCGTCCTCCCCCACCGAGACCTGGACGTGCACGCCGCCCTGCGCGGGCAGGACCAGCGGCGCTTCCAGGGTCAGCTCGTCCAGGGCGGGCCGGCCGGCCTGGTCGCCGGCGCGCAGCGCCAGCTCGACGAACGCCGTACCCGGGAACAGCACCTCCCCGCCGACGCGGTGGTCGGCCAGCCACGGCAGGCTGTACAGCGAAAGCTTGCCGGTGAGGACCGTGCCGCCGGAGCCGGCCAGTGCCACGACCGCGCCGAGCAGCGGGTGCCCGGCCGGGGCCAGGCCGAGACCGGCGGCGTCGCCGGCCGAGACCAGCCGCGGCCAGTAGCGCTCGTGCTGGAAGGCGTACGTCGGCAGGCCGGTGCGGCGGGCGCCGGGGAACGCGTCGTCCCACCGGACGTCGACACCGGTGACCCAGGCTTCGGCCAGGGACGTGTGGAACCGGGCGAGGCTGCCTTCCCCACGGCGCAGCGAGCCGAGCGCGGTCACGTCGTCGCCGCCGATCGCCATGGTCAGCACGGGGTGCGGCGAGGCTTCGACGAACGTGCGGAAGCCCTGGCCGGTCAGCGCGGCCACGGCGGTGTCGAGCCGGACCGCGCGGCGGAGGTTGGTGTACCAGTACTCGGCGTCCAGCTCGGGACCGTCGAGCCAGGCGCCGGTGACCGTGGAGAAGAACCCGGTCGTGGCCCGGCCCGGCCGGACCGGGGCCAGGACCTCGAGGAGGCGTTCGCGGATCCGTTCCACCTGCGGCGAGTGCGAGGCGTAGTCCACCGGGACCCGCTTCGCGCGGACGTCGGTGCAGGACGCGACCAGTTCGTCGAGGGCGTCCGGCGTCCCGGAGACGACCACGGCGGCCGGGCCGTTGATCGCGGCGATCGACAGCCGCTCGCCCCACGGCGCGATCCGGGCCGCCACCGCGTCGGCGCCCTCGGCGATCGACACCATGCCACCCTGCCCGGCCAGCGCGAGGATCGCCTGGCTGCGCAACGCCACCACCCGGGCACCGTCCTCGAGGGACAGCGCGCCGGACACGACGGCGGCGGCGATCTCGCCCTGCGAGTGCCCGACGACCGCGGCGGGCTCGACACCGTACGAGCGCCACAGCTCGGCGAGCGAGACCATCACGGCGAACAGCGCGGGCTGCACGACGTCGACCCGCTCCAGCTGCGCGGCGTCGCGGATGACGTCGGTCAGCTTCCAGTCCACGAAGGACGACAGCGCTTCGGCGCATTCGGCCATCCGCGCGGCGAAGACCGGCGACTCGGCGAGCAGGTCCACGGCCATCCCGGCCCACTGCGAACCCTGGCCGGGGAACACCATCGCGACCTTGCCCGCGGCGGCCGTCCCCTTGACGACGGTGGGGGCCGGGACGTCCCCGGCCAGCGCGGCGAGCCCGGCCGACAGCCCGTCGCGATCGCCGATCACCACCGCGCGGTGGTCGAACGCGGACCGCGTCGTCGCCAGGGACAGCCCGACGTCCCCGGACGGTGCCTCGACACCGGCGAGCGCGGCGGCCTGGGCCCGCAGGGCTTCCGGCGACCGGGCCGACAGCACCCAGGGCACGACCCGGCCGGGTTCGTCGGGGCCGGTGGCGGGCCGGTCCTCGGCCGGCGCTTCCTCCAGGATGGTGTGCACGTTGGTGCCGCTCATGCCGAACGCCGACACCGCCGCCCGGCGCGGCCGGTCCGACGGCCACGCCCGGCGCTCGGTGAGCAGCTCGACCGCCCCCGCCGACCAGTCCACCTGGGACGAGGGCCGGTCGACGTGCAGGGTCGGCGGCAGCACGCCGTGCCGCATCGCGAGGACCATCTTGATCACCCCGGCCACCCCGGCCGCCGCCTGGGTGTGCCCGAGGTTGGACTTCACCGAGCCCAGCCACAGCGGCGTTTCCCGCTCCTGGCCGTAGGTCGCCAGCAGCGCCTGGGCCTCGATCGGGTCGCCCAGCGTGGTGCCGGTGCCGTGCGCCTCGACGACGTCGACGTCCGAAGTGGACAGACCGGCGTCGGCCAGCGCGGCGCGGATCACCCGCTGCTGCGAAGGACCGTTCGGAGCCGTCAGGCCGTTGGACGCGCCGTCGGAGTTCACCGCCGAACCGCGCACCACCGCCAGGACCCGGTGGCCGTTGCGGCGGGCGTCCGCCAGCCGTTCGACGACGACCATGCCGCTGCCCTCGCCCCACGAGGTGCCGTCGGCGGCTTCGGCGAACGCCTTGCAGCGGCCGTCCGGGGCCAGCCCGCGCAGCCGGCTGAACGCGATGAACGAGCCCGGCGTCGGCAGCACGGTGACGCCGCCGGCGAGGGCGAGGTCGCACTCCCCCTGCCGCAGCGCCTGCACCGCCAGGTGCAACGCGACCAGCGACGACGAGCACGCCGTGTCGACGGTGAGCGTCGGGCCCTCGAAACCGAACGCGTAGGCAACGCGTCCGGAAAGGACACTCGCCGCGTTGCTCGTCGCGAGGTGCCCTTCCAGCGCCTCGGCGGAGCTGAGCATGAGGGTGCCGTAGTCCTGGCCGTTGGAGCCGACGAAGACACCGGTCCGGCTGCCCTTCAGCGACGGCGGCCGGATGCCCGCGTCTTCCAGTGCTTCCCACGACGTCTCCAGCAGCAGCCGCTGCTGCGGGTCCATGGCCAGTGCTTCACGCGGGGAGATACCGAAGAACCCGGCGTCGAAGTCCGCGACCCCGTCGAGGAAGCCGCCTTCGCGCACGTACGACGTCCCGGGGGCTTCGGGGTCGGGGTCGTACAGCGACCCGAGTTCCCAGCCGCGGTCCTCGGGGAAGCCGGAGATCGCGTCCCGGCCGCCCTCGACCAGGTCCCACAGCTGCGCCGGGGTGCGGACCCCGCCCGGGAACCGGCAGCCGAGGCCGACGATCGCGACCGGCTCGGTCGCCTGCGCCTCCTGGAGCCGGCGGCGGGTGTCCTGCAGATCGGCCGTGACCCGCTTGAGGAAGTAGCGGAGCTTTTCCTCGTTGTCCATCGTCTTCTCACTCCGTAGGTCGCGGGCACCGGGTCAGGAGATGCCGAACTCTTTGCCGAGGAGGTCGAACATCTCCTCGTCGCTGGCCGAGTCGAGGCTCGGGGCGGCCGGTCCGCCCGTCCAGCCCGCGGTGAGCTGCCGCAGCTGCTCGGCGACGCGGGCGCGATCGGCTTCGCCGAGGGTGGCGCCGACGCGGCTCAGCTGGTCGAGCAGGCCGTCGACCCCGGGCTCGTCGTCCCGCAGTTCCGCGGTCAGGTGCCGGGCCAGCGCGGACGGCGACGGGTGGTCGAAGACCAGCGTCGCGGGCAGGTTCAGCCCGGTGACGCGGTCCAGGCGGTTGCGGAGCTCGACCGCGGTCAGCGACGTGAAGCCGGTTTCGCTGAACGCCCGGTCCGGGGCCACGTCGGCGGCCCGGCCGTGGCCGAGGACCGCCGCCACGTGCTCTCGGACGACGGTCAGCACGAGCTCGCCTGCGTCACCCGCGGACAGCCCGGCCAGCCGGTCGCCGAGGTGCACGGGCGCCGCCGCGACCGGAGCCGCCGGGGCCAGTTCGGCGAAGAGCGGCCGGACGGCCGGGTAGGTGTCCCAGTCGATGTCGGCGACGACCGACGACCGGGTGAGCCTGCCGAGGGCCGCCGCGGCGTCGGCCGCGGGCAGCGGGGTGACCCCGGCGCGCCGCATCCGGTCGGCGTTTTCGGCGGCCATCCCCTCACCCGCCCACGGGCCCCACGCGATCGCGGCGGCCGAGCGGCCCGACGCGCGACGGCGCTGGGCGAGGGCGTCCAGCTCGGCGTTGGCGGCCGCGTAGTTCGCCTGTCCCGCGGCGCCGACCGCGCCGGCGAGCGAGGAGAACAGCACGAAGGCGTCGAGGTCGCCGGTCAGCTCGTCGAGGATCCGGGCGCCGGTCACCTTGGCCCGCAGGACCTCGGCGAACCGGTCACCGGTCAGGGTGTCGACCACGCCGTCGTCGAGGACGCCCGCGGCGTGCACCACCGCGGTCACCGGGTGCTCGGCGAGCAGCGCCGCGACCGCGTCCCGGTCGGCGACGTCGCAGGCGACGACCGTCACCCGCTCGTCCGGTGCTTCGCCGCCACTGCGGCTCGCCAGGACGACGTGCCCGGCGCCGTGGTCCAGCAGCCAGCGGGTGACGTGCCCGCCGAGGGCCCCGGTGCCGCCGGTGACGAGCACCGTGCCGGTCGGCGTCCACTGTGGACCCCGCCCGGTGTCCCGGACGAGGCGGCGGGCGAAGACGCCGGAGGACCGGAGAGCGATTTCCTCCTCGCTGCCGGCGGCGAGCACCGCGCACAGCCGCTCGCCGTCTTCGGCGGTCAAGGTGGGCGGCAGGTCGATCAAGCCGCCCCAGCGGTTCGGGTGCTCCAGCGCGACCGTCCGGCCGAAGCCCCAGAACTGGGCCTGGGCCGGGTCCGCGACGGCCTCGCCGTCCGCCGTCGCGACCGCGCCGCGGGTGGCGCACCACAGCGGGGCGGTGACCCCGGCGTCGCCAAGGCCCTGGACCAGCGCAAGCGTTTGCGGAAGCCCGGCGGCCACGGCCGACCCCGGCGTGCCGGGCGCGAACGCGAGCAGCGACAGGGCCCCGACCGGCGTGGCGGCTTCTTCCGCCAGCTTGGCCTCGACCAGCTTCGCGACCGTGATGCGGTCGGCGTCCTCGGGCACCCGGACGACCAGCGGCCGCGCCCCGGCTGTCGCGAAGGCGCCGGCCACCGCCGTCACCGCGCTCGGGTCGTCGAGGGTTTCGGGCAGGACGAACAGCCAGTCGCCCGACACCCCGGCGGGTTCCTCGCGCAGCTTGCGCCAGGCGACGCGGTAGCGCCAGGAGTCCGCGGCGGACCGGGCGTCCCGCCGCCAGCCGGAAAGGGCCGGGAGGGCGGGGGCGATGGCGGCGCGCTGGTCGTCGTCGAGCCCGAGCAGCGAGCCGAGCGCCTCCAGGTCCTCGCCTTCGACGGCCGCCCAGAACTCGGCGTCCCCTTCGGACACCGGCGCGGCCGGCGCGGGCTCGGGCCAGAACCGCTGCCGCCGGAAGGGGTAGGTGGGCAGGTCGACCGGGCCGGCCTGTGGGAAGAACGCGGCCCAGTCGACGGCCACGCCGTGGGCGTGGACCGTGCTCAGCGCCGAGAGCAGTGCTCGCTCTTCGGAGCGGTCGCGCCGCAACGCCGGGACCGCGACGCCGGGCACCATCGCGCTGAGCACCCCGTCGGGCCCCAGTTCCAGGAAGATCCGGGTGCCTTCGGCTTCGAGAGTGGCGACCCCGTCGGCGAAGCGGACCGCCTCCCGCACGTGCCGCACCCAGTAGTCCGCGGTGAACGGCCCGGCGAGCGCACCGGTCACGTTCGAGAGCACCGGGATCTCGGCCGGGTGGTAGGTCAGGGTGTCCGCGACCGCGCGGAACTCGTCGAGCATCGGGTCCATCAGCGGGGAGTGGAAGGCGTGGCTCACGGTGAGCCGCTTGGTCTTCACACCCCGCGCGGCGAACTCCGCGGCGATCGCCAGTACCGCGGTCTCGTCGCCGGAGACGACGACCGACTCGGGGCCGTTGACCGCCGCGATCGAGACCCCCTCGGTCAGGGTGACGGCCGACTCCGGCGCGGCGATCGAAACCATCGCCCCGCCGGCGGGCAGCGCCTGCATGAGCGTGGCCCGGGCGGCGACCAGCGCGCAGGCGCCGGGCAGCGTCATGACCCCGGCGACGTGCGCCGCGACCAGCTCGCCGATCGAGTGCCCGCCGACGAAGTCCGGGCGCACGCCCCACGCCGTCACCAGCCGGTACAGGGCGACCTCGACCGCGAACAGCGCGGGCTGGGTGTAGCCGGTCCGGTCGAGCCGCTCGCCGCCGTCGAAGACGATTTCGCGCAGGGACGCATCCAGCAGGCCGTCGAACTCGGCGCACACGGCGTCGAAGGCGTCGGCGAACACCGGGAACCGCTCGTAGAGCTCGCGGCCCATCCCGGCGCGCTGGGCGCCCTGGCCGGTGAACAGCACGGCCAGCCGGCCACCCGGAACCGCGGTGCCGCGCACCGCGTTGTCCAGGTCCGCCAGTCCGGCCAGCAGCTCGTCCCGGTCCGCGCCGAGCACGACGGCCCGGCGCTCCAGCGCCGCCCGCCCGGTCGCCAGGGTTCGGCCGACCCGGACCGCCGGCACGTCCTCGCCGACCGCGGAGCGGAGGAGCCGGGCCTGCTCGCGCAGCGCTTGCTCGTCCTTCGCCGACAGCGGCCACACGGTGAGTCCGGTGTGGACGGACGTGGCCGGTTCCGGTTCGCCGGCTTCGAGGACCACGTGGGCGTTGGTGCCGCTGACGCCGAACGCCGACACGCCGGCCCGGCGGGCGCGCCCGGTCTCCGGCCACGGCGTCGCCTCGGTGAGCAGCTCCACCGCCCCGGCCGACCAGTCCACCTGCGACGACGGCGCGTCGACGTGCAGCGTCCGCGGGAGGACGCCGTGGTGCATGGCCATGACCATCTTGATGACGCCGGCGATGCCCGCGGCGGCCTGGGTGTGCCCGAGGTTGGACTTCACCGAGCCCAGCCACAGCGGCGTTTCCCGCTCCTGGCCGTAGGTCGCCAGCAGCGCCTGGGCCTCGATCGGGTCGCCCAGCTTCGTCCCGGTGCCGTGCGCCTCGACCGCGTCCACATCCGAAGTGGACAGACCGGCGTCGGCCAGCGCGGCGCGGATCACCCGCTGCTGCGAAGGACCGTTCGGAGCCGTCAGGCCGTTGGACGCGCCGTCGGAGTTCACCGCCGAACCGCGCACCACCGCCAGGACCCGGTGGCCGTTGCGGCGGGCGTCCGACAGCCGTTCCAGCAGCACGAGCCCGGCGCCTTCGCCCCAGCCGGTGCCGTCCGCAGCCTCGGCGAAGGCCTTGCACCGGCCGTCGGCGGCCAGGCCGCGCTGCCTGCTGAACTCGACGAAGGTCGCCGGGGTGGCCATCACGGTCGCGCCGCCGGCCAGCGCGAGGTCGCACTCGCCGCGGCGCAGGGCCTGCGCGGCGAGGTGGATGGCGACCAGCGAGGACGAGCACGCGGTGTCGACGGTGAGGGCCGGGCCTTCGAGGCCGAAGGCGTAGGCCAGCCGGCCGGACACGACCGCGGCGGCGTTGCCGGTGCCGATGAAGCCGCCGACCTCGTCGCCCGCCGCGCCGAGCAGGCCCGCGTAGTCCTGGCCGTTGGTGCCGGCGAACACGCCGGTGCGGCTGCCGCGCAGCGCGTGCGGGTCGATCCCGGCCCGCTCGAAGACCTCCCAGGTGATCTCCAGCAGCAGGCGCTGCTGCGGGTCCATGGCGAGGGCTTCGCGGGGCGAGATGCCGAAGAAGGCGGCGTCGAACTCCGTGGCCGTGTCGAGGAAGCCGCCGTCGCGGGCGTAGCTGTGGCCGCTCTTGCCCGGGTCCGGGTCGTAGAGCGCGCCGAGGTCCCAGCCGCGGTCCTCGGGCAGGCCGGTCATCGCGTCGACGCCGTCTTCCACGAGCCGCCAGAGGTCCTCCGGTGTGGCCACCGCGCCGGGGAACCGGCAGCCCATCGCGACGAGGGCGATCGGCTCGTCGCCGCCGGTGCGGGCCGGTGCGGCCGCGGCCGGTTCGGGCAGGCGGCCGAGCAGCTCGCGGTGCAGGTGCCGGGCCAGCGCGGCCGGCGTCGGGTGGTCGAACACGCACGTCGCGGGCAGGCTCAGCCCGGTCGCGGCGTCGAGGCGGTTGCGCAGCTCGACAGCGGTCAGGGAGGTGAACCCGCTGTCGGAGAAGGCGCGCTCGGGGTCGACCGCGGCCGCGTCGGGGTAGCCGAGCACGGCCGCGACGTGCGTGCGGGTCAGGTCGAGGACCGTACGGGCGGCGTCCGCCTCGGACAGCCCGGTGAGCAGCCCCGCCGGTTCGGCCGGGGCCTGCGCGGTTTCGCGCGGCTCACCGAACCCGGTGAACAGCGGCCGGGGCCGGACGGACCGCAGCGCCGGGAGGTAGACGTCCCAGTCGAGGTCGGCCACCACGGCCAGCGGGGTGTCACCCGCGGCTTCGAGCGTGAGGGCGTCGAGGGCGAGGCCGGGGTCCAGAACGCCGACGCCCGCGGCGCGCAGGCGTCGACGAGCTTCGGCGTCGCCCGCGGCCATGCCGTCGCCCGCCCACGGGCCCCACGCGATCGAGACCGCGGGCTGGCCGGCGGCGTGCCGCTGCTGGGCGAGCGCGTCGAGGTGGGCGTTGGCGGCGGCGTAACTGCCCTGGCCGGCCGCGCCGAACGCACCGGCCATCGAGGAGAACAGGACGAAGGCGTCGAGGTCGCCGGTGAGCGCGGAGAGGTTCTCGGCCGCGGCCGCCTTGGCGCGCAGGACGGTGTCGAAGCGCTCCGGCGTGAGGGACTCGATGACGCCGTCGTCGAGGACGCCCGCCGCGTGCACCACCGCGCGCAGGTCGGCGGGGATGACCGCGGCCAGTGCGTCGCGGTCGGCGGCGTCGCAGGCCAGGATCGAGACCTCGCAGCCGAGGGTGGTCAGCTCGCGTTCGAGGTCCGCGGCACCCGGCGCCGCCGGTCCGCGCCGGCTGAGCAGCACCAGCCGCTCGGCACCGCTGGTGGCCAGCCGCCGGGCGACTCGGGCGCCGAGGGCTCCCGTGCCGCCGGTGACCAGTACGGTGCCGCGAGGTTGCCAGGACTCCCCCGCTGCGGCCCGCCGTTCCAGCCGCCGGGCGAAGACGCCGGACGGCCGGAGCGCGACCTCGTCTTCGGTGCCGCCGAGGACGGCGGCGAGGCGGGTGCGGCCCCGTTCGTCCAGCTCGGCGGGCAGGTCGACCAGGCCGCCCCAGCGCTGGGGGTACTCCATCGCCGCGGTGCGGCCGAGGCCCCAGACCTGGGCCTGGACCGGGGCTTCGACACGGTCGGCCCGGCCGGCCGCGACCGCGCCGCGGGTCAGGCACCACAGCCGTCCGCCCGCGCCGAGGTCACCGAGCGCCTGGAGCAGGGTGGCCGTGCCCGCCGCGATGCCGTGGCCGCCGTCGGCCAGGGCCAGCAGCGAGAGCACTCCGTCCACTTCGGCCCCGTCGAGGGCCGCGCGCAGGCGTTCGGCGAACTCGGCGCGCGGCAGGAGCGGGTCGATTCGCACCGGCGTTACTCGCGCGCCGCGTTCGAGGATGGTCTGCGCGACCCCGGCCACGACACCGGGCTCACCTTCCTCCGGCACGACCAGCAGCCAGTGCCCGGTGAGTGCGGCGGTGTCCGGCGACACCGGCCGCCACGCGATCCCGTAGCGCCAGGAATCCACAGTGGACTCCTGGTGGCGTCGCCGGTACCAGGCCGACAGGGCCGGGGTGACCGCCTCGGCGACGGCCGCGTCCAGCTCGAGCTCGGCGGCCAGCTTGCCGCTGCGGACGACGTCCCAGAAACCCGAGTCGCCACCCGGGGCCACGCCGGGTTCCGGGGCGAGCCAGTAGCTGCGGTGCCGGAAGGCGTAGGTGGGCAGGTCGACCCGGCGGGCGCCCGGGAAGAACGGCGTCCAGTCGACGTCCACGCCGTGGACGTGAGCAGTGCTCAACGCGGTGAGCAGTGCTTTCTCTTCGGAGCGGTCGCGGCGCAACGCCGGGATCGCGATGCCCGGCACCATCGCGCTGAGCACGGCGTCCGGCCCCAGCTCCAGGAACACGTCGACCCCGACGGCGTCCAGAGTGGACACTCCGTCGGCGAAGCGGACGGTCTCGCGCACGTGCCGCACCCAGTACTCCGCCGTGAACGGCGAAGCGAGCGCACCGCTCACGTTCGAGATCACCGGTATCTGCGCCGGGTGGTAGGTCAGCGACTCCGCCACCGCGCGGAAATCGGCGAGCATCGGGTCCATCGAGGACGAATGGAACGCGTGACTCACCGGCAGCCGCTTGGTCTTCGGGAACTTCGCCGCGATCTCCAGGACCGCGGCCTCCTCGCCGGAGATCACGACCGACTCGGGTCCGTTGACCGCCGCGAGAGAAACTCCTTCGGTCAGCGTGATGGCCGATTCGGGCGCGGCGATCGACACCATGGCCCCACCCGGCGGGAGCGCCTGCATCAGCGACGCACGGGCCGACACCAGCCGGCACGCGTCCGCCAGCGTGAGCACCCCGGCGACGTGCGCGGCCGAGATCTCGCCGATCGAGTGCCCCGCCACGAAGTCCGGGCGGACCCCGAAGGACGAAACCAGCCGGAACAGCGCGACCTCGACGGCGAACAGCGCCGGCTGGGTGACGCCGGTGTCGTCGAGCGGCTCGGCGCCGTCGAGGACCCGTTCGCGCAGGCCGGGGAAGTGCGCGCAGACCGCGTCGAACGCCTCCGCGTACACCGGGAACCGCTCGTACAGCTCGCGGCCCATGCCCGGCCGCTGCGCGCCCTGGCCGGTGAACAGCACGGCGAGCCGGCGGTCCGGCCGCGCGACCCCGGTCACCGGCGGGTTCGCCAGCGCGGCCAGGAGTTCCGCGCGGTCGTGGCCGAACACAACGAGCCGGTGTTCGAGGGCCGCCCGGGTCTCGGCCAGCGAGAAGCCGACGTCGACCGGGGACAGCGAGGGGTGGGCCTCGACGTGCGCACGGAGGCGTCCGGCCTGCGCGGTGAGCGCGTCGGCATCGCGGGCGGACAGCAGCCACGGCACGGGGCCGGTGCTTTCGGGGCGCTCGGGTGCGGGCGGAGCGGCCGGGGCCTGCTCGATGATCGTGTGCGCGTTGGTGCCGGAGATGCCGAACGACGAGATGCCGGCGCGGCGCGGCCGTCCGGTGTCCGGCCAGCGGCGGGCCTCGGTGAGCAGTTCGATCGCGCCGGACTCCCAGTCGACGCGCGACGACGGCGCGTCGACGTGCAGCGTCCGCGGCAGCACGCCGTGCCGCAGCGCCATGACGACCTTGATCACCCCGGCGATGCCCGCGGCGGCCTGGGTGTGCCCGAGGTTGGACTTGAGCGAGCCGAGCCACAGCGGCTCGTCGCGGTCCTGCCCGTAGGTGGCCAGCAAGGCCTGTGCCTCGATCGGGTCACCGAGCGTGGTGCCGGTGCCGTGCGCCTCGACCGCGTCCACTTCGGACGGATGCAGGCCCGCGCCGGCCAGCGCGGCGCGGATCACCCGCTGCTGCGACGGGCCGTTCGGAGCGGTCAGGCCGTTGGACGCGCCGTCGGAGTTGACCGCCGAACCGCGGACGAGCGCCAGGACTGCGTGGCCGTTCCGCCGGGCGTCGGACAGCCGTTCCAGCAGCACGAGACCGGCGCCTTCGCCCCAGCCGGTGCCGTCCGCGGCCTCGGCGAAGGCCTTGCAGCGGCCGTCGGAGGCGAGGCCGCCCTGCCGGTCGAACTCGACGAACATGCCGGGCTGGGCCATCACGGCGACGCCGCCGGCCAGCGCGAGGTCGCACTCGCCGCGGCGCAGCGCCTGTGCCGCCCAGTGCAGCGCGACCAGCGACGAGGAACAGGCCGTGTCGATCGAGACGGCCGGACCCTCGAAGCCGAAGGTGTAGGACACGCGGCCGGAGACGACGCTGGTCGCGTTGCCGGTCAGCAGGTGGCCTTCGACGCCGGACGCCACCTCGGCCACGCCGCTGCCGTAGGCCTGGTGCGCGGCGCCGACGAAGACGCCGGTGCTGCTGCCGCGCAGCGAGCGCGGGTCGATCCCGGCGCGTTCCAGTGCTTCCCAGGAGATCTCCAGCAGCAGCCGCTGCTGCGGATCCATCGCGAGGGCTTCGTGCGGGGAGATGCCGAAGAACTCGGCGTCGAAGCCGCCGGCGTCGTGCACGAACCCGCCCTCGGCGGCGCCGAGGGCCGCGAGGTCCCAGCCGCGGTCGGCGGGCAGCGCGGTGAGCGCGTCGCGGCCGGTTTCGACCAGGCGCCACAGGTCCTCCGGGGACGTCACCTCGCCCGGGTAGCGGCAGCTCATCGCGACGATGGCGATCGGGTCGCCGTCGGTGGCGGTGGTGATCGCCGCCGTCGTGGCCGGACCGGCGTCGCCGATCAGCTCGGCCTGCAGCAGCGCGGCGAGCGCCTGCGGGTTGGGGTGGTCGAAGATGACCGTGGCCGGCAGGCGCAGGCCGGTCACCGCGGTGAGGCGGTTGCGCAGTTCCACCGCGGTCAGGGAGTCGAAACCCAGGTCCTTGAACGCCTTGGCGGGTTCGACGGCGTCGGCGCCGTCGTGGCCGAGGACCGCCGCGACGTGGGTGCGGACGAGGTCGAGCAGGAACCGGCGGACGTCGTCGCCGCTCAGCCCGGCCAGCCGGGCGGCGAGCCCGTCGGTCCCGGACGGCAGCCCGGCCGCCCGGCGGGTCCGCACGCGGACCAGGCCGTGCCACAGCGCGGGCAGGTGCTCGGCCTGGGCGCGCAGGGCGGCGAGGTCGACGCGGACCGGGACCACGCAGGCGGCGCCGGCGACCTGGGCGGCGTCGAACAGCGCCAGGGCTTCCTCGGTGCCCAGCGCGCCGATGCCGGACCGCGCGATCCGGGAAAGGTCCTCGTCGTCGAGGCCGGCGGTCATGCCGCTCGCCGCGGCCCACTGGCCCCAGGCGAGGGAGACGCCGGGCAGGCCCTCGGCGCGGCGGCGGGCGGCGAGCGCGTCGAGTGCGGCGTTGGCGGCCGCGTAGCCGGCCTGGCCCGCGGCGCCGGCGACCCCGGCGAGGGAGGAGTACAGCGCGAACCAGGCGAGGTCGCGGTCGCGGGTCAGTGCGTCCAGGTGCAGGGCGGCGTCGGTCTTGGGGCGGAGGACGGTGCCGAGCCGCCCGGGGGTGAGCGAGGCGATGACCCCGTCGTCGAGGACGCCCGCGGTGTGCACGACGCCGGTCAGGTTCACCGGGGCGAGCAGGGCTTCGAGCTCCGCCCGGTTCGCGACGTCGCAGCTCTCGACGCGCACGGTGGCGCCGGCGGCCGTCAGTTCGGCGACCAGCTCGGCCGCGCCCGGGGCGTCGGGGCCGCGACGGCTGGTCAGCAGGAGGTTCTTGACGCCGTGGGTGGTCACGAGGTGCCGGGCCACGAGAGCGCCGAGGGTGCCGGTGCCGCCGGTGACGAGCACGGTGCCATCGGGGTCCGGCGGCACCGGGAGGGTGAGGACGTTCTTGCCGACGTGCTTGGCCTGGCTGATGAACCGGAACGCGTCAGGGGCGCGGACGACGTCCCAGGTCCTGGTGGGCAGGGGGTGCAGCGCGCCGTCGGCGAACAGCGCCAGCAGGTGGCGCAGGATCTCCTGGATCCGGTCCGGGCCGGGGTCGCCGAGGTCGAAGGGGAGGTAGGTGACGTCTTCGGGGTCGCGCAGGTCGGTTTTGCCCATCTCGAGGAACCGGCCGCCGGGGGTGAGCAGGCCGAGCGAGGCGTCGATGAAGGGGCCGGTCAGCGAGTTGAGGACGACGTCGACGCGGGGGAACTGCGTCGCGAACCCGAGGTCCCGCGACGACGCGACGTGCTCGACACCGAGGGCGCGGACGGCGTCCTGCTTGGCCGGGCTCGCCGTGGCGAACACCTCGGCGTTCCGGTGGCGGGCGAGCTGGACGGCGGCCATGCCGACGCCGCCGGCGGCCGCGTGGACGAGCACGGACTGACCGGCGGCCAGGTGACCGAGGTCGAAGAGGGCGTAGTAGGCGGTGACGAAGGCGACGGGCACGGACGCGGCCTCGGCGAAGGTCCAGCCGCCGGGGACGGGGACGAGCAGCCGGGCATCGGTCACCGCCTCGGGGCCGAACGCCCCGGTGAACAGCCCGAAGACCCGGTCGCCGACGGCGAGCCCGGTGACGCCCGTGCCGACCTCGGTGACGATCCCGGCGGCTTCCGAGCCGAGGACGGCGGCCGGGTCGGGGTACATGCCGAGGGCGATCAGGACGTCCCGGAAGTTGACGCCGGCGGCCCGGACGGCGACCCGGACTTCGCCGTCGGCGAGCGGGGTTTCCGGCTGGGGGCGGAGGGCGAGGTCGTCGAGGGTGGTGCCGGTGGTGGTGAGCCGCCAGTGCTGGTCCGGGACGGCGAGGGCCTGGGCGCGGGCCAGGCGCGGGGCGGTGAAGACGCCGTCGCGGAGGTCGATCTGCGGTTCGGCGGGGAGGGTGGCGAGGTCGGGGTGCGGGGAGCCGTCGAGGTCGAGCAGCTGGAACCGGCCGGGGTGCTCGGTCTGGGCGGACCGGACGAGGCCCCGGGCGGCGGCGCCGGCCGGGTCGGTTTCGGCGTCGCGGGTGACGACGACCAGGCGGCCCGGGTGGTCGGCGGCGAGCCAGTCGTGGACGAGGGTGAGGGCTTGGCCGGTGGCTTCGTGGACGTTTCGGTCTGCTACGACGGCGAAGACGAGATCGGCTTCGGTGTCCATTCCGGACACGGTGGGCAGGTCGAGGCCGTGTTCGCCTCCCCCGAGCGCGACGGCCCGGGTTCGCGGGCCGGCGGGGACGGGGACCCGGTCGAGGCGGAAGAGCGAGCCGTCCCGGACGGGGGCGGCGGCGGTGGCGGAGATGGGGCGCAGGACGAGGGAATCGACGGAGGCGACCGGGCCCCCGGCGTGGTCCCAGGCTTCGACGGAGACGGCGTTGTCCCCGGCCGGGGAAAGCCGGACGCGGAGGGCGGTGGCGCCCGAGGCGTGCAGGGTGACGCCGCTCCAGGAGAACGGCATGCCGCCGGAGCCTGCGGTGGCATGCGCCGAAGCCTCGCTCGCCGCGCCAGTCGCAGCGCTGGCCGAAGGGCCATCAGCCGCCGAAACCGCGCCCACGCCCGCGCCGCCGGGCGCGGCGGAGTCGGCCGTCGCGGGAGCGGCCAAACCCAGTGGGTGCAGAGCGGCGTCCAGCAGGGCCGGGTGCAGGCCGAATGCGGCCGCGTCCTCGTGGCACTCCTCCGGGAGCGTCACCTCCGCGTAGGTCTCGTCCCCGAGGCGCCACACCGATCCCAAGCCGTGGAAGGCCGGGCCGTACGTGAACCCCAAGCCCTCCAGCTGCTCGTACAGCCCGTCCGTCGGAACCCGCGCCGCTCCCGGCGGGGGCCACTCCGGCAGGTCGGCCGCCGGTGCGCCGCCCGGGGCCAGCCGGCCGCCGGCGTGGCGGGTCCACGTGTCCTCGCCCGGTGCCGTGCCGTCGTCCGGGCGGGAGTACAGCGTCAGCTCGCGGCGGCCCTCGCCGTCCGGTGGGCCGACGTAGACCTGGACCGCCACCCCGCCGCGCGCCGGCAAAACCAGCGGAGCTTCCAGGGTCAGCTCTTCGACGACGTCGCATCCCACCTGGTCGCCCGCCCGGACCGCCAGTTCCAGCAGCGCCGTCCCCGGGACCAGGACCGTGCCGCCCAGGGCGTGCCCCGACAGCCACGGCTGGGCCTCCGGCGACAGCCGCCCGGTGAAGACGACGCCGTCGTGGCCGGCCAGGCTCACCGCCGCGCCCAGCAGCGGGTGGTCCAGTGCGCCGAGGCCCAGCGATCCCGCGTCCCCGTGCGCGACGCCGCCGCGTGGCCAGAACCGCTCGCGCTGGAACGCGTACGAGGGCAGGTCGATCCGGCGGCCGCAGGGGAAGAACGGCGTCCAGTCGACGTCCACCCCGTGGACGTGCACCGTGCTCAACGCGGTGAGCAGTGCGCTCTCCTCGGAGCGGCCTTCCCGCAACGCCGGGACGGCCACCCCGGGCACCATCGAGCTGAGCACCCCGTCGGGCCCGAGTTCCAGGAACACCCCGGCCCCGGCGGCCTCCAAAGTGGACACCCCGTCGGCGAACCGGACCGCTTCCCGCACGTGCCGCACCCAGTAGTCCGCGGTGAACGGCTCAGCGAGAGCACCGCTCACATTCGAGATCACCGGAATCTCCGCCGGGCGATACGTGAGAGACTCCGCCACCGCGCGGAACTCCGCCAGCATCGGATCCATCAACGGCGAATGGAACGCATGACTCACCGCGAGCCGCTTCGTCTTCGGGAACCGAGCCGCGATCGCCAGCACCGCCGACTCATCACCGGAGATGACCACCGATTCCGGCCCGTTCACCGCCGCAACCGAAACACCGTCAGTGAGAACGATCGAAGACTCAGGCGCCGCGATCGACACCATCGCCCCACCCGACGGCAACGCCTGCATCAACGACGCCCGCGCCGACACCAACCGGCAAGCATCCTCAAGAGACAACACCCCAGCCACATGCGCCGCCGAGATCTCCCCGATCGAATGCCCCGCCACGAAATCCGGACGAACACCGAACGACGAAACCAACCGGAACAACGCCACCTCGACCGCGAACAACGCAGGCTGCGTGAACTCCGTCCGCTCCAACAGGGAAGCATCGGAGAAGGCATCACGAAGAGCCGGATCGAAGTGCGCGAGCACCGCATCGAACGCCTTGGCATACACCGGAAACCGGTCGTACAGAGCCAGCCCCATGCCCACCCGCTGCGCTCCCTGACCGGTGAACAACACGGCCAGCAGGGCATCCGGATCGGCCGTCCCGGTGATGGCGTCTTCGATGTGCGAAAGACCGTCCCGCAGAGAGTCGCGATCGGACCCGAGCACCACCGCCCGCCGGGCGAGCCGCGCCCGGGTGACGGCCAGTGAGTACCCGCCGTCGACCGGGTCGGGGTCCGCGTCCAGCAACCGCCGGGCCTGCGCCCGCAGCGCGGCATCGCTCGCCCCGGACAGCACCCACGGCAGCAGCCCGTGCTCGGCAACGGACGCGGGCTCGTCGGGAACCGCGGGCGCCTCCTCGACGATGACGTGCACGTTCGTCCCGCTGACGCCGAACGCCGAAACCCCGGCCCGCCGCGGCACCGCACCGGCGGGCCACGGCCGCGCCGTGGTCAGCAGCTCCACCGCACCCGCCGTCCAGTCCACTTCGGACGAGGGCGCGTCGACGTGCAGCGTGCGCGGCAGCAGCTCGTGCCGCAGCGCCAGCACCATCTTGATGACACCCGCGATGCCGGACGCCGACTGCGTGTGCCCGATGTTCGACTTCAGCGCCCCGAGCCACAGCGGCCGGTCGGCCGGCCGGTCCTGGCCGTACGTCGCCAGCAGGGCCTGCGCCTCGATCGGGTCGCCGAGAGCGGTCCCCGTGCCGTGCGCCTCGACCGCGTCCACGTCCGAAGTGGACAGACCGGCGTTCGCCAGCGCCGTCCGGATGACGCGCTGCTGCGACGGCCCGTTCGGCGCGGTCAGGCCGTTGGACGCGCCGTCGGAGTTGACCGCCGAGCCGCGGATCACCGCGAGCACCCGGTGCCCGTTGCGCTGGGCGTCGGAGAGCTTCTCCAGCAGCACCATGCCGACGCCCTCGCCCCAGCCGGTGCCGTCGGCGGCGTCGGCGAAGGACTTGCACCGGCCGTCCGCGGCCAGCCCGCGCTGGCGGCTGAACTCCGCGAACGCCAGCGGGCTCACCATCACGGTGACCCCGCCGGCCAGCGCCAGGCCGCATTCGTCCTGCCGCAGCGCCTGGCAGGCCCAGTGCAGCGCGACCAGCGACGACGAACACGCCGTGTCGACGGTGACCGAAGGTCCTTCGAGGCCGAAGGTGTAGGACAGCCGCCCGGACATGACGCTGGGCGCCTCACCGGTGAGCAGGTACCCCTCGGAGCCCGCCGCGGCCTGCAGCGTGCTGCTGTAGCCGGACGCGTTCGCGCCGATGAACACGCCGGTCCGGCTGCCGCGCAAGGAAAACGGGTCGAGCCGGGCGCGTTCCAGCAGCTCCCAGGACGTCTCCAGCAGCAGGCGCTGCTGCGGGTCCATCGCCAGCGCTTCGCGCGGCGAGATGCCGAACAGCCCGGGGTCGAACGAAGCCGCGTCGTGGACGAAGCCGCCCTCGGCCGCGCGGGCACCTTCCGCGCCGTACATGCGGTCGACGTCCCAGCCGCGGTCGCCGGGGAAACCCGACATCGCGTCGGTGCCGCCCGCGACGAGGTCCCACAGGTCCTCGGGCGAGGCGACCCCGCCCGGGTACCGGCAGGCGAGGGAGACGATGGCGATCGGCTCCTGCTCCGCCGCCTCCGCCGCCTGCAGCCGCTGCCGGGTCTGGTGCAGGTCGGCGGTCACGCGCTTGAGGTACTCGAGGAGCTTGTCCTGCTCTGCCATCGCCAACCTCATCCGTTCGTCCAGGTCAGGGGGTCAGTGCGCCGGCGGCGGGGAAACCCCGAGCTCGTTGTCGATGAACGCGAAGACCTCGGCCGCCGAGGCGTCCGCCAGCTGCGCCTGCCGCGGGGCCTCCGCCTCCCCGCGCCACTGGTTCAGCAGGGACTTCAGCCGCATCTCGACGCGCAGCCGGACGTTCTCGTCCGGCTGCGCGAGGTCGGTCAGCGACGCCTCCAGCCGGTCGAGCGCGCCGAACGCCGTGTCCGCGGGCGTGCTCCCGGGTGCGATCTCCGCGGCGAGGAACCGGGCCAGCGCGACCGGGGTCGGGTGGTCGAAGACGGCGGTGGCGGCCAGCCGCAGGCCGGTGACCCGGCGCAGCCGGTTGCGCACCTCGACCGCGGTCACCGAGTCGAACCCGAGGTCGCGGAACGGCCGGGTGCTGCCGATCGCCTCGGCCCCGCGGTGGCCGAGCACGGCCGCGGCCTCGGTGCGGACCAGGTCGAGCACGACCCGGTCGCGTTCGGCCTCCGGCAGCGCCGCCAGCCGCTCGCTCCAGGCGCCGTCGTCGCGGACCTCCTGCTCGGCTTCCAGCCGGTCGAGCACCCCGCGGACCGCGGGCAGGTCCTCGATCAGCGGCCGCCGCCGCGACGCGGTGAAGGCGGGCACGAACCGGTCCCAGTCGACGTCGGCCACGGCCAGGAAGGTCTCGTCGCGGTCGAGCGCGCCCTGCAGCGCGGCCACGGCCCGCTCGGGCGCCATCGGCCGCAGGCCACGGCGGCGCAGCTGCTGCTCGCCGTCGTCGGAGGCCATGCCGCCGCCGGCCCACAACCCCCAGGCCACCGACGTCGCCTTCGCCCCGCGGGCGCGGCGCTGTCCGGCGAGCGCGTCCAGGTAGGCGTTCGCGGCGGCGTAGGCGCCCTGGCCCGCACTGCCCCAGACCCCGGAGTTGGAGGAGAACAGCACGAACGCTTCGAGGTCGTCGCCCAGCAGGGCGTCCAGGTGCGCGGCGCCGGCGACCTTGGCCGCGAGGACGTCTTCGAACTCGTCGAGCCCGGTCTCGGCGAGGGTGCTCGACTGCGGCAGCCCGGCCGCGTGCACGACGGCGGACGGCGGGTGCTCCAAGCCGTCCAGCAGCGCTTCGACGGCCTTGCGCTCGGCGACGTCGCACGCGGCGATGGTCACCGCGCAGCCGTACCCGCGCAGCTCTTCGGCCAGTTCGGCCGCGCCGGGCGCGGCTTCGCCCCGGCGGCTGGTGAGCACGAGGTGCTCGGCGCCGGAGCGGCCCAGCCAGCGGGCGACGTGCGCCCCGAGCGCCCCGGTGCCGCCGGTGACCAGCACGGTTCCGCGCGGCCGCCACGGCGCACCGGCCGGCGCCGGCCGGGCCGGGCGCAGCCGCCGGGCCAGTACGCCGTGGTCCCGGACCGCGAGCTGGTCCTCGCCGCCGGGCTCGGCCAGCAGGCCGGCCAGCCGGTCCGCGGCCCGTTCGTCGAGCGCCGCGGGCAGGTCGACCAGCCCGCCCCAGAGGCCGGGGTACTCCAGGCCGATCACCCGGCCGAGGCCCCACAGCTGCGCCGGGACGCTCGACGCCGGGGCGTCGCCGGGCCCGGTGGCCACGGCGCCGCGGGTGAGCAGCCACAGCGGGGCGTCGATGCCGGCGGCGGCCAGCGCCGGGGCGAGCGCGGCCGTCGCGGCCAGGCCGGTGGCGAGCAGCGGGTGCCCGGGCAGCGGGGTTTCGTCCAGGCCCAGCAGGGAAACCACACCGGTGTACGCCCCCGGCGGCAGCTCCTGCGGCGAGGCGGTGACGACGTCGGCGCCGCGGGCGGCGAGCGCGTCGAGCACCGCGGTGCCGAACCGGCCGGGCCCGGCGGGCACGAGGGCCAGCCAGCGGCCGGACAGCAGCGGCAACGCGGGCTCGGCCACCGGCGTCCAGCCGACGGCGAGGCACCACGAGTCCACAGTGGATTCCTCGGTGCGGCGCGACCGCCAGCGGGTCAGCGCGGGCAGCACCTCGTCGAGCGCGGCGCCGTCGACGCCGAGGACACCCGCCAGGTCGCCGGTTTCCTCCAGCGCCGTCCAGAAGCCGTCGTCGGCCGGGACGGACGGCGCGGGGTCGAGCCAGTAGCGCTGGTGGTCGAAGGCGTAGGTCGGGAGCGGGACGAGCCGGGCGCCTTCGCCGAACGCGGGTGTCCAGTCGAGGTCGACGCCGTGCACCCACGCCTCGGCGAACGAGGTGTACAGCCGGTCGAGGCCACCTTCGCCGCGGCGCAGCGTGCCGGTCACCACGGCTTCGTCCACGGTGTCCTGGACGCTCATCGTGAGCACCGGGTGCGGGCTGCATTCGACGAAGGTGCCGTAGCCGTCCTCGGCCAGCCGCCGGACGGCCGCGTCGAACAGCACCGGGCGGCGCAGGTTGGTGTACCAGTACGGGCCGTCGAGGGCCGCGGTGTCGATCGGCTCGGCGGTCACCGTGGAGCAGAAGGCGATCTCCGAGGACCGCGGCGCCACCGGGGCGAGCAGCTCGCGCAGCTCGGTCTCGATCGCTTCGACCTGGGCCGAGTGCGACGCGTAGTCCACCGGGACCCGCTTGGCGCGGATGCCGTCGGCCTCGCAGGATTCGATCAGCGCGGCCAGTGCGGCCGGCGAGCCGGACACCACCACCGCGGCCGGGCCGTTGACGGCCGCGACCGACAGCCCGTCCGTGAGCCGCGGCTCGACGGTTTCGCGGGAGGCGGCCACCGAGACCATGCCACCGTGTCCGGCCAGGGCCAGGATCGCCCTGCTGCGCAACGCGACCACGCGGGCACCGTCCTCCAGGGACAGTCCGCCCGCGACCACGGCGGCGGCGATCTCACCCTGGGAGTGGCCGACCACGGCGTCCGGGGCGACCCCGTGTGCGCGCCAGACCTCGGCCAGCGACACCATCACCGCGAACAACGCGGGCTGCACGACGTCGACCCGCTGCAGCGCGGCCTCGTCGCCGAGGACCTCGGGCAGTGACCAGTCGACGAACGGCGCCAGCGCGCGTTCGCAGTCCCGCATGCGGGCCGCGAACGCCGGCGACGTGTCCATCAGGTCCAAAGCCATCCCCACCCACTGCGAGCCCTGCCCGGGAAAGACGAAGGCGACCTTGCCCCCGTGGCGGGCGCTGCCCCGCACCAGGCCGGGGACGGCCCGGTCGTGGGCGAGCGCGCCCAGCGTGTCGTGGCCGTCGTGCTCGACGGCGGTCACGAGCACCGCCCGTTGCTCGAACGTAGACCGGGATTTCGCCAGGGAGTACCCCACATCTGCGGCTCGGACCCCCTGTGCGGCCCCTACGCACGCCTGCAGCCGGCCGGCCTGCGCGGCCAGCGAAGCTGGCGTCTTGGCGGACAGGACCCAGGGCACCGGGCCGGTCGCGACGGGCCCGGACGGCTCCGTCGCGACCGGCTCCGGTGCGGCTTCGAGCACCGCGTGGGCGTTGGTGCCGCTCATCCCGAACGACGACACCGCGGCCCGGCGCGGGCGGCCGGTCTCCGGCCACGGCCGGCTTTCGTCCAGCAGCCGGACGTTCCCGGCCGTCCAGTCCACATGGGACGACGGCGTGCCCGCGTGCAGCGTGCCCGGCAGCACGCCGTGGCGCAGGGAGAGGACCATCTTGATGACGCCGGCGACGCCGGAGGCGGCCTGGCTGTGCCCGATGTTGGACTTCACCGAGCCGAGCCACAGGGGGTTCGCCCGGTCGCGGCCGTAGGTGGCCAGCAGGGCCTGAGCCTCGATCGGGTCGCCGAGGGCGGTGCCGGTGCCGTGCGCTTCGACGGCATCGACGTCGGCCAAGCTCAGCCGGGCGTTGGCCACCGCCTGGCGGATCACCTGCTGCTGCGCGGGGCCGTTCGGGGCGGTCAGGCCGTTGGACGCGCCGTCCTGGTTGACCGCCGAGCCGCGGATCACGGCCAGCACCTCGTGGCCGTTGCGCCGGGCGTCGGCGAGCCGTTCGACGAGCAGGACGCCGACGCCCTCGGCCATGCCCATGCCGTCGGCGTCGTCGGAGAAGGCCTTGCAGCGGCCGTCGGCGGCCAGCGCGCGCTGGCGGCTGAACGCGACGAACGACGCCGGGGTCGACATCAGCGCCACCCCGCCGGCCAACGCCATCGTGCACTCGCCGGTGCGCAGCGACTGGCAGGCCAGGTGCAGCGCGACCAGGGACGACGAGCACGCCGTGTCGACCGTGACGGCCGGGCCGGTGAGCCCGAAGGTGTAGGAGATCCGGCCGGAGACGACGCTGGCCGCGCCGCCGGTGAGCAGGTGCCCGGCCGAGCCGTCCGGCGGGGCGAGCCCGATGCCGTAGTCGGCGTAGTTGGTGCCGACGAACACGCCGGTCGCGCTGCCCCGCAGGCTTTCCGGGTTCACGCCGGCGCGTTCCATCGCCTCCCAGGACGTTTCCAGCAGCAGCCGTTGCTGGGGGTCCATGGCGAGCGCCTCGCGCGGCGAGATGCCGAAGAAGCCCGGGTCGAAGTCGCCGGCGTCGTGCAGGAAGCCGCCGTGGCGGGTGTAGCTGGTGCCGTCGTGGTCGGGGTCCGGGTCGAACAGCGCCTCGACGTCCCAGCCGCGGTCGGCCGGGAACCCGGTGATCGCGTCGCCGCCGGCGGTGATGAGCTCCCACAGGTCCTCGGGGCTGCGGACGCCACCGGGGTAGCGGCAGCTCATCGCCACGATGGCGATCGGCTCGTCGTCGGCGACCGCGACGACGGTCTCGGTCGCCGTGGCCGGGGCGCCGCCGAGCAGGAACTCGGTGATGCGCCGGGCGGTCGGGTGGTCGAAGGCGAGGGTGGCCGGCAGGCTCCGGCCGGTCTCGGCGGCGAGGCGGTTGCGCAGCTCGACGGCGGTGAGCGAGTCGAAGCCGAGGTCCCGCAGGGCGACGTCCGGGGCGACGGCGTCCGGGCCGTCGTGGCCGAGCACCGCCGCCGCGGTCGCGCGGACCAGGCCGAGCACGGTCCGGGTGCGGTCGGCCGGGGACAGCCCGGCCAGCCGGTCGCCGAGGCCGCCCAGTCCACCCACCGTGGCCGAGGCCGGCTCGGCCGCCAGCGCGCGGCGGACCTCGGGCAGCTCGTCGAGCAGCGGGCGCGGCCGCAGCGCGGTGAAGACGGGCGCGAACCGGGCCCAGTCGACGTCGGCGACGGCGAGGAACGTCTCGTCGTCGGCGAGGACCTGGCGCAGGCCCGCGAACGCGAGGTCGGGGTCGAGGAACGGCAGGCCCTGGCGCAGCAGGCGGCTCGCGTCGAAGTCCTGGTTGGCTTTCTCGGGGTTGGCGGCGTTCCAGACGCCCCAGGCCAGCGAGGTGGCCCGGAGGCCGCGGGCGCGCCGGCGCCGGGCGAGGGCGTCGAGGTGGGCGTTGGCCGCGGCGTAGGCGGCGTGGTCGCCGCTGCCCCAGACCCCGGCGATGGAGGAGAACAGGACGAAGGCGTCGAGGTCGTGGTCGAAGACGGCGTCGAGGTTTTCGGCGCCGAGCACCTTGGCCCGCGCGACGGCGGCGAACGCGGCGACGTCGGTGGCGTCGATGGAAGCGAGTTCGATGAGCGCGGCGGCGTGGATCACGGCGCGGAAGTCGTGGGCCGCGGCGAGGGCTTCGACGGCGGCACGATCGGCCACATCGCAGGTGGCGTAGGTGATGCCCGGGTCGTCGGACGCCGGGCCGCCACGGCGGCTGGCGAGGACGACGTGCTCGGCGCCGGCCCCGCGGAGCCAGCGGGCGATCCGCGGGCCGAGGGCGCCGGTGCCGCCGGTGACCAGGACGGTCCCGCGCACCGACCACGAGCCGGGCGCGGTCTTCGGCGGGGCCGCGTGGACCAGTCGGCGGACGAGCACGCCGGACGAGCGGACGGCGAACTGGTCCTCGTCGCCCGGGTCGGCCAGGATGGCGGCGAGCCGGTCCACGGCCCGGGCGTCGGGCTCGGCGGGCAGGTCGACCAGGCCGCCCCAGCGGTCCGGGTGTTCCAGGCCGATCACCCGGCCGAGCCCCCAGATCTGGGCCTGGGCCGGCGAGGGCGAGTCCGTGGCGACGGCGCCGGAGGTCAGCAGCCACAGGGGCGCGTCGATCCCGGCGTCGCCGAGGGCCTGGGCGAGCAGGAGCGTTCCGGCGACGCCGGCGGGCAGCTCGGGGAACTCCGGGTGCGGCCGCTCGTCGAAGCCCAGCAGGGACACCACGCCCGCCACCGGCCCGGCCTCGCGCAGCCGCGCGGCCAGACTCTCGCGGTCGCCGGTCACCGGCAGGACTTCGGCGCCCAGCGACTCCACAATGGACGGCTCCGGGCCGGGCGAGACCACGGCCAGCCACCGCCCGGACGGCGTCCCGGCGGGCTCGGGCGCCGGCCGCCACCGGACGTCGTACCGCCAGGAATCCACAGTGGACTTGTCGTGGGCCGTCCGGCGCCAGTCGGTCAGCGCCGGCAGCAGCTCGCTCAGCGGAACGTCCGGATCGACGCCGAGCGTCTCCGCGAGAGCCCCGCTTTCGACGGCCTCCCAGAAGCCCGGATCCGTCACTGCTGTGGCCGGTGCGCCGGGCTTCAGCCAGTAGTGCCGCTGCTGGAAGGCGTAGGTGGGCAGGTCGACGCGGGTCGCACCGGCGAAGCAGGGCGTCCAGTCGACCTTGACGCCGTGGACGTGCGCTTCGGCCACCGACAGCGCGAAGCGGTCCAAGCCGCCTTCGTCGCGACGCAGCGAGCCGAGCGCGACGGCACCTTCCGCGGTCTGCCCGATCGGCATCACCAGCACCGGGTGCGGGGAGGCTTCGACGAAGGTCCGGTAGCCCTGCTCCGCCAACGCTCGCACGGATTCTTCGAGCCGGACCGGCTCGCGCAGGTTGGTGTACCAGTACTCGGCGTCGAGGGCGGTGCCGTCGATCCACTCGCCGGTCACGGTCGAGAAGAACGCGGTGTCCGCCGCGCGCGGGGTGATCGGGGCGAGGACCTCCAGCAGCTCGTCCCGCAGCTGCTCGACCTGGACCGAGTGCGACGCGTAGTCCACCGGGATCCGGCGCGTACGGACCTCACAAGCCGCCATGAACTCGTCCAGCGCACCGGGCTCACCGGAGACGACGGTCGTCTCCGGCCCGTTGACGGCGGCGACGCCGATCCGGTCACCCCAGGGCGCGATGAGTGCCGACGTCCGCTCGCGCGACGCGGCCACCGAGACCATCCCACCGGCCCCGGCCAAGGCCAGGATCGCCTTGCTGCGCAGCGCCACCACCCGCGCACCGTCCTCGAGGGACAGTGCGCCGGCAACCACCGCGGCCGCGATCTCGCCTTGGGAGTGGCCGATCACCGCGTCCGGCCGCACGCCGTGGGCGGCCCACAGCGCGGCCAGTGACACCATCATCGCGAACAACGCGGGCTGCACGACGTCGACGCGGTCCAGTTCGGGTTCGTCGAGCAGCGAGAAGCCGGTGTGCGGTTCGAGGGCCCGCGCGCATTCGGTGAACCGGGCCGCGAACACCTCCGAGGTGGCGAGGAGCTCGGTCGCCATCCCGGTCCACTGGGCACCCTGGCCGGGGAAGACCATGGCCACCTTGCCGCTCCCGGCCACCCCGGACACGACGTGGGGCGCCGGGGTTCCGTCCGCCAGTGCGCGAACTCCGGCCAGGAGGCGTTCGGAGTCCGCACCGACCACGACGGCCCGGTTGGCGAAGGCCGACCGGGTCGTGGCCAGCGAGAACGCGATGTCGGCCGGGTCGCCGTCCACCAGCGCCAGCCGGGCCGCCTGCTCGCGCAGGGCCTCGGGGGTCTTGGCCGACAGCACCCACGGGACCACCCCGGCCGGCCGCTCCGAGGGCGGCGCCGGGACTTCGGCCTCCTCCAGGATGATGTGCGCGTTGGTGCCCGAGATGCCGAACGACGACACCGCACCGCGCCGCGGCCGGTCGGCGGTCCACTCCCGGCCCTGCTGGAGCAGCTCGACCGCACCGGCGGCCCAGTCGATCTTCGTCGACGGCGTCCCGGCGTGCAGGGTCGGCGGCATCCGGCGGTTCCGCAGCGCCAGCACGAGCTTGATGACGCCGCTGACGCCCGCCGCGGCCTGGGTGTGCCCGATGTTGGACTTGACCGAGCCCAGCCACAGCGGCGTGTCCCGGTCCTGGCCGTAGGTGGCCAGCAGCGCCTGCGCCTCGATCGGGTCGCCCAGTGCCGTGCCGGTGCCGTGCGCCTCGACCAGGTCGACGTCCACTGTGGACAACCGGGCGTCGGCGAGCGCGTCCCGGATGACCCGCTGCTGGGCCGGCCCGTTCGGGGCCGAAAGGCCGCTGCTCGCGCCGTCGGAGTTCACCGCCGAACCGCGGATCACCGCCAGCACCGGGTGGCCGAGGCGCTGCGCGTCGGCCAGCCGCTCGACCAGCAGCATGCCCGCGCCCTCGCCCCAGCCGGTGCCGTCGGCGCCCTCGGCGAAGGCCTTGCAGCGGCCGTTGCCGGACAGGCCGCCCTGGCGGCTCATCTCGGTGAACATGTCCGGGTTGACCATCACCGCCGCGCCGCCGGCCAGCGCCAGGTCGGACTCCCCGCGGCGCAGCGACTGCACGGCCAGGTGCAGCGCGACCAGCGACGACGAACAGGCCGTGTCGACGGTGACCGACGGGCCTTCCAGGCCGAGGGAGTACGAGATCCGGCCGGACAGCACGCTGGTGGCGGTGCCGGTCATCAGGTGCCCGGCGACCGCCTCGGCCTCCTCCCCCGCACCGGTGCCGTAGCCCTGGGACGCCGCCCCGACGAACACCGCCGAACGGCTGCCCCGCACCGTCTCCGGCACGATCCCGGCGCGTTCGAGGGCTTCCCACGACGTCTCCAGGAGCAGCCGCTGCTGCGGGTCCATCGCCAGCGCTTCGCGCGGCGAGATGCCGAAGAAGCCCGCGTCGAACCGGCCCGCATCGTGCACGAAGCCGCCTTCGGCGACGAAGCCCGCGTCGTGGGCGTCGGGCCAGCCGCGGTCGGCGGGGAACCCGGACATCCCGTCGCCGCCGCTGTCGACCAGCCGCCACAGGTCCTCGGGCGAGCGGACGCCGCCGGGGAACCGGCAGGCCATCCCGACGATCGCGACCGGCGCGGACCCGGCGTCCTCGACCTCCTGGACGCGCTTGCGGGCGCGCACGAGGTCCGCGGTCACCTTCTTCAGGTACTCCCGGAGCTTCGCGTCGTTGTCCATCAGGCCCCATCCCGTCGCGTCCCGTCCATTCAGGACAGTCCGAGTTCGTTGTCGATCAGGTCGAAGATCTCGTCGTCGCTCGCGGAGTCGAGTGCGCTGTCGTCGTGCTCGGCAACGCCCCGGCGCCGCGCGAGCACCGCCTCCAGCCGCGCGGTGACGCGGCGGCTGTCCCCGGCGCGCTCCAGCAACCGATCCAGTTCCGCCAGCACCGCGTCGTCGGTGTCGACGGCGGCGGGTGCGAGCCCGGCCAGCAGGTGCCCGGCCAGGTCGGCGGGCGACGGGTGGTCGAAGATCAGCGTGGCCGGCAGCCGCAGGCCGCTCTCGGCGGTGAGCCGGTTGCGCAGTTCCACCGCCGTCAGCGAGTCGAAGCCCAGGTCGAGGAAGCCGCGGCCGCCCTCGATGTCCGCGGCCGAGCCGTGGCCCAGCACGGTGGCGACGTGCCCGCGGACGACGTCGAGGAGGAACTCCCCGCGGTCGGCCTCCGGCACGGCGGCGAGCCGCTCGGGCAGCGCGGCACCGGACGGCGCCGCCGCTTCGGCGGTCCGGCGGGCCGGGGCCCGCACCAGCGACGCGAACAGCGGCGGCAGCCCGGCCTGCGCACCCAGCGCGGCCGCGTCGAGCTGCAGCGGCAGCAGCGCCGGTTCCGGCCGGGCGGCCGCGACGTCGAAGAGGTCGAGGCCGCGGTCGGCGGTGAACGGCACGAACGCGGACCGCGCCAGTTTCGCGCGGTCGGCTTCGCGGAGCATGCCGTCGGTGGCCCACGGCCCCCAGCCCAGCGACCCGGCGGGGAGCCCCCGGGCCGCGCGGTGCTGCGCCAGCGCGTCGAGGAACGCGTTCGCCGCGGCGTAGTTGCCCTGGCCGGGGCTGCCGAGCGTGGCCGCCGCCGAGGAGAAGAGGACGAACGCCGACAGCCCGAGGTCCCGGGTCAGCTCGTGCAGGTTCAGGGCCGCGTCCACCTTCGGCCGCAGCACCGCGTTGAGCCGCTCGGGCGTGAGGGACGCGACGACGCCGTCGTCGAGGACGCCCGCCGCGTGCACCACGGCGGTGAGCGCCGGGATCCCGGACAGCACGGCGGCCAGCTCGCGGCGGTCGGCGGCGTCGGCGGCCACGATCCGCACGTCCGCGCCGAGCTCCCGCAGCCCGGCGGCCAGCTCGGCCGCGCCGGGCGCGTCCGGGCCGCGGCGGCTCAGCAGCACCAGGTCGCGGACGCCGTGCCCGGTGACCAGCCGCCGGGCGACCAGGCCGCCCAGCGCGCCGGTGCCGCCGGTGATCAGCACCGTGCCGTCGCCGAACGACGGCGGCATGGTCAGCACGACCTTGCCGACGTGCTTGGCCTGGCTGACGAACCGGAACGCCTCGGGTGCCCGCCGGACGTCCCAGGTCCGCACCGGCAGCGGCGTCAGCGCACCGGCCTCGAACAGCGCGAGGACCTCGGTGAACAGCTCCCGGATCCGGTCCGGGCCGGCTTCGACCAGGTCGAACGCCTGGTACCGGACGCCCGGGTGCGCGGCGGCGACCGCGTCGGCGTCCCGCACGTCGGCCTTGCCCATCTCGAGGAACCGCCCGCCGCGCGGCATCAGCGCGAAGGAGGCGTCGACGAACTCGTTGGTCAGGGCGTTGAGCACGACGTCGACACCCCGGCCGCCGCTGGCCTCGCAGAACAGCTCCGCGAACCCGGTCGTGCGCGAGGAGGCGAGGTGCGCGTCGTCGAGCCCGGACGCGCGCAGGACGTCCCACTTGCCAGGGCTGGCGGTGGCGTAGACCTCGGCGCCGAGGTGGCGGGCGAGCTGGATGGCGGCCATGCCGACACCGCCGGCGCCCGCGTGCACCAGCACGGACTCCCCGGCCCGCACCCCGGCCAGGTCGACCAGGCCGTAGTAGGCGGTGAGGAAGACGATCGGCACCGACGCGGCTTCGCTGAACGACCAGCCGTCGGGGATCTTCGCCAGCATCCGCCGGTCCGCCACCGAGCGCGGGCCGAAGGAGCCGGGGAAGAAGCCCATCACCCGGTCGCCGGGCGCGAGCCCGGTGACGCCTTCGCCGCACTCCAGGACGACACCGGCGCCTTCGATGCCCATGAGCGGCTCGCCCGGGTACATGCCGAGGCCGATCAGGACGTCGCGGAAGTTCATCCCGGCGGCGCGGATGGCGACCCGGACCGTGCCCGGTTCGAGGGTCTCCGGCAGCGGGTTCGGGACCAGCGCCAGGTTCTGCAGGGTGCCGCGGCCGGTGCTGTCGAGCCGCCAGTTGCCCTCGGGCGGCTGGAGGAGCGTGCCGGAACCGGCCCGCACGAGCCGCGCGGCCAGCGCCCGGCCGTCCCGCAGGGCGAGCTGCGGTTCCCCGGAGGCGACCGCACCGAGCAGCGCCGCCGAGCGCGGGTCTTCGTCGTCGAGGTCGACCAGGACGAGCCGATCGGGGTTCTCGAACTGGGCCGACCGCAGCAGGCCCCACACCGGGGCGGCGGTGAGGTCGGGGACGCGGTCGCCGTCGGCCGCGCCGACCGCGCCGCGGGTCACCAGCACGAGCCGGGCGGTGGCGAACCGCTCGTCGGCCAGCCACTCCCGGACCAGCTCGAGCGCGAAGGCGGCCCGCTCGCGCGGCTGCGCCGAGTGCCGGATCGCCGAGAACACGTACTGCGGTTCCTCGCCGCTCTCCTCGGTCCGGCGGCCCAGTTCCGCGAGGTCCACACAGGACTCGACGGTGCCGGCCGAGCCGAGCCCGGCGACCAGGCCGAGCGGGTCCGGGCCGATGACCGCGTACCGGCCGGCCACCGGTTCGGGCAGCGGGACCGGCGTCCACTCGACCTGGAACAGCGCGTCGGCGCCGTCCGGGCCGCGCAGCTGCTCGGCCGAGACCGGGCGCAGCACGAGTGCTTCCACGGACGCGACCGGGGCACCGGCCGGGTCGGCGACGTCGATGGCGACCGCGTCCCCGGCACCGGGCCGCAGGCGGACCCGCAGCGCGGTGGCGCCGGTGGCGTGCAGGGTGACGCCGGTCCAGGCGAACGGCAGCCGCGGGCCGCTGCCACCGTCGCGCAGGCCCAGCGCGTGCAGGGCGGCGTCCAGCAGGGCCGGGTGCAGGCCGAACGCGCCCGCTTGCTGCCGTTCCGGCAGCGCGACCTCGGCGTGGACCTCCTCCCCGAGGCGCCAGGCCGCGCGCAGGCCGCGGAAGGCCGGGCCGTAGCCGAACCCGGACGCCGCGAGCGTTTCGTAGAAGCCGGTGAGGTCGACGGGTTCCGCTCCGGCGGGCGGCCACTCGGCCGCCGGGGCCGGCGGGTTCGCGGTGGCCGGCGCGAGGACCCCCGCGGCGTGCGCGGTCCAGTCGTCGCGGCCGTCCGGTCGCGAGTGGACGGTCAGCTCGCGGCGGCCGTCGGCGTCCGGGGCACCGACCGACACCTGGATCGCGACGGCGTCCCGCTCGCGCAGCACGAGCGGCGCGGACAGGGTCAGCTCCTCGACGACCGGGCAGCCGGCCTGGTCACCGGCCCGGATGGCCAGCTCGACGAACGCGGTGCCGGGCAGCAGCACGGTCCCGAGCACCGCGTGGTCGGCCAGCCACGGCTGCGCGGCCACCGAGAGGCGTCCGGTGAGGACGATCCCGTCGCCGCCGGCCAGCGGCAGGGTCGCGGCCAGCAGCGGGTGGCCCGCGTCGGTGAGCCCGGCCGCGCCGACGTCCCCGGCCGCGGCGGAGACCTCGGGCCAGTAACGCCGGTGCTGGAAGGCGTAGGTCGGCAGCGGGACGCGGCGGGCGCCGGTGACCGCGGCCGCGAGGTCGACCGGGACGCCGCGGACCCACAGCCCGGCGAGCGCGGTGGCGAACGTGCGGTCCTCCGGCCGGTCGCGGCGCAGCAGCGGCACGGCCACGACGTCCTCGCCGAGGCAGTCGGCGGCCATCGCGCTGAGCACCGCGTCCGGCCCGGCCTCGAGGAACGTCCGGACGCCCAGCCCGGCCAGGGTGGCGACGGCGTCGGCGAACCGCACCGACGCCCGCACCTGGGTCACCCAGTAGTCCGGGGTGGACAGTTCGGGCCCGGCGAGCCGTCCGGTCACGGTGGACACCACGGCCCGCTCGGCCGGGTGGTAGGTGAGCCGCCGCGCGACCGCGGCGAAGCCGTCCAGCATCGCGTCCATCCGCGGCGAGTGGAACGCGTGGCTGACCTTGAGCCGCTTGGTCCGCACGCCCGCGGCGGCGAACCCGGCGGCCAGCTCCAGCACGGCGTCCTCGTCGCCGGAGACGACGACCGAGCCGGGGCCGTTGATCGCCGCGATCCCGGCCCGGCCGCCGGTCTTGGCCACTTCGGCGGCCACGGCTTCTTCGCCGGCCCGTAGCGAGACCATCGCCCCGCCGTCCGGCAGGGCGTCCATCAGCCGGCCGCGGGCGGCGACCAGCTCGGCCGCGTCGGCCAGTGACAGCACCCCGGCGACGTGCGCGGCCACCAGTTCGCCGATCGAGTGGCCCGCCAGGTGGTCCGGCCGCACGCCGCGGCTTTCGGCCAGCCGGTACAGGGCCAGCTCCACGGCGAACAGCGCCGGCTGGGTGTAGGCGGTCCGGTCGAGCAGCGCGGCCTGATCGCTGCCGGGCTCGGCGAACACGAGCTCCCGGACCGAGTGCTCCAGGTGCGGGTCGAGGTGCGCGCAGGCTTCGTCGAACGCGTCGGCGTAGACGGGGTAGCGCGCGTAGAGCTCCCGGCCCATCCCGGCTCGCTGGGCACCCTGCCCGGTGAACAGCACGGCGAGCGGGCCGGTCGCCGCCTCGCCCGAGACGACCTCGGGTGCGGGCGTGCCGGCCGCGAGGGCCGCCAGCCCGGTCCGGAAGTCCTCGGCCGTGCTGCCGAGCACGACGGCCCGGTGCTCGAGCGCCGCCCGGCCGGTGGCCAGGGAGAAGCCGACGTCCACCGGGCTGCCGTCCACTTCGGACAGCGCGGCGGCCTGGGCCCGCAGCGCGGCCACCGACCGGCCCGAGAGCGGCCACGGCACCGGGCCGCCTGCCTCGGTCCCGGCCGCGACCGGGGCGGGTGCGGCCTGCTCGATGATGGTGTGCGCGTTGGTGCCGGAGATGCCGAAGGAGGAGATCCCGGCCCGGCGCGGCCGCTCGGACGGCCAGTCCCGGGCCTCGGTCAGCAGCTCGACCGCGCCCGCCGACCAGTCCACGTGGGACGTCGGCGCGTCGACGTGCAGCGACTGCGGCAGCACGCGGTGGCGCATGGCCATGACCATCTTGATGATCCCGGCGACCCCGGCGGCGGCCTGCGCGTGGCCGATGTTGGACTTCACCGACCCCAGCCACAGCGGCGTCTCCCGGTCCTGGCCGTAGGTGGCCAGCACGGCCTGCGCCTCGATCGGGTCACCCAGCGTCGTCCCCGTGCCGTGCGCCTCGACGACGTCCACATCGGACGGTTCGAGGCCCGCGTTCGCCAGCGCCGCCCGGATCACCCGCTGCTGCGAGGGCCCGTTCGGCGCGGTCAGGCCGTTCGACGCGCCGTCGGAGTTGACCGCCGAACCGCGGACGAGCGCCAGCACCTCGTGGCCGTTGCGCTGTGCGTCCGACAGCCGTTCGAGCAGGAGCAGACCGGCGCCTTCGGCCCAGCCGGTGCCGTCGGCCGCCTCGGCGAACGGCTTGCACCGGCCGTCGGGCGCCAGCCCGCGCTGCCGGCTGAACTCGACGAACGCGCCGGGGGTCGACATGACCGTCACGCCGCCGGCCACGGCCATCGTGGACTCGCCCTGGCGCAGCGACTGGCAGGCCAGGTGCAGCGCGACCAGCGAAGACGAACACGCCGTGTCGACCGCGACCGACGGCCCCTCCAGCCCGAAGGTGTAGGAGACACGCCCGGCGATGACGCTGGTGGTGTTCCCGGTCAGCAGGTGGCCTTCGACACCGGAGGACGCGCCGAGCAGGGTGACGTAGTCCTGGCCGTTGGTGCCGGCGAACACCCCGGTCTTCGTGCCGCGCAGCGAGTGCGGGTCGAGGCCCGCCCGCTCGAACAGCTCCCACGACGTCTCCAGCAGCAGCCGCTGCTGCGGGTCCATCGCCAGTGCCTCGCGGGGTGAGATGCCGAAGAACCCGGCGTCGAACTCCGTGACGCCGTCGAGGAAGCCGCCTTCGCGGGCGTAGCTGCGGCCGCTCTTGCCCGGGTCCGGGTCGTAGAGCGCGCCGACGTCCCAGCCGCGGTCGGCGGGGAACGGCGCGATGCCGTCGCCGCCCGCGCTCACCAGGCGCCAGAGGTCCTCCGGGGACCGCACCCCGCCCGGGTAGCGGCAGCTCATCGCGACGATGGCGATCGGGTCGTCGCCGGTGCCCGCCTCCGCGGGCAGGCCCGGCGCCGGTGCGCCGGCACCGAAGGCTTCGCCGAGCAGGCGGTCGGCCAGGTCCGCCGGGGTGGGGTGGTCGAACACGAGCGTCGAGGGCAGGGCGAGGCCGGTTTCGGCCACCAGCGCGTTGCGCAGCTCGACCGCGGTGAGCGAGTCGAAGCCCAGGTCCTTGAAGGGCCGCGCCGGTTCGATCGCTTCGGCGCCGTCGTGCCCGAGTACCGCGGCGGCGCGGGCGCGCACGACGTCCAGGAGCACGCGACGGCGTTCGGGGGCGGGCAGCGCGGCCAGGCGCTCGGTCAGCTCGGCCGAGCCGCTTTCGCCGGGGCCTTCGCCGGCGTCGAACTCGGGCAGTTCGGCCATGAGCGGCCGGGACCGGGCCGCGGCGTACGACGGCGCGAACCGGGCCCAGTCGACGTCGGCGACGACGACCGTGGTCTCCCCCAGCTCGACGGCCTGCAGCAGCGCGCGCATCCCGAGGCCGGGGTCCAGCGGGAGGAGCCCACGGCGGCGGAGCAGTTCTTCACCCTCTTCGGAGGCGCCCATCCCGGCGCCCGCCCACGGGCCCCAGGCGATCGAGGTGGCGCTCTCGCCGCGGGCCCGGCGGTGTTCGGCGAGCGCGTCGAGGTGCGCGTTGGCCGCCGCGTAGGCGCCCTGGTGCCCGCTGCCCCAGACCCCGGCGATCGAGGAGAAGAGCACGAACGCTTCGAGGCCGGCACCGAGCAGCTCGTCGAGGTGGGTGGCGCCGTCCACTTTGGCGCTGACCACCTCCGCGAAGTCCTCCGGGGACGACTCGGTGATCGGGGTGAACCGGCCGTGGCCGGCGGCGTGGAAGACCGCGCCGATCGCGCGGCCGCTCAGGACCTCGGCCAGTGCCGCGCGGTCGGCGACGTCGCAGGCCACGATCTCCGGCTCGGCGCCGAGGGCGCGCAGCTGCGCCGCGAGGTCGGCCGCGCCCGGGGTGTCCGGGCCGCGGCGGCCGAGCAGCAGCAGGTGCCGGACACCGCGGGCGGCCAGGGTCCGGGCGAGCGCGCTGCCCAGTGCCCCGGTGCCGCCGGTGATCAGCACGGTTCCGTCCGGGGTCCAGCCGCGCGGCTCGGCACCTGCCGGGCGCGGACGAGCCGGGGCACGAACGCGCCGGACGGCCGCAGGGCCACCTGGTCTTCGCCGGTGCCCGCGGCCAGGAGGGCGGCGAGGCGGTCGTGACCGCGGTCGTCGAGCGCGGCCGGGAGGTCCAGGAGGCCGATCTCGCGGCCGGTGAGCTCGAGGGCGGCGACCCGGCCGAGGCCCCAGACCTGCGCGCGGGCCGGCTCGGGAGCGGGGTCGGAGCGGCCGGTGCGCACGGCGCCGGTGGTGGCGAGCCAGAGCGGGCCGGGCCGGTCGGCCTGCAGCACGGTGAGCGCCTCGTCGAGGTCCGCCGGGAAGGCGAGCGTCCCGGCGATGTCCTCCCCCTCGCTCCAGCTCGTGCGGACGTCCGCTCCCCGCTCGGCCAGGCCTTCCGCGATCCCGGCGGGAACGGTGCCGACGAGCAGCCAGGTGCCGGTCGGCCGGCCGGCGGGCAGCGGGTGCGGCCGCCAGGCGACGCGGTAGCGCCACGACCCGAGGGTGCTCGCTTCGCGGTGGCGGGCGCGCCAGGCGTGGAGCGCGGGCTGGATGGCGGCGGCGAGGTCGTCGTCGACGGCGAGGTCCCTGGCCAGTTCGCCGCGGTCGACGGCGGCCCAGAACCCGGTGTCGGCGCTGTCGGCGACCGGCTGCGGGCGGGCGGGTTCGAGCCAGTACCGCCGGTGCTCGAAGGGGTACGTCGGCAGCGGGACGGCTCGCCCGGCCGACCCGGCGTACAGGCTCGCCCAGTCCAGGTCGACGCCGCTGACGTGCAGCCGGGCCAGTGCGGTGAACAGGGTGCGTTCCTCGTCGCGGTCGCGGCGCAGGGCGGGGATCGCGGTGCCCGGGACCAGCGAGCTCAGCACGCCGTCCGGCCCCAGCTCCAGGAACACCCCGACCCCGGCAGCCTCCAAAGTGGACACGCCGTCGGCGAACCGGACAGCCTCCCGCACGTGGCGCACCCAGTAGTCCGCGGTGAACGGCTCGGCAAGAGCACCGGTCACGTTCGAAACCACCGGAATCTCCGCCGGGTGATACGTCAGGGTCTCCGCCACCGCACGGAACTCGTCGAGCATCGGGTCCATCAACGGCGAATGGAACGCATGACTCACCTTCAACCGCTTCGTCTTGGCGAACCTCGCCGCGATCTCCAGCACCGCAGCCTCATCACCCGAAATCACCACCGACTCCGGCCCGTTCACCGCCGCAATCGACACACCCTCGGACAGCTCAACGTCACCCTCCGGCGCAGCGATCGACACCATCGCCCCACCGACCGGCAACGCCTGCATCAACGACGCCCGCGCCGCAACCAACCGACAAGCATCCTCAAGAGACAACACCCCAGCCACATGCGCCGCCGAAATCTCCCCGATCGAATGCCCCGCCACAAAATCCGGACGAACACCCCACGAAGAAACCAACCGGAACAACGCCACCTCGACCGCGAACAACGCGGGCTGGGTGAACTCGGTCCGGTCCAGCAGCGAGGCGTCGTCGAAGGCCGCGCGCAGCTCCGGGCCGAAGTGGGCGCACACCGCATCGAAAGCTTCGGCATACACCGGGAAGCGGTTGTAGAGCGCCCGGCCCATGCCCACCCGCTGGGCGCCCTGGCCGGTGAACAGCACCGCCAGCAGGGCGTCCCGGTCGGCCGTGCCGGTGACCACGGCGGCGTCGCTGCCCCCGTCGGCGAGCACCCCGAGCGCCCGGTCGAGCTCGTCGCCACCGGCGACGAGGACCGCGCGGTGATCGTGCGTGGCGCGGGTGAAAGCCAGCGAGTACGCCAGGTCCTGCGGTGCCGCGTCCACGCCGCGGAGCCGCTCCGCCTGGGCGCGCAACGCCGTGGCGCTGCGAGCCGACAGCGGGACGAGCGGCGGGGTCGCGTCCGGCCCGGCGGGCGGGACCGCGACCGGTTCGGCCTGTTCGAGGACGACGTGCGCGTTGGTGCCGCTCACCCGAACGCCGAGACGGCCGCGCGGCGGGGGCCGTCGGCGGCCCACGCGCGCTCCTCGGTGAGCAGCTCCACGGCCCCGGCCGACCAGTCCACCTGCGACGACGGCGTGTCGACGTGCAGCGTGCGCGGCAGGCGCCCGTGCCGCATGGCGAGCACCATCTTGATCACCCCGGCCACGCCGGAGGCCGACTGCGTGTGCCCGATGTTGGACTTCAGCGAGCCGAGCCACAGCGGCCGGTCGCGGTCCTGGCCGTAGGTCGCCAGCAGGGCCTGCGCCTCGATCGGGTCGCCGAGCCGGGTGCCGGTGCCGTGCGCCTCGACGGCGTCCACATCGGACGGACGCAGCCCGGCGTCGGCGAGCGCGGCCCGGATCACCCGCTGCTGCGAGGGACCGTTCGGGGCACTGAGGCCGTTGGAGGCCCCGTCCTGGTTGACCGCCGATCCCCGCACCACCGCGAGGACCGGGTGGCCGTGGCGCCGGGCGTCCGACAGCTTCTCCAGCAGCACCAGGCCGACGCCCTCGCTCCAGCCGGTGCCGTCGGCGGCGTCGGCGAAGGACTTGCAGCGGCCGTCTTCGGCGAGCCCGCGCTGGCGGCTGAACTCGACGAACGCCGCCGGGTGCGCCATCACGGTGACCCCGCCGGCCAGCGCCATCGAGCACTCGCCCTGCCGCAGCGACCGGCTCGCCAGGTGCAGCGCGACCAGCGACGAGGAGCACGCCGTGTCGACGGTGACCGCCGGGCCCTCCAGGCCGAAGGTGTAGGACAGGCGGCCGGAGACGACGGCCGGGGCGCTGCCGGTCAGCAGGTAGCCCTCGGAGCCGCCGGACTCGTCGCGCGCGCCGACGCCGTACCCGGAGGACGTCGCCCCGACGAACACGCCGGTTTCGCTGCCGCGCAACGACTCCGGGTCGATGCCCGCGCGTTCGAACACCTCCCACGACGTCTCCAGCAGCACGCGCTGCTGCGGGTCCATCGCCAGCGCTTCGCGCGGGGAGATGCCGAAGAACCCGGCGTCGAACTCGGCCGCCGTGGCCATGAACCCGCCTTCGCGGGTGTAGCTGGTGCCGAGGTTGGCCGGGTCCGGGTCGTAGAGCGCGGCCAGGTCCCAGCCGCGGTCGGCGGGGAACGGGCCGATGCCGTCCGCGCCGTCGGTCAGCAGGCGCCAGAGGTCCTCGGGCGAGGACACCGCACCCGGGTAGCGGCAGCCCATGGCGACGATGGCGATCGGCTCGTCGGACGCGGCGGCCGTGGGGGTCACCGTGGCCGCGGTTTCGGCGCCGGTCACCTCGCGCAGGAGGTGACCGGCGAGGGCGCGCGGGTGCGGGTGGTCGAAAACGACGGTGGCCGGGAGCCGGACACCGGTCACCGTCGTCAGCCGGTTGCGCAGCTCGACCGCGGTCAGCGAGTCGAAGCCGAGTTCGCGGAAGGCCCGGTCGGCCGGGACGGCCGCGGCGGAGTCGTGGCCCAGCACGGCGGCGGCCTGCGCCCGCACGAGGTCGAGGACGTGGTGGGCGGCCTCCCGGGGCCCGAGCCCGCGCACGGCTTCGGCGAGGCCGGCGCCGACCTCCGTGACGACCTCCTCGACGTGGACCTCCGGCAGGTCCTCGATCAGCGGGCGGCGCCGGGCGGCGGTGAACCCGGCGGCGAACCGGGGCCAGTCCATGTCGGCGACGGCCACGAAGGTCTCGTCGGCGTCGAGGGCGTGCTGCAGGGCGGCGAGGGCCCGGTCCGGGGCCATCTCCCGCAGGCCGCGGCGGCGCAGGTGCTCCTTCGCCTCGGCGCTGCCCGCCATGCCGTCGCCGGCCCAGGAGCCCCAGGCCACCGACGTGGCTTTCCGGCCGGCCGCGCGCCGCCGGGCGGCGAGCGCGTCGAGGTGCGCGTTCGCGGCGGCGTAGGCGCCTTGGCCGGCACTGCCCCAGACACCGGCGTTGGAGGAGAAGAGGACGAAGGCGTCGAGGTCGTCGCCGAGGAGTTCGTCGAGGTGGTCGGCGCCGGTGGCCTTGGCCGCGAGGACCTCGGCGAAGTCCCCGGCGCCGGTGTCGGCGACGGTCTTCGCCTGCGGCAGCCCGGCGGTGTGGACGACCGCGCGGATGCCGGGGTGGTCGCGGACGAGCGCGGCGACGGCGTCGCGGTCGGCGAGGTCGCAGGCGGCGAAGGTGACCCGGCAGTCCAGCTCCGCGGCGAGTCCGGCCGCGCCGGGGGCGTCGCCGCCCCGGCGGCTGACCAGGACCAGGTGCTCCGCACCGGCCCGGGCCAGCCAGCGGGCGACGTGCCCGCCGAGTGCCCCGGTCCCGCCGGTGACCAGCACGGTGCCTTCCGGCCGCCACCGGCGGGCGGGGGCACCGGCCGGGGCGTGGACGAGCCGGCGCGCGAAGACGCCGGAGGCCCGGACGGCGACCTGGTCTTCGTGGTCGAGCCCGGCCAGGACGGCGGCCAGCCGCCGTGCGCTCCGGCGGTCGAGGGTGGCGGGCAGGTCGACGAGGCCGCCCCAGCGTTCCGGGTGCTCGAGGCCGGCGACCCGGCCGAGCGCCCAGACCTGCGCGGGATCGGCCGCGGGCGCCCGGTCGCCGGGCAGGGCGGCGACGGCGTTGCGGGTCAGCAGCCAGAGGGGCGCGGTGGTCCCGGCGAGGGCTTGGACGAGGCGGAGGGTGCCGAGGGCGTCGGGCAGGAGCGAGACGACCCCGGCGGCTTCGGCGAACGCGGCTGTGTCGCCAAGCTGGTCGAGCACGACCGGCTCGGCACCGGCGGCCGCGAAGCAGCTCGTCACGTCAGCGGTGTCCGTGCCCGGCTCGGCGACCACCACCCAGCGGCCGGAAAGCGTGGCCGCCGCCGGTTCGGCGAGCGGCTTCCACTCGATCCGGTACCGCCATGACTCCACAGTGGACTGTTCCCGGCGTGCCCGCCGCCAGCGGGCCAGTGCCGGGAGCAGCTCGGCGAAGGTCGTCTCGGCTGGCACGTCGAGCAGCTCGGCCAGCGCGCCGAGGTCACCGCCGTCGACCGCCGTCCAGAAGCGGGCGTCTCCCGGCTCCGCCGAGGTGGCCTGCCGGGGCGCGTCGAGCCAGTACCGCTTGCGCTGGAAGGCGTAGGTGGGGAGGTCGACCACGCGACCGCCGGGGAACGCCGGCGTCCAGTCGACGGCCACCCCGGCCACGTGCGCCTCGGCGAGTGCGGTGTGGAAGCGGGTCAGGCCGCCGTCGTCGCGGCGCAACGAGCCGAGCGCGAGGACGTCGTCCCCGATCGCCATGGTGAGCACCGGGTGCGGTGAGGCTTCGATGAACGTCCCGAAGCCCTCGCTCTTCAGCCGTTCGACGGCGGTGTCGAGACGGACGGTGCTGCGCAGGTTCGTGTACCAGTACCCGGCGTCGAGCGTTTCGGCCCATTCGCCGGTCACGGTGGACAGGAAGGCGGTGTCGGGCCGTCGTGGCGTGATCGGGGCCAGCACGTCGAGGAGTTCGTCGCGCAGCTGCTCGACCTGCACCGAGTGCGAGGCGTAGTCCACCGGGACCCGCTTCGCACGAAGGCCGTCCGCGTCACAGGAAGCGATCAACGCGTCCAGTGCCTCGGGTGCGCCCGAGACCACCACGGCGGCGGGGCCGTTCACCGCCGCGATCGACAGCCCGTCCGTCAGGCGCGCTTCGACCGCTTCGAGCGGCGCCGCGACCGAGACCATCCCGCCGCGACCGGCCAGCGCCAGGATCGCCTTGCTCCGCAACGCCACCACGCGAGCGCCGTCCTCCAGGGACAGCGCACCCGACACGACCGCGGCGGCGATTTCGCCCTGCGAGTGGCCCACGACGGCATCGGGGACCACGCCGAAGGAACGCCACAGCTCCGCCAGCGACACCATCACCGCGAACAACGCGGGCTGCACGACATCGACCCGGGCGAGCGCGTCCGCGTCCGCCAGCACGTCGCGGAGCGACCAGTCCGCAAAGGACGACAGGGCGGCCGCGCACTCGTCGAGCCGCGCCGCGAACACCGGCGAAGCCGAAGCCAGCTCCAGAGCCATCCCGGGCCACTGCGAGCCCTGCCCCGGGAAGACGAGTGCCACCTTGCCGCGCGCCGACGCCTCCCCGGTGACCAGCGCCGGTGATGGCGCACCGGCCGCGAGCGCCGCCAGCCCGCCCTCCCCGGTGACGACCGCGCGAGAACCGAGCAGCGCACGCGACTCGACCAGCGAGAACGCGACGTCCACCGGGTCGCCGTCGTGCGGCAGCAGCGCAGCGGCCTGGGCCTGCAACGCCTCCGGCGATCCGGCCGACAACACCCACGGCACCGGCCCCGAAGACGCCCGCGGCGGCCGCTCCGGTTCGCCTGGCGCCTGCTCCAAGAGCACGTGCGCGTTCGTCCCGCTGACGCCGAACGAGGAGACGCCGATCCGCCGCGGCTGCCCGGTCTCCGGCCACGGCGTCGCCTCGGTGAGCAGCCGGACCGCGCCGGCACTCCAGTCCACTTGGGACGAAGGGGTGTCGATGTGCAGCGAGCGCGGCAGCAGTCCCCGCCGCATGGCCTGGACGGACTTGATGATCCCGGCCACGCCGGCGGCGGCCTGGGTGTGCCCGAGGTTGGACTTGACCGACCCGAGCAGCAGCGGCCGGTCCGCCGCGCGGCCGCGGCCGTAGGTGGCCAGCAGCGCCTGCGCCTCGATCGGGTCGCCCAGCGTGGTGCCGGTGCCGTGCGCCTCGACCGCGTCGACGTCCGCGGCGGACAAGCCGGCCCGCTCCAGCGCGGCGCGGATGACCCGCTGCTGCGCCGGCCCGTTCGGCGCGGTCAGGCCGCTGCTCGCGCCGTCCTGGTTGACCGCGGAGCCGCGGACGACGGCGAGCACCGGGTGCCCGCGGCGGCGCGCGTCGGACAGGCGTTCCACCACCAGCATCCCGGCGCCCTCGCCCCACCCGGTGCCGTCGGCCGCGTCGGCGAACGGCTTGCACCGGCCGTCGGCGGCCAGGCCGCGCTGCCTGCTGAACGCGGTGAACGTGCCCGGGGTGGCCATCACCGTGACCCCGCCGGCCAGTGCCAGCGAGCAGTCGCCGAGCCGGACGGCCTGGCAGGCCAGGTGCAGGGCGACCAGCGAAGACGAGCACGCCGTGTCGATGGTGACGGCCGGGCCTTCGAGGCCGAGGGTGTAGGCGATCCGGCCGGAGGCGACGCTGCCCGCGCTGCCGTTGCCGAGGAAGGCCTCGAACTCCGCGAACACCTCGGGCGCGAGCAGCAGCCGGGCCGCGTAGTCGGAGTACATCACCCCCGCGTAGACGCCGACCTTCTCGCCGCGCACGGACGCCGGGTCGATGCCCGCCCGCTCCAGCGCCTCCCACGACGTCTCCAGCAGCAGCCGCTGCTGCGGGTCCATGGCCAGTGCCTCGCGCGGGGAGATCCCGAAGAAGCCGGCGTCGAAGTCGGCCGCGTCGTGCAGGAACGCGCCCTCCCGGGTGTAGCTGGTGCCCGCGCTGCCGGGGTCGGCGTCGTAGAGCGCTTCGAGGTCCCAGCCGCGGTCGGCGGGGAACGCCCCGACCGCGTCCTCCTCCGCTGCCAGCAGGTCCCACAGCTGTTCGGGGCTGCGGACACCGCCGGGGAAGCGACAGCTCATGCCGACGATCGCGACCGGCTCGTGCGCGCGGTCCTCGTTCTCCTGCAGCCGTCGCCGCGCTTCGCGCAGATCGGCCGTGGCGCGCTTGAGGTAGTCCAGGAGCTTCTGTTCGTTCGACATTCAGGACATCCCCAGTTCGTCGTCGAGGAGGTCGAAGAGCTCCTCGGCGGTGGCGTCGGCCAGTTCCGTGCCGGGTTCGTCCCGGCGGTCGTCGGTCGCGGTCCACCGGGCCAGCAGCCCGCGCAGGCGCTCGGTGATCAGGTCGCGTTCGCCGTCTCCGGGCTCGGTCGCGGCGAGCACCGCGGCCAGCCGGTCCAGTTCGGCGTGCACCGGCAGCGCGGCCTTCTCGCCGCCGGTGGGCAGCTCGGCGCACAGGTGCTTGGTGAGCGCGTCCGGGTTCGGGTAGTCGAAGATCAGCGTCGCGGGCAGCCGCAGCCCGGTCACCGCGTTGAGCCGGTTGCGCAGCTCCAGCGCGGTCAGCGAGTCGAACCCGAGGTCGAGGAAGCCGCGGCCGGCCTCGACGGCGTGGCCGGTCGCGTACCCGAGCACCGCCGCGACCTGCGCGCGCACGACGTCGTCGACGACCCGGAGCTGTTCGGCCTCGGACAGGCCCGCGAGCCGTTCGGCCAGCGCGGGTCCGGCCGGGACGCCGTCGCGCACGGTCCGCCGCGCGGCCGGGCGGACCAGGCCGCGCAGCAGCGCCGGGACCTCCGCGCGGGCCCGCCAGGCGGCGAGGTCGAGGGCGACCGGCATCAGCAGGGGCTCGCCGCTGCCGAGCGCGAGGTCGAACAGCCGCAGGGCGCGTTCGGTCGGCAGCGCGCGGACGCCGGAGCGGCCCAGCCGCGACACGTCGTCGTCGCCGAGGTGCGCGGTCAGGCCGCTGCGCGCCTCCCACAGCCCCCACGCGAGCGAGGTCGCGGGCAGGCCGCGGCCGTGGCGGTGCTGGGCGAGGGCGTCGAGGGAGGCGTTGGCCGCGGAGTACCCGGCCTGCCCCGCGCCGCCCATCGTCGTGGCGAAGGAGGAGAACAGGACGAACGCGTCGAGGTCCCGGTGTTCGGTCAGCTCGTGCAGGTGCCGGGCGGCCACGGCCTTCGGGCGGAGCACGGTGTCGAGCCGCTCGGGGGTCAGCGCTTCGAGGACTCCGTCGTCGAGCGCGCCCGCGGCGTGGATCACCGCCGTCAAGGGGTGCTCGGCGGGGATCGTCGCCAGGGCGGCTTCGAGGGCGGCCCGGTCGGCGACGTCGCAGGCGAGCGCGGTGACGGAGGCGCCGGCGAGCTCGTCGGGGACGTCGGGGGTGCGGCGGCTGAGCAGCAGCAGGTGCCGGACGCCGTGGGCGGCCACCAGGTGCCGGGCGAGCAGGCCGCCGAGCACGCCGCTCGCGCCGGTGATCAGCACGGTCCCGTCCGGGTTCCAGCGGTGTTCCCGCTGCGGCACGGCCGCCCGCGCCAGGCGGGGCACGTGGAGCTCGCCCCCGCGCAGCGCCAGCTGCGGCTCGCCGGAGGCGGCGGCCGCGCCGGCCCAGGCGGCGAGGTTCTCGGTCGTGTCGACGTCGAGCAGGACGAACCGGTCCGGGTGCTCGGACTGCGCCGACCGCACGAGCCCCCAGACGGCTGCGGCGGCGGGATCGGCGGGAGCCTCCCCCACGGCCGACTCGGTGACGAGGACCAGCCGCCCGTCCCCGGCCAGGAAGTCCTGCAGGATCCCGAGCACCTCGGCGGTCGCGTCGCCGCGGAATTCGGCGTACACCACCGGCCCGGGTTCGCCGAGGGGAACGGCGGGGGCGGCCGGCTCGGCGTCCACCCGTGGCCAGGTCAGGGTGAAGAGGGCGTCGGCGCCGTGGTCCGCGGCCGCGGCCAGCTGCCCGGCCGAAATCGGGCGCATGACAAGGGATTCGGCCTCGGCGACCGGGGCGCCGGTTTCGTCGGCGACGGCAACCGAGACACCGTCCGCGCCGAGCGCACCGAGCCGGACCCGCAGGGTGGTCGCGCCGGTCGCGTACAGCCGGACGCCGGTCCAGGCGAACGGCAGCCGGGCGCCGGCCTGGGCGCTGGTCAGGCCGATCGGGTGCAGGGCCGCGTCGAGCAGGGCCGGGTGCAGGCCGTAGCGGGCCGCTTCGGCGCGCTGGTCGCCGGGCAGGACGACCTCCGCGTAGAGGTCGTCACCGTGGCGCCAGGCGGCCCGGAGGCCCTGGAACGCCGGGCCGTAGCGGTAGCCGTGGCCGGCCAGTGCGTCGTAGTGGCCCTCGACCGGCAGCGGTTCCGCGCCCGGGGGCGGCCACGCGGTCAGCGCCGTGCCGGGCTCGGCGCCGGTGGCGAGGACGCCTTCGGCGTGCTGGGTCCAGTCGAGGTCGTCGCCGGGTCGCGAGTGGACGGTCACCGTGCGGCGCCCGTGCTCGTCGGCGGCCTCGACCCGGACCTGGAGGGCGACCCCGCCACGGCGGGGCAGCGCCAGCGGCGCCTGCAGGGTCAGCTCTTCGACGGTCTCGCAGCCGACCTGGTCCCCCGCCTGCACGGCCAGCTCGACGAACGCGGTGCCCGGCAGCAGCACGGTGTCGCCGACCGCGTGGTCGGCCAGCCAGGGGTGCGTGGCCGGCGAGAGCCGGCCGGTGAGCAGCGTGGTGCCGGTGCCCGCGACGGTCACCGCGGCGCCGAGCAGCGGGTGCCCGGCGTCGGTGAGACCGAGCCCGACGGCGTCGCCCGCGGTGGTCGCGGTCCACTGTGGCCAGTACCGCTCCTGCTGGAACGGGTAGGTGGGGAGGTCGGTGCGCCGGGCGCCGGGGAAGGCCGGGGTCCAGTCGACCGCCACGCCGTTGACGTGCGCCTCGGCGAGCGCGGTGTGGAAGCGGGCCGGTCCGCCGTCGTCCCGCCTCAGTGACCCGATGGCGAGGACGTCGTCCCCGAGGGCCATGGTCAGCACCGGGTGCGGTGACGCCTCGACGAACGTCCCGAACCCTTCGCTCTTCAGCTGCGCGACGGCGAGGTCGAGCCGGACCGTGCTGCGCAGGTTGCGGTACCAGTACTCCGCGTCCAGCGGTCCGGTCAGCCACTCGCCGGTCACGGTCGAGAAGAAGGCCGTGTCCCCCGTGCGCGGGGTGATCGGGCCCAGGACTTCGAGCAGCTCGTCACGCAGCTGCTCGACCTGCGCCGAGTGCGAGGCGTAGTCGACCGGCACGCGCTTGGCCCGGATACCGGCGGCCTCACAGGCCGCGAGCAGCTCGTCGAGGGCACCCGGCTCGCCGGACACGACCACCGCGGACGGGCCGTTCACCGCGGCGATCGAGCTGCCCTCGGTCACCAGCTCTTCGACAGTCGCCAGTGGCGCCGCGACGGACACCATCCCGCCGCGCCCGGCCAGCGCGAGGATCGCTCTGCTGCGCAGGGCCACCACCCTGGCACCGTCCTCAAGAGACAGTGCGCCCGACACCACCGCGGCCGCGATCTCGCCCTGGGAGTGGCCGACCACCGCGTCCGGCACCACACCGAACGAACGCCACAACTCCGCCAGCGACACCATCACCGCGAACAGCGCGGGCTGCACCACGTCGACCTGGCCCAGCGCCTCCGCGTCCGCCAGCACTTCCCGCAGCTGCCAGTCCACAAAGGATTCCAGGGCCGCGGCGCACTCGTCGAGCCGGGCCGCGAAGACCGGCGACGACTCCGCCAGTTCGAGCGCCATCCCGGCCCACTGCGAACCCTGCCCGGGGAAGACGAGCGCCACCCTGCCGGGCGTTCCGGCGATCCCGGTGACCGCGCCGGCCGAGGGCACTCCCGCGGCGACGGCGGCCAGCGCCTCGGCGCCGAACACCACCGCGCGGTGCGGGAACCGCGACCGGGTCGTGACCAGGGAAAACCCGATGTCCGCCGGGTGTCCCTCGATCCCGGCGAGCGCGGCGGCCTGGTCACGCAGGGCCGCTTCGGTCCGGCCCGACAGCACCCACGGCACCGGCCCGGAGACCGGCTCGCGCTCCTCGGCCCCGGCTTCCGGCGCCTGCTCGAGGATGGTGTGGGCGTTGGTGCCCGAGATGCCGAAGGACGACACCCCGGCTCGCCGGGGACGTCCGGACGGCCATTCCCGCGGCTCGGTGAGCAGCTCGACCGCACCCGCCGACCAGTCCACGTGCGACGACGGCGCGTCGACGTGCAGCGTCCGCGGCAGCACGCCGTGCCGCATCGCCATCACCATCTTGATGATCCCGGCGACGCCCGCCGCGGCCTGGGTGTGCCCGAGGTTCGACTTGACCGAACCGAGCCAGAGCGGCTCGTCGCGGTCCTGGCCGTAGGTGGCCAGCAGGGCCTGCGCTTCGATCGGGTCGCCCAGCGTGGTGCCGGTGCCGTGCGCCTCCACCGTGTCCACTTCGGACGGTTTGAGCCCGGCGTCGGCGAGGGCCGCGCGGATGACCCGCTGCTGGGAGGGACCGTTCGGGGCGGTCAGGCCGTTGGACGCGCCGTCGGAGTTCACCGCCGAACCGCGGACCACGGCGAGGACCCGGCGGCCTTCGCGCACCGCGTCCGACAGCCGCTGCACCAGCAGCATGCCCGCGCCCTCGGAGAACCCGGCGCCGTCGGCCGCTTCGGCGAACGCCTTGCACCGGCCGTCGGCGGCCAGGCCGCGCTGGAGGCTGAAGTCGACGAACATGCCCGGCGTCGCCATCACGGTCGCCCCGCCCGCCAGCGCCATCGAGCACTCGCCGCGCCGCAGCGCCTGCACCGCCAGGTGCAGGGCCACCAGCGACGACGAACACGCGGTGTCCACCGTCAGCGACGGGCCTTCCAGACCGAACACGTAGGACAGCCGCCCGGACACGACACTGGCCGCGTTGCCGACGCCGGCGTGCCCGTCGAGGGACTCGGTCGAGCGTTCCAGCAGGGCCGGGTAGTCCTGGCCGTTCGTTCCCGCGAAGACGCCGATCCGTTCTCCCCGCACCGAAACCGGGTCGAGCCCGGCGCGTTCGAAGGCTTCCCACGACGTCTGCAGGAGCAGCCGCTGCTGCGGGTCCATGGCGAGGGCTTCGCGGGGCGAGATGCCGAAGAAGCCGGGGTCGAAGCGGGTGGTGTCGGCGAGGAAGCCGCCCTCGCGGGCGTAGCTCTTGCCGGTGGTGCCGGGCTCGGGGTCGTAGATCTCGTCGAGGTCCCAGCCGCGGTCGTCCGGGAACGGCGTGATCCCGTCGCCGCCCGCGGCGACCAGCCGCCACAGGTCCTCGGGCGAGCGGACCCCGCCGGGGAACCGGCAGCCGATGCCGACGATGGCGATCGGTTCGTCGGCGGCGATCCCGGTGGCCGCTTCGGCCCCGGCCGCCGTCCCGGTGCCGAGCAGCTCGCCGAGGAACCCGGCGAGGACGGTGACCGTGGGGTGGTCGAACACCAGGGTGGCGGGCAGCCGGAGGCCGGTCGCGGTGGCCAGCCGGGTGCGCAGCTCGACCGCGGTCAGCGAATCGAAGCCGAGTTCGGAGAAGGCGCGCTCGACGTCGACGGCGGCCGGTGACGCGTGCCCGAGCACGGCCGCGGCCTGCGCGCGGACCAGCCCGGTGAGCGCGCGGTGGGCGTCGGCCGCGCTCAGCCCGGCGAGCTCGGCGGCGTACCCGGAGGCGGCGGGAGCGGTTTCCTCGACGGCGGCCGGGATCTCGGCGAGCAACGGCCGGGGCCGGGCGGCGGCGAAGGCCGGCGCGAACCGCGGCCAGTCGACGTCGGCGACGACCACGGCGGTGTCGTCGAGGTCGAGGGCCCGGCCGAGCGCGGTCAGCGCCAGCTCGGGGTCGAGGGGCGGGACGCCTTCGGCGACCAGCCGGGCGCGGTCGACGCCTTCGTCGGCGTCCCAGACGCCCCAGGCGATCGCCGTCGCAGCCTGCCCGCGGGCCCGGCGACGCTCGGCGAGCGCGTCGAGGTGGGCGTTGGCCGCCGCGTAGGCGCCGTGGGCTCCGCTGCCGACGACACCGGCGATGGAGGAGAACAGCACGAAGGCGTCGAGGCCGTCCGGGAGCAGGGCGTCGAGGTGGTCGGCGGCGGCCGCCTTCACCCGGCACACCCGGTCCAGCAGGTCCGGGCCGGTTTCGGCGAGCGGCGCCAGCTCGGTGCCGGCGGCGGCGTGGAACACCGACCGCACCGGCCCGTGGGCGGCGAGGACCGCGGCGAGCTGGTCGCGGTCGCCGATGTCGCAGCGGGCCTCGATCACCTCGGCGCCGTGCAGGGTCTCGACGCCGGGCAGGTCCGCCGCGGCGAGCACGATCCGGGTGGCGCCCCGGCCGATCAGCCAGCGGGCGAGCCGGACGGCCGCGTGGCCGTCGGCGTCGGTGACCAGCACGGTGCCTTCGGGCCGCCAGCGCCGGGCGGGTTCCCGCACTCCGGCAGGCACGAGCCGGCGGGCGAAGACGCCGGTCTTCCGCACCGCGACCTGGTCTTCGCCGGTGGTGCCGGCCAGCACGGCGACCAGCCGCGCGGCCGCCGGTTCGTCGAGGGTCCCCGGCAGGTCGACCAGGCCGCCCCAGCGGGCCGGGTGCTCGAGGCCGGCGATCCGGCCGAGGCCCCACACACGGGCCTGGTGGGGGTCGGGGGCACGGTCGCCGGGTCCGGTGGCCACCGCTCCGTCGGTGAGCAGCCAGAGCGGGGCGTCGAGGCGGGTCAGTTCGAGGGCGGTCGCGGCATCGGGCCGGACGGCCACCACCCCGGCCAGGTCCTCGGCGTCCTGGACGATCTCGGCGCCGTGCGCGGCGAGGACGGCCCGGACGTCGTCGTCCCCGAGCACGAGCCAGCGCCCGGACAGGCGGGCCGGCGCGGTGGTGACGGGCCGCCAGGCGATGCGGTGGCGCCAGGCGTCCGTGGTGGCTTCGTCGTGGCGGCGGCTGCGCCACTTGGCCAGCGCGGGCAGGACGGCGTCGAGCGGGGCGTCTTCCGCGAGGTCGAGGACGCCCGCGAAGGCCGGCACGTCCTGGTCGCCGACGACGTCCCAGAACCGCTGGTCGGCCTGCACCGGCTCGGTTTCCGGGACGTCGAGCCAGTAGCGGTCGCGCTGGAAGGCGTAGGTGGGGAGGTCGGCCGCGGGCGCGCCACCGAAGGCGGGAGTCCAGTCGACGGTGACGCCGTTGACGTGCGCCTCGGCAAGGGCGGTGTGGAACCGGGTCAAGCCGCCGTCGTCCCGCTTCAGGGAACCGATCGCGACGACGTCTTCCCCGAGCGCCATGGTCAGCACCGGGTGCGGCGACGCCTCGATGAACGTGCCGAACCCTTCGCCCTTCAACCGCTCGATCGCCGTATCGAGGCGGACCGTGCTGCGGAGGTTGGTGAACCAGTAATCGGCATCCACCCGCTCGTTCCACTCACCCGTCACCGTCGAAAGGAAGGCGATCTCACCTTCCCGGGGCGTGATCGGAGCCAAGACATCGAGGAGTTCGTCACGCAGCTGCTCGACCTGCGGCGAATGGGACGCGTAGTCCACCGGCACCCGCTTGACGCGGATGCCGTCGGCGCGGCAGGCGGCCATGAACGCGTCCAGGGCGTCCGGGGTCCCGGAGACCACGACGGCGGTGGGGCCGTTCACCGCGGCGACCGAAACCCCCTCGGTCAGCCGCTCCTCGACGGTCTCCCTGGCGGCCGCGACCGAGACCATCCCGCCGCCACCGGCCAGGGCCAGGATCGCCTTGCTCCGCAAAGCGACGACGCGAGCGCCGTCCTCGAGCGACAGCGCGCCCGACACCACCGCCGCGGCGATCTCGCCTTGGGAGTGCCCGACCACCGCGTCCGGGACCACGCCGAACGAACGCCACAGCCCGGCCAGGGAAACCATCACCGCGAACAATGCGGGCTGCACGACGTCGACCCGGCTCAGCGCCTCCGCGTCGGCCAGCACCTCGCGCAGTTTCCAGTCCACAACGGACTCCAGGGCCGCGGCGCACCCGTCGAGCCGGGCCGCGAACACCTCCGACGACTCCGCGAGCTCGAGAGCCATTCCGGTCCACTGTGCGCCCTGGCCGGGGAAGACCAGGGCCACCTTGCCCGGCGCGGTCGCTTCCCCGGTGATGACGTTCGCGGCGGGAGCGCCCTCGGCCAGGGCGGTGAGGCCGCCGGGGAGATCGCCGACCACGACCGCGCGGTGCCGGAACAGCGACCGCGTCGAGACGAGGGCCGCCCCGACCGGCGCGGGCGGCAGCTCACCCCGTTCGAACAGAGCGGCGGCCTGCGCCCGCAGCGCGGCCGGGCTGCGCCCCGAAAGCACCCACGGCACCGGGCCACCGGCCGGGACCGGGTCGGCCGCCGGGGCCGGGACGTGTTCCAGGATCGCGTGCGCGTTGGTACCGCTGACCCCGAACGACGACACCCCGGCCCGGCGCGGCCGGCCGGACACCCACTCGCGGGACTCGGTGAGCAGCTCGACCGCACCCGCCGACCAGTCCACGTGCGACGAGGGCGCGTCGACGTGCAACGTCTGCGGCAGGACGCCGTGCTGCATCGCCATGACCATCTTGATGACACCGCCGACCCCGGCCGCGGCCTGGGTGTGACCGATGTTCGACTTCAGCGAACCCAGCCACAGCGGCGTTTCCCGCTCCTGGCCGTAGGTTTCCAGCAGGGCCTGCGCTTCGATCGGGTCGCCCAGCGTCGTGCCGGTGCCGTGCGCCTCGACGGCGTCCACTTCGGACGCCGCCAGCCCGGCGTTCGCCAGTGCCTGGCGGATCACACGCTGCTGGGCCGGGCCGTTCGGGCGGTGAGGCCGTTCGACGCGCCGTCCTGGTTGACCGCGGTCCCGCGGACGACCGCGAGCACCGGGTGGCCGTGGCGGCGGGCGTCGGACAGCCGCTCCACCAGCAGCAGGCCGGCGCCTTCGCCCCAGCCGGTGCCGTCGGCGGCGTCCGCGAACGACTTGCACCGGCCGTCGGCGGCCAGCCCGCGCTGCCGGCTGAACTCGACGAACAGCGCGGGCGTCGACAGCACCGTGACCCCGCCCGCCAGCGCCAGGTCGCACTCGCCCTGGCGCAGCGACTGGCAGGCCAGGTGCAGGGCGACCAGCGACGACGAACACGCCGTGTCCACGGTGATCGCCGGGCCCTCCAGGCCGAACGCGTAGGCGATCCGGCCGGACGCGACACTGCCCGCGCTGCCGTTGCCGAGGTAGCCCTCGTAGCCGTCCAGTCCACTTCGGACGTTCTGCAGCCGGGTGGCGTAGTCCTGGTACATCACGCCGGCGAAGACGCCGGTCCGGCTGCCGCGGACGGCGTCCGGCACGATCCCGGCGCGCTCGAACGCCTCCCAGGCGACCTCCAGCAGCAGCCGCTGCTGCGGGTCCGTCGCGGTCGCTTCCCGCGGGGACATGCCGAAGAACTCCGCGTCGAAATCGGCGGCGTCGTAGAGGAAGCCGCCTTCGCGGACGTAGGACGTCCCGCCGCGCGCGGGGTCGTCGTCGAACAGGTCCGGCCACCCCCGGTCGGCGGGGAACGCCGAAACGGCGTCGCGGCCCTCGGCGACCACGCGCCAAAGGTCGTCCGGGGAGGCGATCCCGCCCGGGTAGCGGCAGCTCATCGCGACGATCGCGATCGGCTCGTCGGCTCCGGCCTTCGCCGTGACGACCGGGCGGGCCGTGCGGCCGGCGAGGTGGGCGGCGAGCACCGCCGGGGTCGGGTGGTCGAACACCAGCGTCGCGGGCAGCCGCAGGCCGGTGGCGGCGGCGAGGCGGTTGCGGAGGTCGACGGCGGTCAGCGAGTCGAACCCGAGGTCCTTGAAAGCGCGGCCCGGGTCGACCGCCTGCGCCGACGCGTGCCCGAGCACGGCCGCCACCTGCGTCCGGACCAGTTCGAGCAAGCCGTCCTCGGACAGCTCGCCGACGGGCCCGCCCGCCGCGGCGGTGCGTCGCGCGGGCGGCGGGAAGAGGCCGCGGAAGAGCGGCGAGACGGCACCTTCGGCGGCCTGACGGCGCAGCGCGGCGGCGTCGAGGGCGATCGGGACCAGCGCGGCCGGGCCCGCCGCGACGGCGCGATCGAACAGCGCCAGGCCCTGCGCCGTGGCCAGTGGCCGCACGCCGGAGCGGCCGAGCCGCTCGCGTGCCCGGTCGTCGAGGTGCCCGGTCATCCCGCTGGCCTCGGCCCACAGGCCCCAGGCGAGCGACACGGCGGGCTGTCCGGCTGCGCGACGCCGCTGCGCGAGGGCGTCGAGGTAGGCGTTGGCGGCGGCGTAGTTGCCCTGCCCGCTGCCGCCGGTGGTGCCCGCGGCGGCGGAGAAGAGCACGAAGGCGGCGAGGCCGGTGGTCAGCTCGTCGAGGTGCCGGGCGGCGTCGGCCTTCGGGCGCAGGACCGCGTCGAGCCGCTCCGGGGTGAGGGCCTCGACGACGCCGTCGTCGAGGACACCCGCGGCGTGCACGACGGCGGTGATCCGGTGCTCGCCCAGTACTGCGGCGAGCTGGTCGCGGTCGGCGGCGTCGCCGGCGACGAAGACGGCTTCCGGCAGGTCGGCGGCGAGCTCGGCGGCGCCGGGTGCGTCGGCGCCCCGGCGGCTGAGCAGGACGAGCTGCCGGACGCCGTGCTGCCGCACGAGGTGGCGGGCGACGAGGCCGCCGAGCACGCCGGAAGCGCCGGTCACCAGGACGGCGCCGTCACCCCAGTCCGGCGTCTCGCCGGTGGGGGTGACGCGGACGAGGCGGGGCACGAAGCACCGTCCACTGCGGACGGCGGCCTGCGGCTCGGGCGGGACGACCGGGTGCGCCGGGTCGTCGGTGTCGAGCAGCGCGAACCGGCCGGGGTGTTCCGACTGGGCGGAGCGCACGAGCCCCCACGCGGCAGCGAGGTCCGGATCGGGGGCTTCGCCGTCGGCCACGGCGACCGCGCCGGTGGTGACGAAAACGAGGACTTCGGGCCGCTCGGTGGCGAGCCAGTCCTGGACCAGGCCGAGCGCGCGGTGGACCGGCGCGCCGGTGAGCGTCTCGAAAACGGCGTCGGTCCCGGCCGCCTCGGCCGGGATCTCGGTCCAGCCGACCTGGTAGAGGTCGTCGGGGGTGGTGTCGAGGCCCCCGGTGGGGAGCGGGCGGAGGACGAGCGACTCCGCCGTCGCGACCGGAGCGCCCGCGGGGTCCGCGACTTCGACCGTGACCTCGTCGTCGCCGCGGCGGGTCAGGCGGACGCGGAGCGCCGAGGCGCCGGTGGCGTGCAGGGTCACCCCCGTCCAGGCGAACGGCAGGCGCGGCTGTCCGTCCTCCGTGGACGTGGCCAGGGCGAGCGGGTGCAGGGCCGCGTCCAGCAACGCCGGGTGCAGGCCGAAGCGGGCCGCGTCACGGTCGTCCGGCAGGGCGACCTCGGCGAAGATTTCGTCGCCGCGGCGCCACGCCGAACGCAGGCCCTGGAAGGCGGGCCCGTAGCCGTAGCCCGCCGCCGCGCGGAGGCCGTCGTAGAACCCGTCGAGGTCGATCCTGGCCGCGCCCTCGGGCGGCCAGGCGTCCAGGGTGAACCCGGCGTCGGCGGTGCCGGGGGCGAGCACACCGGTCGCGTGCCGGGTCCACGGGTCGTCCTCGTCGCGTCGCGAATGGACCTCGACGACGCGACGGCCGGTCTCGTCGGCCGCACCCACCCAGACCTGCAGCGCACGGGCGCCGCCGTCGGGCAGCGTCAACGGCGTCTCGAGGGTGAGTTCCGCCACCGCGGCGCAGCCGGCGCGGTCCCCGGCCTGCACGGCGAGTTCGACGAACGCGGTGCCGGGCACCAGGATCGTGCCCTGCACGGCGTGGTCGGCCAGCCACGGCTGGGCCTGCGGCGAGACGCGGCCGGTGAGCACCAGTCCGTCGCCCGCGGCCAGCGCCACGGCCGCGCCGAGCAGCGGGTGCCCGGTCGCGCTCAGCCCGAGCGCACCCGCGTCACCCGGGTCCGCGACGACCGCGGGCCAGAACCGTTCGCGCTGGAAGGCGTAGGTGGGCAGGTCGACCGTGCGGGCGCCGGGGAAGGCGGGGGTCCAGTCGACCGCGACACCGCGGACGTGGGCCTCGGCGAGCGCGGCGTGGAAGCGGTCCAGGCCGCCGTCGTTCTTCCGGAGCGAGCCCAGCGCGATGACGTCCTCGCCCAGCGCCATGGTCAGCACCGGGTGCGGCGACACCTCCACGAACGTGCCGAACCCCTCGCTCTTCAGCCGCTCCACCGCGAGGTCCAGGCGGACGGTGCTGCGCAGGTTCGTGTACCAGTACTCGGCGTCGACGCGTTCGTTCCAGCCGCCGGTCACCGTCGAGAGGAAGGCCGTTTCGCGTTCGCGCGGGGTGATCGGCGCCAGGACGCGGAGCAGCTCGTCGCGGAGCTGCTCGACCTGCGCGGAGTGCGAAGCGTAGTCCACGGGCACCCGCTTGGCGCGGATCCCGGCGGCTTCGCAGGACTCGACCAGCTCGTCGAGGGCGCCGGGCGTGCCGGACACCACCACGGCGGCCGGGCCGTTCACCGCGGCGATCGACAGTTCCCCGGTCAGCCGGGCTTCGACCTCCGCCCGGGACGCGGCGACCGACACCATCCCGCCGGCACCGGCCAGCGCGAGGATCGCCTTGCTGCGCAGGGCGACCACGCGCGCACCGTCCTCAAGAGACAGTGCGCCGGAGACCACGGCGGCGGCGATCTCGCCCTGCGAGTGCCCGACGACCGCGTCCGGTACCACACCGAACGACCGCCACAGCTCGGCCAGCGACACCATCACCGCGAACAACGCCGGCTGCACGACGTCGACGCGGCTCAGCGCCTCCGCGTCGGCCAGCACCTCGCGCAGCCGCCAGTCCACATGGGACTCCAGGGCCGCGGCGCATTCGCCGAGCCGGGCCGCGAAAACCGGCGACGACCCCGCGAGTTCGAGAGCCATCCCGGCCCACTGCGAACCCTGGCCGGGGAAGACCAGCGCCACCTTGCCCGGCGCGCCCGCTTCCCCGGTGACGACGTTCGCCGCCGGGGTGCCCGCGGCGAGCGCCGTGAGACCACTGGCGAGATCACCGACCACGACCGCGCGGTGCGGGAACGCCGTGCGGGTCGTGACCAGCGAAAACCCGACGTCCGACACCGGTGCTTCGTGCCCGGCCAGCGCGGCGGCCTGCGCCTTGAGCGCGTCCGCGGTCCGCGCGGACAGCACCCACGGCACCGGGCCGGTTGTTTCGGCGGGCGCCGGTTCGCCGGTCGACGGCGCGGCTTCGAGGATCGCGTGGGCGTTGGTGCCGCTCATGCCGAACGCGGACACGCCGGCCCGCCGCGGCTCGCCGGTCTCCGGCCAGGGCCGGGCCTCGGTGAGCAGCCGGACGCCGCCGGAGGCCCAGTCGACGTGCGAGGTCGGGGCGTCGACGTGCAGCGTCCGCGGCAGGACGCCGTGCCGCATGGCCATGACCATCTTGATCACGCCGGCGACCCCGGCCGCGCCCTGGGTGTGCCCGACGTTCGACTTGAGCGAACCGAGGTACAGCGGGTCGTCGCCGGTGCGGGCGCGGCCGTAGGTGGCCAGCAGCGCCTGCGCCTCGATCGGGTCGCCGAGGGTGGTGCCGGTGCCGTGCGCCTCGACCGCGTCGACCTGCTTGGCCGAGAGCCGCGCATTCGCCAGAGCGTCGGTGATCACGCGCTCCTGCGCGGGGCCGTTGGGGGCGGTGAGACCGTTGGAGGCACCGTCGGAGTTGATCGCCGAGCCGCGGACGACGGCGAGCACGGGGTGGCCGTGGCGGTGGGCGTCGGACAGCCGTTCGAGAACCAGCATGCCGGCGCCTTCGCCCCAGCCGGTGCCGTCGGCGGCGTCGGCGAAGGACTTGCAGCGGCCGTCGGGGGCCAGGCCGCGCTGGCGGCTGAACGCGACGAAGGCCGCGGGCGTGGACAGGACGGTCACACCGCCCGCGAGGGCGAGCGAGCACTCGCGGCGGCGGAGCGCGTGGCAGGCCCAGTGCAGCGCGACGAGCGAGGACGAGCAGGCCGTGTCGACGGTGACGGCGGAGCCGGCGAGGCCGAGGAAGTACGCCAGCCGTCCGGAGACGACGGCGGTCGCGGTGCCGGTGAGCAGGTGCCCTTCGAGGTTCTCGCCGGCGCCGCGCATGAGGGTGGCGTAGTCCTGGCCGGTGTTGCCGACGAAGACGCCGGTCTCCGTGCCGGCCAGCGAGGCCGGGTCGATGCGGGCGCGTTCGATGGCCTCCCACGTCGTCTCCAGCAGCAGCCGCTGCTGGGCGTCCATGGCGAGGGCTTCGCGCGGGGAGATGCCGAAGAAGCCGGCGTCGAAGTCGGCGACGTCGTGCAGGAAGCCACCGGAGGCGGTGTGGGAGGTGCCGGGCCGGTCCGGGTCGGGGTCGCGGAGGGCGGCGAGGTCCCAGCCGCGGTTCTCGGGAAACCCGGTGACGGCGTCGGTGCCCGCGGCGACGAGGTCCCACAGCTGTTCGGGGCTGTGCACCCCGCCGGGCAGCCGGCAGCCCATGCCGACGATCGCGATCGGTTCCTGTTCGGCTTCCTCGACGGCCTGCAGCCGTTGGCGGGTCTGGTGCAGATTGGTCGTGACCCACCTGAGGTGCTCGCGCAGCGTCTCCTCGTCGGCCATGTCAGTGCCACCAGCCTTTTCTTCCAGCGAAGTGCGGACACCCGGCACATCCGCGCGCCGAAGTGGCATCAAAGTGAGGCTATGGGACCGGTTTTGGGCCTACAACCCCTAAAGATCCCCCCTAACAGGGGCCCCTACGCAGGGAAATCCCGCCCCTTGCCGGGGGCGGGATTTCCTTCTTCCGGGGCGTATTACAATTTACCGAGATCATTGTTGATGAAAGCGAGAAGTGCGTCGTCGTCGGCGAAATCGAGCTCGCTCGCCTTTTCTTCTTCTTTTTCGGCGAAGCGGGCGAGCAGGGTCTGCAGCCGCACGGCGAGCTCGCTGCGCGTCAGCCGGTCGGGTTCGCCGGCGGCCAGTGCGGCTTCGAGCCGGTCGAGCTCGGCCAGGACGCTCGGGGCACCGTCGCCGAGCTGCGCCTGCAGGTGCTCGGCGAGCGCGGTCGCGTTGGGGTGGTTGAAGACCAGGGTCGGGGGCAGGGTGAGCCCGGTCGCGGCGGCGAGCCGGGTCCGCAGCTCGACGGCGGTGAGCGAGTCGAAGCCGAGTTCGCTGAAGGCCCGGTTCGCCTCGACCGCGGCGGTCGTGGCGTGCCCGAGCACCTGCGCGGCCTCGGTCCGGATCAGGGTGAGCAGCTCCGCCCGCAGGTCGGCAGGCGCCAGTCCCGCGAACCGCGTGGTCTCGGGCACCGGTACGTCGGAAAGGCACGCCTCGGGCAGCTCGGCCAGCAGCGGGCTCGGCCGGGTGGCGGTGAAGGAGGGGGCGAACCGGGCCCAGTCGACATCGGCCACGACGACGGAGGTCTCCCCCGCCCCGACGGCGGTCCGCAGCGCCCCCAGCGCCCCGGCGGGCGCCAGGGGTGTCAGCCCGCGGCGGCGCAGGTGTTCCTGCTCGGCGGCCCCGGCGGCCATCCCGCTGCCGGCCCACGGCCCCCAGGCAACGGAGGTGGCGGCCCGGCCCGCCGCACGCCGACGCGCGGCAAGGGCGTCGAGCTGCGCGTTGGCCGCGGCGTACGCGGTTTGGCCGCCGGCGCCCCAGACGCCGGAGATGGAGGAGAAGAGGACGAAGGCATCGAGGTCGTCGCCGAGCAGCTGGTCGAGGTGCTCGGCCCCGGCGACCTTGGCGCGGAGGACGGCCTGGAAGTCCTGCTCGGAGAGGTCGGCGAAGGCGGTGGCCTGACTGACCCCGGCGGCGTGCACGACTGCGGTGACCTCGGGGAGCTGCTCGAGGGTCTTGGCGAGGTCATCGCGGTCGGAGACGTCGCAGGCGAGGACGGTCACCTCGGTTCCGGTGGCTCGGAGGTCGTCTACGAGGGCTTGTGCTCCCGGCGCGTCTGGGCCCCGGCGGCTGAGGAGGACGAGGTGGGCGGCACCGGCCTCGGCGGCCCAGCGGGCAACGGTGACACCGAGGGCGCCGGTGCCGCCGGTGATGAGCAGGGTGCCGGTGGGGGTCCAGGGGTGGGTGGGTACAGGGAGAGGGGCACGGACCAGGCGGCGCGCGTACGCGCCGGAGGGGCGCAGGGCGAGCTGGTCTTCGCCGGTCGAGGTTGATCGCTGCCCTTCACTCGTACCCGTGATGACTCCCCAGGCCTGGGCCGCGAGGTGCTCGTCCGGTGTCTCCGGGACATCGACCAAACCACCCCAGCCGTCCGGCTTCTCCAGCGCCAGTGCCCGGCCGAAACCCCACAGCGCGGCCAATTCCGGGTCACCGGCGGTCTCGTCGCCGGGAACCGCCACCGCGCCCACCGTCACGCACCACAACGAGCCCGCGACTTCGGCCCTGGCCAGCGTCGCCGCGTCGGTCAGGGCGTCGTCGCCGGGGGCGGAGACCAAGACCACTCCGTCGAACCGTTCCGTCGACTCCAACTCTCCCGGCACGGCGACCACCACCCCCGGCCGTTCCAGCGCGTCCGCCCAGCGCCGAGCCGCTCCCGGCGCCGCCACGATCGCGTACCGGCCCGACGGCACCGCCGCGACCGGCTCCGGGAGCGGCACCCACGTCACCCGGTAGCGCCACGACTCCGTCCCCACCGCTTCGGCCCGGTCCCGCCGCCACGACGCCAGCGCGGGCAGCACCTTCGCGACATCCGCCTCCGGCACCCCCGTCCCCGCCGCGAGCCCGGCGACGTCGGCGCGGTCGACCGCCGACCAGAACCGAGCGTCGATCTCGCCACCGGCCGGACGCGCCGCCGGCCAGAACCGTTCCCGCTGGAAGGCGTACGTGGGCAACGGAATCCGGCGTCCGGGCAGATTGGTCCAGTTCACTGGCACCCCGGCGGTGTACAACCCGGCCAAGGCCGTGAAGAACGTGCGCTCCTCGTCGCGGTCGCGGCGCAGCGCCGGGATCGCCGTGCCCGGGACCATCGAGCTCAGCACCCCGTCCGGCCCCAGCTCCAGGAACACCCCGGCCCCGGCGGCCTCCAAAGTGGACACCCCGTCGGCGAACCGGACCGCTTCCCGCACGTGCCGCACCCAATACTCCGCCGTGAACGGCTCAGCGAGAGCACCGCTCACATTCGAGAGCACTGGTATCTCCGCCGGGTGGTACGTCAGCGACTCCGCCACCGCACGGAACTCCGCCAGCATCGGATCCATCAACGGCGAATGGAACGCATGGCTCACCGAAAGCCGCTTCGTCTTCGGGAAGCGAGCCGCGATCGCCAGCACCGCGGCCTCCTCGCCCGAAATCACCACCGACTCCGGCCCGTTCACCGCCGCAATCGAAACACCCTCGGCCAGCTCGATCGCCGACTCCGGCGCGGCGATCGACACCATCGCCCCACCGGCGGGCAACGCCTGCATCAACGACGCCCGCGCCGCCACCAACCGGCAAGCGTCCACAAGGGACATCACGCCGGCGGCATGCGCGGCCGAGATCTCCCCGATCGAATGCCCCGCCACGAAGTCCGGGCGAACACCCCACGACCGGAACAGCCGGTACAGCGCGACTTCGACGGCGAACAACGCGGGCTGTGTCCAGCCGGTATCGTCCAAACCGGACCCGTCGAAGACCACGTCGTGCAACGGCCGGTCCAGCAGCCGGTCGAATTCGGCGCAGACCGCGTCGAAAGCTTCCGCGTACACCGGGAACCGGTCGTAGAGCCCCCGGCCCATGCCGGCCCGCTGCGCACCCTGCCCGGTGAAGAGCACGGCGAGCGAGCCCGGCCGGACGTCGCCGCGGAGCACGCCCGGGTCCGGCGTCCCGGCCGCCAGTGCCGTCAGGCCGCGGACCAGATCGCCGTCGTCCGCGGCGAGCACCACCGCGCGCCGGGACAGCGCCGCGCGGCCCGTCGCCAGGGTGGCCGCGACGTCCGGCAGGGCGCCGCGGTCGGCGTCGAGCAGCCGGCGGGCCTGCTCCCGCAACCCGTTCTCGGTCTGCGCCGAGACCGGCACCGGGAGCAGCCCGGCCGGCGCGGTGTCGTGCACGACGACGTCGTCCGGCGCCTGCTCGAGGATCGTGTGGGCGTTGGTGCCGGAGATCCCGAACGACGAGACACCCGCGCGCCGCGGCCGGTCGGACGGCCACTTCCTGGTCTCGGTGAGCACCTCGACCGCGCCCGCCGACCAGTCCACGTGGGACGTCGGGGCGTCGACGTGCAGGGTCTGCGGCAGCACGCCGTTCCGCATCGCCATGACCATCTTGATGATGCCGGCAACGCCGGCCGCGGCCTGCGTGTGGCCCAGGTTGGACTTGACCGAGCCCAGCCACAGCGGCTCTTCGCGGTGCCGGCCGTAGGTGGCGAGCAAGGCCTGCGCCTCGATCGGGTCGCCGAGCTTCGTCCCGGTGCCGTGCGCCTCCACGGCGTCCACTTCGGACGGTTGCAGTCCCGCGTCGGCGAGGGCCGCGCGGATCACCCGTTGCTGCGACGGGCCGTTCGGCGCGGTCAGGCCGTTCGACGCGCCGTCGGAGTTGATCGCGGATCCCCGGACCACGGCCAGGATCTCGTGACCGTGGCGGCGCGCGTCCGAGAGCCGCTCGACCAGCAGCAGGCCGGCGCCCTCGCCCCAGCCGGTGCCGTCGGCGCCCTCGGCGAACGCCTTGCAGCGGCCGTCGGGGGCGAGGCCGCCCTGGCGGTCGAACTCGACGAACGCGCCCGGCGTCGCCATCACGGTGACACCGCCGGCGACGGCCAGGTCGCACTCGCCCGACCGCAGCGCCTGGCGCGCCCAGTGCAGCGCGACCAGCGACGACGAGCAGGCGGTGTCCACGGTGACAGCGGGGCCTTCGAGCCCGAAAGCGTAGGCGATCCGGCCGGAGACGACGGCCGCGGCGTTGCCGGTGCCGACGTACCCGGCGACGTCGTCGCCCGCGTCGGTGAGCAGGGCGGGGTAGTCCTGGCCGTTGGTGCCGGCGAAGACGCCGATGCGCTCCCCGCGCACCGACCGCGGATCGAGGCCGGCGCGTTCGAACAGCTCCCACGCGGTCTCGAGGAGGATCCGCTGCTGGGGGTCCATCGCGGTGGCTTCGCGCGGCGAGATCCCGAAGAGCTCGGCGTCGAAGTCCGCGGCACCGGTCAGGAACCCGCCCGGTTTGACGGCCGCGAGCCCGGACGGCCAGCCCCGATCGGTGGGCGCGGCGGACAGCGCATCGGCCCCGCGGGCGACGAGGTCCCAGAGGTCTTCGGGAGAGCGGACGTCACCGGGGAACCGGCAGGCCATCGCGACGATCGCGATCGGTTCGTCATCGGAGGTGGAGTGGTGCTCTGTTTCGAGAGCAGTGCTCTCGCCAGAGAGCAGTGCACTCAGGTGGCGGGCGAGGGAGGCGGGGTCGGGGTGGTCGTAGGTGAGGGTGGCGGGCAGGTCGAGCCCGGTGGCCACCCGGAGACGGTTGCGCAATTCGACGGCCGAGAGGGAGGTGAACCCGAGATCGCTGAAGGGACGAGCCCGATCGAGGGTGGCGGGCGAGGCATGCCCGAGCACGGCGGCGACGTGCTCGCGGACGAGCTCTTGGACTCCGGCCGCGGTGAAGCGGGGGCCACTCGCGGCGGGGTTTCGAGCGCCGGCCAGGCCGAAGTCGGGACCGCCGGTCGCGGCGAAGTCGCGGGCTCCGGCTGCGGTGGCGGTGCCGCCGGCCGCGGTGACCTGGGGGCCGCCGACCGAGTCGGGGTAGCGGTTGCCGGTCATGGCCGAACTGCGGCCGCCCGCCGTGCCGCGGTTGTGGCCTCCGGTCGTGGCCGAACTGCGGCCGCCCGCCGTGCCAGGGTTGTGGCCTCCGGTCGTGGCGAAGCCCGCGGCCGGGTTGCCGGTGGCCTCCGCGCTTCCCGCGGCGGCATTGCCGGCCAACGGCAGCCCGGCGAGCAGCGGGCTCGGCCTCACCGCCGTGAAGGCCGGGCCGAACCTCGCCCAGTCGACGTCGGCGATCGCGACCGTCGTCTCCCCCGCGACCAGCGCACCTTCGAGCGCAACCAGGGCCGGCTCGGGATCGAGCGGCCGCAGCCCGGCCGCGCTGAGCCGCGCCGTGACCTCGTCGGCCGCCATCCCGCCTCCGGCCCACGGCCCCCAGGCGACCGCCAGCGCGGGCAGGCCGGCGGCGTGGCGTGCTTCCGCGAGGGCGTCGAGACCGGCATTGGCCGCCGCGTAGCCGGCTTGGCCCGCCGCTCCGAGGGTTCCGGCCAGGCCGGAAAACAGGATGAACGCGTCCAGGTCTCGGGTCAGTTCGCTGAGGTGGCGGGCCCCGGCGACCTTCGCCGCCTCGACACGGGCGACGCGCTCCGGGGTCAGGGCGTCGAGGACGCCGTCGTCGAGAACACCCGCCGCGTGGACGACCACCCGCAGGTCGGCACCGATCCGTTCGACCAGGGCCGCCACCGCAGCGCGATCGGTGACATCGCAGGCTTCGACGACCGTCGAGGTACCACCGGCACGAAGTGCGTCGGCCAGCTCGGCGGCGCCGGGAGCATCCGGACCCCGTCGCGAGGCGAGGACGAGCCGATCGGCTCCCCGCGAAGCAGCCCACCGGGCGACGCGCGCGCCGAGGGCACCCGTGCCGCCGGTGATCAGGACCGTTCCGCGGCAAGACCAGTCGTGGGCTGGGTGAGCCGCGGCGGGCACCAACCGGCGGCCGAACACTCCCGAAGCGCGGATCGCCACCTGGTCCTCGGTGCCGGACAGAGCCGCGAGCAACCGGGCCGTGGCGCGGCCGTCCAGCTTCGGCGGCAGGTCCACCAAGCCTCCCCACCGGTCCGGGCACTCGAGGGCCGCCGTGCGGCCGAAGCCCCACAGTGCCGCCTGGTCGGGGGCACCGAGCGGGTCCGCGCGGCCGATCGTCACCGCCCCTCGCGTCAAGCACCACAGCGGCGCCCCGATTTCCGCGTCTCCGAGCGCTTGGAGCAGCGTCAACGTCGAGGGGACGTCGCCACCCAGTGAGAGGATGCCCGTCCAGTCGTGGTCCGGGAGGTCGCGGAGGCGGCCGGCCAGCTCGGCCCGGGACGCTCCGGTCGCCGCAACCCGCACCACGCCGGTGAGCGACGCGGCCAGTTCCGCGGCCGTTTCGTCGGACTCCGGGGCGATCAGCAACCAGTCGCCAGGGGAGCCTTCGGGCAAGGCCAACGCAGTCCACTCGGCGCGATACCGCCACGCGGCCACGCGGCTCCGGTGCCGCCAGGCCGACAGCGCCGGGCGCACCGCTTCCGCCAGCTCCGCGTCCAGACCGAGTGTCGCCGCCAGGTCCGGGCTCTCGACCGCCGACCAGAACTGCTGATCCTCCGTGGCCACTTCCGCTGCGCCCGTGAGCCAGTAGTGCTGCCGCTGGAACGCGTACGTCGGCAAGTCGACCCGGGTCTCGGACGGCAGGAACGGTGTCCAATCGACCGGCACCCCGTGGACGTGCAGCGTGGCCAACGCGGTGAGCAGTGCTCTCTCTTCGGAGCGGTCCTTCCGCAGGGTGGGGACGGCCACCCCCGGCACCATCGAACTGAGGACGCCCTCGGGCCCGAGTTCCAGGAACACCCCGGCCCCGGAAGATTCCAAAGTGGATACTCCGTCGGCGAACCGGACCGCCTCCCGCACGTGCCGCACCCAATACTCCGCCGTGAACGGCTCAGCGAGAGCACCACTCACATTCGAAATCACCGGAATCTCCGCCGAGTGATACGTGAGAGACTCCGCCACCGCACGGAACTCCGCCAGCATCGGATCCATCAACGGCGAATGGAACGCATGACTCACCGCGAGCCGCTTCGTCTTCGGGAACCGAGCCGCGATCGCCAGCACCGCGGCCTCCTCGCCCGAAATCACCACCGACTCCGGCCCGTTCACCGCCGCGATCGAAACACCCTCGGTGAGAACGATCGCCGACTCCGGCGCCGCGATCGACACCATCGCCCCACCCGACGGCAACGCCTGCATCAACGACGCCCGGGCGGAAACCAAGCGACAGGCGTCTTCCAGAGACAACACCCCGGCCACATGCGCCGCCGAAATCTCCCCGATCGAATGCCCCGCCACAAAATCCGGACGAACACCCCACGAAGAAACCAACCGGAACAACGCCACCTCGACCGCGAACAACGCAGGCTGCGTGAACTCCGTCCGATCCAACAGGGAAGCATCGGAGAAAGCATCACGAAGAGCAGGATCGAAGTGCGCAAGCACCGCATCGAACGCGGCCGCATACACCGGAAACCGCTCGTACAGCCCAAGACCCATCCCGACCCGCTGCGCCCCCTGACCGGTGAACAGCACCGCCAGACCGCCCCGCACAACCTGTCCACGCACCAGATCGGGCGCGTCGACGCCGTCCGCGAGAGCCGTAAGTCCGGAGAGAAAGTCCGAAGTGGACGATCCGAACACCACCGCCCGGTCCTCGAACGCAGAACGCCCGGAAAGCAGCGCCGAACCCACCTCGGCGAGAGGCTCGTCCGCCAACGGCACCAGCGCCGCCGCCTGGGCGCGCAGCGCGTCCGCACCCCGGGCGGACACCAGCCACGGCACCGGGCCCGTCACCTCGGCCGGCGCCGGCGCGGGCCGCGGCTCCACCTCTTCCAGGATCACGTGTGCGTTGGTCCCGGAGATGCCGAACGACGAAACACCCGCCCGCCGCGGCCGGTCGGCGGGCCACGCCCGCTCCGAAGTCAGCAACTCGACCGCGCCTGCCGACCAGTCCACTTGGGACGACGGCGAGTCCACGTGCAACGTCCGCGGGAGAACGCCGTGGTGCATCGCCAGCACCATCTTGATCACGCCCGCCACCCCGGACGCCGACTGCGTGTGCCCGATGTTCGACTTCACCGAACCGAGCCACAGCGGCCGGTCGGCCGGGCGGTCCTGACCGTACGTCGCCAGCAGCGCCTGCGCCTCGATCGGGTCGCCCAGCGCCGTTCCCGTTCCGTGCGCCTCGACGACGTCGACGTCCGATGAAGACAGTCCCGCCGCCGCCAGGGCCGCAGTGATCACGCGGCGCTGGGACGGGCCGTTGGGGGCGGTCAAGCCGTTCGACGCGCCGTCCGAGTTCACCGCCGAGCCGCGCAGGACCGCCAGCACCGGGTGGCCGTGGCGGCGCGCGTCCGACAGGCGCTCGACCAGCAGGAGGCCCACGCCCTCGGCCCAGCCCGTGCCGTCCGCCGCGTCCGCGAACGCCTTGCAGCGGCCGTCCGCCGCCAGGCCGCCCTGGCGGTCGAACTCGGCGAACGTCCCCGGGGTGGCCATGACCGTCACCCCGCCGGCGATGGCCAGCGTGCACTCGCCGCGCCGCAGCGCCTGGGCCGCGAGGTGCAGGGCGACCAGCGACGACGAACAGGCCGAGTCGATCGTGACCGACGGGCCCTCCAGGCCGAGGTGGTACGACAGCCGTCCGGACAGCACGCTGCCCGCCGTCCCGGTCAGCAGGTAGCCTGCCACGTCCGGATCAGAGTCGGTGCCGGACGTGCCGTAGCCCGACGCCGCCCCGCCGACGAACACGCCGGTGCTGCTGCGCCGCAACGACTTCGGCGCGATCCGGGCCCGCTCCAGCAGTTCCCACGACGTCTCCAGCAGCAGCCGCTGCTGCGGGTCCATGGCCAGGGCTTCGCGGGGAGAGATGCCGAAGAAGCCGGCGTCGAACTCGGCCGCGTCGTGCAGGAAACCGCCCTGGAACGCTCCGATCGGCCAGCCGCGGTCGCCGGGGAAGCCGCCGATCGCGTCCGTGCCGGCCGAGACCAGCCGCCACAGGTCATCGGGCGAGCCGACGCCGCCCGGGTAGCGGCAGCTCATGGCCACGATCGCGACGGGCTCGGCGTCCCGGGCCTCGACCTCGGCGAGCCGGTCGCGGGTGTCCTTCAGATCGGCCGTGACGAACTTGAGGTAGTCACGGAGTTTCTGCTCGTTGGCCATGGAAGCCCCACTGTTTCTCACGAGGTCCGGAAAGTGCTGTCGATGAAGTCGAAGAGCTCGTCGTCGTCGGCGCCGCCCAGGTCGGTACCGCCGGCCAGCTCGGTCCACCGGCTCAGGAAGCCCCTCAGGCGCGCGGTGATCTCGTCGCTCGCCGGGACCCGGGCCAGGTCCGCTTCGGTGACGCCGGCGAACGCGGCCTCGAGCCGGTCGAGTTCGTCGAGGAGCCGGACGCCGTCCCGCGGGCCGCCGAACCGGCGGTCGAGCTCCTCGGCCAAGTCGGCGGCGGTCGGGTGGTCGAAGGCGAGGGACGCGGGCAGGCTGAGCCCGGTCCCGGCGCCGAGCCGGTTGCGCAGCTCGACCGCCATCAGGGAGTCGAAGCCGAGTTCCTTGAACGCGCGCTCGGGGCCGATCGCGGCGGCCGAGGTGTGCCCGAGCACGCCCGCGACCTGCTCGAGAACGAGCGTCAGCAGCTCCTTCGGCCGCTCCCCCGCCGGCAGCGAGGCGAACCCGGTCGGTGCCGGTTCCGGCTCGGCCAGCGCGGCCCGCACGGCGGGGAGCTCGGCCAGCAGCGGCCGCGGCCGGGCCGCGGTGAACACCGGCGCGAACCGGGCCCAGTCGACGTCGGCGACGACGACGGCCGGGTCGCCGGCCTCCCAGGCCCGCCGGAAGGCCGCGACGCCGTGCGCCGGGTCGATCGGCGGCAGCCCGCGCCCGCGCAGCATCCGGACGGCGTCGGCGTCGGCGGCCATCCCCGAGCCGGCCCACGGGCCCCAGGCGATCGCGGTCGCGGCCAGCCCGCGGCCCCGGCGCTCTTCGGCCAGCGCGTCGAGGAACGCGTTGGCCGCGCCGTAGACCGCCTGCTCGCCGCTGCCCCACACCCCGGAGATCGAGGAGAACAGCACGAACGCGTCGAGGTCGTGGCCGCGGGTCAGCTCGTCGAGGTGCCGGGCGCCGGCCACCTTCCCGGCCAGGACCGCGGACACCTCCTCCGGCGTGACCGCGGTGAGCGGGCCGTGCTGGCCGGTGCCTGCGGCGTGCACCACCGCGGTCAGCGGCAGTTCGGCCGGGATCGCCGCGAGCACCCCCGCCAGTGCGCTCCGGTCCGCCGCGTCGCAGGCGGCGAGCGTGACGCGGGCACCGAGCGCGGACAGTTCCGCGGCCAGCTCGGCCGCACCGGGCGCGTCGGCGCCGCGGCGGCCGGTGAGGACGAGGTGCTCGGCGCCCGACGCGGCGAGTTCCCTGGCGACCGCGGCGCCGAGGGCACCGGTCCCGCCGGTGACCAGCACCGTGCCGCGGGGCCGCCAGTCCCGGGCCGCCCGGGCCGGTGCGGGCACGAGCCGGCGGGCGAAGACGCCGTCCGGCCGGATGGCGACCTCGTCCTCGGTGCCGTCGGCGAGGACGGCGGCCAGCCGGGCGCCGGCCGCCGCGTCGAGGGTTTCCGGCAGGTCGGCGAGGCCGCCCCAGGCGGACGGCAGCTCCAGGGCCGCGATCCGGCCGAAGCCCCAGGTGGTCGCCTGGTCCGGACGGGAAACGTCCTTGGCCGCGCCCCGGGTGAGGCACCACAGCCGGGCCGGGATCCCGGCGTCGGCGAGGGCCTGGGTGAGCGTGAGGTTGGCGGCGAGCCCGACCTCGGCCGCGCCACCGAAGGCCAGCAGGGACACGATCCCTTCGACGTCGGCGTGCTCGCGCAGCAGGGCCGTCAGCGCGACGCGGTCCCCGGCACCGGGGACGACCACCGGCTCGGCGCCGTGGGCGGCCAGCACCTGCGCGACCTCCTCGGCGGGGCCGTCGCCGACGACGAGCCAGCGTCCGGTCAGCCGTCCCGCCGCCGCGGCCACGGGACGCCAGGTGACCCGGTACCGCCACCCGTCCACATCGGACTTCGGCGGCGCGGCTTCGAGCCAGAACCGCGACCGCTGGAACGCGTAGGTCGGCAGCTCGGTCCGCCGGGCGCCGTCGATGAGTGCCGAGGCGTCGAGCGGGAACCCGGCGGCCCGCAGCCGCGCGAACGCGGTGACCACGGCCCGCGGCTCGGCCTCGCCGTCCCGCAACGCCGGGATCGCCGGGACGTCGGCGATCCCGGCCGCCATCGCCGCCAGCACGCCGTCCGGGCCGACCTCCAGGAACGTGCCCGTCCCGAGGCCGGCCAGGGTCGCCACGGCGTCGGCGAACCGGACGGTCTCCCGCACGTGCCGCACCCAGTAGTCCGCGGTGAACGGCTCGGCGAGCACACCGGTCAAGGTGGACACGACCGGGATCACCGGCTCGTGGTGGGTCAGGTTCGCCGCCACCGCACCGAAGTCCGCCAGCATCGGGTCCATCAGCGGCGAGTGGAAGGCGTGGCTCACGCGCAGCCGCTTGGTCTTGACACCGCGGGCCGCGAACTCGCCCGCGAGCGCCAGCACGGCCGTCTCCGAGCCGGAGACCACTGTGCTGTCGGGCCCGTTGACCGCGGCGATGCCGACGTCGGCGGGCAGCACCGCCAGAACGTCCGCTTCGGACGCCGCGACGGCGACCATCGCGCCGCCCTCGGGCAGCGCCTGCATCAGGCTCGCCCGCGCGGTGACCAGCGCGCACGCGTCGGGCAGCGACAGGACGCCGGCCACGTGGGCGGCGGCCAGCTCGCCGATCGAGTGCCCGGCCACGAAGTCCGGCCGGACGCCCCAGGACTCGACGAGCCGGAACAGCGCGACTTCGAGGGCGAAGATCGCCGGCTGCGCGTGCCCGGTCTGGTCGAGCCGGTCCCCGTCGATGTCCCCGAGGAGGGCACGCACCTCGTCGTAGGCTCGCGCGAACACCGGGAACCGCGCGTACAGCTCCTCGCCCATCCCGGGCCGCTGCGCGCCCTGCCCGGTGAAGAGCACGGCCAGGCGGCCGGGCGTGCCGCTGCCGGTGATCGCGCCGAGGTCGCCCGCGGCGAACGCGGCCAGCCCGGCGAGCAGCTCCGGGCCGGTCTCGCCGACGACGGCGGCGCGGTGGCCCAAGTCGGCCCGGGCGGTGGCCAGGCTGAGCGCGACGTCGGCGGGGGCCACGTCGCGGCCGTCGAGGAACTCGTGCAGCCGGGCGGCCTGGGCGCGCAGGGCGGCCGGGCTCTTGGCCGACAGCACCCACGGCACCGGCCCGGCGACCGGCTCGCGGTCCGCGACCACGGCGTCCCGGGCCTGTTCGAGGATGGTGTGGGCGTTGGTGCCGGAGATGCCGAACGACGAGACACCGGCGCGTCGCGGCCCGTCGGAGGTCCACTCGCGAGCCTCCGTCAGCAGTTCGACCGCACCCGCCGTCCAGTCCACCCGGGACGTCGGGACGTCGACGTGCAGGGTCCGCGGCAGGACGCCGTGCCGCATGGCCATGACCATCTTGATCACGCCCGCGACGCCGGCCGCGGCCTGCGTGTGGCCCAGGTTCGACTTCACCGAGCCGAGCCGCAGCGGCTCGCCGCGGTCCTGGCCGTAGGTCGCCAGCAGGGCCTGTGCTTCGATCGGGTCGCCGAGTTTCGTCCCGGTGCCGTGCGCCTCCACCGCGTCCACTTCGGACGGTGACAGGCCCGCGTCCGCGAGTGCCGCACGGATCACCCGTTGCTGGGCCGGGCCGTTCGGCGCGGTCAGGCCGTTCGACGCGCCGTCGGAGTTCACCGCCGAACCCCGCACCACGGCGAGCACCGGGTGGCCGTGGCGCCGCGCGTCCGAGAGCCGCTCGACCAGCAGCAGGCCGGCGCCTTCGGCCATGCCGGTGCCGTCCGCGCCCTCGGCGAACGCCTTGCACCGGCCGTCCCCGGCCAGGCCGCGCTGCTGGCTGAAGGCGAGCAGGACACCCGGGGTCGGCATCACCGTCACGCCGCCCGCGAGGGCCAGGTCGCACTCGCCGCTGCGCAGCGCCCGCACCGCCAGGTGCAGCGCCACCAGCGACGACGAACACGCCGTGTCCACCGTCAGCGCCGGGCCCTCCAGGCCGAACACGTACGACAGCCGGCCCGACGCCACCGACGACGTGCCGCCGGTCATCAGGTGCCCTTCGAGGCCGTCGGTGGCCGCGCCGGCGCCGTAGCCGGAGGTGGCCGCGCCGACGAACACGCCGGTCCGGCTGCCCCGGACCGACAGCGGGTCGATCCCGGCGCGTTCGAACGCCTCCCACGTCGTTTCCAGCAGCAGCCGCTGCTGCGGGTCCATGGTCAGCGCCTCGCGCGGCGAGATGCCGAACAGCTCCGGGTCGAACCCGGCCGCGTCGGCCACGAACCCGCCGTGGCGCGTCGAGATGCGCCCAGGCGTGCCGGGTTCCGGCGCGTACAGGCCGTCGAGGTCCCAGCCGCGGTCGGCGGGGAACGGCGAGATCGCGTCGACGCCGCCGGCCACCAGCGACCAGAGGTCCTCCGGCGAGGCGACCGAGCCCGGGTAGCGGCAGCTCATCGCGACGATCACCACCGGGTCGTCCCCGTCGGCCGCCGCCGGAGCCACCGGCGCGGGTGCGGGCTCGGCGACACCGCCGAACAGCCCGGTCCGCAGGAAGGCCACCAGCGCGGCCGGGGCCGGGTGGTCGAACACGAGCGTCGCGGGCAGCCGCAGGCCGGTCGCGGTGCCGAGGCGGTTGCGCAGCTCGACGGCGGTCAGCGAGTCGAAGCCGAGCTCGGCGAACGAGCGGCCCGGCTCGATCTCGGCCGCCGTGTCGTGCCCGAGCACCGCGGCCACGTGGTCGCGGACCAGTTCCAGCAGCCGCCGGTCGCGTTCGGCGGCGGGCAGCGGCCCCAGCCGGGCGGCCAGGTCGCCGCCGTCCGGCGCCGCGGTGGCCGCGCGGCGGGTGCCGCGGACGAGCCCGCGCAGCAGCGGCGGGACCGGGCCGGCCGCCGCGGAGAGGTCGAGCCGCGCCGGGACGGCGAGGGTCTCGCCGCGGGCGATGGCCGCGTCGAACAGCGCCAGGCCTTCGGCGTCGGACAGCCCGGTCATGCCGCCCCGCGACATCCGGGCCAGGTCGGTGTCGCCGAGGTGCCCGGTCATCCCGCTGGCCTCCGCCCACAGGCCCCAGGCCAGTGACAGGCCCGGCAGGCCGAGCGCGCGGCGGTGCGCGGCCAGTGCGTCGAGGGCGGTGTTCGCGGCCGCGTAGTTGCCCTGCCCGGCCGTGCCGAACACGCCGGCCGCGGCCGAGAACAGCACGAAGAGCGCGAGGTCGGTGTCCCGGGTGAGTTCGTGCAGGTTGACGGCGGCGGCCACCTTGGGGCGCAGCACCTTCGCGAGGCGGTCGGGGTCGAGGCCGGTGACCAGGCCGTCGTCGAGGACACCGGCGCTGTGCACGACCCCGGTCAGCCGACGGCCGGCCAGCACGGCGGCGAGCGCCTCCCGATCGGCCGCGTCGCAGGCGACGACGGTGACGTCGGCACCCAGCGCGGTCAGATCGGCGGTGAGCTCCGCGGCACCGGGCGCGTCCGGGCCGCGGCGGCTGAGCAGGAGCAGCCGCCGGACGCCGTGCGCGCTCACCAGGTGGCGGGCGATCCGGGCGCCGAGCGTGCCGGTGCCGCCGGTGACGAGCACGGTGCCACCGGTGTCGAGCGGCCGCGGCAGCGTGACGACGTTCTTGCCGACGTGCCGGGCCTGGCTGATGAACCGGAACGCCTCCGGCACCTGCCGGATGTCCCAGGTCCGCCGCGGCAGCGGGGTGAGCACCCCGGCCTCGAAGAGCCCGGCCAGCTCACGCAGGATCTCCTGCAGCCGCTCGGGTCCGGCTTCGATGAGGTCGAACGCGCGGTAGCGCACACCTTCGTGGACGCGAGCGACTTCGCCCGCGTCACGGACATCGGCCTTGCCCATTTCGACGAACCGGCCGCCCCGCGGCAGCAGCCGCAGGGACGCGTCGACGAACTCGCCGGCCAGGGCGTCGAGGACGACGTCGACCCCGCGGCCGCCGGTCGCCGCGCGGAAGTGGTCCTCGAAGGACAGCGCCCTGGAGTCTCCGATGTGGACGGTGTCGAGCCCGAGTTCCCGCAGCACGTCGTGCTTGCCGCGGCCGGCGGTGGCGAACACCTCGGCGTTCTTCCAGCGGGCCAGCTGCACGGCGGCCATGCCGACGCCGCCCGCGGCCGCGTGGACGAGCACCGACTGGCCCGCTTCGAGGCCGCCGAGGTCGAACAAACCGTAGTAGGCGGTGGCGAAGGCGACGGGCACCGACGCGGCGTCGGCGAAGCTCCAGCCCTGGGGTATCGGCGTGACCAGGCGGTGGTCGGTGACCGCGACCGGGCCGAGCGCACCGGTGAACAGCCCGGTGACGCGGTCGCCGGCGGCCAGCCCGCGCACCCGCTCCCCGGTCTCCAGCACGACACCGGCGGCCTCGCCGCCCATCAGCGCCTGGCCCGGGTACATCCCGAGCGTGATGAGGACGTCGCGGAAGTTCAGCCCGGCCGCGCGGACCTCGACGCGGATCTCGTCGGGGCCGAGAGCCGTCTCCGGCACCGGGAACGTCGCCAGGCCGTCGATCGTGCCGGTGCCGGTGGTGCCGACGCGCCAGCCGCGATCCGCCGGCAGGGCCAGCTCGGTCGCCGGGCGGGCCAGGCGCGGGACGAGCAGCGTCCCGGCGCGGGCGGCGACCTGCGGTTCCCCCGAAGTGAGCGCGGTGCCGATGGCGGCTTCCCGGGCGGCCCGCTCGTCGACGTCGACGAGCACGAACCGGCCCGGGTGCTCGGACTGGGCCGCGCGGACCAGGCCCCAGGCCGGAGCCTGCGCCAGCGCGGGCACCGGGTCGCCGGGCAGCGCGGCGACCGCGCCGGTGGTGAGCACGACCAGCCGGGCGTCCGCGAACCGGTCCCCGGCCAGCCATTCCTGCACGGTGGTGAGGACCTGGTCGACGCCGGTCACCGGCAGGACGACCGCGTCCGGCACGGCGTCGAGGTCGGCCAAGGGGCCGGAGAGCCAGCTGAACTCCGGGACGTCACCGTCGGCCGTGAGCGGGATCCATTCCGTGCGGAACAGCGCATCCGGTGTTTCGTCCACTGTGGACGAAACGACCTGGAACGCCAGGGAGCCGATGCGCGCGACCGGGTTCCCGGCCGCGTCCGTCGCCACGACGGAGACCGCGTTCGGCCCGGCCGCGGCCAGGCGGACGCGCAGGGCGGTGGCCCCGGTGGCGAACAGGGCGACGTCGGTGAAGGCGAACGGCAGCCGGGCCTGGCCGTCGTCGGGGAAGAACCCGCCGAGGCCCAGCGCGTGCAGAGCCGCGTCGAGCAGGGCCGGGTGCACGGCGAACGCGTCGGGGGACGGCAGCTCGACCTCGGCGAACACCTCGCCGTCGTGCCGCCAGGCCGCGCGCAGGCCGCGGAAGGCGGCCCCGTAGCGGTAGCCGGCGTCGGCGAGCGCGGCGTAGTGGCCGTCGACGTCGAGGGCCTCGGCACCGGCGGGCGGCCACTCGGCCGGGAGGCCGCCGGGATCCGGGGTGCCGGGGGCCAGGACGCCTTGGGCGTGCCGGGTCCAGCGGGCGCCGGGCCGGTCCGGGCGGGCACTGACGGTCAGGCCACGGCGGCCGTCCTCGCCCGGCGCGTCGACGACGAGCTGGAGCTGGACGCCGCCGGTCGCGGGCACGGACAGCGGCGCGCCGAGGGTGAGCTCTTCGACGGTGCCGCAGCCGGCGTGGTCGCCCGCGTGGATCGCGAGTTCGGCGAAGGCGGTGCCGGGCAGCAGGGCGGCCCCGCGGATCTCGTGGTCGGCGAGCCACGGGTGGGTCTGCCGGGACAGCCGTCCGGTGAGCACGAGCCGGTCCTCGTCGGCGAGGGTGACGGCGGCGCCGAGCAGCGGGTGGTCGACGGCGCCGAGGCCGAGCCCGGCGGCGTCGCCGGTGCGGGCAGCCGGGCGGGGCCAGTACTGCTTGCGCTGGAAGGCGTAGGTGGGGAGGTCGACGGCGTGGGCGCCGGGGAAGGCCGGGGTCCAGTCGACCCGGACGCCGTGGACGTGGGCCTCGGCGAGCGCGGTGTGGAACCGGGTCAAGCCGCCGTCGTCCCGCTTCAGAGAACCGATCGCGACGACGTCCTCGCCGAGCGCCATGGTCAGCACCGGGTGCGGCGACGCCTCGATGAACGTGCCGAACCCTTCGCCCTTCAGTCGCTCGATCGCCTGGTCGAGGCGGACCGTGCTGCGGAGGTTGGTGTACCAGTACTCGGCATCCACCCGCTCGTTCCACTCACCCGTCACCGTCGAGAGGAAGGCGATCTCGCCTTCCCGGGGCGTGATCGGAGCCAAGACATCGAGGAGTTCGTCCCGCAGCTGCTCGACCTGCGACGAATGGGACGCGTAGTCCACCGGCACCCGCTTGGCGCGGATGCCGTCGGCTTCGCAGGAAACGATCAGCGCGTCGAGGGCCTGCGGTTCGCCCGAGACCACGACCGCGGCCGGCCCGTTCACCGCCGCGACCGAGAGACCTTCGGTCAGCCGTGCTTCGACGTCGGCGAGCGGCGCGGCCACCGAGACCATCCCACCCCGCCCGGCCAGCGCCAGGATCGCCTTGCTGCGCAACGCCACCACGCGCGCGCCGTCCGGCAGCGACAACGCGCCCGACACCACCGCAGCCGCGATCTCGCCCTGGGAGTGGCCGACCACCGCGTCCGGCACCACACCGAACGAGCGCCACAACTCCGCCAGCGACACCATCACCGCGAACAGCGCGGGCTGCACCACGTCGACCCGGGTCAGCGCTTCGGCGTCGGCCAGTACTTCCCGCAGCGACCAGTCCACAAAGGAACTCAGGGCGGCCGCGCACTCGTCGAGGCGTGCCGCGAACACTTCCGAAGACTCCGCGAGTTCGAGCGCCATCCCGGCCCACTGCGAACCCTGCCCGGGGAAAACCAGGGCGACCTTGCCGGGATCGCCGGTCGCGCCGGTGACCACGTTCGCGGCCGGAGCGTCCTCGGCCAGCGCGGTCAGGCCGGCCGCGAGGTCGCCGACGACGACCGCGCGGTGCGGCAACGCAGCCCGGGTGGTGACCAGGGAGAAGCCGACATCGGCCGGGGACTCGTCCACGCGGGTGAGCAGCGCCTGCGCCTGTCCGCGCAACGCCTCGGCGGACCGGGCCGACAGCACCCACGGCACCGGTCCCGGTGCCGCGGTCGGCGTGGTTTCGGGTTGGGGCACGGCCTCCAGGACCGTGTGCGCGTTGGTGCCGCTCATGCCGAACGACGAGACCGCCGCCCGCAGCGGGCGGTCCGCCGTCCACGCGCGCGCCTCGGCCAGCAGCTCCACCGCACCGGCCGACCAGTCCACATGGGACGAAGGCGCGTCGACGTGCAGCGTCCGCGGCAGCACGCCGTGGTGCATCGCCATGACCATCTTGATCACCCCGGCCACGCCCGCCGCCGCCTGGGTGTGGCCGATGTTGGACTTCACCGAACCGAGCCACAGCGGCAATTCCCGCTCCTGGCCGTAGGTCGCGATCAGGGCCTGGGCCTCGATCGGGTCGCCCAGGGTGGTGCCGGTGCCGTGCGCCTCGACCGCGTCGACGTCCGAAGCGGATAGACCGGCGTCGGCCAGCGCGGCGCGGATGACCCGCTGCTGGGCCGGTCCGTTGGGGGCGGTCAGGCCGTTGGACGCGCCGTCGGAGTTGACCGCCGAGCCGCGGACCACGGCCAGGACCCGGTGGCCGTGGCGACGGGCGTCCGACAGCCGCTCCAGCAGCAGCAGGCCGGCGCCTTCGCCCCAGGCCGTGCCGTCCGCGGCGTCCGCGAACGCCTTGCAGCGGCCGTCGGCGGCCAGGCCGCGCTGGCGGCTGAACTCGACGAACGTGCCCGGGGTGGCCATCACGGTGACACCGCCCGCCAGCGCCATCGAGCACTCGCCGAGCCGCAGCGACTGGACCGCCAGGTGCAGAGCGACCAGCGAAGACGAGCACGCCGTGTCGACGGAGACGGCCGGCCCTTCCAGGCCGAAGGTGTAGGCCAGCCGCCCGGAGGCGACGCTCGCCGCGTTGCCGGTGGCCAGGTGGCCCTCGAGGACGTCGGCCGAGTCCAGGAGCAGCGTCGTGTAGTCGTGGCTGTTGGTGCCGGCGAACACGCCGGTCCGGCTGCCCCGCACGGTCGCCGGGTCGAGGCCGGCGCGCTCGAACGCCTCCCACGCGAGCTCCAGCAGGAGCCGCTGCTGCGGGTCCATCGCGAGGGCTTCGCGCGGCGAGATGCCGAAGAACCCGGCGTCGAACCCGCCCGCCGCGTCGAGGAACGCGCCTTCGGTCACCGTCACCGAGCCGAGCCGCGCGGGGTCGGCGTCGTAGAGGTTCTCCAGGTCCCAGCCGCGATCGGCCGGGAAGCCCGACACCGCGTCCGCGCCCTCGGACACCAGGCGCCACAGGTCCTCCGGGGAGGCGATCCCGCCCGCGTACCGGCAGCTCATCGCGACGATGGCGATCGGCTCGCCGTCGGCCGCGGACACCGTCGTGGTGGCTTCGGCGGCCGCGTCGCCCAGCACCCCGGCCCGCAGGTGCCCGGCGAGGGCGCGGGGCGTGGGCCAGTCGTAGACGAGCGTCGCGGGCAGCGCGAGCCCGGTCTCCATGCGCAGCGCGTCCCGCAGCTCGATCGCGGTCAGGGAGTCGAAGCCGATGTCCTGGAACGCGCGGTCCGGGGCGACGGCGGCGGCGCTGGGGTGGCCGAGCACCGCGGCGGCCTGGTCGCGGACCAGCTGGAGCAGCACCTCGTCGGCGACGGCCGGGGACAGGCCGCGCAGCCGGGTGACGAGCCCGCCGGGTTCGGCGGCCGGCTCGTCGACGACGGCTTCGGGGATCGTGGTCAGCAGCGGGCTCGGCCGCCGGGAGGTGAAGGCGGCGGTGAACCGGGGCCAGTCGACGTCGGCGACGGTCACGTTCGTGTCGCCGCCCGCGGCCCGGAGCAGGGCCGAGACGGCCGCACCCGGCTCCAGGGCCCGGAGGCCGCGGCGGAGCAGGTAGTCCTCGGCGTCGTTGTCGGCGGCCATCCCGCCGTCCGCCCACGGGCCCCAGGCCACCGCGGTGGCGGCCAGGCCGCGGGCGCGGCGGGCTTCGGCGAGCGCGTCGAGGTAGGCGTTGGCCGCGCCGTAGCACCCCTGCTGCCCGCTGCCCCAGACCCCGGCGATCGAGGAGAACAGGACGAACGCGTCGAGGTCGGTGTCGGCGAGGAGGTCGTCGAGGTGGCGGGCGCCGGTGGCTTTGGCCGCCCACTGCCTGGCGAAGTCGTCCACTTCGGACAGCGGGGCGGAGCGCACCACCCCCGCGGTGTGCACGACGGCGGTGAGCCCGGGGCTGACCCGGTCGAGCAGGTCCGCGACGAAGTCCCGGTCCGCGACGTCGCCGGCCGCGAACGTCACCCGGGTGCCGAGTTCGGCCAGCTCCGCACCCAGTTCGGTGGCGCCGGGCGCGTCGGCACCCCGGCGCGAGACGAGCACGAGGTGGTCGGCGCCTTCGCGGGCGAGGCGGCGGGCGACGTGCCCGCCCAGCGCGCCGGTGCCGCCGGTGACGAGCACCGTCCCCCGCGGAGTCCACTGCGGACCGGACGCCGGGGGCGCGTGCTCCAGCCGGCGGCCGAACGTGCCTTCCGCGCGGACGGCGACCTGGTCCTCGTCCCCGCCGAGCAGCGCACGGAACCGCTCCGGGTCCACAGTGGACGAGAGGTCGATGAGGCCGCCCCAGCGGCCGGGGTGTTCGAGCGCGGCGACACGGCCGAGGCCCCAGACGGCGGCCTGGTCCGGGTCCGGCCCGGGATCGGCGCCGGTGACCCGTACGGCGCCCGAGGTGACGCACCACAGGGGCGCCTCGATCCCGGCCTCGCCGAGGGCACGGAGGAGGCCGACGGTCCGTTCCGCACCGGCGCCGCTGAGCACGACGACCGGCTCGAGGCCGCGGAGCTCCTCGGCGGTGACCGGGCCGTCGAGCCGCACGACACGGCCGTCCCACCCGGCCAGGGCGGCGTCCAGCTCCGGGGACGGGTCGACGACGAGGCAGTCACCGGCGAGGTCCGGGCTGCCGGTGGGCGTCAAAGCCGTCCAGGTGACCCGGTACCGGTCGGCGGTACGGCCTTGCCGGGCGGGGGCGGGCCAGAACCGGCTCCGCTGGAACGGGTACGTGGGCAGGTCGGTCCGCGGCCCGGCGGGCAGGTAGGCGGCCCAGTCGACGGCGCCGCCGCGGACCCACACCCCGGCGAGCGCGGTCAGCAGGGTCCGTTCCTCCGGCCGGTCGCGGCGCAGCGCCGGGACGGCGGCGCTGCCGACCATGGCGCTGAGGACGCCGTCGGGGCCGAGTTCGAGGAACGTGCGGACGCCTTCGGCTTCGAGGGTGGCGACCCCGTCGGCGAACCGCACGGCCTCCCGGACGTGGCGCACCCAGTAGTCCGCGGTGAACGGCTCGGCAAGAGCACCGGTCACGTTCGAAACCACCGGAATCTCCGCCGGGTGATACGTCAGGGTCTCCGCCACCGCACGGAACTCGGCCAGCATCGGGTCCATCAACGGCGAATGGAACGCATGACTCACCTTCAACCGCTTCGTCTTGACGAACCTCGCCGCGACCTCCAACACCGCAGCCTCATCACCCGAAATCACCACCGACTCCGGCCCGTTCACCGCCGCAATCGACACACCCTCGGACAGCTCAACGTCACCCTCCGACGCAGCAATCGACACCATCGCCCCACCGACCGGCAACGCCTGCATCAACGACGCCCGCGCCGCAACCAACCGACAAGCATCCTCAAGAGACAACACCCCAGCCACATGCGCCGCCGAAATCTCCCCGATCGAATGCCCCGCCACAAAATCCGGACGAACACCCCACGAAGAAACCAACCGGAACAACGCCACCTCGACCGCGAACAACGCCGGCTGCGTGAACTCCGTCCGCTCCAACAACGAAGAATCCTCGAACGCCTCACGCAACCCCGGACCGAAATGCGCCAGCACGGTATCGAACGCCGAAGCGTAAACCGGGAACCGCTCGTACAGCTCCCGGCCCATCCCGGCCCGCTGCGCGCCCTGACCGGTGAACAGCACCGCGAGCCGGCCGTCTTCCCGGACCTCTCCGGTGACCACCTTCGCGTCGAGGACGACCGCGCGGTGGTCGAGCGCGGTGCGCGTGATCAGCGTCCGGGCGACATCCGCGGGATCGGCGGTCACCTCGGCGAACCGGGAAAGCTGCGCCTGCAGGGCTTCCGGGGACTTCGCCGAGAGCACCCACGGCGTCAGCGTGCCCACCGGCGCCTCGGCGGGCACCGGCTCGGCAGGCGGAACCGACTCGAGGATGGTGTGCGCGTTGGTGCCGCTGACGCCGAACGACGACACCGCGGCCCGCAGCGGGCGGTCCGCGCGCCACTCGCGCGGCTCGGTCAGCAGCTCCACCGCACCGGCCGACCAGTCCACATGGGACGAAGGCGCGTCGACGTGCAGCGTCCGCGGCAGGACACCGTGGCGCATCGCCATGACCATCTTGATCACCCCGGCCACGCCCGCCGCCGCCTGGGTGTGGCCGATGTTGGACTTCACCGAGCCCAGCCACAGCGGCGCCGTCCGGTCCTGGCCGTAGGTGGCCAGCACCGCCTGCGCCTCGATCGGGTCGCCCAGGGTCGTGCCGGTCCCGTGCGCCTCGACCACGTCGACGTCCGAAGCGGACAGCCGGGCGTTGTCGAGAGCCGCCCGGATCACCCGCTGCTGGGCCGGGCCGTTCGGGGCGGTCAAGCCGTTGGAGGCGCCGTCGGAGTTGACCGCCGAACCGCGCACCACGGCCAGGACGTCGTGCCCGAGGCGCCGGGCGTCGGACAGCCGCTCCACCAGCAGCACGCCGGCGCCTTCGCCCCAGCCGGTGCCGTCGGCCGCCTCGGCGAACGCCTTGACCCGGCCGTCCGGCGCGAGCCCGCGCTGGCGGCTGAACTCGACGAACGTGCCCGGCGTCGCCATCACCGTGACCCCGCCCGCCAGCGCCAGGTCGCATTCGCCCTGCCGCAGCGCCTGCGCGGCCAGGTGCAGTGCGACCAGCGACGACGAGCACGCCGTGTCGACGGTCAGCGCCGAGCCCTCGAACCCGAACAGGTAGGCGAGCCTGCCGGAGACGACGCTCGCCGCGTTGCCGGTGCCGAGGTAGCCCTCGACGTCTTCGGCCGACGAGCGCAGCAGGGTCGGGTAGTCCTGCCCGTTGGAGCCCATGAACACGCCGGTCCGGCTGCCGCGCAGCGCCGCCGGGTCGATCCCGGCGCGCTCGAAGGCCTCCCACGACGTCTCCAGCAGCACCCGCTGCTGCGGGTCCATCGCCAGGGCCTCGCGCGGCGAGATCCCGAAGAAGCCGGCGTCGAAGAGGTCGGCGTCGTGCAGGAACGCGCCTTCCCTGGCGTACGTCGTGCCCGCGCGGCCGGCGTCGTCGAACAGCGCCGCGGTGTCCCAGCCGCGGTTGGCGGGGAACGCCGAGACGGCGTCCCCGCCGCGGGCCACCAGGTCCCACAGCCCCTCCGGCGAGCGCACGCCACCGGGGAACCGGCAGGCCATCGCGACGATGGCGATCGGCTCGGTCGCGGCCTCGACGAGCTGCCGGTTCTGGCGGCGCAGCCGCTCGGCCTCCTTGACGGAGGCACGCAGCGCGTCGAGCACCTTCTCGGGCGTGGCCATGGTTCAGCTCCAGGAGTGGGTCATCGGGAATCGGTTCCGTCGAGGGCCAGCCGCACCAGCGCCTCGGCGTCGAGCTCGTCCACGGCGTCGGCGGCGCCGTCCTCGGCCGCGTCGAGCCCGGCCAGCTCCAGCAGCGCCGTCATCAGCCCGGCGTCGCGGAAGCGGGCCAGCGGCACGGTGGCCAGCGCCGCCCGGATGCGGGCTTCCTCCGGGTCGGCCGCGGCATCCGGGCGGAGCACGCCGAGGAGGTGCCCGGCCAGTGCCGCCGGGGTGGGGTGGTCGAAGACAACGGTCGCGGGCAGGGCCACACCGGCCGCCTTCGCGAGGCGGTTGCGGAACTCCACCGAGGTCAGGGAGTCGAAGCCCAGCTCGGTGAACGGGCGGGCGGCGGGGACGCCGTCGGCCCCGCGGTGCCCCAGGGCGGCCGCGGCCTCGGCGCGGACCAGGGTGAGCAGTGTCCGCTCCGCGTCCACTTCGGACAGTCCGGCCAGCGCCTCTCCCAGGTCACCGTCGACCGGGACATCCGCCGTTTCCCACACCTGCCGCGCTTCCGGCACGCCGAGCAGCAGCGCACTCGAGCGGGCCGAGGTGAAGGCGGGCACGAACCGCGTCCAGTCGACGTCGGCCAGGGTCAGCGTGGTCTCGTCCCGGCCGACCGCGCCGGCCAGTGCGCGGAGGGCGAGGGCGGGCCGCAGCGGGGTCAGGCCGCGGCGGCGGAGGTAGTCCTCGGCGTCGTGGTCGGCCGCCATGCCGCCGTCGGCCCAGGGGCCCCAGGCGAGCGCGGTCGCGGTCCGGCCCGCCGCCCGGCGGCGCCGGGCGAGGGCGTCGAGGTGGGCGTTGGCCGCGCCGTAGGCGGCCTGGTTGCCGCTGCCCCAGACCCCGGCGATCGAGGAGAACAGGACGAACGCGTCGAGTTCGGTGTCGCCGAGGAGCGCGTCGAGGTTCTCGGCGCCGGCGACCTTGGCCGCCAGGATGTCCGCGAAGGCGCCGAGGTCGGGATCGGCCAGCGGGGTCGCTCCCCCCGTCCCGGCGGCGTGGACGACGGCGGTCAGGCCGTCGCCGATGTCGTCGAGGACCGCGGCGAGCGCGGCCCGGTCGGCGACGTCGCAGGCCGCGATCGTCACCTCGGCACCCAGCCCGGTCAGCTCCTTCGCCAGGTTTTCGGCACCGGGAGCCCGCGGGCCGCGGCGGCTGGTGAGGACGATCCGGCCGGCGCCCGCGGTGGCCAGCCAGCGGGCGACGTGGGCGCCGAGCGCGCCCGTGCCGCCAGTGACGAGGACCGTTCCGCGGGGCTGCCACGGCCGCCCCGGCGTACCGGTGGCCGGGACCAGGCGCCGGGCGAGCCGGCCGTCCGGGCGCACGGCGACCTGGTCCTCCGCCGGGTCGGCCAGTGACTGGACCAGCAGTTCACCGGTCCGCACGTCGAACTCCGCGGGCAGGTCGACCAGGCCGCCCCAGGCGTCCGGCCGGTCGAGGGCGGCGCTGCGGCCGAGCCCCCAGACCTGCGCCTGGGCGGCGTCCGGGCGCTCGGTGGCGACGGCTCCTCGCGTGACCGTCCACACGGGAACGTCCGGCACCGCGCGGAGCAGCGCGAGCGTCGCCGCCACGCCGGCCGGGACGAGCCCGGTTCCCGCCGTGAGGGCCAGCAGGGACAGGACGGCGTCCGCGGTCCCGGCCGCCTCGGCGAGGTCGTCACCGGACGGGTCGTCGAGGCGGGTGAACGCGACACCCCGCGCGGTGAGGGCCGCGGCGACCTGGTCGCCCAGGCCGGCTTCCCCGGCGGGGACGGCCAGCAGCCAGTGCCCCGGCGGCGTCGCGGTGGTCTCCGGGACCGGTTCCCAGGTGACCCGGTACCGCCAGCCGTCCACAACGGACTGTTCGCCGTGCCGGCGCCGCCAGGACGACAACGCCGGGAGCAGCGTGACCAGCGACGCGCGCTGGTCCTCGTCGATCGCCAGTGCCCCGGCCAGCTCGCCGACGTCCGCCCGCTCGACCGCCGACCAGAACGCGGTGTCCACCGCGGGCGCGGCGGCTTCGAGCCAGTAGTGCTCGTGCTGGAAGGCGTAGGTCGGCAGCTCGACGCGTCCGGCGGGCCCGAACACGGCAGCCAGGTCGGCCGGTGCGCCGTGCGCGAACAGCGTCGCCAGTGCGGTCACCGCGGCCGCGCCGTCGGGCCGGTCGCGCCGCAGGGACGGGACCACCACGGCGTCCGGCGCCGTGTCGCGGGCCATCGCGCTCAGCACGCCGTCCGGGCCCAGCTCCAGGAAGACGCCGGCCCCGGCGGCGGCCAGGGTCGCGACGCCGTCGGCGAACCGGACCGCTTCGCGGACGTGGCGGACCCAGTAGTCCGCCGTGAACGGCTCCGCGAGCGCGCCGGTCAGGTTCGACACCACCGGGATCTCCGCCGGGTGGTAGGTGACCTTGTCGGCCGCCGCGCGGAACTCGTCGAGCATCGGATCGAGGTGGGCCGAGTGGAACGCGTGGCTGACCGCGAGCCGTTTCGTCTTCGGGAACCGCGCCGCGACCGCCAGCACGTCGGGCTCGTCACCGGAGATCACCACCGACGCCGGGCCGTTGATCGCCGCGATCGAGACCCGGTCGCCCAGCAGCGGCCGCACCGCGGACTCGGGCGCCGCGATCGACACCATCGCGCCGCCCTTCGGCAACGCCTGCATCAGCGCGGCCCTGGCCGACACCAGCAGGCAGGCGTCTTCGAGGGAGAACACCCCGGCGACGTGCGCCGCGGCCAGTTCGCCGATCGAGTGCCCGGTGACGAACGCCGGGCGCACGCCCCACGACTCGAAGAGCCGGTACAGCGCGACCTCGACGGCGAACAGCGCGGGCTGGGTGAACCCGGTCTCGTCCAGGCCGGGCGCGTCGCCGAACACGACGTCCCGCACCGGGACGGTGAACTCGGCGCAGATCTCGTCGAACGCCGCCGCGTAGACCGGGTACCGCTCGTACAGCTCGCGGCCCATGCCGGCCCGCTGCGCGCCCTGCCCGGTGAACAGCACCGCGAGCTTGCCGGACGGCGCCGTGCCGCGGACGACCCCGGGCGCCGGTTCCCCGGCCGCCAGCGCGGCCAGCCCGGCGAGCAGCTCGGCCCGGCTGCCGCCGAGGACGACCGCGCGGTCGTCGAACCGGGCCCGGGTGAGCAGCGCTCCGGCGACCGCCGCCGGAGCGGCGTCGACCGCGGCCAGCTTGCGGGCCTGTGCCCGCAACGCCTGCTCGCCCTTCGCCGACAACGCCCAGGCCACGACCGGCGGCTCCGGCACCACGACCGGCGCCGGGGCCGGTTCCGGCGGGAGCTCCAGGATGGCGTGGGCGTTGGTGCCGGAGATGCCGAACGCCGAGATGCCGGCCCGGCGCGGGTGTCCGGTGACCGGCCACGGCCGCTGCTCGGTGAGCAGCTCGACCGCACCCGACGTCCAGTCCACCCGGGTCGAGGGCGCGTCGACGTGCAGCGTCTTCGGCAGCACGCCGTGGCGCATGGCCTGCACCATCTTGATCACCCCGGCCACGCCCGCGGCCGACTGCGTGTGCCCGAGGTTCGACTTCAGCGACCCCAGCCACAGCGGCGTCTCGCGGTCCTGGCCGTAGGTGGCCAGCACCGCCTGCGCCTCGATCGGGTCACCCAGGGTCGTCCCGGTGCCGTGCGCTTCCACGACGTCCACATCGGACGGTCGCAGGCCGGCGTTCGCCAGCGCCGCCCGGATCACGCGTTGCTGAGACGGACCGTTGGGTGCGGTGAGGCCGTTCGACGCGCCGTCGGAGTTGACCGCCGAGCCGCGCAGGAGGGCGAGCACCTCGTGGCCGTTGCGCCGCGCGTCCGACAGCCGTTCGAGGACGACCATCCCGGCGCCCTCGCTCCAGCCGGTGCCGTCGGCGGCGTCCGCGAACGCCTTGCAGCGGCCGTCCGCCGACAGCCCGCGCTGGCGGCTGAACTCGACGAAGATGTCCGGCGTCCCGAGGACCGCGACACCGCCGGCCAACGCGAGATCGCACTCACCCTGCCGCAGCGCCTGCCCCGCCAGGTGCAGCGCGACCAGCGACGACGAACACGCCGTGTCCACGGTGACCGCGGAGCCCTCCAGGCCGAGGTGGTAGGCGACCCGGCCGGACAGCACGCTGCCCGCGTTGCCGGTGAGCAGGTGCCCCTCGACGCCGTCCGCGGCGGGCGCTCCGGCCGCGTACCCGGAGTGGGCGGCACCGACGAACACGCCGGTGTTGCTGCCGCGCAGGGTGCCCGGGTCGATGCCGGCCCGTTCGAAGGCCTCCCACGAGACCTCCAGGAGCAGCCGCTGCTGCGGGTCCATGGCCAGTGCTTCGCGCGGGGAGATCCCGAAGAACGCGGCGTCGAAGTGCGCGGCGCCGGGCAGGAAGCCGCCGCCGGTGGCGTAGAACGTGCCCGGGTGCGCCGGGTCCGGGTGGTAGAGCTCCTCGACCGGCCAGCCGCGGTCGGCCGGGAAGCCGCCGATGGCGTCGCGGCCCTCGGCGACCAGCCGCCAGAGGGCGTCGGCGGAATCGACGTCACCCGGGAAGCGGCAGCTCATCGCGACGATGGCGACGGGGTCGTCCCCGGCGGCGCGCACCGCCGGGACCACCGGGGCCGCCGCGGGGCGCGTCCCGGTCGGCTCGCCGTGCAGGAACGCGGCCAGCGCCTCGGGGTTCGGGTAGTCGAAGACGAGGGTCGCGGGCAGCGCGCGGCCGGTCGCGGTGGCGAGCCGGTTGCGCAGCTCGACCGCCGTGAGCGAGTCGAAGCCGGTGTCCTTGAACGCCTTCGCGGGGTCGACGGTGTCGGCGCTCGCGTGGCCCAGCACCGCCGCGACGTGCTTGCGGACCAGCTCCAGGACCTGTTCGTGGTCGCCGGCCCAGTTTTCGCCCGAGACGGTGGCCCGTGCGGCGCGGCGGACCGGCGTGCGCACCAGCCCGCGCCACAGCGGGGCCGGGTCGCCGGCCGCGCGGAGGGCGGCGAGGTCGAGGCGCATCGGCACGGCCACCGGCCGTCCGATCCCGATGGCGGCGTCCAGCGCGGCCAGAGCGTCCTCAGTGGACAGTGGCCGGATGCCGGAGCGTTCGATCCGGCTGCGGTCGCGGTCGCCGAGCTTGCCGGTCATCGCGCTGCCGAGCGCCCACTGGCCCCACGCCAGTGACACCGCGGGCAGGCCCTGGGACCGCCGGTGCACGGCGAGCGCGTCCAGGGCGCTGTTCGCCGCGGCGTACCCGCTTTGCCCGGCGGCGCCGAGGATCCCGGCGACCGAGGAGAACAGGACGAACCAGGCCAGGTCGTGGTCCCGGGTCAGCCTGCCGAGCGCGGACGCGCCGTCCACTTTGGCGCGAAGCACCGAGGCCACCCGGGCCGGTGTCTGCGCTGCGAGCACGCCGTCGTCGAGCATCCCGGCGGCGTGCACCACCCCGATCAGCGGCGCCTCGGCGGGGATCTCCCGCAGCACGTCCGCCACGAACCCGGGCTCGGCCACGTCGCCGGCGACCACGATCGCCTCGACGCCGAGCGCGGTCAGGTCTTCGCACAGTCCGGCGGCGCCCGGGGCGTCCGGGCCGCGCCGGCTCACCAGCACCAGCCGCCGGACCCCGGGGCGGGCGGCGAGGTGCCGGGCCACGGCGGCGCCGAGCGTGCCGGTGCCGCCGGTGACGAGCACGGTGCCCTCCGGCTCCGGCCGCGGCAGCGTGAGCACGTTCTTGCCGACGTGCTTGGCCTGGCTGACGAACCGGAAGGCCTCGGCCGCCCGGCCGAGCTCCCAGGCCCGCAGCGGCAACGGCGTCAGCTCGCCCCGGCCGAAGGCGGCGAGGAGGTCGGCGAGGATGGCCGCGATCCGGTCCGGGCCGGGGTCGCCGAGGTCGAAGGTGTGGTAGCCCGTGCCCTCGCGGACGTCGGTCTTGCCCAGCTCGACGAACTGGCCGCCCGGGGCGAGCAGTTCCAGCGACGCGTCGACGAACGGGCCGGTCAGGGAGTTCAGCACGACGTCGACGTGCGGGAACTTGTCCCGGAAGCCCAGGGTGCGGGAGCTGGCCAGGTGCGCGTCGTCGAGGCCGAGTCCGCGCAGCACGGCGTGCTTGCCCTCGCTCGCCGTCGCGAACACCTCGGCACCCTTCCAGCGGGCCAGCTGCACCGCGGCCATCCCGACGCCGCCCGCCGCCGCGTGGACCAGCACGGACTGCCCGGCGCGCAGGCCACCGAGGTCGAAGAGGCCGTAGTAGGCGGTGACGAAGGCGACGGGCACGGTGGCCGCCTCGGCGAACGTCCAGCCGGCGGGGACGGGCGCCAGCCGACGGGCGTCGGCGACGGCCCGCGGGGCGAAGGCGTCGTCGACCAGGCCGAACACGCGGTCGCCGACGGCGAGGTGGGCGACTGCGGCGCCCACCTCGACGACGACGCCCGCCGCTTCGGAGCCGAGGCGGGCCTCGGGGTCGGGGTACATGCCGAGGGAGATGAGGACGTCGCGGAAGTTGAGCCCGGCCGCGCGCACCTCGATCCGGACGTCGGTCTCGCCCAGCGGCTTTTCCGGGGTTTCGGCGATGGCCAGGCCGTCGGTGGTGCCGGTGCCGGTGGTGCCGAGCTGCCAGGAGTTGCCGATGGGGGCCAGCGGCATGGCGGTCGCGCGGGCCAGCCGGGGCGCCGAGGCGGTGCCTTCCGTCAGGGCCAGCTGCGGTTCGCCGTAGGTGTCTGCTGTGGACAGCAGGGCTTGGGAGCGCGGGTCGTCGTCGGTGTCGACGAGGAGGAAGCGGCCGGGGTGTTCGGTCTGCGCCGACCGCACCAGCCCACCGGCGGCGGCCGCGGCGAGGTTGCCGCCTGCCGCGCCGCGGGTGACGAAGACGAGGCGGCCGGGGCGTTCCTCGGCGAGCCAGGACTGCAGTTCGGCCAGGACGTCGGCGGTGGTCTCGTGGACGTCGGTCCCGGTGACCGTGGCGAAGACGAGTTCTTCGCGCGGCGCGGCGGGGTCGGCGGTGACCTCGGTCCAGACCGGCTCGAAGAGCGTGTCGGGGACGGTTTCCGCGGCGGGCGCGACCGGGCGCAGCAGCAGCCCGCCGACCGTGACGACGGGGGCACCGGCGGCATCCCACGCGGTGAGGGCGACGGCGTTCTCCCCGGCCGGGGCGAGGCGGACCCGCAGTTCGGTGGCCCCGGTGGCGTGCACGGCGACCCGGGTGAAGGAGAAGGGGACGCGCGCCGAGCCGTCGTCGGGGGTGACGACGCCGAGGCCGAGCGGGTGCAGCGCGGCGTCGAGCAGGGCCGGGTGCAGGGCGAACCCGCCGGCGTCGAACGGCTCCGGCAGGGTGACTTCGGCGAAGAGTTCGGTGCGGTCCCGCCAGACGCGGGTGAGGCCGCCGAACGCTTCGCCGTAGACGAACCCCATGGCGGCGAGCCGCGGGTAGAGGGTGCCGAGGTCGACCGGCTCGGCGCCCGCCGGGGGCCACTGGGCCATGTGCGGCGCGCTGCTCGCCTCGGCCACGCCCGGCGGCGGCCACTCGGCGCCGCTTTCCCCGGAGCGCGGCGATCCCTGCGCGCCAAGCAGCCGCGGGTCTTGGCTGCTTTCCGGCGAAAGCGGCCGCCACTCGGCACTGCTTACCCGAGAAACCGCCGCGGGGCTGATGCTGCCGGTCGCGTGGCGGGTCCAGCCCGCGTCGGAAGCGGCGGGGCGGGAGGAGACCGTGACCGGGCGGCGGCCGTCCGGGTCCGCCGGTCCGGCCGAAACCTGGATCGTCACCGCGCCGCGCGGGGGCAGCACCAGCGGGGCCGCGAACGTCAGCTCGTCGACGACCCCGCACCCGGCGTGGTCGCCCGCCTGGACCACCAGCTCCAGCAGCGCCGTGCCCGGCAGCAGGACCGTGCCCGACAGTGCGTGCCCGGCCAGCCACGGGTGCGTCTCCAACGACAGCCGTCCACTGAGGACGATTCCCTCGTCGCCCGCCAGCTCGACCGCCGCGCCGAGCAGGGGGTGCGTCAGCGCGCCCACGCCCGCCGCTCCGAGGTCCCCGCGAGCTGCGCCGGCGCGGGGCCAGTAGCGCTCGCGCTGGAACGGGTACGCCGGCAGCTCGATGCGACGGCCGCCCGGGAAGAACGCCGCCCAGTCGACGTCGACACCGTTGACGTGCACGGTGCTCAACGCCGAGAGCAGCGCTCTCTCTTCGGAGCGGTCGCGCCGCAGCGCCGGGACGGCGGTGCCGTCGACCAGCGCGCTGAGCACCCCGTCGGGGCCCAGCTCCAGGAAGACGCCGACGCCCGCGGCCTTCAGGGTCGAGACACCGTCGGCGAACCGGACCGCCTCGCGGACGTGGCGCACCCAGTACTCCGCCGTGTACGGCGCAGCGAGAGCCCCGCTCACGTTCGAGAGCACCGGGATCCCGGCGGGGTGGTACGTCAACGACTCCGCGACCGAGCGGAACTCGGCCAGCATCGGGTCCATCAGCGGCGAGTGGAACGCGTGGCTCACGGCGAGCCGTTTGGTCTTGACGCCGTCCGCGGCGAACCCGGCCGCGATGTCCAGCACCACGGCGGAAACCCCGGAGATCACCACCGACGCCGGGCCGTTCACCGCCGCGACCGCCACGCCGTCACAACCATCCACAACGGACAAAACATCGGCCTCGGACGCGGCGATGGACACCATCGCCCCACCGGCCGGCAACGCCTGCATCAACGACGCCCTCGCGGAAACCAACCGGCAGGCGTCCTCAAGGGACAGCACCCCGGCCACGTGCGCCGCCGAGATCTCCCCGATCGAATGGCCCGCCACGAAGTCCGGGCGAACACCGAACGAAGAAACCAACCGGAACAACGCCACCTCGACCGCGAACAACGCCGGCTGCGTGAACTCCGTCCGCTCCAACAACGAAGAATCCTCGAACGCCTCACGCAACTCCGGACCGAAGTGCGCCAGCACGGTATCGAACGCCGAGGCGTAAACGGGGAACCGCTCGTACAGCTCCCGGCCCATCCCGGCCCGCTGCGCGCCCTGGCCGGTGAACAGCACCGCCAGCAACGCATCCGGATCGGCCGTACCGGTGACGACCTCCTCGCCAAGCAGCACCGCACGGCAGCCGAGCCGGGCGCGGGACGTGGCCAGCGAGAAGCCGAGGTCGACCGGGTTCGCGTCCAGTGAGCGGACCTGAGCGGTCAACGCGGTGAGGGCACCCGCGTCGTGGGCGGAGACCACGAACGGCAGCAGCGCGTCCGTCGGCGAAGGCTCCGGAGACGGTGGAACTTCGGGCGCCTGCTCCAGGATCGTGTGCACGTTGGTGCCGCTGACGCCGAACGCCGAGACGCCGGCCCGGCGCGGCCGGTCGCGCTCCGGCCAGTCGCGGGCTTCGGTGAGCAGCTCGACCGAGCCCGCCGACCAGTCCACCTGGGACGAGGGCGCGTCGACGTGCAGGGTGCGCGGCAGGACGCCGTGCCGCAGGGCGAGGACCGTCTTGATCACCCCGGCCATCCCGGCCGCGGCCTGCGTGTGGCCGAGGTTGGACTTGACCGAGCCGAGCCACAGCGGCTCGTCGCGGTCCTGGCCGTACGTCGCCAGGAGGGCCTGCGCCTCGATCGGGTCGCCCAGCCGCGTGCCGGTGCCGTGCGCCTCGACCGCGTCGACGTCCGCAGTGGACAGTCCGGCGTTCGCCAGCGCGGCCCGGATCACCCGCTGCTGTGACGGGCCGTTCGGGGCGCTCAGGCCGTTGGACGCGCCGTCGGAGTTCACCGCCGAGCCGCGGACGACCGCGAGCACCGGGTGGCCGTGGCGCTGCGCGTCCGAGAGCCGTTCCAGCAGCACCAGGCCGACGCCTTCGCCCCAGCCGGTGCCGTCGGCCGCGTCGGCGAACGCCTTGACCCGGCCGTCGGCGGCCAGCCCGCGCTGGCGGGCGAACTCCAGGAACGCCATCGGCTTGGCCATGATCGCCACGCCGCCCGCGAGCGCCAGCGAGCACTCGCCCTGCCGCAGCGACTGCGCGGCCAGGTGCAGCGCGACCAGTGCCGACGAGCACGCGGTGTCGACCGTGACCGCCGGGCCCTCCAGGCCGAAGGTGTAGGACAGCCGCCCGGACATCACGCTGGGCGCCTCGCCGGTCAGCAGGTACCCCTCCGAGCCGGGCTCGAGGTCGGCGCCGTAGCCGGAGCTGCTGGCCCCGACGAACACGCCGGTCCGGCTGCCGCGCAGGGTGGCGGGGTCCAGCCCGGCCCGTTCGAAGACCTCCCACGACGTCTCCAGCAGCACCCGCTGCTGCGGGTCCATCGCCAGGGCCTCGCGCGGCGAGATGCCGAAGAAGCCCGCGTCGAAGTCCGCCGCGCCGGCCACGAACCCGCCGACACCGGCCAGGTCGGCGTCGCCGAACGAGGCCAGGTCCCAGCCGCGGTCGGCGGGGAACCCGGTCAGCGCGTCGACGCCGTCGGCGACCAGCCGCCAGAGGTCTTCCGGCGAGCGCACGCCACCGGGGAACCGGCAGCCCATCGCCACGATGGCGACCGGCTCGTCGGCGGCCGCCACCGACGTGACCTGCGCGGTTTCGGTGCGGCCCAGCAGCAGCCGGTGCAGCTCCGCGGCCAGCGCGGCCGGGTTCGGGTGGTCGAACACCAGTGTCGCGGGCAGGGTGAGGCCGGTGGCCGCGTTGATCCGGTTGCGCACCTCGACCGCGGTCAGCGAATCGAAGCCGAGTTCCCGGAACGCGCGCCCGGCCGGGACCGCCGCCGCCGAGTCGTGGCCGAGCACCGAAGCGGCCTGGCCGCGCACCAGGTCCAGCAGCAGCCGGCGCGCCTCGGCCTCGCCCAGCCCGGCGATCCGGCGGGCCAGCGCGGGCCGCGGCACCTCCGGCTCTTCGGTGAGGAGCGCGCGGACTTCGGGGATGTCCTCGATCAGCGGACGACGGCGGGCCAGCGTGAAGCCGGGGGTGAACCGGGCCCAGTCGACGTCGGCGACGGCCAGGAAGACCTCCTGCGCGTCGAGGGCCTGGCAGAGCGCCTCGACCGCGGCTTCCGGCGCCATCTCGCGCAGGCCGCGGCGGCGCAGCTGGTCTTCGAGGTCGACGTCACCGGCCATGCCGCCCCCGCCCCAGAAGCCCCAGGCGACCGAGGTGGCGGCGGCCCCGCGCGCCCGGCGCTGCTCGGCCAGGGCGTCGAGGTAGGCGTTGCCCGCGCCGTACGCACCCTGGCCGCCGCTGCCCCAGACCCCGGCGTTGGAGGAGAAGAGCACGAAGGCGTCGAGGTCGTCGCCGAGGAGTTCGTCCAGGTTGCGCGCGCCGGCGACCTTGCCGTCGATCACGGCGGCGAATTCGGCCGGGGTGGTGTCGAGCACCGGCGTGGCCTGCGGCAGGCCGGCCGCGTGCACGACCGAGCGCACCGGCTCGTCCAGCCCGGCCAGGAGCGCAGCGAGCGCTTCGCGGTCGGCGACGTCGCAGGCGGCAATCGTCACGCGTGTCCCCAGTGTGGACAGCTCGGCTTCGAGGTCGGCCGCGCCGGGGGCGTCCGGGCCGCGGCGGCTGGTCAGCACGAGGTGCGCGGCGCCGTCGGCGGCGAGGCGGCGGGCGACGTGGCCGCCCAGCGCGCCGGTGCCGCCGGTGATCAGGACCGTGCCACGCGGCTTCCACCGCTGTGCCGGCGGGGTGAAGGGCGCGCGGACCAAGCGGCGGGCCAGCAGCCCGGACGGCCGGATCGCCAGCTGGTCTTCATCGTCCACTCCGGACAGTGCGGCGGCGAGCAGGCCCGCCGTGTCCGCGTCCGGTTCGGCGGGCAGGTCGACGAGGCCGCCCCAGATGCCGGGCAGCTCCAGGCCGATCACCCGGCCGAGGCCCCACGTCATGGCCTGGGCGGGCGAGTCGCCGGTGACGCCGCCGCGGGTCAGCAGCCACAACGGCGTTTCGCTGCCGGCCATCGCCTGGGCCAGCGCGAGGTTCGCGGTGGCTCCGGCGGTTTCGTCGAGGGCGAGCAGCGAGACAACTCCGGCGTACCCGCCCGCTCCGGGGAACGCCGGGGCCACGACCGGCTCGGCGCCGTGGGCGGCCAGTGCGGCCGGGACGCCCGCGTCGTCGTGGCCGTCCGGGACGACGACCAGCCAGCGCCCGGACAGCTCCGGCGCGGACGGCGCAGCGACGGGCTTCCACTCGATGCGGTAGCGCCAGGAGTCCACTTCGGACGCGGTGCGGGCCCGGTGGCGCCACCGGGTCAGCGCGGGCAGGACCTCGGCCAGGGTGCTGCCGGGTGCGACGTCGAGGGTGCCCGCGACGGCGTCGAGGTCGAGGCCGTCCACCGCGGCCCAGAACGCGGCGTCCACCGGGTCGGCGGCCGCGGTGCCCGCGTCGAGCCAGTAGCGGCGGCGCTGGAAGGCGTAGGTGGGCAGCTCGACGCGGTGCGCGCCGGGGAAGGCGGGCGTCCAGTCCACCGCGACCCCGCGCACGTGCGCCTCGCCGAGCGACCGGAGGAACCGCTCGTACCCGCCGTCGTCGCGGCGCAGGGAACCGAGTGCCTCGACGCCGTCGGTCTCGCCGATCGCCGTGGTCAGCACCGGGTGCGGCGAAGCTTCGACGAACGTGGCGAACCCTTCCGCGGCGAGCGCCCGCACCGCGGTGTCGAGCCGGACCGGCTCGCGGAGGTTCGTGTACCAGTACCCGGCGTCCAGCTCGGCGCCGTCGAGCCGGGTGCCGGTGACCGTCGAGAAGAACGGGATGTCGCCGGTCCGCGGCCGGATCGGGGCCAGCACGTCGAGGAGTTCTTCGCGCAGCTGCTCCACCTGCGCCGAGTGGGACGCGTAGTCGACGGGAATCCGCTTGGCGCGCACGCCGTCCGCCTCGCACGCGGCCAGCAGCGCGTCGAGCGCACCGGGCTCGCCGGAAACGACGACGGCGGCCGGGCCGTTCACCGCGGCGATCGACAGCCCGCCGGTCAGCCGCGCCTCGACCTCGGACTCCGGCGCCGCGACCGACACCATCCCGCCGCGGCCGGCCAGCGCCAGGATCGCCTTGCTGCGCAGGGCGACCACGCGGGCGCCGTCCTCGAGGGACAGTGCGCCGGCCACGACCGCCGCGGCGATCTCGCCCTGCGAGTGCCCGACGACGGCGTCCGGCACCACGCCGAAGGACCGCCACAGCTCGGCCAGCGACACCATCACGGCCCACAACGCGGGCTGCACGACGTCGACCCGGGCCAGCGCCTCGGCGTCGGCCAGCACGGCACGCAGCGACCAGTCCACGAAGGACGTCAAGGCGGCAGCGCACTCGTCCAGCCGGGCCGCGAACACCGGCGACGCCCCGGCCAGCTCCAGGGCCATCCCCGCCCACTGCGAGCCCTGGCCGGGGAACACGAGCGCGGCCCGGCCCGGCGCCACCGCCCCGGTGACCACGTTCGGCGCCGGAAGGTCATCGGCCAGCGCGGAAAGGCCGGCCAGCAGCGCCTCCCGGTCCGTGCCGGTGACGACCGCGCGGTGCGGGAAGCCGGTGCGCGCGGTGGCGAGCGAGAACGCGATGTCGGCGACGCTGCCCTCGGCCGCACGCTCCCGGAGGGCGGCGGCCTGGGCCGGCAGCGCCTCGGAAGACTTCGCCGACAACACCCACGGCACCACGGCGGGCTCGGGCGTCGGCGCGGGACCGTCGTCCCCCTGCTCGAGGATGACGTGGGCGTTCGTGCCGGAGATGCCGAACGACGAGACCGCCGCCCGGCGCGGCCGCGGCCGGTCCCACGGCACCGGCTCCTGGAGCAGCCGCACGGCACCGCTGTCCCAGTCCACGTGGGACGACGGTGTTTCCGCGTGCAGCGTCCGCGGCAGCACGCCGTTCCGCAGCGCCTGCACGGTCTTGATCACCCCGGCCACCCCGGCCGCGGCCTGGGTGTGGCCGATGTTGGACTTGAGCGAGCCGAGCCACAGCGGCTCCTCGCGGTCCTGGCCGTAGGTGGCCAGCAGGGCCTGCGCCTCGATCGGGTCGCCGAGGGCGGTGCCGGTGCCGTGTGCCTCGACCACGTCGACGTCCGATGTGGACAGTCCGGCGTCGGCGAGGGCGGCCCGGATGACCCGCTGCTGTGCCGGGCCGCTGGGGGCGCTGAGCCCGTTCGAAGCGCCGTCCTGGTTCAGCGCGCTGCCGCGCAGCACGGCGAGCACCGGGTGGCCGAGGCGCCGCGCGTCGGACAGCCGTTCGACCAGCACCAGGCCGGCGCCTTCGGCCATGCCCATGCCGTCGGCCCCGGCCCCGAACGCCTTGCAGCGCCCGTCGGCGGCCAGCCCGCGCTGGCGGCTGAAGGCGGTCAGCGACGACGGCGTCACCATCACCGCGACGCCGCCGGCCAGTGCCATCGAGCACTCGCCGCGGCGCAGGGCCTGCGCGGCCAGGTGCAACGCCACCAGCGACGACGAGCAGGCCGCGTCGATGGTCAGCGCCGGTCCCTCCAGGCCGAGCGTGTAGGCGACGCGGCCGGACAGCACGCTGGACACGCTGCCGGTGAGCAGGTGCCCTTCGAGGCCGTCCGGGATTTCCCGCATCCGCGCGTGGTAGTCCTGGTAGTTGGCGCCAACGAAGACGCCCGCGGGTGCACCGCGCAGGGTGGCCGGGTCGATCCCGGCGTGCTCGATGGTCTCCCACGCGATCTCCAGCAGGAGCCGCTGCTGCGGGTCCATCGCCAGTGCCTCCCGCGGCGAGATCCCGAAGAAACCGGCGTCGAAGTCGGCCACGTCGTGCAGGAAGCCGCCCTCGCGGACCGTCGAGGTCCCCTGCTCGTCGGCGGCACCGAACAGCTTCGCCAGGTCCCAGCCGCGGTCGGTGGGGAACCCGGAGACGGCGTCGCGGCCTTCGGCGACGAGGGTCCACAGATCGTCCGCGGACCGCACGCCGCCGGGGTAGCGGCAGCCCATGCCGATGATCGCGATCGGGTCGTCGGCGGCCGCGACCCGGGTGACCGCGGCCGGCCCGGTCCGCGCGCCGAGGACGGTGTCCCGCAGGTGCCCGGCGAGCCGCAGCGGGGTCGGGTGGTCGAACACGAGCGTGGCGGGCAGCCGCAGGCCGGTCGCGGCGGCGATCCGGTTCCGGACGTCGAGGGCGGTCAGCGAGTCGAAGCCGAGGTCGGTGAACGGCCGGTCCGGCTCGACGGCGTCGCCGCTCGCGTGCCCGAGCACCGCGGCGGCCTGGGCGCGGACCAGGTCCAGCAGCACCCGGTCGGCGTCGTCGCCGGAGAGCCCGGCGAGCTGCCGGGCCAGCGGCGTCGCCTCCGCGACCGGGGCTTCCGACGGCCGGCGGACCTGGGGCAGGTCGTCGAACAGCGGCCGGGCGCGGCCGGCGGTGAACACCGGCAGGAACCGGGCCCAGTCGACGTCGGCGAGCACCACGGCCGTCTCGTCGCGGCCGAGGGTTTCGTGCAGGGCGGTGACCGCCGTGGCCGGGTCCATCAGCGGCAGGCCGCGGCGGGCGAGCTGGCCGGCGTCGACGCCTTCGGACATCCCGCCCCGGCCTTCGACCTCCGTCGGCGCCCAGACGCCCCAGGCGATCGACGTCGCGGTCGCGCCGCGGGCCCGGCGCCGCTCGGCCAGGGTGTCGAGGAAGGTGTTGGCCGCCGAGTAGGCCGCGTGGTCGCCGCTGCCCCAGACCCCGGCGATGGAGGAGAACAGCACGAACGCGTCGAGGTCGGCGCCGAGCAGTTCGTCGAGGTGCCGGGCCCCGGCGACCTTCGCCCGGACGACCTCGGCGAACCCCGGGAGGGTCGTCTCGGTCACCGGCAGCAGCTCGACCGTGCCCGCGGCGTGGAACACCGACCGGACCGGCTCGCCGAGCTCCGCCAGCAGCGCGGCCAGTGCGTCGCGGTCGGCGACGTCGCAGCGGGCGAGGGTGACGCGGGTGCCGAGGGATTCCAGCTCGGCGGCCAGTTCCGGCGCGCCGGGCGCGTCCGGCCCGCGGCGGCCGGTGAGGACCAGGTGCGGCGCGCCTTCCCTGGCCAGCCAGCGGGCGACGTGCGTGCCCAGTGCGCCGGTGCCGCCGGTGACCAGGATCGTGCCCTCGGGCCGCCAGTCCCGCGGCCGGTCGCCGCGGCCCGCCGGGCGCAGCCGCCGGACGCGCAGGCCACCCGGCCGCACGGCGAGCTGGTCCTCGTCACCACGGGCGGCGAGGATCCGGCCCAGCCGGTCGAGGTCGGCCGCACCGGGTTCCGGGGTGAGGTCGACGAGGCCACCCCAGCGGTCGGCGTGCTCCAGCGCGAGGACGCGGCCGAGGCCCCACAGCAGCGACTGCTCGAGGCCCGGCAGCTCGTCGGCGGGTCCGGTGCGGACCGCGCCGCGGGTGAGCACCCACAGCGGGGCGGTGACGCCGGCGTCGCCGAGCGCCTGGGCCAGCACCAGGGTCAGGATCAGCCCGGCCGGGCTCTCGGGGAACTCCGGGTGCGGGCGTTCGTCGGCGGCCAGCAGCGACAGCACGCCGTCGTACGGCCCGGCAAGGCGCTCGGCCAGCGCGGGGCGATCGGCTTCGGTCAGGGCGAGGGTCTCGACTTCGGCGGTGCGCGCGAGGAAGTCCACGACGTCCTGGCCGGTGCCGCCTTCGCCGCGGACGACCAGCCAGCGTCCGGACGGCGTCGCGGCAGGCAGTTCGGCGGCCTTCCAGGTGACTTCGTACCGCCACGAGTCCACAGTGGATTCGACGGCCCGCTGCCGTCGCCACGCGGCCAGTGCCGGGAGCAGCTCCTCCAGCGGGGTGTCGACGGAGACGCCGAGGGTGTCGGCGAGGTCCGCCGGGTCGTCGCGGTCCACGGCGTCCCAGAACCGGGCGTCGGCGGGGACTTCGCCGCCGTGGTCCTCCGTCCGCAGCCAGAAGCTTTCGCGCTGGAAGGGGTAGGTGGGCAGGTCCACCCGGTGCGCGCCGGGGAAGGCCGGGGTCCAGTCGACGTCGACGCCGGCGCAGTGCGCCTCGGCCAGCGCCCGCTGGAACCGGGCGAGGCCGCCGTCGCCTCGGCGGAGGGTGCCCAGCGCGGTCGCCGTCTCGCCGATGGCCATCGTCAGCACCGGGTGCGGCGAAGCTTCGACGAAGGTGCCGAACCCGCGCTCGGCCAGCGTGCGGACGGCGGCGTCGAGCAGCACGGTGCCGCGGAGGTTGGTGTACCAGTACTCCGCGTCGAGCTCGGCGCCGTCGGCCCACTCGCCGGTCACGGTGGAGAAGAAGCCCGTCCCGGCGGTCCGCGGGGCGATCGGGGCGAGCACGCCGAGCAGCTCGTCGCGGATCTCCTCGACCTGCGCGGAGTGCGACGCGTAGTCCACCGGGATCCGCTTGGCGCGGACGCCGTCGGCTTCGCAGGACTCGATCAGCTCGGCGAGGGCGTCCGGCGCCCCCGAGACCACCACCGCGGCCGGGCCGTTCACCGCCGCGATCGACAGGTCCCCGGTCAGCCGCGCCTCGACGGCTTCGCGGGACGCGGCCACCGAGACCATGCCGCCGCGCCCGGCCAGCGCGAGGATCGCCTTGCTCCGCAGGGCCACCACCCGCGCGCCGTCCTCCAGCGACAGCGCACCCGCGACGACGGCCGCGGCGATCTCGCCCTGCGAGTGGCCCACCACGGCGTCGGGCACGACCCCGTGCGAACGCCACAACTCGGCCAGCGACACCATCACGGCGAACAGCGCGGGCTGCACGACGTCGACCCGCTCCAGCGCCTCGGCGTCCGCCAGGACGTCCCGCAGCGACCAGTCCACAAAGGAGTCCAGCGCCGCCGCGCACTCGTCGAGCCGCGCCGCGAAAGCCGGTGCCGATTCGGCCAGTTCGAGGGCCATCCCGGCCCACTGCGAACCCTGCCCCGGGAACACCAGGGCGACCTTGCCCGGCTTCCCGGCGACCCCGGAGACCACCGCGTCGTCCGGCGTGCCCGCGGCGACGGCGGTGAGCCCGCGCAGCAGCTCGGCCCGGTCGTGGCCGACCACGACGGCCCGGTGCTCGAACCGGGACCGCGTCACCGCGAGCGAGCAACCGACTTCGGCAAGGCCCAGATCGTCCACTTCGGACAGCCGGGCGGCTTGCGCCCGCAGGGCGTCCGCCGTGCGGCCCGAGAGGACCCACGGGACGACGGCGGGTACGGGCGCCGGCGACACGGGTTCGGCGGGCGGGGCGGCTTCGAGGATGGCGTGCGCGTTGGTGCCGCTGATCCCGAACGACGACACGGCCGCCCGCCGCGGGTGGTCGCGCTCGGGCCACTCGGCCTCGGCGTCCAGCAGCCGCAGCGTGCCCGCCGACCAGTCCACTTCGGACGTCGGCCGCCCGGCGTGCTTCGACGCCGGCAGGGTCGCGTGCTGCAGCGCCAGCACAACCTTCATCACCCCGGCCACGCCGGCCGCGGCCTGCGTGTGGCCGATGTTCGACTTCACCGACCCCAGCCAGAGCGGCTGCTCCGGCGACCGGCCCCGCCCGTAGGTCTCCAGCAGCGCCTGCGCTTCGATCGGGTCACCGAGCGGGGTGCCGGTGCCGTGCGCCTCCATCAGGTCGACCTGGCTCGCCGCCACCCGGGCGTTGGCCAGCGCGTCCAGGATGACCCGCTCCTGCGACGGCCCGTTGGGGGCGCTGAGCCCGTTCGACGCGCCGTCGGAGTTCACCGCCGAGCCGCGCACGACCGCGAGCACCGGGTGCCCGTTCCGCCGGGCGTCGGACAGCCGTTCCAGCACCAGCATCCCGGCGCCCTCGGCGGCCCCGAAGCCGTCGGCGTCGGCGGAGAACGGCTTGCAGCGGCCGTCCGGCGAGAGGGCCCGCTGGCGGCTGAGCTCGATGAGGATGCCCGGCGTCGCCATCACCGTCACGCCGCCGGCCAGCGCCAGCGAGCACTCGTCGCGGCGCAGGGCCTGCACCGCCCAGTGCAGCGCGACCAGCGACGACGAGCACGCGGTGTCGACGGTGACCGCGGGCCCCTCCAGACCGAGGACGTAGGCGATCCGGCCGGAGGCGACACTGGTGATGGTGCCGGTGAGCAGGTGGCCCTCGACCGATTCGGGGACCCGGTGCGAGCTGGGCGCGTAGTTCTGCTGCATGGCGCCGACGAACACGCCGGTGCGGCTCGACTTGAGCGTCCGCGGGTCGATGCCGCCGCGTTCAAGGGCCTCCCACGACGTCTCCAGCAGCAGCCGCTGCTGCGGGTCCATGGCCAGTGCTTCCCGCGGGGAAATGCCGAAGAAGCCCGCGTCGAACCGGTCGGCGTCGTGCAGGAACGCGCCGCCGCGCATGGAGAACGTACCGGGCCGCGCCGGGTCCGGGTCGTACAGCGCCGCCCAGTCCCGGTTGGCCGGGAGGTCACCGACGACGTCTTCGCCCGCGGACACCAGGCGCCACAACGCTTCCGGCGTCTCGATGCCGCCCGGGAAGCGGCAGCCCATGCCGACGATCGCGATCGGCTCGGTTTCCCGCGCCTCGAAGTCCCGCAACCGCTGCTTGGCCTGGCGCAGGTCCGCCGTGGCCAGCTTGAGGTAGTCGCGGAGCCTGTCCTCGTTCGCCATGTGCCGTCAACTCCGTGCGTTGTCCGCCTGAGGTGTCTCAGGACAGGTCGAGCTCCCGATCGAGCAGTGCGAAGATTTCGTCGTCCGACGCCGCGTCGAGCGGCGCGTCCCCGGGTTCGGGGTCGCGCGCGTCCCCGGCGCCGTCCAGCCGGAACAGCAGGTCGCGCAGCCGGACCTTGACCCGGCCGTGCAGCGGGCCGCCCGGCTCGCCGAACAGCGCCTCCTCCAGCCGGTCGAGGCCGGCCAGCACGTCGGGCTCCGCCGGGCCCAGCACGTCCAGCAGGTGCCCGGCCAGCGCGGCCGGGGTCGGGTAGTCGAAGGCCAGTGTGGTGCGCAGCTTCAGCCCGGTCGCCTCGGCGAGCCGGTTGCGCAGCGCCACCGCGGTCAGCGACTCGAAGCCGAGTTCGGTGAAGGTGTCACCGCCGTCGGCGGTGGCACGGCCGAGCACCGCCGCGGTGTGCTCGAGGACCAGGTCGAGCAGCAGTTCCTCCCGGGCGGGCGCGGGCAAGGCGGCCACCTTCGCGGCGAACCCGCCGTCCGGCTCGGCCCGGCTCACCGGTTCGGCGTGCGGTGCGCGGACGTAGTCACCGGGCAGCGCACCCAGGACGACGTTCTCGGCCGAGAACACCGGGCGGCCCACCAGGTCGGTGGCCGAAACCGACACCGAGTCCGGCCCGGTGGCCCGCAGCCGGACCCGCAGCGCCGGAACGCCCGCCGCGTGCAGGGCCAGGCCGCTCCACGAGGACGCGAGCCAGCCGTCGGACTCCGCCGCGGCGGGGAACAACGCGACCGCCTGCAGCGCGGAGTCCAGCAGCGCGGGGTGGATGCCGTAGCCCGCACCGCTGCCGGCCGGGGACGGCAGCGCCACCTCGGCGAACAGCTCGCCGTCGAGCGACCAGGCCGCGCTCAGGCCGCCGAACTCGGGGCCCAGCTCGATGCCGTGGGCGCGCAGGCGGTCCCGTGCGGTTGCGGCGTCCTCGGCGACCGCACCCGGCGGCGGCCAGTCCACCGGCTCCGGCCCGGCCGCCGACCCGGCGGTCTCGGCCATGATCCCGGTGGCGTGCCGCGTCCACGGCCCGCCCTGGGCGCCACCGACCGAGTCGGGGCGGGCGAACACGCCGATCCGGCGGGCGCCGGCGTCGTCGACCGGGCCGATCCGGACCTGCAGGCAGAGCGCCTCTTCGGCGAAGACGACCGGCAGGTGCTGGGTGAGCTCCTCGATCCGGGCGCAGCCCAGCTCGGACGCCGCGTGCAGGATCAGCTCGACCAGCACCGACGACGGCAGCACGGTCCGGCCGAGCACGGTGTGCCCGGCCAGCCACGGCTGCTGCACGGCCGAGAGGCGGCCGGTGAACAGCCAGCCGCCGTCTTCGGCGAGCTCGACGGCCGCGCCGAGCAGCGGGTGCCCGGCGGCCAGCAGGCCGGCGGCCGCGACCGTGGCGTCCGAACCGGACTCCGGCAGCGCCACCGGCTCGGCGCCGCCGGGGAAGGCCGCGGTCCAGTCGACGCTGGCCCCGGAAACGTAGGCGGCGGCGAGCGAGCCGAGGAAGGAGCGGGGGCCGTCTTCGCGGCGGCGGATCGTGCCGAGGACGACGGCCCGGCCGTCGAGCGCGTCGACCGTGTCCTGCACCGCAACGGTGAGCACCGGGTGCGGGCTGATCTCGGCGAAGACGCCGTGGCCCTGCTCGACGAGCCCGCGGGTGGCCTCGTCGAAGCGGACCGGGTTGCGCAGGTTGCGGAACCAGTAGCCCGCGTCGAGCGCGGCGGTGTCGAGCGGGCCTTCGGTCACCGTCGAGTGGAACGGGACCGCGGTGGACACCGGGGCCAGCGGGGCGAGGTCGGCGAGCAGCCGCTCGCGGATGTCGTCGATGTGCCGCGAGTGGGCGGCCAGCCCGACCGGGATGCGCCGGGCGCGCACGCCGTCGGCGGTCAGGTCGGCCAGCAGCTCCGCCACCGCCGCGGAATCGCCGGAGACGATCACCCACGTGGGCGCGTTGACCGCGCCGATGTCCAGCCCGTCACGGCCGGCCAGCCGGGACCGCACCTCGGCCACCGGCAGCGGCACGGAGATCATGTCGCCGCGGCCGGACAGGGTCGCCTGCGCGCTGCTCCAGAGCGCGGCCACCCGCATGCCGTCCGCGGGCGAAAGGGCGCCGATCGCGCAGGCGGCGGCGACCTCGCCGAGGCTGTGCCCGACGACGGCGGCCGGCTCGACGCCGTGCGCTCGCCACAGCGCGGCCAGCGCCACCATCACCGCGAACAGCACCGGCTGCACGATGTCCGCGCCGTCCTCGAGGGTGGGTGCGCCGGGCCGTCCACGCAGGACGTCCACAACGGACCAGTCGGCGAAGGGGGCGAGCGCGGCGTCGCAGCGGGCGAGTTCGGTGGCGAACACCGGCGACCAGTCGAGCAGGTCCAGTGCCATCCCCGGCCACTGCGAGCCCTGGCCGGGGAAGACGAACACGACCCGCTCGGCGCGCCGGGCGCTGCCGCGCACGACGTCGGGCGGGTTCTGGCCGGCGGCCAGGGTGTCCAGCCCGCGCCGGCCGTCCTCCCGGCCGGCGGCCAGCAGCACGGCCCGGTGCGCCCGGCCGGTGTCCTCGACCGCGACCGAGCGCGCGAACGCCTCGAACGGCGTGTCCGGGTGGTCGGCGAGGTACCGCGCGAGGCGGTGCGCCTTCGACCGCAGCCCCGCCTTGCTGTCCGCGGAGACGATCAGCGGCACGACGTCGTGGCCACTTCCGGTGTGCTCGTGCTCGGTGGTCAGGGTCGGGGTGGCCACTCGTTACCTCCCGGGGTCGGGCTCAGGGGAGCCGCACGGAGAACGGGTTCCGGAACACGTCGCCCGGGTCCCACCGCGCCTTCACCCGCTGCAGCCGCGGGTAGTTGTGCTGGTGGTAGAGCTCGTGCCAGGCCAGCCCGGAGCCGTTCCACCGCTCGTCCTGGACGTCGAAGTCCGGGTTGTTCACGTAGGAGCCGTTGGTGCGCTCGTCCGGCACCGGCACGCCACCGGTCCCGGCGTAGACGTCGGCGTAGAACTCCCGCAGCCAGGCCAGGTGCGGCTCGGCCTGTTCGGAGGCGTCCCAGTGCGTGGAGTAGACGAGTTTGAGGATCGAGTCGCGCTGCGCGATCGCGGTGTCGGTGGGCGACAGCGCGTTCATCCGGCCGCCGCAGCCGACGAACATCACGCCGGCGCGGTGGTTGCCGTAGTCCTCGCGCAGCAGGTGCGCGTACAGCTTCGCGGCCTGCTCGTCGGTGCAGCGTTTCCGCAGGTCGGCGGCCTTGATCTTGAAGCTCAGGGTGTGGTCGCCGCTGTCGGCGATGCCGCCCCACGACGTCGCGTGCAGCCACGGCAGCTCCTGGCGGCTGCTCAGCGCCGGGGCGACGCCGAGGTCGCGGCGGATCGCGGTGACGTAGTCGTCGAGCAGGCCGGCCGCGTTCGGGGCGGCGCTGTCGATCTGTGTCGACATGGCGACGAACTGGGACGCGCGCGTCCCGCACCACAGGCCGCTGTAGAGGTCTTCGTACGGCGAACCGGGGGCGCTGTTGCGCTCGTACCACTCGCCGTGGTTGCGCAGCAGGCGCGTGAACGCGGCCTCGTCGAGCATGTCCCACACCCAGACGTCCTGCTGCACCAGCAGCCGGGCGGGCGGGGCGGGCAGGAGGGCCTCGGGGGTGCCGACCGCGCCGGGGATCCGCAGCCAGTACCGCGTCACGACGCCGAAGTTGCCGCCGCCACCGCCGGTGTGGGCCCACCACAGGTCGTGGTTCTCGTCGCGGCTCGCAACCACCGCACGCGCGGTGCCGTCGGCGTCGACCACGACGACCTCGACCGCGTGGAGGTGGTCGGAGACGTAACCGAACTTCCGCGACAGCGGGCCGTAGCCGCCGCCCGCGATGTGCCCGCCCAGGCCGACGCTCGGGCAGGACCCCGCCGGGATGGTGACGCCCCAACGCTTGTAGAGCGTCCGGTAGGCCTGGCCCACGGTCGCGCCAGGCTCGGCGAAGAAGGCGTCACGCTCGGCGTCGAAGCCGATCCGGTTGAGTTCGGACAGGTCGATGACCACCTGCACGTCCGCGGCGCCGACCATCTCCTCGACGCAGTGCCCGCCGCTGCGGACCGCGATCCGCCGTCCCTCGCGCACCGCCGCGCCAACGGCGTCCACCACTTCTTCGGTGGACGTCGGCACGCGGACGTAATCGGGCTTGCCGACCCAGCGCTGATTCACCCCGCGCACGAGATCGGCGTACCGGGCGTCGTCAGGAAGAACTGTTACCGCGCCCATCGATCGCCCTCATTCCCCGGTTTATTCATCGTCGCCGAACACTACGGCGACGCCACTGGCCACTCCAACCCCTAACCCCTCGGAACCACTGCTCACCAGCCTCTTGTCTAGGGGCGCGCTAGGGGTTACCGGCCCGATCCGCCGCTGCTAGCTTCAGACTGCGGAAATCTTTATTCTGCCGAAGACATAAAGGCGGGCAATCGTGGCCGAACTCCATTCATGGCACCCGATCGACGAAAACGCGTCCGACAAGGAAGTAATCATCACGGTGGATTTCACGGTCACCGGGCGGCCGGAGGCGGGGTTCGCCGAGCTCGCGAAGCACCTCGAGACGCCGTACGGCGTCTGGGAGAGCTTGCCGCCGGCCGTCGGCGAGGAGACCGGCATGACCGGCGACGACTACCTCGACCGGTGGACCGAGGAGCTGCGCGCGAGCGGCGCCGAGATCAAGGCGGTGTTCGGCTACTGCGCGTCCAGCGTGTTCGCCCTCGCCATCGCCGAGCGCATCGCGACCTGGCAGGCGAAGCCGCGGGTGGTCCTGTTCGACCCGACCGCCGCCACCGGCTTCACCGTCCTCCACTACGGCTTCTTCCGCGTGGTGGACGCGCTCGCGGCCGTCCTCACCGAGGAGGAGGTGCAGCAGGCGCACGCCGCCGGCGAGGCCGCCCAGCGCACCCACGACGACCTCGAGACGCTCACGAAGGAGTTCGTGCGGCTCTACCGCGACGTCGGCACCACGGCGTTCGAGCGGGTCGAGCTGGACGCCGACCGCGCCGAGGAACTCGTCTCCTGGTTCAGCAGCTACATGACGTACCTGGTCGCCGCTTCCCAGGTCACCGTCACCGGCGACCTCGACGGCGTCGACGTGATCCGCTCCGCCGAACTGCCCGGCGCGCTGGAGATCGGCGCGCGCGAGATCCGGTTCGACATCGACCACTCCGGCCTGCTCAGCCAGCCGGAGGTCGCGCAGGCCGTCCGCGGCCTGCTCCCCTGACCGCCCCCTCACCGAAGATCCCCGCAGGAGAGCTGATGCCGACGTCACCGACCGGTCTGGGCACCGGCACGGAAAGCCAAGCCGAAGTCGCGCTCGCCGGGCACCCCGGCGTCGCGCGGGCCAGTGTCACCCGCGAACCCGGAACCGGGCGGCTCGTCGCCCGCGTCGTGCCCCGTGACCCGGTCGCCGAAGCCGGCGACGACCGCGCGCGCGTCGACGAGTGGCAGCTCATCTACGAATGGGTCTACGGCGAGCTCCCCGAGTCCGGCGGGCTCGGGGAGAACTTCGTGGGCTGGCACAGCACCTACACCGGGCTGCCGATCGAGCTCGCGCAGATGCGGGAGTGGCGGGACGCCACCGTCGAGCGGATCCGGGCGCTGCGGCCGCGCCGGGTGCTGGAGATCGGCGTCGGCACCGGCCTGCTGATGGCCAAGCTCGCGCCGGTGTGCGAGGAGTACACGGCCACGGACTTCTCCCCGACCGTGATCGAGACGCTCACCGGCCAGGTCGCGGCCGACCCCGCGCTGGCCCACGTGCGGCTGCACAGCCGCGAGGCCAACGACTTCGCGGGACTGCCGGCGGATCACTTCGACACCGTCGTGATCAACTCGGTCGTCCAGTACTTCCCCGACATCGGCTACCTCGCCGACGTCCTGCGCCAGGCCGCCGCGCTCATCACGCCCGGCGGCGCGGTGTTCGCCGGCGACGTGCGGAACCTCCGGCTGCTGCGGGCCTTCCGGGCCGCGGTGCTGGCCGACGAGCTGGCCGCGGCGCCGGAACAGGCCCGCGAACTGGTCGAGAACAGCGTCCTGGAAGAGAAGGAACTGCTCGTCGACCCCGACTTCTTCCCGGCGCTGGCCGCGTCGCTGCCCGGCATCGCGGCGGCGGACGTCCGGCTGAAGCGGGCCCGCCACCACAACGAGCTGAGCCGGCACCGCTACGACGCCGTGCTGCGCAGGGAACCCGCGGAGACCGTCGAGCCCGCGCACACGCTGGCCTGGGACCCGGCCGCGCTGGAGACGCTGCTGAGCGACGTCCGGCCGCCGTCCGCGCGGATCACCGGCGTGCCGAACGGCCGGGTCGCCCGCGAGCTGGCCGCGCTGGCCAAGCTCGACAGCGGCAGCACGCCCGCCGCGGTGACCGCACCGGACCCCGAAGACCTGCACGAGATCGGACGGCGGCGGGGCTACCAGGCCGCGGTGACCTGGTCGGCGGGCGGACCGGGCCTGGTCGACGTCGTCTACACCCGCGAGGGCGAGCCGGTGACCGTGCCCGCTTCGGCGGCGACCCCCGGGCTGCCCTTCACCGAGTACGCGAACGCCCCCTCGCGCGCGGCGAAGACGAGCACCTTCGTCGCCGAGCTGCGCGCCTACCTGGCCGCCCGGCTGCCCGCGGAGGCCGTTCCGCACGCCTTCGTCACCGTCGAAGACCTCCCCGAAGGGACCGGACATGCCGACCGCTGAGGAGACGCCGCGGATTCCGGCGACCCGCAAGGAAGAAGGGCTCTGGCTGCTCGAACGGCTGGTGCCCGGCGAGGGCGTGAACAACGTACCGGGTGTCGCGCTGCGGGTGGCGGGCCGGCTCGACCGGGCCGTCCTGCAGGAGGCCGTCGCGCAGCTGGTGCGCCGGTACGACGCGCTGCGGACGGTGTTCCACGCCGACGACACCCGGCTGACTAAGTCGGTGCTGCCGTCGTTCCCGATCCCCCTCGAGGGCGCGGAGTGCGAGGATGTCGACGCTGCCCTGCGCGAGCTGATCACCCGTCCGTTCACCTTGGACGGATCGCCGCTGCTGCGCGTCGGCCTGTTCCACGGCCCGGAGCACGACTCGGTCGGCGTGGCCGTGCACCACCTCGTCTTCGACGGCACGTCGATGTCGATCTTCCTGGAGGAGCTGGCCGCCGCGTACGACGCGGTGCTCGCCGGGGACCTCCCGGACGCCGGGCCGCCCGTCCCGGTCTGGCCGGAGTCCGAGCCGAAACCCGAGAGCCTCGCCTTCTGGCGCGAGCACCTGCGTGACTTCGGCTCCGGCGGGCCCGGACTGTGGTGCGGCGGCCAGGAAAGCGCCCAGCCGACCCTGCGCGGCGAGCAGCTCGTCCGCCCGTTCTCCGCGGCCGCGAAGGACGTCGTCACCGCGCTGCAGAAGGAACTCAAGGCACCGGACGTCGTCGTGCTGCTGGCCGCCTACTACCTGCTGCTGCACGCGCACGGCGCCGGGACCGACCTCGCCGTCGGCTTCCCGGTGAACGTGCGCAGCCAGCAGGCCCAGCGCGCGATCGGCTACCACGTCAACATCGTGCCGCTGCGCGTGCGGATCGACCCGGCCGAGACGTTCCGGACCTTCAGCCGCCGGGTGCGGGACCTGTTCTTCGAGGCGATCGCGCACGCGGACGTCCCGATGGACGTCCTGCTGCCCGAGGTCGAGCGAGCGGATTCGTCCTGGCGCACCACCCTGTTCCGGCACGTGTTCAACTACCTGCCCTTCGGCGGCCGGGCCGCCACGAGCCTCGGCGGCGCGGCCGCCGAGGTCGTCGAAATCGACCCCGGGCACAGCAAGTTCGACCTCGAGTTCGTCATCTTGCCCTCGGCGGAGGAGAGCCGCGTCAAGGCGGTCTACGGCGCCGAGGTGCTCGACCGCGGCGAGGTCGAACTGCTGCTCGAGCGCTACGACGCCCTCCTGGTCGCGGCGGCGAGCGCGCCGGACCGGCCGCTGCGCGAGCTCGACGGCTGGGGCGCCACCGACCACGCCGTCCTCGACGCGCCCGGTGTTCCCGCCGGAACCGGGACCGTCCTCACCGCGATCGCCCGGCACGTCTCGGAAAACCCGGGTGCCCCCGCCATCGTGACCGACGGGGGCACGACGTCCTACCGGGATCTCTGGCGGGCCGCGGCGGCCGTCACCACCCTGCTGGCCGACGCGGGAACCGGCCCGGGTGACGTCGTCGCCGTGACCGCCCCGCGCGGCCCGGACTTCGCGGCCGCGGTGCTCGGCAGCTGGCTGGCCGGAGCGGCCGTCACGGAGGCCTCCGACGCGAAAAAGGTGCTGGACGCCGAGGAAATCTCCTACGCCGTCACGGTCGCCGTCGACCCGGACGCGGCCGCCGTTTCCCCGGACAGCCCGGCGCTGCCCGGCGTGACCCACCGCGAGCTCGCGGACTCCGTCCGGCCGGTCGCCGTGGGTTCCCGGCCGGTGCTGTGGCTTTCCACCGCCGTCCCGGAACTGCTCCTGGCCCTGACCAACGGCGTGCCGCTGGTCGTCGCCCCCGACGCGGCCCGCACCGACGGTCACCTGCTCGCCGGGCTGCTCACCGGGCACGACATCGGCGTCGTGCCCGCCACCCCGCTCGTCTGGGCCCGCGTGGCCGAGCAGCTCGGCGAGGCCGTCGGCGGCCGCACCGCGCTGATCGGCGCCGAGCCCGCGCCCGGCCCGCTCGTCCGCACCCTGCAGGCCCTGGACGCCGACGTCCACACGGTGTTCTCCGCCGGGGGCCGCTGGGTGCTCACCGACGGCGTCCCCGTCCCGGGCCTCGGCGCCGACGTCGTCGCGCCGGACGGGCGGCGGCTGCCCGTGGGCGTGCGCGGGGAACTGAGGCTGGGCACCGCCACCGGCGTGCTCGCGCACTGGCGGCCCGACGGGTCCCTGCACGTCCACGGTCCGCTGGACCGGCAGCTGGTGTCCGGCGGCACCCGGGTCGACCTGGCCACCGTGGAAGACGCCCTGACCGCGCACACGGACGTCGTCGCCGCCGCGGTCACCCTGCGTCCCGGCACCGAGGACCTCGTCGCCGTCGTGCAGGCGCCGGACAAACCGCAGCTCGCGGCCGAGCTGGCCCGGCACGCCGAGGCGGTGCTGCCGCCCGCGGCGCGTCCGACCTGCTACCTGCGGGTCGACGCGCTGCCCGAGACGGCCGCGCACGAGGTGGACCGGGCCGCGGTCGCGGAGCTGGCCACCGCGGCCGGACCGGTGGCGGTGGCCCCGGCGGAGACCGCGCCGGACGCCACGACCGCCGCCGTCGTGGCGCTGTTCGGGCAGCTGCTCAAGCGGACCGACGTCACCGCGGACACGAACTTCTTCGCCGGCGGCGGGCATTCGCTGCTGGCCGCCCAGCTCGTCCAGCGGATCCAGAAGCAGACCGGGGTCCGGCTCAAGCTGTCCGCCGCCTTCGCCCACCCGACGCCGGCCGCGCTGGCGCAGCTGATCACCGGGAGCACCCGATGACCCCGTCCGCCAACCCCGCACCCGTCCCCTTCGGGCGCGCGGAGACCATGCACGGCCTGTTCGAGTGGTGTGCTTCGCGGTGGCCCGAGCGCACCGCACTGCACCACCGGGGCCGCGACACCAGCTACCGCGAGCTGGCGGAACTCGCCGACGCCTGCGCGGCCGAACTGCAGGACCGCGGCGTCGGACGCGGCTCGATCGTGCCGGTGCTGCTGCCCCGCTCCCCCGAGCTGTTCGCGACGCTGCTGGCCGTGCTCAAGTGCGGCGCCGCCTACGCCGCCCTCGACCTGCGGTGGCCCACCGCCCGGCTGGCCGAGCTGATCGAGCACCTCGGCGGGCCCGTGGTGGCCGCCGAGCGCGGGAGCTCGTGGCCGTCGGTGTGGTCGCCGCCGTCGCACCCGGTCGCGGGCGCCCGGCCGGCCGCGGTCGACGTCGGCGCCGACGACGCCTGCGCGGTGTTCTTCACCTCCGGGACCACCGGGACGCCGAAGGGCGTGGTCACCGCGCACCGCGGCAACGTCCGGCTCTTCGACGACTGGCTGTTCACCCCGCTGGACTCCGGCGCGGTGATGCCGCAGGCGCTCGCGGCGACGTGGGACGCCTTCGGCCTCGACTCCTGGGGCGTGCTGTTCAACGGCGGCACCCTGGTCCTGCTCGAAGACACCCTGGAGCTGGCGACGAAACTGCGTGACCTGGTCGCCATCCACGGCGTCACCACGATCTTCCCGCCCACCGCGGTGTTCCACAGCATGGTCGACAACGACCTCGACGCCTTCGCGGGCCTGCGGGCGGTGGGCACCGGCGGCGAGAAGCTCTCGGCCCGGCACGCCGCCCGGTTCCTCGAGGCGTACCCGGACATCCCGCTCTACAACATGTACGGCCCGGTCGAGTCGAGCGTCGCGGCCACCTGCCACCGCGTGCGGGTCACCGACCACCCCGAGGTGCCGCTCGGCGTGCCGTTCCCCAACACCCAGGCCTACGTCCTCGACGGCGACCGGCTGTGCGAGACCGGCGAGAGCGGCGAAATCTGCCTGGGCGGGCGCGGTCTGGCGCTGGGGTACTTCCGGGACGAGGAGCTCACCGCGCGGAAGTTCGTCACGGTTTCCCTGCCGTCCGGGCCGGAACGCGTGTACCGCACCGGCGACCTCGGCCGCTGGACCGCCGACGGCCTGCTGCACTTCGAAGGCCGGGCGGACCGCCAGGTCAAGATCCGCGGGCACCGCATCGAACTGGACGACGTCGAGCAGAACGCCGGCCGTGTCCCGGGGGTCGGGGCGTGCGCGGTGGTGCCGGTGACCGGCGCCGACGGCGCGTACGAGGACCTCTGCCTGTTCTACACCGGAACGCCCGGCGAGGACGAGCTGCGTGCCCGGCTGGCCGAGCGGCTGCCGGGCTACCTGGTGCCCGCGCTCGTGCGGCGGCTGGACCGGCTGCCCGTGCTGGAGGACCGGAAGCTCGACCGCCGGGCGCTGGCCGAACTGGCCGTCCGCCTGCGGGCGGCGGCCGCACCAGCCGGGGACTCGCCGCTTTCGGAGACCGAAGCCGCCGTGGCGGGCATCCTGCGGGAGATCATCGGCGTGCCGTCGATCGCCGCCGACGTCTCGTTCTTCCGGCAGGGCGGCAACTCGCTGTCCGCCGCCCAGCTGTGCTCGCGGATCAGCCGCGACCTCGGGGTCAAGCTGCGGATCTCCCAGGTGTTCGAGGCACCGACCGTGCGCGGGGTGGCCGGGCTGATCGCGGCGGCGTCATGACGGTCCAGGACATGACCACCCAGATGCGGGTGCTGTGGACCCTCGGCGAACTCGGTGACCCCCTCGCGCTGCTGCTGCGCGGCCCGGAGGACCCCTACCCGCTCTACGAACGGATCCGCGCGAAGGGCCCGCTGCACCGCAGCGAGCTCGGCGCGTGGACGACGGTCGACCACGCGACGGCCACGAAGGTGCTGCGGGACCGCCGGTTCGGCGTCCTCAAGTCCGACGGCACCCCGATCAGCCCGGTGATCACGACGTTCGACAACTCGATGCTCGGCGCCGACGGCGCCGACCACGCCCGGCTGCGGAAACTGGCCACGCCGTTCCTGAGCCCCAAGGCGATCGCCGGGTTCCGGGACCGGCTCACCGCGATCTGCCACGAGCTGCTGGACCGGGTCGACACGAGTCGCGAGTTCGACCTGATGACGTCGTTCGCCGACCTCATCCCGGTGACGGTGGTCGCGGCCATCTTCGACATCCCCGAGCCGTTCCTGAGCCGGTACCTCGAGCACGGGCCGAAGTTCGGCACGATCTTCGACGAGATCACGTCGGTGGAGCACATCACGGAGGTCCAGCGGTCGCTCGACGAGCTCGACGCGCTGTTCACCGAGCTGATGGAGCTGCGCCTGGCCCACCCGGGCGACGACGCGGTCAGCAAGCTGCTCACCGCCCGCGCGGAGGACCGGCTGTCGACGCACGAGCTGGTGTCGCTGTGCCAGCTGCTCACCCTGGCCGGCGCGGAGTCGACGGTGAACCTGATCGGCGTCGGGGTCAAGACCATGCTGGAACGGCGTGACCAGTGGGAGAAGCTGGTCGCGAACCCGGACCTGGCGCCCCAGGCGGCGCAGGAGTCACTGCGGTTCGAGGCGCCGGTCCAGCAGTCCAGCCGGGTGTCCACAGAGGACGTGCTGGTCGGTGACACGGTGATCCCCGCGGACACGGCGGTGGTCGTCCTGACGGCGGGCTGCAACCGCGACCCGTCCGTGTGGTCCCGCCCCGACGTCTTCGACCTCACCCGACCGACCACCCCGGACAACCTCTCGTTCTCGGGCGGTTCGCACTACTGCCTCGGCGCACCCCTGGCCCGCCTGGAGGCGGACGTGGCGTTCCGCGTCCTGGCCACCCGCCTGCCGGACCTCCACCAGACGGGCCCGGCCGACCGCCGCCGCTCGGCGATCATCCGCGGCCTCCGCCACCTACCGGTGACCAACGGCTGAGGAGCGAACGAGGAAACGGCCGGCACCCCACCAGGGCGCCGGCCGTTTCCTTGTGATCAGCGAGGCATCACGTGTGCTCAGCGGGGCATCATGCGTGATCGGAGGGGCATCAGGCTGATGCCCCTCCGATCACACGTGATGCCCCTGGGGACACGGGTGATGCCCCTCAGCGCACGGCGACCCGGGTGCTCAGCGGGAGGGATGCCGAGGACGGACCCACCTGGACCGCGCGAGTGCCGCCGCCGCGCTTCCACGCCTTCGCCGTCACGTCCCAGTAGGACAGCTGGCGGGGGTCGACGTGGATCGTCAGCGTCCGGTACGCGCCCGCCGTCAACGTCACCTTCGCGTAGCCGCCCAGGGCCGTCGGCGGCTGCGGGGCCGTCACCTGCGGGCTCGGGCCGACGAACACCTGGGCCACCTCCGTGCCCGTGCGGGTGCCCGTGTTGCGGACGGTCACCTTCACGTCGAGGCCGCCGTCGGAAGCGTTCGCCACCGTGAGGCCGCTGTAGGCGAACGTCGTGTACGAAAGCCCGAAGCCGAACGGGAACAGCGGGGTCATCTTCTTGTCCGCGTACCAGCGGTAGCCGATGTCGACGCCCTCGGTGTACTTCACCTGGCCGTCCTGGCCCGGGTACAGCCCGGCGCTGCCGCTGACCAGCGTGTGCGCCTCGTCCACCGGGAACGTCTGCGTCAGCTTGCCCTGCGGGCTGACGTCGCCGTAGAGCAACGCCGTCGTCGCCTCGGCGCCCTTCTGGCCGGGGTACCACATCTCCAGCACCGCCGCCGTCTTGGCCAGCCACGGCATCTTCACCGCGGACCCGGTGTTCAGCACCACAACCGTCCGCGGGTTGGCCGCCGCGACGGCGTCGATCAGCTCGTCCTGGTAGCCGGGCAGCGAGAGGTCCGGCCGGTCGAGGCCTTCGGAGCTGTCGTCGTAGGCGAACACGATCGGCGTGGTGGCCGCCTTCGCCGCCGCCACCGCCTGGTCGATGTCGGCCTGGGCCGCGGCCGGGGTGATCCAGTGCAGGTTGACCTTCAGCGGGTTGACGAAGTCCGCGAAGCCGTACAGCAGCAGCGAGTGCGGCCCCGAGGTCAGGTGCACGGTGATCCCGGTGTACCCGCCCGCGATGGAGTCGCCGAACAGCCCGCTCGCCGTCCCGTCCACCTGGAAGAACCCGCCGCCGCCGGTCGACTGCAGCTGGATGCTGTAGTCGCCCTCGCTCGGCGCGGTGACCGTGCCGTTGTAGAACACGCCCTCCGCGCCGGCGGGCAGCCCGCCGCCCTGGGTGAACGCCGGGGACAGCGCGCCGGCCGGCACGGCCTCGCCCACCGGGTCGTAGCCCGCGGTGTAGGTCGTGGTGCTGCCCGCGCGCTGCTTGATCAGGTCGACCGGCGAGGCGGGCGTGGCGGACGGGAGCACGTGGGAGCTGCCGCCACCGTTGAGCTTCGGCGTCTTCGCGTTGTAGCCGATCACCGCGACCTTGCCGGAACGCGCGGTGCTCAGCGGCAGCGCCGACTTTTCGTTGCGCAGCAACACCGCACCGGCCTGGGCGACGTCCTGCGCGGTCGCCGTCAGCCCGGCGAGGTCGCGGGACGGCCGGGCGGGGTTGTCGAGCAGGTGGAAGCGGTCCAGCTGGCTCAGGATGCGCCCGACCGCGGTGTCCAAAGCGGACTGCGGGATGGTGCCCGCGGTGAGCGCCGCCTTGAGCTGGTCACCGAAGTACGTGCCGTCCGGCATTTCCTGGTCGAGGCCCTTGGGCAGGCTGTCCGGGGTCAGCGACATCCGCCAGTCCGACATCACCCAGCCCTGGAAGGCCAGCTGCTCGCGCAGGATCCCGGTCAGCAGGTCGGGGTTCGCGCAGGCGGACGGCCCGTTGAGGTTGTTGTACGAGCACATCACCGCGCCCGCACCGGCCTTGACGGCGGCCTCGAAGCCGGGCAGCTCGACCTCGTGCAGGGTCTGGTCGTCCTGCACGACGTTGATCGTCTGCCGGTCGTTCTCCTGGTTGTTCCCGGCGAGGTGCTTGACGACCGGGATGGTGCCCTGCCCGGCGATGCCCCGCACCTCGGCACCGGCCAGCCGGGACGTCAGCAGCGGGTCCTCGCTGAAGGTTTCGAAGTTGCGGCCGCCGTAGGGGATCCGGATGGTGTTGACCATCGGGGAAAGCAGGACGTCGGTGCCCAGCGCGCGGGCTTCCCGGCCGACGCCGGCGCCGTACCGGGTGGCGAGGGATTCGTCGAAACTGGACGCGAGCGAAACCGGCGCCGGCATGACGACCGAAGGCTTGTCGACGCGCACCCCGGCGGAGCCGTCGGTCAGCCGCAGCGACGGGATGCCGAGCCGCGGCACACCGGGCACGTACCCGGCTTCACCGACGCTGTTCGGGTCGTTTCCGCCGTGCACCAGGGAAAGCTTCTCGTCGAGCGTCAGCTCGCCGACGAGGCTCCGCACCCGCGGCGAGAACTTCGCGGCCGGGTCGGCCGCGGCGGCGGAAGCCGCCAAAGCGGACGTCAGCAGCACGCCGGCGAGGACGACCGCCGCCGCGCGCGGGCGCGCTCGTAGAAGATCATTACGCATAGTCACCCCAGAAACCCGCGAAAGGGTCGCCCCTGCCGCTAGTCGGTCCAATCGTGGACCAACCTAGGTGACTGCTGCACGGACCGTAACCCCTGTCTTGACCAGCGCGGACAGGGCGGCCGGTGCACCGCCGGCTAATTCCGGGTGACGTCCAAACTGGCCTCGCCGCCGCGGATCTCCCCCAGGTGCAGGTGGTACCCCAGGAAATCGAGGTCGACGCCCTGGAACAGCGAGACGCTGATGCCGTCGGTCAGGAAGGTGACGGAATTGTTGTCCATCTTCTGCACCTTCAGCTCCTGCCCGCCGAGGTCCACCTTTCCCCCGCTGACGAGGTTGAAATGACAGGACCGTTCCGCGCACCCGAGGTCCACGAAATGGTCGCACCCGGTCACCGAAAAAGAAGTGACCACGGCGAACAGGCACACTGCAATGGCGCGACGCATGCTGATCCCCCTGGTTATTCGGCGTACGGAATGACGATGGTGATTTCGGTGGGTCCGCCGGGCGGGCTGACGCATTCCACGACGCCGTCGAACGCCGCGATCCGGCGCTGGACACCGACCAGCCCGGTGCCGCGGCCGAAGTCCGCGCCGCCCTTGCCGTCGTCGGCGACGACGACCTGCAGCGCCCCCGGCCGGTGGGTGACGCGCACCCGCACGCGCTTGGCCGCCGCGTGCTTGGCCGCGTTGGCCAGCAGCTCGGCGACGGCGAAGTAGACGGCCGACTCCAGGGCGGCGTCCGGACGGCCGATCAGCCCGACCTCGACGTCCGTGGGCACCGGGGCGTCCATCGCGAGGTCCTCGAGCGCGGCGCCGAGGCCGCGGTCGGCGAGCATCGGCGGCTGGATGCCGTGGACCAGCCCGCGCAGCTCCCGCAGCGCGGCGGCGGACAGCTCCCGCGCGCCGGCCAGCTGCCGCCGCACCTCGTCGAGGTCGGTGTCGAGCAGCATTTCCGCGGTGCCGAGCGAGATGCCGATCGCGATCAGCCGGGCCTGGGCGCCGTCGTGCAGGTCACGCTCGATCCGCCGCAGCTCGGCGGCCTGCGCGTCGATCGCCGCGGCGCGCGTGGCGAACAGCCGCTCCACCCGCCGGGACAGCAGCGCCCGCTCGTCGGGCGCCAGCAGCCACCGCGTCCAGGCTTCGTGCAGGCCGACCGCGCCGGGCGCGGCCACCAGCCCCAGCACCAGCAGGGCCAGCCCGGCGACGACCGTCGCGGCGATGCCCGCCGGGCTGTCCACCGGCAGCGGGAAGTACCAGGCCCCGGACGGCAGGTGCGGCGCGGTCAGCGGGGCGACCAGCAGGAACGCCCCGAACCCGGCGAGCGCGACCGGGACGGCGGCGAGGAGGCCGCCCGAGAGCGGGTTGAGGACCAGCCAGCACAGGTCCCGCCAGGTGGCCGGGTCGGTGAAGAACCAGCGGCCGCGCCGCTGGGCGAGCGAGACCCAGCGGGACTTGTGGAAGTCGTAGCCGTTCCAGTACCAGCCGTTCTCGGTGCGTTCCAGCGACGGCAGCGGCAGGTACGGCGATTCGATGGGGCGGCCGTAGAGCACCGGCGCGCATTTGCGGGAAAGCACCGGCAGCAGCCGGCACGCCGGAATGGCGACCAGCACGGTGAGCCCCGCGGCGGCGACGTATTCCGGCAGCCAGAACAGCGCGGGCAGCGTGAGAACGCACACCTGCACCGCCGCGAACAGCACGAAAACGACCAGCCGCGCCATTCCGGCGACACCCCGCCGGACGGCCGAGGCGCTGCGCCGGGGAATCGTCGACATCGGCAGATCATACTCGCCACGGGACAGTGTTCCCGGTCGGCTCATCGCGTCCCCCATCGTCCGGCGAGGGGGCCGGACCGGCCGCTCGCACTCGAGGCCGTTCCAGGATGGGGGCACCCCCGGGGGCGGGACAATCGGTCCAGCCCACTCCTAGGGGGTAGGGAAAGGCATACCCCTATGTTCGGTCTAACAGGCTCACGCCGACCGGGATCGCGACACTACCGTTGTCCCCGGAGCAGCGCCACGACGCAAGCGAATGGCGTTCCGGAAGAGAACGAACCCGCGAACCAC